>NZ_CP148094.1:0-802663 GCF_042140505.1 Rhizobium sp. T1470
GTGGTTGAAATCTTGCAGTGGCTTGCCTTCCCTTCCAGTCATGCCCGGCTGTTCGTGCTCATTTGCGGCGGGGTGATATGCAGGCATGCGTCATCGATTCCTACAGGCTTCGTTGCGCTGCTGAATGGCCAGAGCTCGCGCCGGAGCCATGTCTGAACTCCTTCATATCGCTTGGGCCAAAGGCGCTCGAGCCCAGGGAACACTAATGTTGCTGCCTCGTTACCTGCACAGTCGCAGCATGAAGGAGAAGCGAAATGGATTGGAATCGTGTCGAAGGAAACTGGAAGCAGATGAAAGGCAAGGTCAAGGAACAGTGGGGCAAGCTCACTGATGACGATCTCGATCAGATCGCCGGCAAACGCGACCAGTTGGAAGGCAAGATCCAGGAACGTTACGGTATTGAGCGGGATCGCGCTCGCCGCGACATCGACGATTGGTATGGCAGCCAGACCTGGTAGTAACGCTCGATCAGCCCGGATTTTTCGTCCGGGTCTATTCTGGCCGCGACGAGGCACGCGAAACGAAAAAGAATAGTGATTTGGCGTGCCTCCGCCTCACGATTTGCAAACATCATGATTTGGCTCGTCGGCGCGATCCGCGCCGTGATAGTCATGGAGGAGTCCGAGGCCGCCGCCGCAGCGGCGACCTGGCTGTAGAGACAGGCACACAAAGCCTGACAGGGGTTCGACGGCCTTGTGTGTTAATCCTGCTCACAGAGGGATGGATCTGAGGAGCCTTTAGGATAGCGTTTTGCAGCCGGAAAAAGGATGCATCCGTTCGCATAGGCGGCTTTAGCAAATTTGGTGAGGAAGGCGTGAAAAGTGAGAGGTCCGCAGGGGTGATAGCGGACCCTCAGCACTTTTACAGGGAAACTGGCCGTCTTTCGGCCGCCGCCATAAGAGCACAACCGGGCACGGCTCGCACGTACGCCTTTAGCGGTACGCGCACCTACCATGACGTGAGAAGACCTGAAGATCCGGGACGCAGTTGTTGCGCTCCAGCAGCTTGTTGTGCGTCGCGCTATTGCGAGCTATCGTCGGTCTCAAAGTGCCCTCGGATCAGGCGAGAGACAGATGTTGGAAGACTGGTTCACAATGATCGTCGGCAAAGGCAACGTAAACGAGGGCCTTCTTCGGATCATCGTCTTCATAGCCATATTTATCGGCGGTTTCGGAACGCTTTTTTGGTGGCTTCTGCGATAGTTCGCTCGACCCGAGTGAATGGTGGCGGACAAAAAGAGTACGCCGACCCCTCTCGCCGGGTTTTGCAGAAGCTGTCGCCGGGTCGTGGGACCCAGGCTGTGAGCGTAAGACAATTCTCAGGATCACCCGAATGGCGGGTGGCCGACGGGTAGCCTACATCAGTGCGCCTGCATTTTAGTCGGCACAGACGGTCCTGTATCTCGTTATCTCATGGTTGTGACTGCGAACCTGGTATGGCTGCCTCCAGCACCTCGGCTGTTCGTATCGTGACGGATAGTACCGATCGCGATAATACCGAGGAGGCGCACGGTAGAGCCTTGGTGAATCATCGTCGTAGTAACGCGGGCTATCGCCGAACTCAAAGTATATTCCTTGAGCAGACGCGGGCGAGAAGGGAACTAGACTCGCGCATGCGGCAACCGCTAACAGCAGTTTTTTCATGGGCTTTACTCCAAAAGTTCATCCGCTCTGATAACGCTTTGAGACGACGAATTGTTCAAGCCCAGCTCTTATTGTGACTTAGGAGTTTTCTTCCGGGCTAGTGCGAACACCAGGCCTGACTTTCAAATTTGTCAGGATTACCCAGGAGAAATTGCCTGACTGATCGCCGCAACCGAGGCCTGTCTTGTTCGTTCTGCCCGAGGGCAGCGTCGGAAAAGGCGGCACTTTGCGCAGGACACGGCATGTCTTCCGC
This sequence comes from Rhizobium sp. T1470, assembly GCF_042140505.1. Classification (NCBI taxonomy): domain Bacteria; kingdom Pseudomonadati; phylum Pseudomonadota; class Alphaproteobacteria; order Hyphomicrobiales; family Rhizobiaceae; genus Rhizobium; species Rhizobium sp. T1470. The sequence continues at coordinate 1,897 of NZ_CP148094.1, forward strand.
CCCAAAGGATCTTTCAACGGTTCACGTTTTCAGAGCGGCGCTTTAATGGACTTCTCGGGGCGGCAAGAATACCAGTGGCGGGCCAACCACTGTCGAAGCGTGTCACAGAGATGGCTGATTTGCCCGTCCAGCGTCGACTTGCCGCCATCGCTGTCGCCGATGTGGTCGGTTACTCGCGGCTGATGGGTGCCGACGAGATTGGCACGCTGGCGGCGCTGAAGCAGCGGCGGACGGAGATACTCAACCCCACGGTGCGCGATCATGGCGGGCGCATTGTCAAGGTGATGGGCGACGGGGTGCTCGTGGAGTTCGCCATTGCGATGAACGCCGTCACCGCGGCGATCGAATTGCAAAGCAAGATGGCGGAGGCCAACGAGCCACTGCCGGAGAACCGTCGCATCGTGCTGCGTGTCGGCATCAATCTCGGAGACGTCATCGGGGAGGGCAGCGATATCTATGGCGACGGCGTCAACATCGCCGCGCGGCTGGAAGCAATGGCCGAGCCTGGTGGCGGTTTGCATCTCGGGCAAGGTATTCGACGACGTGCGAACCGGGTGACCGAGCGGTTTCGCGACTTGGGCGGAAGACGCTCAAGAACAGCCCGGCCGGTGCGCGCCTATGCTCTGAACACGGCGCCCGCGCCAGCAATCCCGCCCGTCGGGCACGAAGTGTTTCCCTCGCTCGCCATAGTTCATCGATCCTGTTAATCGGATGATCGGCAGAGACGTCACGAAGGTATGCTCCGGGATCAAGGCCGTTGAGCTTTACAGCCTCGATAAGCGACAAGCCGCGGCGGCGCGTTCACCGCCATCCGGCGAATATCCAGTTCATCCTCACAGCGCTGCGCTGACATTGGACGTGGCGGTGCCAGCGACAATCGCTCCAAACAACGTCAGGCGTTCAGGCGTTGCTGTGTCTGTCGGTCGAAGAAGTGAATCTTGGCCGTTTCGAAAGAAAGCTTCACCCGTTGCTCCGGTACCAATTCGACCCGTTCGCGCACGACCCATGTCAGCTCCTTGCCTTCGAGCTCCACGGCGACATGGGTTTCCGATCCCGTAGGTTCGACAACCTTGACCACCGCGTCCACGCCGTTCTCGCCGCCCAAGGCGATATCCTCCGGACGAATACCCAACGTCATTGGTCTCTTTGCCGAGTTGGCAGGAGCCCGCGACAGCTTCAGGCGTGAACCGCCCTGCAGCGACAGCGTGGGAGCTCCGGCGTCTTGCAGTGTTCCCTCAAGAAAATTCATTGCGGGAGAGCCCAAGAAACCTGCAACAAAGATGTTGCGCGGTCTGTCGTAGAGCTCGAGCGGGCTGCCGATCTGCTCGACGCGACCACCGTGGAGCACGACGATTTTGTCAGCCATGGTCATGGCTTCGATCTGGTCATGGGTGACGTAGACGATCGTGGTCTTCAGGCGTTGATGCAGTGCTTTGATCTCCGCTCTCATCTTCACGCGCAGTTTTGCGTCCAGATTCGAAAGAGGTTCGTCAAAGAGAAATACTTTCGGATCTCGAACGATAGCGCGACCCATGGCGACGCGCTGTCGCTGTCCGCCTGACAACTGCGCCGGCTTTCGATCGAGGAGGGGCTGCAATCCCAGAATTGCTGCAGCCTCACCTACCTTTTGCTCGATTTCCGGCCGTTTGGCGCCAGCGAGCTCAAGAGCAAATCCCATATTCTGGGCGACCGTCATTTGCGGATACAATGCATAGTTCTGGAAGACCATCGCGATATCGCGGTCCTTCGGTTGCAGATTGTTCACCACGCGACCGTCGATGCTGATTTGGCCAGCCGTGATCTCCTCGAGTCCCGCGATCATGCGCAGCAATGTCGACTTGCCGCAGCCAGACGGGCCGACGAGAATGGTAAATTCACCGTCGGCGATCTCGACGTCGACACCATGAATTATGTCCACCGCGCCGAAGGATTTCTTGACGTTTTTGATGCTCAAGCCAGACATTTTGGGACCTCTTGATATCCTCTAGCGCTTCCTGCGTACGCGCAGGGCCTGATATGGCTTGCGCGGAATCTTGACGCCGAAGGCAGCGTCCGGCTTGCCACCCCTGACAATCGCGCCATGGCGTGTGGGATGGGGAACAGGGGCCTCCACTTTCCGAAGCGGTGTGATCGTCATCTCCCATGTGTCGATGAGATCGACCTCATAGTCGTCGCTGTCGACCGGAAGTCCCGAAGACCAGATGACCGGCTGATGCTCGCCGAAATAGATCAGGCGGAAATCGCCGTCACCGTCACGCACGCCAGACACGCGGGACCAGGGCCACTCGCCGACCGACCCGAGCGGCTCGAGGCCGTGCGTCACATCCGCTTCCAGAAGATCCCTGAGGAAGCCGATGCGCTTCCATGCTTCGCCATGCAATTCTCCACCCTTAGCCCACCAGATCAGGTCGTCTGGATGGGAATAGGTTTCGCCATGACCGGCATAGCCGCCGCGCGCCATCGTGATCCAGAAGCGGTGCACGAGCTCCTGGGCGCTGAGGTTTCCCCATGACTGCAGGATGTCGCCCTCGTATTCCGGCTCGTCGTTGACAACAGGCTTGCCGTAGGCGTTGCGCCACTCCTGGGTCCGCTTGACGTCAGGATTTTGAATGCAGGTGTGCGTGACCCATGGCTTGCGATGATCGAAATTCGCAGTCACGTCGCCATTGTGGATGGAACGCAGGTGCTGGTAAGGGTCGTTTTCTTCCAGGATGTGGAAATAGCGATCCCACTGCGCCATCGGCTTCGTGTCGATGAGGAAATCATACTCGTTGGCAAGCGACCACCAGACATTGCGGTAGGCGGACAGACGCGCGGCCAGATATTCGACATAGCGGAAATCCTGTTCGGCCGACATATCCGCATAACCCCACCGGTCGTAGGGGTGGAACATGATGATGTCGGCTTCGATCCCGAGTTCGCAAAGTGTTGCGACCTGTTTGTCAAAATGCTGGAACATGGCGGGATTTGGACGGTCAAAGTCCTCCTTGCCATCCGCTCCTCGTTCGAAGCAGGCGTGTAGCGGCTCGTTGACGTTGTAGGGATAGTCTTTGGGAAATACGCCCATCCGGATCTTGTTGAAACGCGTCTTCCCAAGGGTCTCGAGAGTTTGCCTTTGCATCTCCAGCGGCTGGTGCGTCCAGGCATAGCAGGTCGTACCGAATGACAAAAATGGAGTTCCGTCGGCATAGGCGAAGTGGAATTTGTTGCGTACCCGGACCGGGCCGTGATTGCCTGTCGATGGTGCCGTTGCGATCAAGGAGCCCGTTTTTCCGGCGAGTGCAGTAGTTCTGGAACGCGTTACAAACGACCACTCGCCCTCAACGTCGGGCATGAAGCGCATCCGGTACGTCCCGTTTCCATCATAAAAACCGGGGACGCGCACGTCCCGGCTCTTGTGGGTGAACACGGCATCGAATGCCACGTCGAGATAGGGATTCCCGTCGGAGGGTCCATCAAAGGAGGCCTCGAACACGCCCCATTTTTCGACTGTTGCATTAGGCATAGAATTCTCTCCTCGTGGAATACTTTTATGGTCTCTAGCCCTTGACCGCACCGGAGGTGAGGCCAGACACGAAGTAGCGTTGGAATATGAGATAGACGATGGTCGCCGGCAGGACGGTCATCACGATGGCCGCATTGAGCTGGCCGTAGTTGCTTGAGAACTGCCCCTGAAACGACATCAGACCGAGCGGCAACGTCCACATGTGCTGATCCTGGAGCAGCACCAGCGCCATGGCGAATTCGTTCCAGGTGGAGACGAAGTCGAGAATGAGCAATGCCGCAAGGACGGGTAGGCACACGGGCAGAAATATCCGTCTGAAGATGGTGAAGTGGTTCGCACCGTCAATGAGTGCCGCTTCAGAAAGCTCTTTGGGAATTCCCTTGAAGAAGCCGTGCAGGATGAAAACCTGATACGGAACGCCGAAGGCGATGTAGGGGAGAATGACGCCTGGGTAAGTGTCGATGAGGCCGAACGAGTTTACCAGGGTAAACAGGGGGGCAAGCATCACCTGAAAGGGGATCATCGTGCCGAACACGACAAGAAGCAACAGGGCCTGTGTGACCTTCAGCTTGATCTTGGCAAGGGCATAGGCGGCCATTGCGGAAAGCAGGAGCCCAAGCGGCACCTTGATGACTGTAATGATGGCGCTGTTGAAGAAGGAGCTTGCGAAGTTGCCGCGGCTCCATGCGGCGCTGTAGTTTTCGAACGCGAGGTCGGTAGGTGGCACGAAAGCACCCGTGTTCGTCACCGCCGCAGGCGTCTTCAAGGACGTGAACACGATGAAGACAAATGGCGCCACCCAGACAAGCGCTACGATGATCAGGGTTATCCAGAGACCGATCAAAATCGGATCCCGCTTCATCGACGATGGTTCGACCTGGAGCCGCAAGAGGGTCGTGTCAGTTGGGACTGCTGTCACGATTCAACCTCCTCGTGCTTTTGGGTCCGTCTGAGATAGGGAATGACCACGGTCATGGTGATCAGGAGCAGGACGACGGAAATTGCGGCGCCTCGTCCAAAATCGAAGATCTGCATGGCCTGTGTGAACGCCCAGAGTGCCAGCATCTGGGTGGACTGCGCCGGGCCGCCGCCCGTCAGACCGTAGACGATGTCGAATGCCTTCAACGACGAGATGATGGAAAGAACCAGAACGATCGTCACCGTCGGGCGCAATGCTGGCAACGTCACATGCTTGAACACCGCCCAACGACCGGCGCCATCGATGCGTGCGGCCTCGACAAGCGTTTGTGAGACATTTTGCAGGCCTGCCAGGAACAGGACCATCGAGAAACCCACCGTCTGCCAGAGATACGCCAGGAAGACGGAATAAAGGGCGATATCCTTGTTGCCCAACCAGTCCTTGATCCAGCCCTGCATGCCCCACGACGTGAGCAACTGACTGAAAAGGCCGAAGAACGGATCGTACATCCATTTCCACATGGTGGCGACAGCGATCGGCGCGATGATGACCGGCAGATAAAAGATCGCCCTGAGGCTATTGCGGCCAAAGATCTTCTGATTGAGACTGAGGGCCAACAGGAGTCCGACCATTGGCGGGAAGATCAGGCTCATCACCGTCCAGATCACAGTATTCCTAAAAGCGACCCAGAAAACCGGATCTCTCGTGAAAATCGCGGTATAGTTTGCAAGCCCGACGAATTGCCGATGCGGATCCAGTCCATTCCATTTTTGGAAGCTCAGGATGATGACATTGAGCATCGGATAAAGGGCGAACACGGCATAGATTGCCAATGCCGGCACAAGCAGGATGAGCGCTTGCACGCGCGGATCGTGTGTCGATTGTCGAAGTGACATGCTTTCCTCCTGGCAATGAGAGCCGCTGCCAGCTTATGAAATGGGCCAGCCGATCAACACGAGGGTCGATCGACTGGCGCCTGGGAGGAATTAGGTTCGGCTTGCGATGAAGCTCTGCAGCTGCTTGGCCGCGTCAGCAGGTTCAGCGTTGCCGGAGGCGACGTCATTGATGACGCGGAAGTATTCCGTCGTGACATCAAGCGGGAACGCCTGATCGCCGTTCATGTACACCTTGCCGTACTTTTTGAAGATATCCAGCCATTCTGCCTCGAGCGGCTTCTGGTTGGTATACTCTACGTTCTTGTTGACGGAGGTCGAACTGAGCTGACCGAGCAGATCCTGCTGCACCTTCGTGGACAGGAAATAGTCAAGAAACTTCGCCGCCATATCCGGATTCTTGCTCTTGGTACTGATGTAGTTGTACTCGGCGAAGCCGTAGAGACGATCGGTATTGGTCGGGAACGGGAAAATGCCGTAGTCGTCGAGATTGGCACCGGAGCCGTTAAGCTGGCTGACCAGCCAATCGCCTTCGAGCATCATTGCTGCACGACCTGCCGTGAAGAGGCTGTAGGACTGTTTGTTGTCGATGCCCATGAACGGCTGCAGCGTGTAGTCCTTCGTCCACTTCGCAAACTCCCCGAACGCTTCCGTCGCGCAGGGTTCCTTCGTCCAGTCCAGCGTCATCGCTTTCAGGGCGTCATGCTTTTCAGCGCCGCACTTTGTTTCAAGGATAACGTCCATGAGACGCATGACGTGCCAGTTGACCGTTCCGCCGAACGTGAAGGCAGGAATTCCTGCGGCCTTCAGCTTCTCCGCCGCTGCAACGAGTTCGTCGTAGGTCTTGGGTTCTTCCTTGATGCCAGCCTGGTCAAAAAGCTTCTTGTTATAGTAGACGGCTTCACCCTTGAACGTGAAGGGAGCGCCATGCTTGCCGCCGGGATATAAGTCGGCGAAAGCCGCTGCAGAGGGAAGCAGTTCGTCGTTCCATTTGTACTCGGTGTAGTACTTGTCGAGCGGCAGCGACAGACCGGCTTTCACGTATTCGCCGCCAAGGCCAAGGCCCGCCCAGCTGAAATAGATGTCGGGTCCTTTGTCGGAGCCTGCAGCGACGCGCAAAGCAGTCTTGTGCTCATCGACGGCGCGCTGGACAATCTCGACATGTGTCCCAGGGTTTGCCGCTTCGAAGTCCGTTGCTACCTTCTTCAGGGCCGTATTTGCAGCATTGTTGTCGAAGTTGAGCGTCCAGAGCGTGATATCTTCGGCAAGAACCGGCGTTGCAGACAGGGACGCGATCGCCAGCGCAACGATGCTCGTAGACTTCAACGTCGTGGATAGGGTCAGCATTACGTCCTCCTCTTGTAAAGCCGGCCCGTTTTCGCAGATAGTCATTGACATGCCAACGGGTATGATGAGCTAACCATCATGTTGCTGTGCAAATTTCGATATCGCGGCAATTATGATGACGGCCGACGCAGCGCCCGGATCGATGTGACCGATCGCGCGATGCCCCAATCGCGAAGCGCGCCCCTTGCCTGCTGTCATGCCGCTCGTTGCTTCGCAGCCCTCGTGTGCCGCCTGCAGGGCAGCGTCGAAACATGCAGCGAGGGGCGTTCCCGACCGCCAGGAATCCTGCGCGGCGTCAGCTGCCGGCCTCCAGGCATCAAACATTGTCTTTTCTCCGAGCTCTGCCTTGCCGCGCTCCTGGATTCCCTGGGCCATTGCCGCAAAAGCGCGTAGGAAATCGTCATCGGTCAATGCCTGCTTGTCCTTGGCGGCCGCTCCCGCGCGCATGAAGGCGGTGGCGTACAATGGGCCAGATGAAGCGCCAACTGCATTCAAAAATGCCTTTGCTGCGACGTTGAATACAGCCGTTGGCGCAGTCTGGGCAGGGTCGAGCTCGCCGACGGCCTTTGCGGCCGCTTGGCATCCTGCGTCCATGGCGAGCCCGTGATCGCCGTCGCCGATGGCGCCATCCAACTCACAAAGATGGTCGCGTTTCTTTGCGATAGCCTCGGCAATCAGGACAAATAGGCGCTGCAGATCTTTCGTCGTGATCGTCATCGATCACCTCGTAAACATGGCGCAATCGCAGGGGTGGTCGATCAATCGCTGTAGCTCGTCATCGAGATGCATGACGGTCACCGACGCACCGGCCATTTCAAGCGACGTGCAGTAATTTCCCACGAGCGACGTATGGACGACGAGTCCGGCATCATCAAGCCGGGACTTCACGCGTCGCATCATGATGTAGAGTTCCATCATCGGCGTCGAACCGAGCGAGTTGACGAGCACTGCGACACGATCGCCGCGACTTGCCTTCATCTCCCGAAGAATGCTGTCCATCAGTTCGTCGGTCACTTCGTTTGCCGGTTTCAGCGGCTCGCGAGCCATCCCGGGTTCTCCATGGATTCCCATTCCGATCTCCATCTCGTCTTCGCCAATCAGGAAGTTCGGTTTGAGGGTCTGGGGCAGCGAACACGGCGAGAGCGCGACACCCATCGTGTAGGTTCGCGAATTGGCATGGCGGGCAGCCCGCTCCACGTCGTCGAAAGAATACAGCAGATCACAGGCCGCTCCAGCGGCTTTGAAAATGAAAACGTTGCCCGCCACGCCGCGTCGCCTGTGCCTCTGATCGGGAGGCGCGGAGGCGACGTCATCCGTTGTCAGGACAGTTCGCGCTTCAATGTCGTCCAAAGCGAGCATTTCAGCGGCCATGTCGAAGTTCATGACGTCGCCGGCATAATTGCCATACATGAACAGAACGCCGGCACCACCATCGACAGCCTTGGCACACGCGATAATGGGATCGGGGGGCGGGGAGGCGAATACATTGCCGATCGCGGCAGCGTCTGCGAGCCCCTTGCCAACAAAGCCCAGAAACGTTGGCTCGTGGCCAGACCCGCCGCCGATCACCAGCCCGACCTTGCCCTTGCGCGGCCCGTTTTTGGCAATGATCGCGCGCGGCATATCGTCGACCGCGTAAAGATGGTTCGGATGCGCCGAAAGCACCCCCTGCAGCATCTCATCGACGGCGTCTGCACCGGAATTGATAAGCTTCTTGGTCTTCACGCCATCCTCCCCAGAACAAGCTTCGTTGGCATAGATGCAATTGGTACCGAGCGGGTCAATCCGCCAGTCGCACGACGAGGCTAGCCAGTGGAGCGAGCAACAGGTTCGTACCTGAATTCTTTGATGCTGGCTTGCATGCACCGCAGTCGACCGCTTTTTCCTCGCTCGTCAAATTAACGATGCAAAGCTTTTCTCCTGTGGCATCCCCTGCAACGAAAGCCAGCACCTCGGAGGGGGAGGAGGAGACACATTCCTGCCAGGATGCACCAGCCAATGCAGCCAGTGCCCGTACGGTATTAAACAGTGGGCGCCGCCCGCCTTCCTCGATCGGTTCTGCCGGACCGGCGATCAAACCAAATGGACCGGTCAATGCAGAAAGTGTCAGGCATTCGAGATCGGCATCCAGTACCCGTATCGCGTAAGCCAGCGCGAAAACCTCTGCGAAGCGCCCGTTATGGCGCGGGTCGCGGTTGGCCATCGGTACGCGTCCGCCCGAAGGATTGTCCATCGTGCGGCTGCCATAAGGGTTCTGCCGTATCGCAATGGTCGACGGGCCGATCCGGTAGGGCTTTGCGTCGTAGATCGCGCGCACGGATCGGGTTATGAACGGCAAGGCTTCCAATGTCTGCATGACGCTGAGATCGTCTGCTGCGTGGACGATCGGATTGGTGCAGTGGCTGACGAAGTCAAGCTGTCCATCGGGAACGCGCTTTCTGTTGAGCTCAGTGAAATAGCTCAGCATGCCGCCACCGATGCGAATGCCTGGAAAGGCTAAGTGGGCTGCAGCGTAGATCTCTTCGAGAGGCGGGCAATCGGGCCATTTGCTACCGGGCGGCGTCGACTGCCGGTCGATGGCAGGCGAGATCATGATCGCATCCGGCTTGAACTTTGCCAACTGCATCTGGTGGGCGATCTCGCCCACCTCGATGGACGGAGACCGCTTGCAGGCAAGTGCTATCTCCAGCGTCGAACGACCGCAATGGGCGGCGGCGATTGCTGCGAACCGCTTGAGCACTTCGACGCCATGCCCGGCACCAGGATCGAGATGGAAGAGAAGTTCCTGGGGAGCGATCTCCGACAGGACGGATTTTGCCGACAAGGTCGCGTCAGCGTCTTCGGGTGCAATAATCAGGCCGATCGCCGGCATGGTGCCGCTTCGCGCCCCGGGCTCGAGGTTGATAGCTCCACCCGAGGCCCCAGCAGAAGGGTGCTCTCGTAAGGGGCTGCGGCTGTCAGTGATGATCAGTGACGTTTTTTGCCGAACGGGCTGGTTGGCGGCGATCTGGTACGGCCACGGAAGGGCGAGCGGTCTGACGTAGGTCTTGTAGGATGCGTCCGACCAGTTCCTCTGATCCTCCATTTCAAAGATGTCGCCCTCCATCCGGCATTCTGCCTTCACGTCAGGCATTACGTCGTGGGTGATGGCGCGCATGTCCTTGAACGGCTGCCAGGGCTCGATCAAATCCGGAAACCGTGTTGCCACGACGGCGCCCTTAACGTGCTCGACCGTCGCTGGTGCGCCGGCCACTCCGACGATCGGATGCAAAATACAGAAGCCGCAGCGGTTGGTTTCGAAGCCGGTCTTGGCCACGGCTTCGGCCTCAAAGTCAAGTCGGTCGGGGCTTCCAACGATGCGAACGTCGATGACGAGTGTAGTGTCGTTCGCTCCAGAGCAGCAGGCGCGATAGGTGACCTCGAAACGATCCTCATTCTGCTCGATCGTAAGATTGTCGATCTGCGGGCTGTAGGTGCCCCAATCCCGGTCGCGAACAAGGTAAGAAATTGCTCTGAGCACCTCGGTTCCATTGTAGCGGATGGTGCGCAGGTTGCCATTGGCAAAATCGGCTACCAGTTTTCCGGCACGTAGTCGAACCGGTGGCGTTTCGACGATATGGGTGCCGTAGAGCTGGAACAGGTCGATCGTCATCGCAGCATCGCTCCGACGTCGATTGTCTGCCCCTTGGCTGCACTGTCATAGGCGGCCTCGACAAGGGCAAACGTCTTCAGATTGTCGGCCCCGGATGTTGAGTGCTCGGCGCCGCGCTTCAACTGATCGACCCAATGCTGCTGGATCGCGTGGACGCTCTCTTGGATGTTGTGCCATGGCCGCGAGGCCCATGGCAGCAACTTTGGAGATACGTCCGTGGTCGTCGTGCCCTGCGCGTTTGTTACCTGGAGGCCGTAGCCTTGCGTCAGACGGATGGTGCCCTCGGAGCCATCAAGCTCGATCAATGTCTCCGGGAACGGTTCCTTGGAGAGCTTCGTCGCGTAGCTGACGTCTACCACCGAGGTGGCGCCGTTTTCGTGGTCAAGGAGAATGGTCGCCACGTCCTCGCCCTTGATCTTCGGGTTGACCCGTTTGGTGCGAGCCGTGAGTGAGGAAACATCGCCAAGGATATAGCGGGCGATATCGATCGTATGGATGCCGAGGTCTTCGATGATGAACCGCTCGCCCTCTGCCAGGTACGGCTGACCGGAGAAGACGTCGTAACCCGAACGGAAGGAAAAACGCCCCCAGAAGGGGGTGCCGATGGCGCCTGCATCCAGCGCCTTTCTGACCGCCTGTATCGGTGTTTGCCAGCGGAAGTTCTCGTGGATCATCAACGCTACGCCGGCATGGCGGCACGCCTCGACCATCGCCTTTGCGTCCGATAGCGTCTTGGCGAACGGCTTCTGGCAGATGGCCGCTATGTTGCGCCTGGCAGCCATTTCCACGAGGGCGCGGTGGCTCTGTGCTGTCGTGGCAATGTCGACGAAATCGAACCAGCCGTCGGCGAACAACGCCTCGGCATCGCTATAGCGACGATCGATACCGAACTGATCGCCGACAACCTTCAGCCTCTCGGGATCGCGATCGCAGATCGCGACGATCCTGGCGCCTTCGACATCGTTCCAGGCGTGCATCTGGTTGATCGCAAAGAAGCCGCAACCGATCAATGCACCTTTCAATTCAGTCATTTCAACCTGCCTTTGCCATCTGCATGAGAGTGACGCGTTGTTGCAGGCGGCGCTGCGCCTGGTCGACAACCACGGCGATGATGATCACCAATCCCTTGATGACCATCTGCCAGAAGGACGAGACCCCCATCATCACCAATCCATCCGAGAGAATGCCGATCACGAATGCTCCGATGATCGTGCCGCCGATCGTCCCTCGTCCGCCCGACATCGACGTGCCGCCAAGAACGGCCGCGGCGATCGCGTTGAGCTCGAAGCTCTCACCGGTCGCCGGGTGCGAGGCCATCAACTCCGACGAGATGATGACACCGACGATCGCCGCGCAAAGGCCGGAGAACATGTAGACGAAGATCTTTACCAGGTCGACGCGGATACCCGACATCCGTGCGGCGCGCTCGTTACCGCCGACGGCAAAGATATGACGGCCAATTGGCGTCGAGCGCGCGACATAGGCGGCGAGCAGCGCAAGTACGATCAGAATCCAGATCGATACCGGCAGGCCGAAAATGCGCCCCGCGCCGAAGAAGTCGAAGCCGGTCGTCGCATATTCGGGCCGGCCGACAAGGTTCGGAAAGGTCTGGCCGTCCGACGAGAGCAGCGCCAGCCCACGTGCGATGTAAAGGGTGCCGAGCGTCGCAATAAAGGGCGCGACGTTGAGCTTGGTAATCAGCAGACCATTGATGAGGCCGATGAGGAGGCCGATCGAAAGCGTGATGAATACGATCTCGAAGAGGTTGAAATAGATGGTGTAACCGATTGGCAGTTCGATGCCGTAAAGGATCAGACCGCCGGCGACCATGCCGCAAAGCCCGACGATCGATCCGACTGACAGGTCGATGCCGCCGGTGATGATGACGAAGGTCATGCCCATCGCCAGGAAGGCGTTGAGCGCGACGTGCTTCGACATCAGGATCATGTTTGCAGTCGAGGTGAAGTTCGGCGCGAAGATCGCAAAGAAGATGATTACGGCAAACAGCGCGATGAACGTCCTGAGCTTCATCAGCGTCAGCAGTACAGAACCGTTCGCGCTCGCAGGCGAAGTATTGGATGAGGTGGCCGCCGTCATGACGCGAGTTTCCCTTGATGTCCGTGTCCCTTGGCCGAAGCCGCGATGATGGCTTCTTCCGTGGCCTCGCTCCGGTCGAAGACGGCGACCAGCTGGCCGTTGCTTAAGACCGCGATTCGATCGGAAAGCGCCATGACCTCTTCGAGGTCAGACGTCGAAAACAAAATGGCGAGCCCGTTTGCCGCCAGCCGGCGCATGGTGCGAAAGACATCGGCCTTGGCGCCCACATCGATGCCACGGCTTGGCTCGTCCATCAAAAGCACCTTTGGATTGGTCATCAGCGCCTTGCCGATGACCACCTTCTGCTGATTGCCGCCCGACATAGAGGTTACTTCGAAATCCGGGTTGGGCGCCTTGATTGAAAGATCGCGGATCGCATCGCGAATGGCGTTCTTCTCGGCGCTGCCGTCGATATGGAAGAGGCGGGTGAAGCGGCCAAGGCTTGCCAGGGTTAGGTTGGAAGCGATGGAAAGGACCTGGACCAGACCCTCCCGCTGCCTGTCTTCCGGAATCAGGGCAAGTCCGCGTCGGATACGCCGCGTGGTATCGCGGGCGCGAACTTCCTTGCCATCGATGAAGATTTTGCCGGTCGAGTGCATGTGACGTCCGATCACGCATTCGAAGAACTCGCTGCGCCCCGCACCCATGAGGCCATAAATGCCCAGTATTTCGCCTGCCTTGACCGATAAGGAGACGTTGTTGACCGAAAGCCCACCCGTGGCTCGCGGCAGGCTGATGTTTTCGGCGCGAAAGACCTCGCTGCCGACGGCGTGGTCCACAGACTTTGCAAAATCCTTGGCGTCCGAGCCGATCATGGAGCGCACGATCCAACGCGTGTCGATATCGCGGACCATTGCCTGACCGGTGATTTGGCCGTCGCGTAGCACCGTGATGTAGTCGCCGATCCGCATCAGCTCTTCCAGTCGGTGCGAGATGTAGACGATCGCGACGCCCTGGGCTTTGAGTTCGGCAATCACCTTAAACAGGATTTCAACTTCAGCAGCCGAAAGAGCGGATGTCGGCTCGTCCATGATCAGGATACGCGCATTCAACGACATCGCCTTGGCGATCTCGACGAGCTGCTGCTGGCCGATGGGCAAATCCTCGACCATCGTCTCCCCGTCAATCCCGGCATCCAGACGCTTCAAAAATGCATTGGCTTTTTGGACCTGCGCCTTGTGATCGATACCGAAGAGGCCGCGCGTCATCTCGCGCGTGGCGAAGATATTTTCTGCGACCGACATGTTGGCAAAGAGATTGAGCTCCTGAAAGATCATACCGATGCCGTGCGCCTGCGCATCGGCCGGGCTGTTGAAAGATACGGGCTCGCCGTCAAGGATGATGCGGCCGTGCGTCGGGTGCTCGACGCCGGCGATGATCTTCATGAGTGTCGACTTGCCTGCGCCGTTTTCGCCCACCAGGACGTTGACCGCGCCCTGGCGCAGTTCGAGATGGGCGCGCTTCACCGCGACGATACCCGAATAGACCTTCGACACATCGTCGAGCCGCAGGATGATGCCGTGCGTCGATATCTTGTTTGCGGTCATGATCCCACCGTCAGTTCGGAGGGAGTGACGAATGGAAGCTGGCCGCCGTTGGGGAGCGGAAAGGCGCCAATCGCGGTTACTGTCTTGCCGACAAGGCCTTCGCGCGGGACGGCGGACAGGAAGGCCGCATTGGCCTTCTCGTTGAACGCCTTGCCGAACTGAGCCCACTCGATCTGGTTCTTGAATTCGTTGAAATTGACAAAGTCCAGCGTGTCGCGCAGCGCCGTGCCTCGCAGCGCCGGCCCGATCTGTACCTTCGCATCGGCCTTGCCATCGCCATCGGCGTCGACATCGAGCGTTGCCGCGCGCGAGGCTGTATCGGCAGCAATGACCTTGCCGTTGACTTTTACCGCATACGTCCACGGCGAGCTGCTCTGCTTGCGCGGATTGCCGTATTTCTCGCCCGCCTGATCGGGGCTGGAAGTGGCCAGTTGCACGACGTCTTTGAGTTCGCCGGAGCGCTTCTCGAAATAGGGTATGACCTCGGACTGCCAGATCGCCTCGACCTTTGCGTTCGGGTCGAAGGCGGTCTTGGCCGCTGCCGCCGCCTTTTCTTCTGCGGTTGGCGTCTTGATGATCTTGCAACCGGGCAACATCGCCACCACCACAGCAGCGAGTAGGGCGCCCTTCATTCTCAACATGCGGGTGAACCTCGACGTCATACGAAAGGAATTGCAGAGGGCGCAGCGCTGCCCCTCTGCAATTCACGGCTGATTAGTTCGTCAGAGCGAAGGTCTCGAGCTTGTCAACATTGTCTGCGTTGATGAGAACGCAATCCATCAACTGCTTCTCTTCCTTGGGCGTGGTCTTGTTCTTGATGTAGGCGTCTGCCTGCTCGACAGCCAACTGAGCCTGTGCATAGGCGGGCTGCAGAACGGTCGCCTTGATGCCGCCAGACCTGATGGAGTCGCGCACGTCGTTGGAGCCGTCGAAGCCGACGACGATCACGTCCTTGCGCCCGGCCGCCTGCAGTGCTGCGATCGCGCCCATGGCCATGGTGTCGTTGCCGGAGATGACGCCCTTGATGTTTGGATTTGCCTGCAGGATGGTTTCCATCTTCGAGTAGGCTTCCGTCTGGCTCCAGTTCGCCGACTGCTTGGCGACTGACTTCAAGTCCGGATAGTCGTCAATGACGTCGTGATAGCCTTGCGAGCGGATGCCGGCATTGGTGTCAGACTCCTTGCCGACCAGCTCGACGTAGTTGCCTTTCTCGCCCATCAGCTTGACGAATTCCTGCGCGCCGAGCTGCGCGCCCTGGTAGTTGTTCGAGACGATCTGGGCAACAGCCACGCCGGTTGCGTTGATTTCGCGATCGATCAGGAAGGAGGGGATGCCCGCATCCTTTGCCTTCTTGACGGCTGCGACAGACGCGTCCGCTCCAGCGTTGTCGAGAATGATCGCCTTGGCGCCGCGTCCGATCGCGGTGTCGATCATTTCGGACTGCTTGTTGGCATCGTCATCATGCGTCATGACGAGGGCTTCGTAGCCAAGTTCCTTCGCCTTTGCTTCGGCGCCGACGGCTTCTGCCTTAAAGAAGGGATTGTCATGCGCCGGCGTGATGATGGCGATGAGGTCGGCCGAATAGGCCGGAATGGCAGTTCCGAGCGCCAGTGCGCCGGCAAAGGCTGCAAGTGTCAGTCTACGCGTTAGTCTCATTTTTTCCTCCCGAGTGTGAACAAAGCCCCGTCTCCCTTGGGGCGGTTGAGGGGAAGCCTTAGGCCTTCCCCAAGCCGGTTCAGGTGATGCGCCGGATGCTTTCGGCGATCTCCTGTGGTTCGAATACCTTTTTCCAGTCGTCGCGCATCAGGGCTGGAATGCCGAATTCGATCGCCTTGTTGCAGGCATCTGAGAAGACGCCGTCGACTTCCTTAAAGATGACCGCGCCGAGCACGTTCATATGGCCGAGCAGGAAGTCGCGGGCAGCTTCTTCAGGCACGCCGCGTGCAACGCATTCATCCATGGCCTGTCGCATGACGACGAGCAGCGATGCGCACACCGTTTCCGACAGCCCAGGTTCGAGCATGGCAAGCTGGTCGACCGTGACCCGGTGCGAGCGCATGACCGGGGCCCAGATGAGCTTGGCGATTTCCTCACCGAGAGCGTAGGCGCTTTCGGGCCCCTGCATCAGCGCCGAGACAATGTGCTGCTTGGCGAACAGGCCGCCGAAGTGGTCCTTCTTCGCCGGCATGTCCGTTTCGTCGTTGAAGATTGGCGGATGACAGGGATGGGTGACGAAATAGGTGAGATCGTCGCGCTTCGGCAGGTGACCGGCAAAGGGGGCCGCAGCATCCAGCACGACAACCATGGTGTCGGGTTTCAGCTTGTCGACGACGCTTGCCGCGACTTTCCCGATCGCGCTGTCGGGCACGGCAAGGATAACCACTTCCGCGCCATCGAGGGCAGCATCGACCGGTAGGCAATCGAGGCCAAGATCATTTTTCAAACGGGTTTTACCTGCGTCGCTAACCTCAACGTGGCGCACGTTGAAACGCGAACCCTTGAGATTTTTCGCAAGCCGGTACCCCATTTTCCCGCCGGCACCGAAGAGGGCAATCTTAGTCATGTTTCCTCACCTTTTGAGTTTTGGATAGGATCATATGCTGGTATGATGAGTCAATCACCATATCACCACTTAATTGTTATGATGCGGGCTTTTCAGCGTCGAGCCTGTCAATTGCCTGGACATTTCCAGCCGACGGACCCTGCGGGTCGAATTCGGAGGCAAGCCAGACATCGACGATCGATTTGGCCAGTTCTGGTCCGATGACACGTGCGCCCATCGTAATGATTTGTGCGTTGTTCGATTTCGCCGCACGCTCTGCGGAATAGGTATCGTGCGTGAGAGCAGCGCGAATGCCTGGCACCTTGTTTGCAGAAATACAGACGCCGATGCCCGTGCCGCAAATCAGGATGCCGCGGTGATGTTCGCCGTTGACAATCGTCTGCGCGAGACGCTGGGAAAGGTCGGCATAGAAGCCGGATTGGCTAAGATCATGGACTTCGAGGTCGGCCTTGCTTCCAAGATGGGCAGCAATGACATCCAAGAGTGGTTTGCCGGCGCTGTCTGCGCCAATTGCGATCTTCATAACAGGTTCCTTCACTCGCCTGCGGGCACAGAAATTTTGCGTTCGATCGCCGCGCTAACGCGGTGAAGAATGTCGAGGTAACCGTCGACGGACCAAGCCGAACGGCCGATGAACAGGCCGCCGACGTGCGCCTGGCTGATCAGTTCCTCGCAGTTTTGCGGGTTGACGCTTCCGCCGTAGAGGACCGGCACCGAACGGCCAAGAATGGACCTGGCCAATTCGGCGATCTTTCCGTGCCGCTGCGAGACATAGTCGGCTGTTGCCGGAATACCGTTCACACCGATCGCCCAGACGGGTTCGTAAGCGAGCAGGATCGGAGCGTGGCCGGCTGCGCTGCCCACGCCCGCCAGAGCTTTCTCGACCTGCCGCCGCACGACAGCATCGGCTTGGCCTTGCTGGCGTTCCTGCAATGTCTCGCCGATGCAGATCACGGGAATGAGACCGTGACGGATAGCGGCCGAAACCTTGAGGCCGACGGTTTCGTCGGTCTCCCCGAAATGCTCGCGTCGTTCGGAATGACCCAACTCGACGATGTCGAGCTCACAGTCCTTCAGCATCAAGGGAGAAATCTCTCCCGTCCAGGCACCGGCATCCTCCCAGTGCATGTTTTGAGCGCCGACCTTCACCGAAGTACCGGCAAGCGCGCGTTTGACCTCGCCGACGGCGGTAAACGATGGAATGACGAACCGCTGTACGCGAACGTCGCGTTCGTAGTCTGTCTCGGCAAGGCGGCGCGCGAAGGCGAGCGCTTCGGCAACGGTCTTGTTCATCTTGAAGCTGGTGCCGACCCAGAAAACCATCTCAACTCTTCCTTCCGTCGCGTATCTGCGCGAAATAACCGTCTGTTCCGACCTGACCGCCTTTAAGAGCGATCTGCAGGCCGGTGGTCGGCGGATAGTCACCGTGAGCGAGGCAAAGCGGAGACCCCGGCGTCTGGGGAAGCGGAAGAAGGGTCGTCAATGCGTCGATCTTCAACTGCCTGAGTGCGTGACTGGACGTGTCGCCACCGGCAATGACGGCCCGAGCAAGCCCTTCTCTCTCGATCAGGCGACGCAAGACCGTGCCGAGTGCACGTCCGAGCTTGTGACGCGCGCCCGGATGTTTGTCGATGTCGGCACCGATGTCCGCAGATGGCCCGAGAGCGGTGTGGATGATCACGCTCTTGCCTTCCTTAAGCTTCTGGATGCCAGCCTGTACCGCTCCATCCACGCAGCGGTCGCCATCCTCCGAAACCAGTGCTAGCGGATCGAGGGCGACGCTCTCGAAGCCGTTATCGACTGCACTTCGGATTTGCCGCTCAGTCGTCGGCGATACGCTGCCTGACACGACCGCTAGGCGGTCGACGGGGCCGACGTCTGGAAACTCGACGCTGTTTTCGCTGATGAGGCCGTTATGGCGCCATGCACGCAGAAGGGCATATTCAACCCCCGATGAACCAGCAACGAAGCTCCCGGATCTGCTGGTGAGGCGGAGTAGCTGTTGGCCTGCAGCCTCTTGTGTCGCCGCAGAATCGACATCGATGAGCAGAATTCCGGGTGCATTCTGTGCCAGTTCGTCGATCCTGGCATCGGCGTCGGTCGAGGTGATTGCGTCAGGATCCGCGACCACGATCGGAACGCGGGTCTGTTTCGCCAGGTGGATTGCAAGATCGGCCTCGTCCATCGGTGTCACCGGATGGCGGCTCATCACAGGATGGCGATCGATGCGAAAGATACGGCCCTGGTAGGCGGCAAAGAGAGTGCCGAACGCCGTGTAGCGCCCCAATTGCGGCGCCCCGACGATGACGGGCGCGGTCGATTGCCCGAACGTCGCACGGCCTATTTCGATCGCCTTGCCGATACTGCCAATCTCGGGGCCGGAATCGAAGGTCGAGCAGACCTTGTAGTGACAGATGGCGGCACCAAGCGACTTTAGCCATTCGAAAGCAGGCGTCAGGTGCTGTTGCATCCAGGCGGGCGTCTCGCTGCGGCTTGTCCCAGCAATGCCGATTGCGCGACAATCTTTGAAGCGCGCCAGCATTTTGGGCGTGGGAATGTCGAGGAAGAGCACCGTCGCAACACCGTTCGATGCCAACGCCTCCATGACATCGGTGGATCCGGTAAAGTCGTCCCCGTAATAGCTGACGAGAAGTCGATCCATAACCGTCACGCGCCTTTGCCGTCGCCGAATTTTGCAATGGAGGCGGCGAGCTCCGGATGATCCTTCGCGTAGATGTCCAACGGGATGTCTGCAACGGCGGCCTGCCAGGCCTGCTGCACGGCCCGGACGCCAGCCGCCGGGCCGCCAGGGTGGCTGACAATGCCCCCGCCACACAGATAGAGAAGATCGGTGGTACGGCCGGTCCGTCGATAGGTCTCCGGGGCCTGTCCTCCCCACTGGCCGGAACCGGCAACTGGAAGCGGACAATCGGAGGCATCAAATAGCGGCGCGCTGACAGCCTTGAAGGACGAGACAAAGCTTTCGTCAGGCTCCCAATACTTGATCCTGATGCCGTTGATCTGAAACTGGTCGACCCCGAGCAGCCGCCAGAATTGCTGGTACACCTTGAAGTCCATGCCGGCGCCGGGATCGCGGGTCAGCACGTCCCAACCGTTTCGATGCGCATGCAACACCAGATTGGAGCGCTTGCGAACAAAGCTCATGCCGCCAAAGCCAATGGAGTTGATGTTGACGACGGCGCAGTTACCGCCAGCATTGGCAACAATGTCGTGGTTGCGCATCATTTCGTCGGGGTCGGCATGCGAGATGCCGAAGGCATACATCACCTTCTTGCCGGTCTTCTGCTCGTGATCGAGGATGCGCGGCATGATCGCTGCAACGCGCTCCTTGAGCGGCGAATAAGCCGGGCTCATCAGCTTCTCGTCGTCCTTGATGAAGTCGACGCCGGCCGCAATCAGCTCGCCGACGAGCTCTGCTGTTTCGTGTGGCCGCAGCCCAAGGGCCGGCTTGACGATCGTCCCGATGATCGGGCGCCCTGTAACGCCGGTCAAACGGCGGCTGCCTGATATGCCGAACTGTGGGCCCGGATGCGCACCCTTGAAGGCGTCAGGCAGCTTCATGTCGACGATGCGGATGCCGGTCATGCCCTTGATGGAATAGACGCCACCGATCGCGATGGTCATCAATGCGGAGATATCGGTCCCGATCGCATCCAGCGGAAAGGCGATGTCGACATCGGCGCGATGGATCGGTGTGCCGGGAGTGACCTCCGGCCAAGTCGGCTGGTTCGTACCTTCGAGCGGGCGGATCGCCAGCACGCGAGCAGCGACGCGTGATTTCAATTCCTCGGTCTCACCAGGAACGGGCACGAAGGTTCCGGTCGACTGGTCGCTTGCGATTTTGTCCGCCATCGTCTCGACGCTCCCAGGCGTCTCGATGCGGTAGGTCAGCGTAATCATCATGAATTGCCGGTTGCTCCTCTCGCCACGAAAGATTGTCATGGCGTCAACTCGTGATCTGGTATAATGAGTATTCCAACTGATGAAAAGCAAAATGTTTGGATGCGCGAATTTTCATCGCGAGCTTTGTTCTCAACATGGAAAATGCTAGGAGGAGACATTTTGAGCCAGCGAGATGTCATGACCCAACCCCTCGAACAAATCGTCCGTCGGAAACTGTCCGACGAAGTGTTTGATCGACTTGAGCGAATGATCACGTCGGGCGAGCTTCAGCCAGGCGATGAAATGCCATCTGAGCGCGTGCTCATGGAACGCTTTGGCGTTGGGCGGCCCGCCATCCGAGAGGCTATGCAGTCTCTCGCCAACAAAGGGCTTGTCAGTATTTCCCACGGTGAGCGGGCGAAGGTTCTCAGGTTGACGGCGAAGTCAATCTTTCGCCAGGTCGATCTGACCGCGAAGATCATGTTGTCACAATCGGCCGACTCGCTGGAGCATCTCAAAACTGCGCGCATCTTCTTCGAGCGCGGCATGGCGCGCGAGGCCGCCCAGCGTGCATCCGCAAGTGATATCGATGATCTGAGGAAGATCATCGAGCGCCAGCGCATGTCACTTGGGCGAGCCGAAGAGTTCATCGATGCGGATATGGAATTTCACACCCGCATCGCGCAGATTTCTGGCAATCCGATCTACGTCGCTGTCAGTGAAGCGATGCTCGCATGGCTGAAGGAATACCATACCGAGATGCTAATCTGGACCGGTAAGGAGAAGTTCACGTTAGCCGAACACGAGGAGATTGTGGACCGCTTGGCTGCGAACGACGTGGATGGGTCGGAGATGGCACTCCTCAAACATCTCGAGCGGTCGAGAGCGCTGTACGCGAAGTAGCACAATGTCACAGGCCGATCGGGCGTAAGCCACTGATTTCGTCAGAATTTAATCGAATGGTCCATTAGGAACACGACGTGTAAACCGGGTGCTGGTTTCGTCAGAGGCGGCTGAAAGCGTACCACCACGAGGTTTCGCGACGAATATCATCTCAAGCGTCAGGCGCGCTGAATGTGTTGCGACGGCAATCACCAGGTATTTGGCGCTCGCAGCACATGGCCAAAAACGTCGACCACGAGATCACCACCGACCTTCCCCCGCTTTGCACAGCCTTGCGCAATCCGACCGCCGTTCTGACCGGAGAGTCTACAGCAGATCTTCCTCAGCCCAAAAAACCGGAAAACCATCCCGCAAACAGCGCTAAAGCCACGGCCATCGCAACGAGTATCCATACACCGCAACCGCGCTTGGGCGGCTTCCCAGAATAGCGATCAGGATCAGCCATGGTGCTCGCCTCAAGATAGCTCGGACGCAAAGCCCAGCGTCAGTCAAGAACGATAGATGAAGGCTCTGCGTCCGGCTAGCGGTTCACTCGCCTCTCCCTTTACGCGGATTGTGTTCCCAGCACCACAGCGCGGCGGTAGTGTGAAACACAAAAGTCCTCGCAATGTCGGCGGCGCACATCGCCGACTGAAAGGTCGCGTCGAGAAGGGACAATCCGGACACGATCTATCCGGTAAACATACGGCTTGACGAATGGTTCTGTCGAACCGGGCTTCGGTTGCGTTCCTCAGGCTGTATCACCGGCTCAACGCCCCGGGTAGGGATGCTGGTCAGTCACGATATCGAGATGTTCGTCCGTGAGGTCGATGTTGGTTGGAAAGTTCATCCACGGCTCCTACGCAAAGGTAAGAGCACATATGATCTCCCAATCGACTCTGGCCGGAAAATTTGGCCGACATGCGCACTGCGGATGCGCGTCACGCGCAGAACCGTAGACCCACCGCCAGCCACGCCGGAAGAGCAGCTCGCCGCACCTGTCGAAGCTATGGAGGCGGGCATGATTGCGGTGCGTAGTCAGGACGTCCGCATCATCGGGAATGGCAACCACATCATCAGTTTTCTCGAGCCTGAAAGACCCCGCATCGTCGAATGGCAGGGCGATGGACGACGAGGTCGAGCTAACGAAGAAGCTCTGCCCATCTTCTGCATTGTTCGCTTCAGCGCCTTCGATGACTTCAAGGAAGACCGTTGATGCCGCCATGTGTTGCTGACGGTTAGTGGATCATACGAGGGCCGGAATAATGCGGAAGAAGGCAAGCTATCTCGTCTTCAAGGCCCCGACAAAACTCCTCACTTTCGACGATCGAATCGAGGCTCGCGAACTTTCGCTGCCGAAGCTGATCCCGTTGCTGGAGAGCCTGACTGTAGAACACAAACATGTCATGCATTCGGTCGGCCTTGCATAAGTATGGACGAAGGTCAGGTCGCCTCATCAAAAATGAGGCCAGGCCATGCTTGAACCGATCCATCTCACCGTCATTCATCGTATTCGCCCGATGAGCAATTTTGAACCCTGTCTGGTCGCGCAAGCCTGAAGAGCGCTAGAGACAGCTTACACGGCCATTCGCAAAACGAAGATGTAGGTGACACTGTTCCGAAAGAGAAACGGAGATTTCACCATAGCACGTCAGTGCCGGCTTATCATGAAGCGTTTTGCGAGTTACCAGCGGTCCGGGCGGCCAGCGCAAACCGGACGTCAATTGCTTCCGAGCCGCGATGTGAGTGGTCGTGGTGTGCCAACGGCAGGGCACTGGGCGAGCCCGTAGCCGCGGCTGCGCGCTGACCCACAAGCCGTCCCGTTGGGACGCTCGACGATCGATCTTCCCAACGATCTCATCAGCGAGCGTGTGAAATCGGGGCCTCGCCGCCGCTAAAGCGCGCGGCGAAAACTCGGACAACTGCCCGGCCAACGGCCCGAAGGCGGACAGGCTCGAGCCGAAGGTGCTGGCGTTCATCGAGGAAGGCCGCAGCTATCGGTGGATCGCTCATGATCTTGCCGTCAGCAAGAATACAGTGGCAGATATCGCAAAGCGAAACCGACACACTACGAATGACGCAGTTTAGTCGATACCGGCCATCTGGCCGTTTTCCCAGCAGCGACCGGGCGGGTGGGAACTGTTCGTTCCCGTTCACCCCGATCAAAAGGGAAGTCGCGCCAGGTAAGCCGTCATTTGGGCCTTCGCCAGCCTTATCTCATCGACATCAGATTGGTGATGAGGCCCGCCTTAATATTGAGAGTGGGGCGAGGCGCCTCGCTATGGCCGATGTCCTTCAGCAGATCGGGTGTCAGGTCTGCTATCGCCCTGCGCCTTGCAACGGTCTGCTGCCACGCCGTGAAGGCAGCGACCATTGTTGCCATGCTTTTCAACGCTGTCCCTAGCAGCAGCCGGTTCGATGCGCGGTTCTCCGCGAGAGTTTCCGTGTGAGCCATTTGTGCCTCCCGTTCCAGATTGCGGTCGGAGCTTGCCACACGGGCGATTTGTGGCTGTTCGGCTAGGCGCGAACCACTGAGGCAAGTCCGGCGGGCTGCCGTCAAATCTGCGTTAAATCGACCGGCTAAGATGCTATTCTGTTGGCGCGGTCGAAATCTGGAGATGAATCGTGCGCATCCGGTTGCTTGGCGGTCTCGAAATTACGTCCCCGGAGGGCGCCCCCATCCGCTTCGCCACGCGCAAGTCTTCGCTTATTTTTGCCGCCTTGGTCCTGGCAGGCAGCCGCGGCCTCCGTCGCGAGTTGCTTGCCGAAGCCTTTTGGCCGGGACGGGGCGATCTGCAGTCGCGTAACAGCCTGCGCCAGGCGGTTGCTGACATCAGACGGTGGTTTCCCAACGGCAGCGATGCCGCCATCTTTGTCGAGGGGGATCAGGAAACGGTCGCGCTCGCAGCTAGTCCGGATGAAGCGGATATTTGGCTTTTTGATCAGAAGCTCGTTGAAGGCAGGACGGCGGACCTCGCCTTCGCAGCCGACCTCTACCGCGACGACATCCTTGCGGGCGAAGCCATTCCCGACGGCCCGGGTGAATGGTTCGGCCCGTATCAGAGCAGATATCAGCAGAAAGCGCAGCAGTTGGTGGAACGGCTGAGCCTTGCATTATCCGGCGCCGGGCTCAAAGCCGAAACGGCTTGCGAAGGACTCGCGGAAAGGTTGCTCGCTTCGGACCCGACCGCGGAGGCGGCCCATCGCGCGCTGATGCGAATCCACGCTCTTAGGGGTCACGAAAACGCGGCCTTGCGCCAGTTCGAGCTGTGTCGAGCGACCTTGCAAAAGCATCTGGGAATGGAACCTGAGGCACAGACAAAATCCCTGGCGGCTTCAGTGCAATCACGGGAGCGGGGCGGATACAACCAGACCGAGTCGCCGCACAATTCCGCGTTGCCGCCGCAGAGTTGCCAAGACCCGGCGAGACGGCACGATCGGCCGTCGGTTGCGGTGATGCCGTTCGACAATCTCGGTGGGACGGATGACGAATATTTCGTGGATGGCGTCGTGGAGGAAATTACCGCGGCCCTGTCTCGCGTTCGCGATTTCTTTGTCATCGCACGCCAGTCCGCCTTCACTTATAAGGGACGCTTCGTCGACGTGCGTGAGGTCGGCAGGGAACTCGGCGTCAACTATGCGATCGAAGGCACCGTTCGCCGGGGCGGTGACCGGCTGCGCATATCCGTGCAACTGGTCGACGCCGAGACGCGGACCCAGCTGTGGTCCGAGCGCTACGAGGGCGCGATCGAGGACGTTTTCGAGTTCCAGGACCGGATCGCAGCGCAGGTGGCCGGTGCCATCCATCCGGCCATCCGCGGTGCCGAGATCGAGCTGGCCAAGCGCAAGCCGCCGGCCAGTCTGCGGGCCTATGACCTCGTCCTGCGCGCCTACCCGAACCTTTGGGGCCGCCGAAAGGATACCAACAACCAGGCGATCGAGCTGCTGCAGAAAGCGATCGCCATTGATCCGACCTATGGCCGCGCGCACGCACTTTTGGCGTGGTGCCACGCCTCAAGCGCCTCGTACCTCTGGACCGAGCATCCGAACCCCGAACTGGAAGAGGCGCTCGTCGCGGTTGAGGCTGCAGGCGCTATCAGCGATGATCCAACCGCGTTGGCCGCCGCCGGCGCGGCAATGAGCATGTGCGGCGACCAAGATCGTGCCACCACGTTTATCGAAAAGGCGCTGACGCTTGATCCGAACAATGCCTGGGCATGGGCACGCTACGGTTGGATTGCGATCTACATGGGCGAAGACACTCGCGCGACGGAACGGTTTCAGCGCGCGATGACACTGAGCCCAATGGATCCCCTCGCATTCAACATGAGATTGGGAATGGCCACCTCGCTAGCCAAGGCAGGCTCTCTTACCCAGGCGATCGCGATCGCCCGTGAGGTCATTGCCGGCCACCCTGACATTATCATGTCATATCGATACCTCGCCGCTTGGTCCGCGATGAGCGGCGACCTGGAGGCTGCCCGCTGGGCCGCGCAGAAGCTCTTGGCTGCCCAGCCAGGCTTCA
Organism: Rhizobium sp. T1470; assembly: GCF_042140505.1. NCBI lineage: Bacteria > Pseudomonadati > Pseudomonadota > Alphaproteobacteria > Hyphomicrobiales > Rhizobiaceae > Rhizobium > Rhizobium sp. T1470. The sequence continues at coordinate 27,730 of NZ_CP148094.1, forward strand.
CCATCAACCAATATCGGTCGCTGCCTTTCTTTCGACACCTGCCGACATGGGCAGACCAAGTGGCCGAAGCCTTGAGGCAGGCAGGATTGCCTGAACGCTGATCGATGAAACGTCAGGCGAGACCGCGAGGTCCGTTGTGGCATGGAGAAATCCCCTTCGGCCGCAGTTCCCAGCGCCCGCTGCGGTGGCAACCGTTCCGGCTGCACTAGCACCGGCCCCAGCCAGCGACGTTTCGCGCGTCAAGGCAGCCCAATCCGTTAAATGACGAAGGCAATGCCGCTTACGATGTTACGGTCATCCACTCGCGCAATACCGCGTGATAATGAAACGTACGGCTTTGTTCGACGCATTTGCGCTTGGGATCACAGCATTAAATCATGCATTGCAGTGCCTCCTTCCACCGCAATTGAATTTCCCTCGATATGGCTGCAGTGGCAAATGCCGCCGGCTTCTATTTGCCCCCGAACGTCACTTCACAGCGACGACGACCTTCCCCTTCGCACGACCCGTCTCGACATAACCGAGCGCCTCGTTGGTCCTCGCGAACGGCAAGACCCGGTCCACTACCGGTCGGATGACACCTGCCTCGATGAGGGAGGTGATCCGACCAAGCTGCGAACCATTCGCTGTCATGAAGAGAAACGAATAGTCGATCCCCCGCCGTTTCGATTTTCTCCTGATCCCGAAGCTAAGTATGCGCATGACCTGTTGAAGCAGCCAGCCGGAGCCGCTTTGCCTCGCGAAGTCGGGATCAGGCGGACCGGAAATCGAGATCAGCTTTCCGCCGGGTTTCAGCACAGAAAGGGATTTCTCCAGCGTGTCCTTCCCAAGGCTGTTCAGCACGACGTCATAGCCCTGCAGCACTTTCTCGAAGTCATCCTTCGTGTAGTCGATCACGACGTCTGCGCCGAGACTTTTCACAAGAGCGATATTAGCCGTGCTCGTGGTCGTGGCGACATATGCTCCGAGATGCTTGGCAAGCTGGATCGCGATCGTGCCCACACCGCCCGAGCCGGCATGGATCAGCACCTTCTGCCCCTTTTGCACATTGGCCCGCTCGATCAGCACCTGCCATGCGGTTAGGGTGACAAGCGGAACGGATGCGGCCTCTTCCATCGTCAGATTGTTCGGCTTCATTGCCACATCGGCCTCGTCCATGGCGATATACTCTGCGAATGTCCCGATGCGATCCTGGGCCGGACGTGCATAGACGGCATCACCGGGCTTAAATTGCCGGACCTTGGCCCCGACCCGGACCACGATGCCGGCGACATCGTTGCCCAGCACCAGCGGAAGCCGGTAGGGCAGGATGAGCTTGAACTCTCCGTCCCTAATCTTGCTGTCCAGGACGTTCACGCCGGCGGCATGAATCTCGACCATGACGTCGTTCTCACGTAACTCCGGCAGGGCACTTTCGCCGAGCCGCAGAGCGCCGCCTTTCTCATAGCGATCGATCAGGAATGATTTCATCAGATTAGCTTTCGTTTGTGTGGTGCACCGGCAGCGTCGGGAGTGCAGCGGCAACGTCAATCGGGAAGTCTGTTGAATTTCCGAAGGTTCTTGTCGACGAAGGCCTCGGGCAGGAAGCGCCGTATGAAGCGGACCTGTCGTGCAGCCTTTCCAGCCGTGTAGCGGCGTTTCGGCGATGCCGCATTGGCGGCCATTACGACGGCTTCGGCGACTACCTCGGGTGCATCGCCCTTCGCGACAATCTCGCGCATCAACCTTTCTGCGCCGGCGCGAACCGTATCATAGATGCCAAGTGGTCGGTCCGGCCGCGTGATGTTCTCTTCGAAGGAGGTGCGCGTGACGCCCGGCTCGACAAGCACGATGCGGGTGCCCTGTGTACGCACTTCATGGTCGAGAGACTCCGAATAGCCTTCGATTGCGTGCTTGGTCGACGCGTAGAGTGCATTGTAGGGGGCGGGGATCAGCCCGAGAATTGAACTGAGGTTGATGATCCGGCCTCGACGCTGTCGTCTCATCACCGGCAGGACCGCATTTGTCATGCGTATGGTGCCGAACACGTTCACGTCGAATACGGCCTTGGCCTGTTCCGTCGTGGATTCCTCAGCACCGCCAAGCAATCCGATCCCGGCATTGTTGACGAGAACATCGATCCGCCCCGCGCGCCTTAGAACCTCGTCGACGACGCTCTCTACGGCTGCATCGTTGGTCACGTCGCAGATGAGCATCGTGATCCCATCGGCAGTGTCGGGCATCGGCTTTCGGCTGGTGCCGAAGACACGGTAGCCATCGCGCCGTAGCGCTTGTGCCGTCACCAGCCCGATGCCGGAGGAGGCACCCGTCACCAGTGCAATGCCGCGTTGTATTTTACTCATCGGGCTTCCGCTTTCAATTTTGTCATGGAACATCGTTGAGCAATCAGTTACTATCAAATCGATAGCAAGTCACTACTAAAAAGATATCGACATGAAGAATCTTTCGGACCAACCGTGCCTGATTGCCCGCAGCCTGGCGCTCGTGGGCGATGCGTGGAGCATGCTGATCATGCGCGACGCCCATGCCGGGCTGACCCGCTTCGACGATTTTCGCAGGAGCCTCGGTATCGCACCGACGATGCTGACGGGGCGGCTTTCATCACTGACCGAGGAGGGGTTGCTGGAAAAACGCCGCTATTCCGACCGTCCCCCGCGGGACGAATATGTGCTGACGGAAGCGGGCCGCGACTTTCTGCCGGTTCTGTTTGCGATCGGCGCGTGGGGGCGCAAGCATCGCGGCGGCGGCGAGGTGACCCGTTTCTTTGACGCCGAGACCGGAACGGAGATTGATCCCGTCACCATCGACCGCGCGACCGGCGCTCCGGTCGGAACACGTCCCATTCGTATCGCCGCACTTGAATGAAGGGCTCCACGCTGATGAAGCAGCGCGCTAACAGCTCCTGTTGAAAACGCTCTCTTGCGGCGCAAAGTTGCAGGTTGGTAGCCCGTTCGTCGGGCGATGCTTCATGGCAGTTGCTGCAAAATGCTGATGCCAGATTGTCGTGAGCTTAACAGCAGACGTAACAGCCCGCCGCCATCAGCTTACGTCAGGCTCCGTCCTTCTTGAACTCGAATAGCTCGATGACGTTGCCCGATGGGTCTTCGAGCAAGATGGCCCGGCCGGCACCGCCGTCGCTGATTTTGCCGCGGAATCTTGCATCAGCCCGGCGCAATCGCTCAATGAGGACATCGATCTCGTTCGTAACGATCATAAATCGGTTCCACCCGCCCGGCTTCGGATCGCCGCCCGCCTGACCACCGCTCCCCGCACCCGGGGCGCTGAGATACAGCGTCAAGTCGTCGCGCTGCAGTGCGGCGAACTTGCCCGGACTATGCTTGTCGATCTTGAAATCGAGATTGTCTCGATAGAACGCGACCGCCTCGTTGACGTCTGCAACGATGTATCGGACGGATGCCATCCAACCTTCTCCTCTGTCTTGTCGCTACAACAGTCAACTCGCGCAAAGGTTCCCTGTCGGTGGAGCCGAGTGCAGAAGCGGGCTGTCTGGATGCCAGCCGAAGCAGTCGGATTGAGGGTTTGGGACGTAGGCCGTATCTCGGCGGTGTTTATGGCACCCCATACGACCGACATTGGGTCGCTTGCCGGATGGCGGCTTTCATATCGTCCCCAGATTCTGGCCAGGCGCATGACGGACAGATCGCAGCACGCTGCTAGACGATCTCGGCCCGAGCCGATCGTGCTCGCAGACAGAGCCTATGATGCCGATCGCATCCGCTCGCTCGTTGAGGAGCAGGGCTTCGCTGCCCTCGATATTGAAGGAACCCGAACCGGACGTGGCGAAAACAGCGGAAGGTCTGCCCGACTATGCAGACTCCGGTTTGTATTTGTCAGGGGCCTCACAGAGGGAGATCGCAGCGGGGGTTCCGCAACAACAGCCGAGACCTCCCTCTATATCCTTCCAAGCGAGGACAGCGGGAGAACTAGGACCAAACTGGTTTTCGAAAAGTCGGACCTAAGTCTGACCAGGCCACCTTCTCATCTCGCTCCAGAACGGGTGATCGCGGCCGGTTGAGGCCAAATCAGGAGGATCATTAATCTCTACATTGAAAGCTTCACAAATCACCAACATTGGTGCGCAATGGGACGATAGCACAACGTTCATCGTGCCGAGAAACCCAACGCTTTCTGCCGGTCGGACCCTCGATAGCGTCGATCGCTGTGCGGCGAGGGGCCAAGTCCAGCGAGACCGATCACGACAAGGCCGATTCCATCACAACTCGTGGCGACGGCTTGGGCATAGCTCCTGCTTGCGATGCAGTGATCGGACAAAGGTCCCAGAGACCTCCGACTGAAGTCCGAGCGTTGGAACAGTCCCGACACTTGTCTGTTCAAACGGCGAGCGGACAATGCCGCTTCAAATGGAGGAAAACCAATGCTCATCAGAATGATTGGAACCGCGACGACTGTTCTCTTGCTGTCAAGTTCCGTATTTGCGCAGTCGTCCACAGTGACTGGTGCCGCTGGTGGGGCCGCGACCGGCGCTATTGTTGGCGGGCCTGCCGGTGCCGCCGTTGGCGGAATCGTAGGTGGGGTGGCAGGAAGCCTCCTCGATCCCCCGCCACAAAAAGTAATCACCTATGTCCAGCAAGCACCCGCGCCTACGACGAAGGTCGTCGTCAAGGAGAAGGTCGTTGTTGGTCAACCGCTTCCGCAGACGGTCATCGTCACACCGGTTCCTGATGACCCGAAATACGCATACGCCATCGTCAACGACCAGCGTGTGATCGTAGAACCTTCCTCCCGGAAGGTTATCCAGGTCATTCAGTAACCTATGGCGGCTTCGGCCGCCTTTCATCAAACACAAGGTGCACGCCCGCCGCATACAAGTTGCGGACGATAGGGTGCGCCCAAACACTCGGGAGATTCAAAATGAAGAGTAGTGGCTTGACGATGATCCTGGCGGCGCTGTCGATTGGCGTGTCGCCGCTCGCAACCGTTCCAGTCGTCGCCCAGCAGGACACACAGGGCAGCAGTCAGTCGCAATCCGGCTCTCAACCGGGAATGCAGCCCGAGGAGCTCCAGCCAGGCTCCAGCAACTCCGGGAAAGACTGTGCGTCGCCGGACGCATCGGGAGGTTGCCCGCAAGCGGGTGGGCAGTCGTCCAAAGGGAAGTCAGGCGAAGGTTCAGGCGTTCAACAGAACGCCCAGCCGCTCTCGACGGATGGTACCTCGTCAGGTGGAGCCACGTTGGGCAAGTCGTCCAGCGAGACCAAATCGAGCACTCAATCCGGATCGCAGGACGCTTCGGGAGACGCGGGCTCGATGAGCAAGCAAAAGCCGACAGCAGAATCCAGCGGCGGCGGGGGAAGTGAGACCACGACCTCGGGCTCCAAGACCAGCACGCAAGAGAGCTCAAAGCCTGCCGACGGCGCAAGCAACAACACCACAAAGGGCGGCGATGCGTCGAAATCGTCAGGCGATCAGAACGCGACGACAACGCAGAGGAACCCTTCCGAAACCAACGTCAACAGCAACACCACGACGAACAATCAGACGTCAACGAGCACGACGAATGTCAAAGTCTCCGTCGAGCAGCAGACCGAAATTCGGCAAGTCGTGGAGGAGGTTCACGTCGAACCGGTGCGCGAGGTCAATTTTGCCGTCTCCGTGGGCACGAAAATTCCCAAGAAGGTCCGGCTTGAGCCGCTGCCGCCACGAATTGTGAAGATCGTGCCGGAGTATAGAGGCTACCGCTTCTTTCTTCTCGCTGACGGCCGGATCGTCATCGTCGATCCTCAGGCGTTCACGATCGTCTACATCATAGCGGCCTAGCAACTGGCTCCTAGCGACGCGATCAGCGCCGCCGGGATCCGCAGGAGGATGAGATGCTTTATGATGACGATAAGCCGTCCGGCAGGGGCTTTCCACTCATCGCAATACACCTTGCAATCGCGGCGATTCTTTGCAGTCTTGTTATTGTCGGGGACCACCGCGAAGCCACGACCGATGTTTGGCTACCGGAGAATTCAACGGTGCCGTGATCACCTGGATCCGCCCGCAAACGCCAACGTCGGCAAGATATTCGCTAGCCAATTTCGAAGGCGGCTCAAAGCTGAGCTTTGCCTCAATGCGGGGCCAAGACATCGCATCTTGAGCGAAGCCCATCCATGTCTGTAAAGGTCGAAATGATCCGGTTCCATTTTGCTCATCGGTGCGCGAAAGTGTCCCTCTGTATTCCGGGAGGTTCCGGAGGGTTTCAATTCGCGAACATTCGCTCGGAACCTCCCGGGTGTCCAAATTGGGCTTGGACAAACGAAAGGTAGAACTTCGCCCTCGCTTGAAAAGCTGGACTAAAGTCCCGTACGATTCCGTACACACGGCCATTCTTTTAGTATTGTGCGCAAGGCCCCGATGACTTGGCTCTGTCGATTTTGACCTGATATATCCAGTGAAGCCCCATGACGGTAACGGGGGCGCCTTCTCCGCCGACGCCGAACTCGTGGCCTCCAAGACAGGGAATGATTGAACGTGCTAGACGTGCAAAGCTGTGCATGTCATCGCAGGCCCTGATTTGGGAAACGAAAATTGAGAAAAGCGTCTTCGATCGGAAGCGCTGCCTTCCCTTAACTTCGCTGGCGTTCTTTTCCAAACGTTCTTGCTGTAGCCCCGCAATACCCGGCGGAGCTTTTTCGCGGTGGCCGATCATCTTCGCACGCGGCTTGAAGCCGTGCCTTCGTAATATTAGAGTGTATGCATGTGCCGTTGGTAAAGACATCGAGAATGAAATGCCGACGTCAAATGTTTTTTGGTCTAGCCCTGTCATCGTTCGACTTCCGAGAAGTCATTTGAAAGTGCCTACGACACACTCGACTTCCTCGAACATGAGTGGCCAAGAGCCGACGGTGCCTGTCACGATGCCGCAGTCGTTAGCTGTAGACGTGTCCTAGGCAATCATACCCCGCCCGCAGTGGCTAAGGAGCTCTTCCTTGCGGCCTGTCTCGAGGCTAGTCTTACAATTCAGCGCAACAAACTGCTGGACCGCCATCCTTTTTCGTTCCCTCCAAGAACGGAGAAAAGCGTGTAAGACCGTATGCGCCCTCGCTGGCTCGGGCACATCCGCGAAGAAAGCTGGTTGAGCCAGTGGCTCCTTCCTGACGGAAGCCCTCAAGGGTTCAACACAGACCGCCGCGGGCGTCCCGCGAGGATTGCCGAGGAAGGCCTGGATATGCGGGGGTCCGATCCGCAATCCAGGCTCCCGCCATCGCCCTCGGAGAGAGGATACAATTCGATTGTACGCCCGCGAATGCACGATGGTAGTCGGACTAAAGTCCCAGGGACAAAGCCGCCTCAAACCCGGGGTCGGTTCGTCCGAGTTTTAGCCGCCTATTCGTCTGCGGCATCATCAGTCACTGATACGGCGAGCGAATCTCGAATCTGATCGATCTTGCCGACCGCATCGCCAACACCCAAGATCGTCTTGGCTTCATTGAGAACTGCCGGGCTGACAATGCCAGTCTTTGTGGCCGCCAACGCTTCTTCAAGAGCGTCGTCTCCAAGGATCGGGTCGTCTGAAGCAGGCTCAGTTCCGTTGTCCAGTTCGTACTGTGCATAAGCGGTGGCGTAGGCTGCAATGGCAGTCATACGTGGATCAGACGTATGCATCAGCGCCCTGAAATTCCGCTTCAGCGAGTCCAAACCTGCAAGATTTGCCGGGAGGCTTTTCTCTTTTCTGTCGGTTGCAGCCTTTTCAGTTTTGGTGGATTGAGATTTGCTGCTCGCGCCAGATTTGCCTTTCGTGCCACTCTCCGACTGACCACCGCTGGTGCCATGGGACGCCGTGCTGCCGCCTTGATTGCCGGCATCGTGGCTTCTCCCGTTCCCGTTGTCACCGCCGTTTCCACCCCGCCGCTGCCGCTGCCGCTGTTGCCGCCGCCTTTCGCCAGCGCGGACATACCCGGTCCGGCAACCGTTACCGGGCTAACTGCGACTGCCGAGGACAGTGCTGCAAGGGACGCTAAGGTTGAAATACGCATAGTTTCCTCCGAATCCGGCCTGGGTGATCTTAGCCGATTATCGTTAGGCGGGGCACAGCTCGAGTCTCGAGCTCGCCTAGAGATGGCAGGAAAGTTAGAGGGTCATTGGCGTGTTGACATCGGGCCGAGGTCCGGCATTCGGATGGACTTAGGTCCTGTCCAGTTCCAAAGGCCTAACAATGATCGATGAGCTCGAACTCTGTCTCAAAAAACAGGTTGAGCCGCAGCCCGGGGCACCGGATGATCCCGTTGGGTGAAGCGGCCCCCGCCCGAACGCCTTATCACCGCCCGGAATCACTTTGCATGGGTTCGTTCGAAGCGGAGGAGCGCGTCGCCTCACTTTTCAGGTGTTGATCCTTTATGCCGCATCTGCGCGAAGCTGGTCGATCGCGTCCAACGCTTCTTCGGCTGACCACCCGGCACGAAGCGCCGCCGCCACCAGGCGAACCTCGACCTCTTGCTCAAGCTTCAGATAAAGCCCTTCGAGAGCTTCTCTAGCTGTCACGACGTGATCTCTTGGCGGTGTTATGTCAGGGATTCTTGCGGCTGGCATAAGGGATCCTTCAGTGGGTATTATTCTCGTGCGCTTGCATCCGAGCGGCCCGGAGGCGCTCGGTTTTTTCAACGCGCTCAAGACGTTCTTGCTCGATGATTTCCTTCACGATCCGCTCTGTTTCTTTGGCTCGTTCGATGCGTTCTTGCTGGAGCATTGGAATCCTCGTCGACAATGCGCCCCCAATTCTTGACCTAGGGTAGGTGGCGATGGGGTCAACCGAAAAACCGTAGCAGCGAGGCGTACGCGACCCGCTTTCGGCGCTTCGCGCCGAACTTTTTTGAAGCCATGCGGGATTCCGAGCGACGACCGACGACAGTCCCTATCCGACTTGAAGACCAAGCGGAAGGTGGTGTCGCTGGCCAGCTGCTGCTCCAACTGTCGGGCACACTAAACGCTCGAAAGGCCTGAGCTCTTTCGATTTCGGCTCGGATACCCTCTAAAGGCGCCAATCGTGGTGGCGCCGCATCCATTAGTGGTGAGCGTGGTGTTCGTTTCGTTTGCGGGTGGCTGCTGCTTTTTTGCCGGAAGCAGAACGCTCTTCCTTGGTTCTCGACGCAGCTGCTGCGCCGCCTTTACGTCCACCTTTTTCAAAAGAGGCACGGCGCTCGGCTTCCTTTTCAGAAACACCACGATCCTCGTAGCGTTCTTCAATATGCTCGGCCTTGCGTTTCTGCTTGTCGGTGTATGCGAACTTGTCACCACGGGGCATAGAACGTCTCCGTTACAGAATGTGACGTAAAGAAACTGGCCCTTTACATCAAAGTTCCGTATGAGCCTGAGCCGGCGCGGTGCGCCCCGTGGGACCGTTGGACGTAAATAGGCGCCATGGGGGCGCTAAGTGCGCAGCACAAGCGGGCGCGGTTCATCTCTGCTGCCGGAGGCGGCGCCGGCAGGCGAAGCGCCTGGAACCGGCCCGGACCGACTATTCATCCGCCCGCCAGCCCTGAGTCATAACGGCGTTGCATAAATGCACGTGAACGAAGCAGGATCGGCTTACTTGTTCAACGCGTCCTTGAGCGCCTTGGCTGGTGTGAATGCGAGCTTCCTTGCAGCCGCAATCTTGATCACCGCGCCTGTACCCGGATTGCGCGCTTCCCGCTCTGGTGTGGCCTTCACCTTGAACTTGCCAAAGCCCGGGATGGAGCTTTCGACGCCAGATGCCGCAGCTGTTGTGATTGCTGCAAACACCGCTGCGACGATCGCCTTGCTTTGGGCCTTCGTCAGGCTGTGTTCGGTGGCGATCTTGTCCGCAATTTCGTTGGTTGTGGTCATTGTTTCGAACTCCTTCTATCACGAAAGCCTTGGTGCGGCTTTTGCCGCCTATCACGTTGCCGCCGTCTTCTGCACGGTGTTTGAGAGCTTTTTCCACAATTTCCGCGCTAACCGTGCGATTTTGCGAGATGGTTCTTGGCCTGCCTGACGGATGCGGCGCCGTGTTGCCCCGTCGAACAATCCCCGCCTTGCCAGCGACCATTGCGTCCTGCCCCGGCTTCAGGTCCTGCCGGGCCCCGCGCCGCCCCGCAACGGCGTTGCCGTCCTCCACCTGCGTTGCGGCCCTATCGGGTGCGGGCCGGCCCTTGCAGCCCGGCATTCGGACCGCCGTAGCAGGTCGCGATGGTCGCGACCTCGAAACGGAGGTTTCAACATGAGCCGGCAACAAACCCACCAACGAGCCGATCTCTATAGCCGCATCACCGACAAGATCATCGCCGAGCTCGAGCAGGGCGTGCGGCCTTGGATGCAGCCGTGGAGCTCAGCCCAGGCGACCGACCGGATCACCCGGCCCTTGCGCCACAACGGCCAACCCTATTCCGGCATCAACGTTCTGCTTTTATGGTCCGAAGCGATCGCCCGCGGCTTCACGGCGCCAACCTGGATGACGTTTCGCCAGGCCCTTCAACTGGGGGCGGCGGTGCGCAAGGGCGAGACCGGCACCACGGTCGTCTTTGCCAGTTCCTTCATCCGCACCGAAACCAGCGACACCGGCGAAGCGGTCGAGCACGATATCCCGTTTCTCAAGGCCTACACGGTCTTCAATGCCGAGCAGATTGCCGGACTGGACGCGCGCTTCCATCAGCTCGCAGCCGTTCAGGATCCGCTGGTGCGTATCGGCCATGCCGACCGCTTCTTTGCCAACACCGGCGCCCTGATCCGCCATGGCGGATCGACGGCCTACTATGCCCCGGTCCGCGATCACATCCAGATGCCCGCCTTCGAAGCCTTCCGCGACGCTGCCTCCTATGTTGCGATCCTCAGTCATGAACTGACCCACTGGACGGCGGCGCCACACCGACTGGATCGTGATCTCAGCCGCTATGCCAAGGACCAAAGCGAGCGCGCCCGCGAGGAACTGATCGCCGAACTCGGCAGCTGCTTCCTCTGCGCCGATCTCGGCATCGTTCCCGAACTCGCCCCGCGGCCCGATCATGCAAGCTACCTTGCCGCCTGGCTCAAGGTTCTCTCCGGCGACAAGCGGGCGATCTTTGTCGCCGCCGGCCATGCGCAGCGCGCTGTCAGCTACCTGCACTACCTGCAGCCCGATCAGATAGACGACGGGGAGGCGGCGTAAAGCCGCCTTTCCCATCTCATCCGACCGTCGACGCGTTTAAATGACATACGCGGCCCCGCGGGATATCGCTCCGAGCGACATGACTGACCTGTCGAGTGCGAATTCGGTCAGGCGCAAATGTCATATCACGCCTCAAGGCTTCAATCTGTAGGACCCGACCGGTCAGACATTTCATCGATCGATCACCCTCTTGTGGGAGAGAGCGGTAACCGTTGATGCACCTACATCGGCTCTTCCACCCTAAATCCACCGTCGAAAAAACTGTCGCTTATGTCGGGGAACAAACCTTCAGGCCGGTGGTTCGTAGACGCGGCAGTTGCCGTTTGTTTCAGAAGTGGAGGCTTCTATGTCAAACGAGTTTTCAGGAATGGAGGGCGGCGTCGGATCGTCACCCCACTCGACGAGCGGCGAGTTAATCCCGCCCGCGAAGAGGCCAGCGGGGGTGGGAGATCTAAAGGAGCAGATCGTCGATGATCTCAGCGCTGCGCGCGACACCTTGAAGGAGGACGCGACGACCGCCGTCGATCGAGTGAAAGACGCAGTCTCGAAGGAGACAAGTTTTGCAGCCCGTCAGGTTGGCGGTATCGCCACCGCCCTCGAAAAGGTTGGCTCGGAACTCGAAAAATCCGACCAGCCCGAGGTCGGCCGGTATGCCAGGCAAATCGGAAGCAGCGTGCAAACCCTTGCAAAGCAGATGGAGGGCCGAGACCTCGGCGAAGTAGCCACAATGGCCGAAGACTTCGGACGCAAGCAGCCGCTGGCGTTCCTTGGTATCGCCGCACTTGCGGGCTTGGCGGCCAGCCGCTTTCTGACCGCATCGGCCAAACGATCGACGAGCGCAGCGTCTGGTTCTCCCTTGAAAAGCGGAGAATATACAAATGGCTAGGTCACCTGAAAACACACCCTTGTCCGAACTCCTGGGCGGATTGGTGACTGATGTTGCTGGACTGCTGCGCAAGGAGATCGACCTTGCGAAGACCGAGGCATCGGAGAAAATTTCGCAGGCACTCAGCGGTATCGAGGTTCTGATTGTCGGGCTGATACTCGCGATCGGTGCAGTCGGCATATTGCTGAGCGCCCTCGTCGAGGGCTTGGCGGCTGTCCTCGTCAACCACGGCATGACACAGTCCAACGCGAGCGCGCTTGCTGCACTTATTGTCGGTCTTGTCATCGCCGCCGTCGCCTGGGCAGTGGTGTCGAAAGGATTGAATGCATTGCGCGGAGATAAGTTGAGGCTGGATCGCACGACGACCTCACTACGGCGCGACGTCAACGCTGTGAAGGAAAAGATCTGATGGAAAACTCAATCGAAAGAACATCCTCGGAGCTCCAACACGAGATCGACGCCGATCGCCGGCGTATCGAGGATCGGATAGACGCCATCCAGGAGCGAATGTCACCGGGGCAACTCATCGATGAAATGCTGGCCTACGCCAAGAGCAGCGGCGGCGGTGAATATGTTAGGAATCTCGGTCAATCTCTTAAGGCAAATCCGCTTCCGATCGCTCTCATGGGGGTCAGCTTGGCATGGCTCATGGCGAAACAGGAAACCCCGTCATCTGGGGGCGCTGCATCTCGTCCCGGTTTCAACGGTGACTATCCTCTCTATCAGGTCGAAGGACCTGTGCGGCGTATCGGCCCCCCAGAAACAACGGAAAATGGCGCCCGCTACAGCCATTTCACGGATGCCTCCGGAAAGCGACTGAAAGCACTGACCGACGATGCCGGACGACGTGCAGGCCACTTCATGGACGAGGCAGGAAGTTCCTATCGAGGCTTCGCGGATGCCAGTGGCAGGCAGCTCGAGGAAATTGTCGACGAGACGGGGGCAATTTTTGACGCTGCGTCGGGATGGGCGTCGAAAACATGGGCTCAGGTCAAAGACACCGCAAGCACTATTGGGGCGCGAGCGTCGGATGCTGCCGGTTCACTGTCGGAACGATCCGCCTCGGCCGGCGAAAGAGTGCAAGAGCATGCGAGCAAGTTAAACGCGGCCATTCTCACTCACTTTCGGGACCAACCGCTCGTCGGCGGTGCGCTTGCATTTGCTGTAGGGGCTGCGATTGGCGCGGCGCTTCCACATACTGAGACGGAAGACGAGTTTCTCGGCGAAACCGCCGATGCGGCACGCAACGCTGTCTCGGCACAGGCGTCGACCTTGGTCAATCAGGGGGCGGAGATCGCGTCCGACGCCTATGATAAGGCAGTCGCAGTCGCGTCTGACGTTCATGAGGTTGCCAGAGATCGCGTGGTCGAGGAGGTTGACGCGTTCAATTCAGATATAGGCAGGCAAGAGCCACAGTCCTCGTGAAACCGTCGACGGGCTGGGAATGCCCGTGCCCACTCAGATTGTCGAGCACAGCCGCCATCCGAGTTGGGGCGAGAGTGTTCGTCGCACTGAGTAGGGCGAATATCGATCCTTTCGACAGATCCACGCCGGGTCAAGCCGAAGCCGGCTAAGGAAGGAACGCGGCGTGTCCGAGGCCGTACCCGCGAAGCTGTTCATTCTGCAAGAAACCGCAGCAGACCTGTACATGCAATCGTAGGCACTCGCCCGAACGCTAAAGCGCATTTTGCCGTCATTCAGCACGAGCGATAGCGGAAGACGGCCTTGGCTTGAAAGCGCCACATCCGGACCGGGATGCCGCGAGTCGCCGCTCGACTCGACGGGGTCATTCCTGCTGAGGGCGAAATGACGCCCTAAGCCTCGGTCAGCGTTGGCTCCGGGATGATCGCCAGATCAATAAACGGAACGTATCGCTTCCACCGCTATAAGCTTTGCAATCTTCTCGGATAGTACCGGGTCCGATACAGCCCGAGCAAGTGTGACGCCGCCGGTAAGCAAGGTGACGCTGACCTTCCGCGAGACAGCTCAATGTACCTTGCATTGAAGACTTGGGTACGCGTTCCCTCGTGAATACGGAACTTTGCGATCTGGCGCTTCGTGCCGACAGGCTATGTCATCGATCTCCGGGAAATTCCGCCGCGAATGCCTGACCGCCGAGGGCAATGGCAACTGATCTTGGAAGCTCTCTCCGGAGCGCAATGCAACCAAGTGAGTCGTGGAAAAGGATAATCGATTGCTGTGAGGTCAGGTCGCGTGGCATCCACGACTTGGAATAGAGAGCTTTCCCTCAGGACACCCGACCCAGTGTTCCACCTCTTCAATCTCGGTCATCCAAGCCTCCGCCATCGAGCGTCGCATCAGCCAAGCACATGCCGGAGAATGCCCGCCGTGACAATTCCAATAATGACAGTAGGAAGAAGGGGCAGTCGCGGGGCGGCCAGCACGGTGACGCCCAAGGCATCAGGTCAGAATCGGCATTCGGCCGATGGCTTATTGGGGACTTTCTCAGCGAACGAATTCGAGATTGGGGAGCGTTGGCCGGGCCAGTATGCTAGTCTGTGCATAGCAGGAACGGGCGCTATGAGCGAGACGCGAAAAATTGCGGCGATCCTGGTCGCGGATGTAGTCGGCTACAGTCGTCTCGCTGGTGCGGACGAGGATCGCATTCTGGCGCGGCTGCGGGCACTGCGCAGCGATCTGATCGATCCGACCATCGCCGTGCACAACGGCCGCGTGGTTAAGCGCACCGGAGACGGAAGTCTCATCGAATTCCGCAGTGTCGTCGACGCCGTACGGTGTGCGATCGAGGTTCAGAGCGCCATGCTCGAGCGCAACGCCGGCGTACCGCAGGAGCGCCGTATCGAGTTCCGGATCGGCATCCATCTGGGCGATGTCGTCGAGGAAAGCGATGGCGACCTGATGGGCGACGGCGTCAACATCGCCTCGCGATTGGAAGGAATTGCTAAGCCCGGCGGTATCTGTCTATCTGAAGACGCCTACCGCCAGGTGAAGGCTCGGCTCGAGCTTCCTCCAACCGATCTCGGTGCGACGCAACTCAAGAACATCGCTGAGCCGATCCGGGTCTATTCGCTTCAGGTCGGCATCGTCGCGCAGCCAGAGCCGGCGATAGCAGAGACCGGTGTGCCCGCAGGACCTTCGGTGCCGCCTGTTCCTGGTAAGCCATCTATCGCCGTGCTTGCGTTCAACAACATGAGCGGCGATGCCGAACAGGAGTATTTCTCCGACGGTATCAGCGAGGACATCATTACTGACCTTTCGAGGCTGTCCGAGTTGCACGTGATCGCTCGCAACTCGTCTTTCGTATACAAGAAGGCAGCGGTCTCCGTGCCAGAGGTAGCAAGGGCGCTTGGCGTCCGCTACGTGCTCGAGGGCAGCGTGCGCAAGGCGGGCAACCGGGTACGCGTCACAGCGCAATTGATCGACGCGAGCAACGGCGGACATGTCTGGGCCAGTCGGTTTGATCGCGATCTCGTGGACATTTTCGCAGTTCAGGATGAAATCACCCAGGAGATCGTGGCTGCGCTCAAGCTGAAGCTGACGGCCGGCGACAAGGATCGCCTTTCCCAAGGGCGCGCAGTCAACGTGGAGGCGTACGAATTCTACTTGCGTGCTCGGGAGCGAGCGTCGGCGCATACCCGAAACGGCAATATCGCCGCGCGCAGTCTGGCAACCGCAGCCCTCGGTCTCGATCCGGGCTATGTGGCGGCCCACGCACTGATTTCGTTCACCCATGTGCTCGACTACGTTAACGCCTGGAGCACCGACCCGGAAGGCTCGCTCCGGATTGGGCGAGAGCTCGCGCAACAGGCAGTGGAAATGGCCGAGGAGCAGCCCAACGGTCACTTCGCGCTGGCAGTGGCTAGCATGTGGAGCCGGCAAATGGACCGGGCGTGGGCCGAGGTGGAACGCGGACTCGCGCTTGCGCCAAACTCCGTCGATCTCCATATGGCGAAGGCCCATATGCAGATATTTTCCGGCGATCCGGGCGCTGCGCTTGAAACGCTCGATGCCGTGATGCGGCTGGACCCGCACTATCCGGAAGTGCTGCTCCAATTTCGCGCGGAGGCGCTGTTTTCCCTCGATGAGTATCAAGAGGCGATTGATGTGATCAACGAGCGGCTCGAACGAAACCCGCAATCTGAGACGGCCTATGCCCTGCTTGCGTCGTGCTATGGTCACCTCGGTCGGCCGCAGGAGAGCCGGATGGCTTGGGAGCACGCGCTCCAGATAAATCCTGGTTTCTCTGTCGAGCGTCGCCGCCGCGTCCTTCCGTTCCGGAACCCCAACGATTTTGAGCGCCGCGTTGAAGGACTGCGCAAGGCGGGGCTGACGGTCTAACGCGCGCGGAGGTCGCACGGAATGCGCCAGATGCGACGAGGGAGCCGATAAGCTCGTAATCGGAAGCTTCTGCTCAATCGGATCGAGCGCCTCTTTCATTATGGCGGGTAATCAGGGGCACCGTAATGAATGGATCAGCACGTTTCCGTTTTTCTGGATGCCGGAGGTGGCCGAATTCAGCGGAGCGGAAAACGGATATCGGCGACACCGTGATCGGCAACGATGTCTGGATCGGCTTTGAGGTTATCGTCATGCCTGGTGTCGAGGAGCTACTTGAAGTGAAGTGGTGGGATTGGTCTGATGCCCAGTTGAGGGAGACGATGCCGATCTTGACGAACGGCGACGTGGAGGCACTTCATCGCCACTGGCGTCGCCCAATCGCCAAGCCTGACACGAACAGGTCGTCCGGAATTCGACCGGGGCGGACCGTCACACCTGCCTGACAAGTTAACATAGCGGTCTAGAACATTTGCTCCCACCAGGGTCGGCCGAAAAGCGCGGGTTGCCGCGAACTTGGATTTCTTCAATACGATCCGCCAAAATCCGTCATCGCGGGTGATTGGAGAGCCTTCCGCGTTTCCACGTAGCGTCGAGGAAGGCAGGCGGTCTCAGTCGCTAAGTTCCGCCTTTTCCCGTTGATTTCGCCTCGCCGACCAAGCAGTCGATCCTACGCCCCGCAGGGCCGGTCACTTCCGGGATGCGCGAGCAGCAGCCTTCATCGGGATAGGTCGCGACCCCACAAGCGCTGCAGCGTGCTCCACAATCCAGGCGATCTCAAGCGCCGCCTCATCGAGCACACCGCGACGAGCGAGTTCCACCTCCCACTTGGAACCGTCGGCGACGAGCTTCCACATGTGTTCCTGCAATTGCCGCACCCGCTCGATTGCCGCTTGCACGACACCGACTTCAGACTCCAGCCCGTATGCGTGAAGCAGCAAACGAAAGCGGCGGGCCTTTTCGTCGACACCGGTCGCAAGTCCGTGTGCTCGACACTTCGCGTCACGCCAGAACGGCACCCAACGCCAGGCAATGAACCCGAGGTCCCACGCGCGAGGCCCTGGTGCCGCGGCGTCCCAATCGATGAAAGCAACCGGCAGGCCTGCGCGAAAGACGACATTCCATGGCGTGAGATCGTTGTGACAAACCGTCTCGACAGGTTGCTGAGCCTTTAAGCGCCACTCGCGGTCAGCCCACGGAAAGGTCGCCGCCGCATCGTGATAGGCACGTACGAGCGCGCCGAGATGCCCGAGCACGTCGTCGCGCCAGACATAGTCTGGGAGACGGACGTCGAAGCGGCCACCTTCGTCGGGGATGAACCCGGCGCCTTGGCCGACCTCGCCCTTGATATAGGTCAGAACCTCTCGCCCCTGGTCATCAAAGCCATGCGCACGCGGCGCCCCAGCAAATCCTTCACGTTCAATGTGCTGCACAAGATCAAGGACGGCGGGAGACCAAGCGCGACCGCTGCGCCGAACTGTTTGACCGACCCGAACGACTCTCGAGTCCGCACCGCCCTCTAGGGGAATCTCTGGCTCAACCATACGTCCAACTACCTAGCTCTCACTGTCGCGCGCTTGCGGTCTGGAAGCTTAGGCGCGGAGCAGATGATCGGTCAAATCGAAGATATCCTCGGTCCGAGAGCGGTCGGTCACTTCCGGATTGCGCCGCCAGAAATAGACGGTCGCGGCAATATGCTCGAACCTAGTGCCTTATCGAATAGGCTCGGCGACAACGGGCCGCATCACTCGTTTTTCGCATGCTTATCGCCGTTCGGAGCGTTCCGCTTGCGGGCCGGACGTAGCTTGTCGAAGCCCATATAGTGGTCGAGATCCGACGTGTTCCATCTGCCGGCCAGATCGCTGATTGCAATCACCGCGGCAAAGATGATCCATATCCGCAATGTAGCGCGCAAGGATCGGTTAGACACCTGTTGGCTTTTCGCTGGCACAAGCCCCGTTGGCATCACGGAACTGCTTGTGGCTGAGCTCGCTTATCGAGAGGGGCATGCCTGAAAACGACCGCTGTGGGCAACAACTCAAGTGCCCATGAGACAGCGAGGGGCAGACAAAGCTCACGACAGGGCGAAGATTCTTACCTCCCGCCCGATGCCCTGAAGTTCCTCCATCCGCGACACCGATGTGATGCCGCTGTCTCGTAGGATCTCTGAAACTTGGGCATCACCGACAATCGCCTCCGTCGTCAGGATCACATTGGGATCAGCAAGGCCCTGTACGCGGGAGGCGATATTGACAGTCTGGCCGAAGTAGTCCTGCCGGTCGTTGAGGTTGACTGCGAGGCATGGTCCCTCATGGATGCCGATCTTCAGGAGAAGATCGTCGCTGCCGTGTTCGGTATTTAACCGTAGCATCGCCTCTCGCATCCGCAGCGCGGCCGCCACCGCGCGGTCCGGGCTCGGGAAGGTCGCCATCACTGCATCGCCTATGGTCTTGACAACCGCTCCGGCCTCTGTGGCGACGATCTCGTGGAGAACCCTGAAATGCGCTCGCACCAGATCGAAAGCTGCAAGATCTCCGATGCGCTCGTAGAGAGCGGTCGAGCCCCTCAAGTCAGTGAAGAGGAAGGTCAGGCTTGTGATCTTGAGGCGCTGGTCGACGTCAATTGTGTCGGTCCGATAGATGTCCCGGAAGCTCTGGTTCGTCAGTAGACGCTTGGCTGTCAGAAAAGCCCGCCTGCGGCCCAGTAGGTCGTGCAGCTCGTCTCCTGCGACGCAAACGTTCGGTACCACTCTGCGATCGGTGTGGTTCTCGAGGGTGAGCCGCAGTAGGCCAGGATGGAGGGTAACCGTTTCGTTCAACGCATGCACCTGACTGATGACCATTGAGAGGTTCTGACGTTCGTCGGTGGGGTCGCCCTTTACGTCGATGAACTGCGCCGAGTGTGTCACCGCATCGAAGATGATGACGAATTGCGCTGGCAGTTGTAGTGAGACGAAAGCCTTTTCGCCCGGATCCAACTCGATCATCTCCAATAGGATGCGTTCGAACCTCTCTTCGAAGTTCTCTGGCAAGTCGACTCCGGAGCTGAAGAAGATTTGGCGGTAGTACTCAAGTGGAGGCAACCGATCGGGATCGTGGGCAGCAATCCTGCGCACTCTCGGGCTGACCGTGAACGTTACCTCTACCATCTCGTCGAGGGTTGGTTCGTATCCGGCGGCGCAGAGCGCGCAATGGTACGCCTCTCGGTCGACTGCTTTCAGGGTTGTGCCGGTGTCAAGGACGCCGCCGCATCCTGGGCAAAGGACATTCCAGGTCATCTCGAACGCGCCTATGCGTGCTGCATGTAGAAGCGCTGCGATCGTTTTCTCTTCATCGAGATGATGCGCATCGGCGAAGGCGAGCGCATTGATGCGGTTGAGTTCGCGATCCGAGCCACCCATGACTACGTTCTCGATACACTCCACCGTCTGCGGGTCAGCCGCCTGTCGCAGGGCAGCAAAAAGCACGTCCACTTCGCTCATTAGACAAGCCTCTGTGCACGGAACGCTACGGCGGACGACGCCAGGTAACCGGGACTATAACACGGGAATTTCCTGATAGAAATCTCGACGAATGGACGCTGCTGGCTTCCCGATCTCCTTGGATTGTCGATACCGTCGTAAGCGGTCACGGATCGGTATTGCTAGAATGGCACCTTGAGCCGGTAAACACTCTTTCGATTTTGGTTGGCTGGACATTTCCGGTGTTCGACGAACGCGGAGCCCCTATTCGGGAACGGGCGTCACCAACTGCGCGAATTTGTATTTCCTTGGCTGCATTGGATGCACACTTTCAAGTCCAGCCTGCTCTTTGGGGTTGGTGAAGAGGCTGCCTACATTGCCGATCACATGGTCGCGAGAAGCCACGCAATTCAATGACGAGCGACCGCTTTGGCCGGAAAGCACAGCCTCGCCGACACAATAAGCCTCAGCCGACCGGTTAGGTCGCTGGCGATGCCGGCAAAGGTTCGTTGATTTCTTCAGGAATAAAGCCGCCGGTCTGGCGTTTCCACAGACGGGCAAACAAGCCATCCCGTTCGACCAGTTCGTCCGGCCTGCCTTCTTCTAGGATACGGCCCTGATCTAGCACGACGATGCGGTCCATCATGGCAATGGTCGAAAGGCGATGTGCGATGGCAATCACCGTCTTGCCCTCCATCACCAAGTTGAGTTTTTCCTGAATGGCGGCCTCAGATTCGCTGTCGAGGGCGGAGGTCGCCTCGTCGAGCACGAGGATCGGCGCGTCCTTCAGCAAAACGCGGGCGATTGCTACGCGCTGCCGTTGACCACCGGATAGCTTGATGCCGCGGTCTCCGACGAAGGCGTCATAACCCTTACGGCCTTCGCCGTCCGCAAGATCGGTGATGAATACATCGGCCCTTGCTGTCTTCGCGGCGTGTTCGATCTCATCCTTTGTCGCCTCCGGTCGGCCATAGCGTATATTGTCGCCGACCGATCGGTGCAGCAGCGCGACGTCTTGCGCGATGACCCCGATGTTGCGGCGAAGACTTGCCTGCGTGACCGTGCGGATGTCCAGACCGTCGATCAGGATCGCGCCGTCCCCGATGTCGTAGAAACGCAGCAGCAGACTCACCAGCGTCGTCTTGCCAGCCCCGGAGAGGCCGACCAGCCCCACCTTCTCGCCGGGCCGAACCGTCAGAGACAGATTATCGATGACGGGCTTTCCAGACTTGTATGCAAAAAAACGTCTTGGAAACGAATTTCGCCGCTGTTGACCGTGAGGCTCGCCGCGTCAGGCCGATCGATGATGGTGGGCGGCGTCGTCATCACCGGCATCGCGTCCTTGATCGTCCCTATCGCCTGGAAGATCTGCTGGCCCATCTGCAGGAAGGTGAAGATCTGCGTGGAGAGCCGCTGGAGAATGTAGACCGCGCCGACGAACTCGCCGACCGTCAGAAAGCCGTTGACGAGACCCGAGAAACCGATCGCCAGCATCACCAGCCAGAGCGTCGTGTTGAGGACCACGACAATCAGTTCCGAGGTGCGGTAGATGCGCTGTTCTCCGTGCTGCGTGTGTATGGCCTTTCGGATGATGCGGCTGATGGCGCCGGCTTCGCTGTCTTCGGCGGCGAACTGCTTGATCATCTGCATGTTGGTGTAGAGATCGGTGATGGCGCCGGCCACCAAGCTGCGCTGCTTGGCGGTGCGGCGCGAACGCTCGGCAAAGATCGGCGCCATCTTGATGGTGAGCGCCACATTGAGCGCGATCCAGATTACGACTGGCAAGGCGAGCTGCCAGGACAGGCTCGACAGCAGGACCACTGAGCCGACCAGCTGCAGCAGGAAGCGCGGAATGGACTGGAAGCCAGCAATGATCTGCTGCTGGACGGCGGACGATACCTGCTGCAGGCGCGAGGCGACCTGTCCGGCGTAGAGATCATGGAAAAAGGCGAGATCCTGCCGCTCCACCGCCTTGTGCCCCTGCCACTGGATGGCGGCCGGTGCCGATGCCGAGCGTATGCGAGTTGAGTGTGTTTAGAAGGAAGGAGGCGATTGGCATGGCCGGAAAGATCAGAAGCCCGAGAAACGTCAGGAGTGGCCATTCGCGGTGCAGGAAGGCGGATGCGCCCTGCTGCGATACGCCATCGACAATGACCGAAAGCCCCCAGACGATGGTCAGGTTGATGGCCTCCATCGCCATGGATGAAAGTGCGAGGGCAAACAGCACGCCACGGAACATCGAGATGAAGTGCACGAGGACGGCTACGGGCCCCTTGGAAGGCAGCGGCCGGTAGGGAATATCGAGCGGGCGGATCAGCGTTTCGAAGGGACGGTAGATCGCATCTGAAATCGACATGGGCCGCTCGGGTCAATAATCGGGAGGAGGGCGAGGGGACTCAGCTATGCAGGTCGCATGGGACCATCTTCCGATTGCAATCTCAATCAGAAAATCTCCGCAAATCTCCTGGAATGGGAAGGGTCGCAAATGTCGGATCTGAGATCGTGGGAGAGTGCCTGGGGCGTCCGACGTTCCTGCCTCGTTGATCTAAGGAACCTGCTGAACACCTGTCGGCCCGTGAACGTCCCTCGGGATCGATAACGAAAGGGCCGGTCTCTTCCGGAAAGTGTCGACAGCGTGTGTAATCCGCCGGTCCCACGAGGGCGATCCCAGTATCTCCCAGCCGAGATGAAGGGAGAGGACGATATTTTACGCTGCGTCAGACGTGTCGCTACGCTCAGTGACGAACTGCATGATCCATGTTCCATTTCTGTTCTAACTATTGACTGAGGGAGCTCCTAATGGGGCATGGCGGGGCTGGACGAAACGGGTCGCCTTGCCATTTACTCGAGGGAGTTTAGGAGCATGGCTGGCGAGATCCCCGTTTTTATCAGCCCGATAGATGTCGAGATTGAAGGCAACACCGGCCGCTATCGACACGCTGATACAGTCGAGGATCTCGCCGCCATGCTCCTAAGCAGCAAATTCACGTTGTCAAAGGCACCTTCATTCCATCGTGCCCTCATGACTTCGCTGGAAGCGCTGGAATTCTTTACAGATGCGGCATGTGCCCGAGCGGCTTTCGTTGCCGCAGCCCATGAGGTAGGGCTGCACGTCCTGCCGGACGATGTCGCGGAAACGCGAAAAGCAGGCTGAGAAAAGAGAGCCCCACAAAGAGGCAGGGCTCAGGAAATGATGAGCAGTGCCCTAGAGCGGGCAACACGCGGACGATACGCCTCACATTCGAGGCCTTCAAGGTAAAGAACTCCCATCTTCATTTCGTGATGAGCATCAATGACCAAAACTCCGCGTCCTAAACCTTTGCTCACTGGGGAGGAGCCACTTCGCTCCAGTCCAAGAAAACCTCGTGACCCGTCGCAGCCACAGTTGCCCTTTGACCCTATGGCAACGCGCGTCGAGCCATGTCTGGCGCTCGTCAAGCAGCGTCCGCCCGCTGGTCCGGAGTGGCTCTACGAGATCAAATGGGACGGGTATCGGATTGCGGTGCATCTCGACAATGGCAATGTACGCATCCTGACGCGCGGGGGACATGATTGGACATATCGTTTCCCGGCGATCGAGGCAGCGGCCAAGAGCCTGGGTGTCGGAACAGCTATCATCGATGGGGAGGCAGTTGTCCTCGACGAGCAGGGGCGGCCCCACTTTGGCATGCTGCAGAATTCGCTAGGCGGTCGACGTGGGAAGCTTCCCTCGGGGCAGGCGATGATGATGGCCTTCGATCTTCTATACTTCGATGGGCACGATATCCGAAACATGGAGCTATCATCGCGTCGGTTCTTCCTAGAGTCTCTTCTGCGGGGCGAGGAGGGCGCTATTCGGCTCTCGGAGGCAATTGACGGAGATGGCCGGGAGATATTCACAGTTGCCTGCGAGCAGGGGCTTGAAGGTATTATTGCGAAGCATCGCGACAGCACTTACCGGTCAGGACGTCTTGGCGATTGGATCAAGGTCAAATGTGTGCAGAGCGACAGTTTCATCGTCGTCGGCTACGAGCCCTCATCGGTGGCGCGGGCAGGGATCGGTAGCCTCCTTCTTGCAGCCAGCAAGGGCCGCGAGTGGGTTTACGTCGGAAACGTCGGTACGGGCTTCACCGAAAGCAACGCGGAGTCGCTGCGCAATACGCTGGACCGCATTAGAGCGAAACGGCCGCCGGTCGAATACGATGGGCCGCGCAGTGACGTCGTGTGGGTGCAACCGACACTGATTGCCGAGATCGAGTACCGCGCCTGGACACATGACGGCAAGCTACGGCACGCGTCGTATAAGGGCCTCCGCGACGTGCAGGATAATGCAGCGGTCTACGAAATCGAGTGATCAGTCCCGACCTTGCGACCAAGGACAACGGCCCTGAATTCGGCCCGCTTCGCGACGCCTGGGCAAATGCGGTGATCGTGAACATGGTCTCGTCCGACGACGAAAGCTAGACATCGACACAATTCGTCATTCACTGCGACATCAGAGGAAGCCCTTCAGCGCCGCGCATTGAAACCATTTACATTGATGCCGACCCTGGCTCCGCTTTGCATACCTTCTGCGCGGCGGTGGCAAATCCGCAACCATTGCTATCTCAAGGCCGTGCGTTGACGGACCCGCGTCCCGACATAGTGTAGGATCTGGCCGCGCTGCTTTTTCTAGATGCCGCCTCCGTAGTATAGTCTCTCTTATTCGCAGGTGCGGTAATAGTAATACTAAAAGAAGTACTAAAAATATAAAGATAATAGTTGCTTGAAGGAGAATCCTAGGTTAGCTTTTGTCGTCAGAGGGACAAAGTATTTGACACATGAGCGTTCAGCGGTCGGCGAATGGCGACCGGTGGGGAGGAACGATGACAAGATCCGTTCGAATTCTTCTTAGAGCCTGGATGCATCGAAGAGTACACGTCTTCAATTCGATGCGAAGCGACGATCGCAAACATAGCGCGTCGTAAACATTTCATTCCAATTTGCTAATTTTGATCCGCGTCTCGGATTGGAGTGTTCTATGCAAAGGCAAGCTGTCGTTTTCAATGGTCAGGAAGTCGGTATAGCCGTTCCCTTTGACAACCGCTTGAAGTTCATCGCCGTCCGCTTTCATGTGATAGATCTTGACAACAAGCTGTTCGACACGGTCACGGATATCCGTCGGGCGATCACGGATCACCTAGCCGCCAGGACCAAAGGTGAACCACGCGCTGCAGTGCACTGATCTAAAGGGGCGTCAGCACACCATAGGACGCTGGCACCCTTTCAGCGGGTTCTCCGGTTCGGGTAGGATCTGCATTATCTCATCCCGGTCGAGGATTGGGGAGGTCGGTCTTCCCGTTCTCCTAATTGTAGGATTGGACGCACACACGCCGATAGAACTCACACAGGTGAACCCGTTCTTCGGCCGTGGCGATCAGTATGCGTTCCAACCTCCGTTCTAATGCGCAGGATCGCCATTGCGGGGATCGGCCGTGCGGGGTCAGTGGCGTCAGCCTGATCCGGTTGCCAAGACCAATTCGAAACTGAGCCAGTGTCATCCCCGCCTTAATGAGCAGCGCTCGGACAGTCGGCTGCCTCTCGGCAGCGATGGCGATGCGAAAAGCTTCGACAAGTGCATTCTTTTGCACAGGAAGCTCGATTTCGTCGATCAGGTCATTCCCGATCTCGTCCTCCTTCATGAAAAGCAAAAACTCATCGATCAAGTGATTGGCCCTCAGGACATCGTCCAGCACGTCCTGGCTGACTGTATAGACCGTTTGTCCCCGTACGTTCAGGCCCATGCGGATCTCCTTCAGCAAAGAAACGCCGTCGGGCGGCATTCGTTCGAACAACGGCTCTCAAAAGTGCAGGGTGCATGGAAGTTCCGCGTGTATTCGAGTGGTCGAGGCGCTCGGCGCAACCAGGTCTCCTGCTTCAAAAAACGGTGTCAAACACCATCTGTCGCCGAGCGGGGCAGCACCAGACGATCTGTTTCAACGACGAAATCCCTGCGTGCTAAATGCAGCTCGTGTTTCCTTCTATCGCTTGTACGTCCACGAGTGTCTCTTCGGCTGCGTAAACGTCCCTTCCGCCTGAAGCATCGGGATCACCGCAATCATTGCCGTCGTTTGGATTGTCCTGTCTGTTCGTCCACGGCTGGTGTCGTTTCTCGCTTCTCGGCGCCCCCGGGGTCGGGTATGACCGCGTCGGAATGCTGCCTGGCCGATTCAAGCATGGTATCCAGATCGGAATCGTCGTCGGTTTTGAGTTCGTCGTTTCCATCAAGGATTTCACGCTCGGCCTGAAGCCAGTGATCGTCGTGTTGTCCAGGCGGGCTACCCTCGCGCTCCCATAGTTCGTAGGCCCGTCTTCGAATGCGTTCCGTGCGGTTTCCAACTTGGACATCATCACACCTTTCGCGCGATGTTGCGATGGCCGTTTCATCCGGACGTGTGCCTTGAATGGGAACCTTTGTTTCTCTTGCCATTTTCGCGCTCCTTTTAAAAGGTTGCGCATGCTAACGATGCCAAATCAAGGATGTTCCCTCCGGGCAAAGCTTCGTAATGAATCGTACAACGATGACGCAGCAAGCCAAGACTTTCCAGCCACTAGGCTTGGAGGGATGACGTCCATGCCCGGCAGCGAGGTTGGCGCCATATTTTCTTGTCTGCAGACCCAGCAAGCGACTTTCGGGAGGCATTCAGCCACGTGAGCCTCGAATTCGACGCCGCATGTGCACGAGTTCCGAATGACGAATGTCCCAATATTTGAAGTAGGCGCTGCTCGGGAACGAAGCCGTGATTGCGCAGTCCAGAGGGTGCAACTCGCTTCGCCGCGCGAACGCAAATTGCGTGGACGACGGCGAATGCTGACGACACGGGTTTGCTTGCTCGGCGCCATCTTAAAGTTCTTTGAATTTAGGCTGACTGCAACCGCCTGGGAACCTTGAGCATTTTAATCAAGGCGTCGAAAGTGTACGGCTTTGGAAGGAACGAAACATCACTTGGCAGGTCGAAATGGCCGAGCTGAACATGCCCTGACGTCACGATGACCCGCGCGTCGGGAAATCGGGCTCGAATTAGGGAAACAAGGCCCAGGCCGTCAATCGAACCAGGCATGTTGATGTCGGTGAAGACGGCATCAGTCGAGCCGTCTTGAAGAAGCACCAGCGCCTCATCAGCGTTTGCTGCTTCAACCACATCGAAGCCATCCTGCTCAACCGCGTCGACGGCCGCATAGCGGATGAGAGGACCCACACCTTCTCAACCTTCGTATGGTCAGCACAATGGCCTTGATCCTCGCGTTCTAGCCCTTCGAACTCGGACATTGCCTGCAACCAGTGCTCGCGATCGCACCCGAGGGACAGCCTTCCTGCTGCCAGATCTGATGGGGCCTGTCGGCTGATCCAATTGTATCTGTCTCCATCCATTTCCTGCCTCCGCTGATCCGAACGTGGCGAAGAGGATCCGGTTCCGCCGACGTATAAAAATCGGCCGAAGGTCGCGGCTCGTGTCGCTGAAAGAGTTTAGACAAAGCCGAAGAACGTCGCCAGGCGGTACACCCGTCGCTATTAGCAGCATATCTGCTGTCAGGCGTAGGTCTCCAAGCCCTGGCCAAAGGATGCGCCGCGCTGCGGTTGCTGGACGCGTTCTGATTGCCAGGCGAGAATCGGTGTCACTCGATCTCGACCAAAGCCGGCCGATCCCGGTACCCCTCGTATTGACTACCAGCGAGTGCTCCAATCAGGATTGTGATCCCAATAAGGACAATTCCGCTAATGTAGATCAACAAGGGAAGACGGTCTTGCGTGGTCATGTCTTTGTCTCCTTTCCCTATTGTTATGAACCTTGCGAAATCAGCTTGGTTCCAGATCCGCAAAATGATTAGCGGATCCGATTCCACATGGCCCGAGCACTACAAACCGCCTTGGATTAGCTGCGATATAAAGTTGAAGTACCTCTGGCCTGGACGGGGTCCGTCCTGGATTCGGCGTCGGCTGTCGCTTCGGTGGCTTACTGTCGAGCCGCAACCTTGAAAAGCGACCTCTCGTTCAACGCGTTCATCACCACCCCCGGGTAGGGCCGTTCTCCAACATTACAACAATGCTGTATTCGCAATCAGACGCTACACGCACGTGGTGCAAACCGGGTGAGGTCATCGTCCGATCAGGCTATCCAAGGCGCTGAGTAAGTCTCGCTCCTCGGCAAGCTTTGAGACGAGTGGTCGCTGTTTGAAGCGCTCGGGAAGATCGCGTTCTGTATAGCCCGTTACAAACAAGAACGGCACGCCGATTTCACCAAGCCGATCTGCGAGCGGATATGTCGGTCCGTCGGGGAGCTGGATGTCAAGTATCGCGGCACGGGGACTTTCGTCATCAATCATTTGAAATGCTTCATCAACTGACGCGACGGGGCCAATCACGGCAAAGCCCGCGTCTTCCAGCCGCTCTGCCAGGTCTATAGCGAGGAGATATTCGTCCTCGACGACCAATATTCGGTACGGATCGCTCAACTGGCATCCTGTTGTTGAAGGGGCAGGTCCATGGAGACCGCCAAGCCCTCCGGATTAAACTTCTTTTCCATCTTACCACGCAATCGATATTCGATTTCGCCGTGAAGCAGGTCAAAACCGAAGCCGTTCGTCTTGGGCTCGTTTACCGGCGGTCCGCCCCGTTCTTGCCAGACAAGACGAAGGCGACCGTTTTCTTGCTGCCAGTGGACTGCAACCGAACCCCCGTTGTTGGAGAAAGCCCGTGTTTCGAAGCGTTTGTCACAAGTTCATGGGCGACCATCGCCAGTGACAAGGACAGCTGTGGTCGCAAACGAATGTCAGGACCGGACAAAGAAAAGTTTTCTGCCCCGAAGGGTTTCAATTCTTCGGTGAACAA
Source organism: Rhizobium sp. T1470 (assembly GCF_042140505.1). Classification (NCBI taxonomy): domain Bacteria; kingdom Pseudomonadati; phylum Pseudomonadota; class Alphaproteobacteria; order Hyphomicrobiales; family Rhizobiaceae; genus Rhizobium; species Rhizobium sp. T1470. The sequence goes on from NZ_CP148094.1 coordinate 56,363, forward strand.
TGCACGGAGGGACGCATCTTGCCAATTCTCCTGTGAAAGGGTTCCGTACGCACGTGCCATCGCCCGCAGGCGGCCAAGGAATGTGTCTCGGAAGGCTTCCAAAGGGGGCGCTTTTGCCAGCGTCTGCTTGGCAATTGCGGTCACGACGAGAAACATGTTTTTGACGCGGTGATTGAGCTCGGCAATCAGGACTTGCTTGTGCTGCTCGGCCTCTGCAAGTTCTGTGACGTCCACGAAGGTGACGACGACGCCGTCGATGCCATCTCCGCCGTCCCGATAGGGAATCAACCGTACCAAGTAATGTCTTCCCGCCGCATCGCGCGTTAGGTGATGGTTGAGCTCCGTTCCCGTATCGAAGACCCTTTGGATGTCGTCCTTCAAGCCGGCGTATTCAGTTTGGCTCGACAAATCGGTCAATGGCCGGCCGACATCGGTAGGTCTCAGGTTGAAGAACGACGCAGCAGCGGGAGTGAACGTCCGGATTACCAAAGAGCGATCAAGGAATATCGTGGCAATCCGAGTGCTTTCAAAGAGATTGCGGAGATCGCTATTGGCCCGATCCAATTCCTCGATCTTTCCGTTCAGCTCCGCATTGATCGTATTCAGCTCCTCGTTCAGCGATTGCGTCTCTTCCTTTGACGCTTCGAGTTCCTCATTGCTGGACTGGACCTCCTCGTTGACGGAGATGAGTTCCTCGTTGGATGATTTCAATTCCTCCAACGCAGTCTCATATTCCTCGATCGTGGATTGCAAGCGCTCGCGCGTGTCCCGTAGCTTACGCTCAAGCTCACTGATGCTGTCTATCGGCCCAATTATTGGCTTGTTGTAGTCCGCTGGATGGCGGGGCCCCGAAGGCCGGAAAACGACCATAAAGAGGTTCGCTAGTGCTGCGGTCCTTTAGCGGCTCGACGGTGAAGTCGACAAACTGCAATTGGTCATCATCACCTTCCATGGCGATGTTGTGCCGAACCACGGGCCTCTGCGTTTTGAGCATTCCTTTAGCGCCGATCTTAAATCGAGGCGCAGGCCTTTCCTTGCGAGCGTCAGCAATTGCCTGCTTGGTACACCCTGCGGAACCTCGAGGTATTTCCCCGTTCCGCCCGAATAATAGAAAATATCGGCATCGACGCTTATGACCACGTGGGCCGGAGAATATTGATCCAGGATTCGCGCTTCTACGATTTGACGCAGCGAGTGCCCCGTCTCACGGGTCGACTTGTTGCCGTCCTGCAAGGCCGGCGACCGGTCATGACCGGACAATGATGGCAGACGTGGTAACTTCGCTGGATGTTCCCGTGCCTGGAAGAGTCTTTGCTTCTTATCCAACGTGGCGAAGAGATCGCTATGTTGCCCGAGGCTTTCGGAGCTCCCCAAGAACAGAAATCCGCCCGGCTTCAAAGCGTAATGGAATGTAGGGATGAGGTGCCGTTGAACGACTGGTCCGAAGTAGATGAGGAGGTTCCGGCAAGATATCAGGTCCATTCGGGAGAAGGGTGGATCGCGTATCAGACTGTGAGGAGAAAAGACGCACAGCTCGCGCACATCGTTGCTGATCACATAGCTTTCGGAATCGATCCTGAAGAAGCGTTGACGACGCTCCTGGCTCACACCATCCAGCAGAGCTCGGGGATAACGCGCGCTCCTGGCAACTGCCAGCGCCGCTTCGTCGATGTCGGTCGCAAAAATCTGCACCTTCAGAACAGCAGAGACCCTTTCGATGTGTTCCTTGAACACCATGGCAATCGAATAGACTTCCTCGCCCGTCGCGCATCCCGGAACCCATATCCGAATAGTATCATTGGCTCCCTTGCCTTCGAAAAGTCGGGGTATCACCCCTTGTTCCAAGGCTCGGAACGCGTCCTCGTCACGGAAGAAGTTGGTAACGTTGATCAGCAGATCGTGGAAAAGAGCCGTGACTTCTTTCGGCTCCTCCTTCAGCAAGTCGATGTATTCCCTCAAGGATTCGGCCTGCCTCACCTGCATTCGGCGCCGTACACGACGAAAGAACGTCATCGTCTTGTAACCAAGAAAATCATGGCTGGAATGGGCGGCAAGAATTGCGCAAATCTCGCGCCTGGTGTTCTCAAGCTCCGCCTGTTCCTGCTCGCGGCTTGTTTGAACGGTATCTTTCAAATTGTCGAAGCTTCGAGCATAGGCCGTCAACCTGGCAGCCATCTCCGGAGCCGGAACCGCGATGTCGATAAAGCCTCCCGCAATGGCGCTTTGCGGCATTTCCGGATTCTTTAGCTCGGAGCCGTCGGAAGTCTGGGCAAGCGTCAAACCGCCGGCTTCCTTAACCGCCTTTGCGCCCAGCGTGCCGTCTCCGTCGCCGCCTGACAAAATGACCGCCACCGAATAGTCGCCTTGATCCAACGCCAACGAAACCAGGAATATATCGATGGGCTTGCGCTCACGGTTCATTGGATCGAGTTCGCGGGTGCGAAGTATGCCCTTGTCAATCGTGAGGGTTACATTGCAGGGCATCACATAGACATGATTGGACTCAACGCGGGTGTTGTTCGCCGCGACCGTTACCGGCATCGGCGTGTAGCGGGCCAAGATCTCGTGTAAATAACTTTCGCGGTCCGGGCGAAGATGGGTGATAACTATGATTGCTACACCTGGATCTGCGGGCATTTGGCGAAAGAACGCGTCCAGGGCCGGGACGCCGCCGGCCGAAGCGCCCACACCAACGACAGGAAATCTTGAATCCTCTGACATCGGACCCTTCATTGGAATCTATTACAACCCCGCAGACTATTTTATGCCGCGTTACATGGGAGCATATAGGGCGAAATCGTCAAGACGCATCAGTTCACCGGGGGCCAGTGGCGTTCAGAAGCTGTTCCGTGGGTTTCTCGGTCGAACGGCCCCTCCGCATGCAAAGTCGGAATGGCGACATCGTCTCATGGCGCCTATGGCCGCACGTCTCGCTTAGGTCGAAAAGCATTCTAGCGGACTGGGGAGGGTTCACGCGGCCGGGGGGCCGAGCGATTGTGCCTGGTTTTCAATTAATCGACCGGCAGCCAGAAATATTGGGCCATCAACTCGTGCGACCTGTAATTGCCGCCCATCGCCTTACCACTGTTATTCGACAACTCCGAAGACTGGGCCGAATCCGCCATGCCAGGATCGGTCATTGCGGCCCATTGCCGGATTGTAAATCCCCACGCCTCGTCCACCATCGAGGAACAATGCATTGGGGCACTTCAAATGATCACGGAAAAGCCGCGCGAAATCATAAAAATTCACCCTGTCTTCGCTGATCGCGAAGCGAACAGCCTTGCCGCAGAGCCCCACACCGCTCCGCCGCGTTCTATCTGTCGACCCGACAATAAAGATCGGATTCACCTTGTTCTGGATAGCGAGCATTGGACCGGACTGGGTGGCGAAACGCACCCTTTGCCGACGCTTCAGAAATTCATCCGTCGGCAGTATTCCGGCGCTTGCGTCATCGAGAAAGAACACCCCGTTCGGCTCTTTATAGAAATTCGGTACCGGGCCGAGGAAGCCTTCAGGCTCTGCGGTATTGGCGGATCTCAATTCCCGCCCGTTTTCGACGTAGAGTCCGATTGGTGAGAAATCCGGTAGGTACATGCCGGCGTTGACGGCAAACGCCAGCGTTCGCCCCTCGTCGCGGACGGCTTTCGCAACGCTTGAAAAGTAGCGGTAGGGCTCGCCATCGACGTTCTTCCAGAACAATCTCAGGTCGGCTTTACCCACTTCCACTGTGCAAACGACATATCTCGTCTCTTCGAAGGTTTGTCGCGCGCATTGTTGGACAAGAGCGGATGGTAAGGATACTATTGATGCTGCCAGGACCATGGCAGCAACGAGCACACCATGTTTGAGATCGGGCATCGTTGCCGGTCTCCTTTTCAATCGCCAATGGATCGATCCTCTCAATGATCGCACAACTTCTGAGCGCCGGGGCGATCCGGACTGTTTAGCCCAACCAAGCGCCCGCATTTGTGGATGATGATCGAGTGGCACCTAAAGACGAGGCGCTGCCGGCGCACCTTGGACGCGCTGTGTACAAACAATGCCGGCGGCGATTGCAGCCTCTACCAGAGCCTGCCTTGCTTCCTCCGCTGGAAGCTGTCCCTCAGTGACCGCCGCGCACGTTGCAAGCGCATACTCGAAGGCTGGACCAAAAGTTACTGGCCACCGTTCGGCGAGAAGCGCCGAAGCTTCGTTTGTACTCTTCACATCGACCGGATGCGCCTGACCAGGCAACCAGACTTCGAGCCCATACATCCAATCCCCGCGGACGACCATCATCATGAACCTCCTATGAGTCGCGATGGTCACCATACTGCCATTCCCACTCAGCCAATTTAAGGCAACGGGACCACAATATCGCAGTTTGAACACCTGGCGGAAAGCCGACCGGTTGACCCGTCGGAAATCGGCAATGGTGCGAAAGTCAGGCTTCAGGTGTCTGAGCAACCAGATCACCTCGATGTTGCGGCGCGTTTCCGCTTCCAGTCGCCGGCTGGAACGCACACGGTTGATATACCCGTACACGTAAAGCTTCAAAAGGTCGGCTGGGTCGTAACCCGGACGGCCGGTCTCCTTCGCCGCCACCCGCACGAACCCGGAGGCTTGGAGATCGAGGCCGTCAACGAAAGCCTCAATGAAGCGAACCGGATTGTCCGGCCCCACATAATCATCAACCGCTTCCGGCAGAAGCAGCAATTGAGAGCGGTCTGTTCCTGAAAGATGCGCCATGGCAAAAGCTACCACGGCAGTCTAACGTGAGGAATCCCCGACGGGGTTTTCAGACGGTCTGCGGGAATTTCGCGACAGGAGCTTTTCGGCTCACGATCATACGGAACTAAGCTGCACTCGGAGGGGAAACCATGGAGGCCAGCGTACGGAAGCTCTTCGAGCGATACGAACGCGTTTTCAAGCAGTCCCTCGATGGCGACATAGACATGGATCAGGTCGCATCGTTGTATGCCTCCGACTTCATAGCGGCATCGCCTGTTGGGGTGATGACCGGAAAGAACGACGATCAACTCAAGCAAGCCATGGCGCGAGGCTATGCGCACTATCGGGCGATAGGGACGAAGCAGATGCGGATACGCAATATCCGCCTCTCGCACATAGATGAACACCATTGCGTGGCCCATGTTGCATGGACGGCAACCTATGTCCGCAAGGATCAATCGGACGTAGCGATAGATTTTGACGTTCACTACTTCGTCCAGGAGCTGGACGGAGGGGCGAAAGTTTTTGGCTGGGTGTCAGGCGACGAGCAGGCGCTTTTAAGGAAGCGCGGCATCATCTGAAGTCCACTCACTACGCCGACGACGAGACCGCTCCGTCGCTGAAATCCCAATTTCGCAACTAAGCTGCCCCTCCTGAAGTTATAGCGGAATTTCTGTCGCAAAAGTTGGACGCAAAACGACACGCTTTGCGTCTGATTTTTACGACGGTAAGTAGTCCACATTTTAGTTAGGGGCTGGCGCGACAACAGGCTCTCTTTCGGCGACGGTGGAATCGTCCTTCGGATCGTCCGGTTGCTTCCGTGCTTGTCGGGATTTGTTGACTATTGCCCTTGGTCTTTCTTTTGGAGCGGATGCACTGATGGCAGTACCCTTGGCAGCCGCAGCTTTCGATCCCTCGGTCTTTTTGCGATTGCGGCCTTAGAGCCACGGGCGGTTTGAGTGAGCTTGGCGTCGGTAAGTTCGAGGGAGACGTTATGCGCCAGGTTGTACGGGTTACGAAAAGAGATGGCGCAGTACGCGCCTTGTGGACATGGCAAGGAAAGCCATCCCTGGCACAGGCACGTATTGAGCCGCGTGTCCTCCCAGGTGACCTTACTCAAAGGCAGACACGGACGCCGGCTTCTTTCAGTTTGCTGCGGCGTTTCCGACGCGGTGTCCAGCATTCTGGGTGGCGTTAACCGTATTTGCGGTATCGCGGCCAATTCCCTTGATGGTGTTGGCGCAAGAAGCCATGAAAACTATCAGAAACAGGGCGGCGGCTAGTCTCGTTACAACGGTCATGGCACATAATCCTTGTTGAAGACGGATAAGTAACGTCTCGTGCTTCCAATTTGTTCTCCCAAAAGGTCACGAGCATCGACCTCACGCACCGGTCGGTGAAATGTCGGCTAATGTTCCTGACGGTCGATGTTGGAACATCCTGATAGAACCGGAGTTGAGGGGTAAGCTTGGTCGTCATATTCCAGGAGAATATGACGGGTCTCAAGGCGATCGCGAATGCGACACCCAAAGCGAAGCGTGGCTGCGAGGGAGATCTCGATGAGTGATATGCCGAAGTTTTGCAGGTGCGTTTTTCTGACCTGCGACGTTGGAGCTCCAGAGGGACATGGCGATCTCGATCACCGGCGGCGATAACGTTTGAGCTGGGAGGATACTATGCCCAAGCAAGATGATCCCGCGACCTTCGCAGACCGCCTGTCGGCGATGACAGACGACGAGGTGTTTTTAAGGATGCAGGACCTCGAAAAGCAGAGCGAAGCGCTCTCTCGCGCACGGATGGACCTGGACGATATTCTCGCGTTTATTGCATTGGTGGAAACCGAAATCGAGCGGCGGTTCCCAGGTCAGGCACTACAACCATATAAGGAATGGCAGCGGAAGGGCTCCGAATAAGCCTTCATCGCCCGCCGCAATCGACGTCAGAGCTCACAGACGATGCCTTTTGGATCGAGCCCGTCGCGACATCGGATGTCGCGCCCGCAAAGCTGATCTTGGATGCTCAATCCGGCCGCTAGCTTTCGTTAAGGCGGAGAGCTTTCTTCAACGGGAGACATTCGATTATTCTTCCCGTACTGTCGGTAATCTCGAACACTTGACCATCGACAACGTCGCCTTGCAAGACCGCCTCGGCCAACATTTCTCGGGCCGCGACTATGGCCTCTCGATGAGCGGCGGCAGCGCTGTCAAGGTCTACGCCTTCCTCATCTTTGATAATCTCATTGCCTTTGCGGAGGTGGAAGAAATACTTGGTCATCTGCAACCACGGGAAAAGATTGAACCAAAAAAACGCATCGTGTCTTTGTTGGTTCCGAGCCTGTATGCAATTTCTCTATCCTGCCGTTCTGGGAGGGATAAAGCCTTGGAATGAGGCCCATATCGGACACACTCGCCTCACGCAGGCAGACAAAGCGGTCGCACACCTTGGGAGAGATCGATAGGCGCCGCGCTCAGGTCATAGTTCTCAGCTGAGAACTTTGGTGCGGTCGTATCCGAGGGCGAGATACTAAGACCCTGGTGGTCGTCCTCTCGACACCCTGCACGGGAACGATCCCGTCAGAAGGCCCTGGCACCCCCACACGGCGTGGCACCTGCGCTGAAACTTCCTGATGAAGGGTCTTGATCTGGAAATCTATTCTGCCTGTGTTGACGAAGGTCCGCCACCGCGCGGTTAAATTGCAGTTGAGCCTGTCCAATTCGCCTTGACCCGACTCGCAGACTCAGCGCAATTTACGCTCATTGTTCATTTTGAAGCAGAAGAGCGTTTATGATGCCGACCAGCGCGAAACCGCTTGCCGAACGCGATCAACCGGTTCGATCGCTGACGCGCCTCGTCGAGGCCGACGCGGATCTATTAAGCGCGCAGCTGCAGGCGTTAAGGGCGCGCGCATTCCCCCCCACATCGCAAAAGCAACTGCGCAAGTTCATGGCGGGAGAGGCGGCAAAGCTCATCGGCATCAGCGATGCCTATCTACGTCACCTTTCCCTCGAGGGCACCATCCCAGAGGCAGAAAAGAACGGCGCTGGTCGCAGACTTTATTCTCTCGAGCAGATCCATACCATCCGCCAGCAGCTTGCTTCGACCAAGAAGGGTTATTCGCCTATCCGAGCTGATGGGGACGACCTCCAAGTGATCGCAGTGACCAACTTCAAGGGCGGTTCGGGCAAGACGACGACTGCCGCTCACCTTGCTCAGTATTTCGCCCTTCGCGGCTATCGCACCCTTGCCGTTGACCTCGATCCCCAAGCGTCCCTGTCGGCGCTCTTCGGGCTGCAACCCGAATTCGACCTTGAACCAAACGAAACGCTCTACGGCGCCATCCGTTATGACGAGCAGCAGGTTCCTCTCGCCAGCATCATCCGCAAAACCTACTTCGCCGGCCTCGACATGGTTCCGGGAAATTTGGAGCTACAGGAGTTCGAGCACGATACGCCGCGTGTTCTCGCGGAGCGGGGAAGGGCGCAGGACAGGATGTTTTTCGCCCGCGTAGGCGGCGCGTTGCAATCGGTCGAGAAGAACTACGACATCGTCATCCTCGATTGCCCACCGTCGCTTGGCTATCTCACTTTATCGGCTCTCTGCGCCGCGCGAAGCGTGCTTGTGACGATCCACCCGCAGATGCTGGACGTCGCGTCCATGTCGCAGTTCCTCCATATGACGGCAGGCCTCTTCGATGTCGTGGAGAGGGCAGGGGGTGATGCGGACTATGATTTCTTCCGCTACGTCGTCACCCGATATGAGCCGAGCGACGGTCCTCAGAGCCAGATTGTTGGACTCCTACGCAGCCTCTTTGAGGAGCGTGTGCTGACGAATCCTCTTCTGAAGTCCGCAGCGATTTCAGATGCCGGACTGACAAAACAGACCCTTTACGAAGTAGGACGGGAGAACTTCCATCGATCGACCTATGACCGCGCAATGGAAGCGATCGATAATGTGAACTCCGAGATCGAGGCGCTTGTGAAGAAAGCGTGGGGGAGGGCATCATGAGTAAGCGGCGCGATGCAATGCGCGACATGCTGGCGCCAATTACCGGCGGCGCATCAGAAGCGATGCGGCAAGCTAAGCCCGCCGTACAGTCCGGGGCGCTGCTATCTATGAATCGCGCCTTCGAGAGCCTCACGCAAGACGCGGTAGCCGCCGAGGCCCTGCGGGCGCAGATTGCAGCAGGAGCTGCGATAGTCGAGCTTGATCCAGCCGACATTGAAGCGTCCTTCGTCAAGGATCGTCTGGATGGTTTTGCATCTCAAGATTTCCTGGAGCTGCAAGAAAGCCTGAGCCAGCACGGGCAGATCTTGCCGGTTCTGGTCCGACCTCATCCCACCAGCCGGGGCAAGTATCAGATTGCCTTCGGGCACCGTCGAGTCGAAGCCATACGCAGACTGGGCCTGAAGGTTAAAGCCGTTGTTCGCGAGCTTGACGATGACGGTCTTATCGTTGCGCAGGGTAAGGAAAATCTCGAACGGAAAGATCTCTCTTTCATTGAGCGGGCCCTGTTTGGCCTTCGCTTAGAGGAGAGGGGAGTGAAGCGGGAAACAATCCTTGCTGCACTCTCCGTGCACAAAGGCAACCTGTCGACGATGATTTCGATTGTCCGCAGTATCCCGGAGGCGCTCATCATAGCGATTGGCCCTGCGCCAAAGATCGGCCGACCGCGCTGGGAGCAACTGGCGGCCAACCTTGCTGCGCGCAAGGACGCCGATTGGATGGGCCTCGTCAATACGCCGTCCTACGAAAAGCTTTCGAGCGACGAGCGATTTGAAAAGGTCATGCGGGAAACAGCGCCAAGGCGCGTCCGCCCCGAAGCTCATAGCCATGTCGTTACGAAGACCGGCATCAAATTTGCCGAAATCGAGCGTGGCGCCCGAAAGACCAGGCTTGTCATTGACGAGCGGCGAGCACCGGAATTCGCAGCCTATCTCGTGGACCGTTTGCCCGAGCTATTGGAAACCTTCCAGGCGCAACGCCGCCCGGACAAGAATTGAAACACGCTAAGGAGCAGTAATCGCAAAAGAAAAAGGCCCCCAAACGACCAAAGTCGTGGAAGCCTCTCTCTGATTTCTAGACAAGATCGAGAATCGCATTTCCACGAATCGTAGTCAAGAGTCTTTGGCACCGTTTCGGTGAGCAAATTTCTTTTGCCTGATCGAAGGTGAAGGAAATGGAGAGTGGAACTGTGACGACGCCCTTTGGGCGGCGGTCGATGACGCTTGGGATGCTGTCAAGCCAAGTCGCGTCTCGCGAGATTGAGCCAGACAAGACGGTCGATAAATGGAAGCTGTATCGGGCTCTATGCGAGGCCAGGCCTTTGGTAGGGGTAACAGACCGGGCGTTGGCAGTGCTGAATGCCCTGCTGAGCTTTTATCCGAAAAACGCGCTTGCGGAAGAGCATGGGCTCGTTGTGTTTCCCTCGAACGCACAGCTGTCGCTGCGCGCTCATGGAATGGCCGAGCAGACGATTAGACGGCACCTGGCCGTGCTCATCGAGGCCGGGCTGCTGATCCGCAAGGACAGCCCGAACGGCAAGCGCTACGCTCATAAAGGCAAATCCGGCGAGATCGATGAGGCCTTCGGCTTCTCGCTGGCGCCTTTGCTTGCCCGATCCGAGGAGATCGAGCGCCTGGCCGCTGAGGTTGTTGCTGAGCGCATGCACCTGCAGCGCCTTCGGGAACGCTTGACGCTGTGCCGACGCGATATCACCAAACTGATCGAAGCGGCCCTCGAGGAAGGCGCGGCTGGCGATTGGATGACGATCAGCGCGCATTTGCGCGGTCTTCTGGAGCGACTGCCGAGAGTTCCGGCCGCCGGGCAACTCGCAGCGACCCTCGACGAGATGGAACTGTTGCGCGAAGAGGTGGTCAATCAGTTGGAAATACAGCTGAAAACGCAAAATCAAAGCGGCAATCCCGCTCAAGATGAGCGGCACATACAGAATTCAAATCCCGAATCTACTTCTGAACTTGAACCAGCTTTCGAAAGAAAGCAGGGCGAGAGGGCAGTGGGCAACAATGACCCGAACACCGAGCCGTCAGATGAGCGAGGGCAGAAAGCACCACCTTCCGGCGGAGTGAGCGGTGGGGTGGCCGATCTGTCTGCCCGGCACAGCCTGAAATCGTTCCCGCTCGGCCTTGTCCTCCAAGCCTGCCCGCAAATCCTCGACTATGGCCCCGGTGGAACGATCGGCAATTGGCGAGACCTGATGTCGGCGGCCATCGTCGTGCGATCCATGCTCGGCGTAAGCCCCTCGGCCTACGAAGAAGCCTGCGCAGGGATGGGGGCTGAAAATGCCGCGACTGTGATCGCCTGTATCCTGGAAAGGGGGGGACAGATCCACTCGGCAGGCGGATATCTGCGGGATCTGACCCGAAGGACCGAAAGGGGTGAGTTTGCGATTGGGCCGATGCTGATGGCGCTTGTTCGAGCAAATGCCGGAGCGCGGCGCAATGTCAGCTGAGGGGAGGAACATTCCGGTTGTAGCCGAAGATGCCGGCCACGGCGCCGGGGTCGCATTGGCCCTCAAGCTGAGAACAGTCGTTTGCGCCGCCAACCTGTCCACAGCACTGACTATGCCGACCGGGTTTCCGTCGACGTCGTAGCATTGGGCATCGGGCTGCTCGCAGGCAGTCCGCACGTTTCGGTGGAATCGACGTCATTCCCTTTGGGCTCACAGCCAAGCTACGCGCCGCAAGCGGCTGAAGCGGTTCGAGAATTTCACGCTGCGATCATTGAATCGACTACTGCACCAGATGATAGCGGAGCGGCTATCGACAAACTTTGATACAAACCGGCGTGGAGCTGAAACATTCCACGTACATCCAAGGCGCAAATTTCGCCGCAAGGGAAAAGGTTCTCGATCTTGTTCCTATTCCTCCGCAAAGGACCGGATGAAATCTGGATCCAGTTTACGAGTGCCACCTGACCGAAAGTCGAAGGCACTGCCAAACAAGGAAGCCTATCATGAAAACCTGTTTGCTCATCCTTTGCGCCGTCGCTGCAGGAGCCGTGTCTCTCAACTCGGCCGCAGGAAATACAGCGCACGGACCTCATCAAGGAAGGCATCGGCGTGCCTGACAAGGAAGTCGTTCAGGTACGTGTTGACTTCAATCCGGGAGCGTCGACCATCAACCATACGCATCCTGGCGAAGAAGTCGCCTACGTACTGGAAGGCAAGCTTCAGTATAAGCTTGAAGGACGCGACCCCGTCACGCTGAGGGCCGGCGGTTCTCTGTTCATTCCGTCGGGTGTGGCACACTCCGCGAAAAACGTCCGTGATGGCAGAGCCTCCGAGTTGGCCACCTACATCGTGACCAGGGGCAAACCCTCGTCGTTCCAGTCAAGTAGGCGCAGACGACTTCAATACGGGATGCATTGACATGACACATAAATCACTTGAGAAGATAGAAGTCTCACGCCGGACGCTGCTCTTCGCCGGCACTGCGGTGGGCCTGTCTTCGGTTATCCTTCCATCGGCAACGGTAGCGGCGGACTGGAAAAATCCACGGCCGGCGATTGTCGACGGCGTGAGACCCTTCAAGGTAGGGGTTCCGGAGAAGGCACTAATCGACCTGCGCAGGAGGCTTCTCGAAACCCGGTGGCCCGAGAGCGAAACCGTAACCGACCGCTCACAGGGCGTGCAGTCGGCAAAGCTGAAGGAGCTGGTCGACTACTGGCGCACTTCTTATGACTGGCGCAAGGCGGAGAGAAAGCTGAACTCGTATGCGCAGTTCATTGCCAATATCGATGGATTGGACATCCACTTCATCCATGTCCGGTCGCTGCATGAGAATGCGTTGCCGCTTGTCATGACCCACGGCTGGCCGGGATCGGTGTTCGAACTGCTTAACGTGATCAGCCCGCTTACCGATCCGACGGCACACGGCGGCAGCGCCGACGACGCGTTCCACGTCGTTCTTCCGTCGATACCGGGGTTTGGCTTTTCCGAGAAGCCGACAACGGCGGGCTGGAACCCACAGCGCATTGCCAACGCCTGGGATACCCTCATGAAGCGGCTTGGCTACGATCACTACGTTTCCCAGGGCGGTGACTGGGGAGCGATCATCAATGATGCACTCGCCCGTCAGGCCCCGCAGGGGCTGCTGGGCATCCATGTCAATCGTGTCGAGCGCGCGACTACCTTTCCTCCCGATGCCGCAGCGGCACTCAAGGCTGGAGGTCCACCGCCAGAGATGCTGTCCGCGGACGAGAGAGTTGTGTTCAACGAAGCCAAGGACTTCCTAGCCAATGGTTTCGGATACGCGGCGATCATGGGCACGAGGCCGGAAACGATTGGCTACGGGATTGCAGACTCCCCGGTTGGTTTGGCTGCCTGGCTGTATGACAAGATCGCCGATTGGGTTTATACGCGCGGCGAGCCCGAGAAAGTATTGTCGAAGGACGCAATCCTCGACAATATATCCCTCTACTGGCTAACCAACACGGGACCATCGAGCGGTCGGCTTTACTGGGAAAACATTGTCGCCGGGGCGAAACTGACGCCGAGCAAGGTGCCAGTGGCCGTAACCGTGTTTCCGGGCGAGGTCTACCGGCCGCCGAAGAAATGGCTTTCAAGAGCGTACCCGCAGCTCATCTACTACAACCAGGCGCCGAAAGGCGGACATTTCGCTGCCTGGGAGGAGCCCGAGGTATTCACTCAGGAAATTCGGGCGGGGTTCAGGAGCTTTCGCTCATGAGGCGCTTTCTGTCGCGCAGGCGACGATGGTGTTGGCGAACCCGGACTTCGTCGATCGACTGAAGGTCTGCGCGCCAATGAACGAGGCGGACCGCAGCACGTACTTCGGTGGGACGGCGAACGGCTTCACCGACTATCCCTCCTTGGGCGACGCCGCTGCGGACACTGAGGCCGTCTGATGCAGCGGGACAGCTCAATAACATGGCGTCGCATCGAGAAGAATTCGCTTAATCTGGCCGGACTTAACGTGGCCGTCATCGGTGGGACGGGCGGTATCGGCCGCTCCCTTGCCCACGATCTCGCCAAGCAGGGCGCCGACGTCCTCGTCGTCGGCCAGACGTTCAGGGACGCGGAGACGAAGAACATCAGCTTCCTGAAGGCCGATCTCATTCTCGTCATCGACGCAAAGCGTGTCGCCGATGAAATGCCTGCCGAGACGCCTGACCTCGTCCTCATGACGGCGGGGATCATGGCCGGTCCGAAGAGAGAGGTCACGGCAGAGGGCATAGAACGCGACTTGGCGCTCAGCTATCTCAGCCGCTACGTCATCCTCAACGCGATCGCTCCACGTCTTGGCACGGGTCGCCCGCAACCGCGCATGAAGCCTAGCGTCTTCGTCATCGGCTTTCCGTGTTCGGGTCAGTCGGCCAATGTCGAGGACCTGAATTCGGAGAAGAGCTACGGCCGCATGAAGGCGCATATGAACACGGTCGCGGGCAACGAGGCCTTGGTGCTGGACGTCGTTCGGCGCTTTCCCGACGTCGACGTCGTCGCACTGAACCCAGGCTTCGTTAAAACGGGCATCCGGGGGAACTTGTTCGGGTCCAACAAGCTTCTTCTGAAGATCATCGAGGGACTGACCAGTTTTATGACGATCGAGCCGGAGGTCTGCTCGACAAGGATTACACCCATGCTTGTGTCGCCGGATCTGGAAGGGCGCAGCGGGGCGATGTTCAACAACAAGGCGCAGGCGATCCTACCAAGCAAGAGTCGCCAACCCTTCTTATCTCCACGCCGTCGTTGACGCGTCGGAAAGACTGGTCGCACCGATCCTGACAACTGATCGACGAGCGTAGGCAATAGAGGGAAACCCCGATGACAGATCAGAAGCCGAAGCTCGTCGGTCTCAACCACATTGCTCTCGAAGTTGGAGATGTTGATGAAGCGCTCCGCTTCTATGGCAAGATCTTTTCGTTCGAGCTGCGAGGCACTCACAGCGACGACACAGGAAGCTTGGAAATCGCCTTCATCGATATGGGCGACCAGTTCCTGGCAATGAGCCGGGGAAGGTCGCAATCTCCCGATACGAGCCGGCACTTCGGTCTCGTCGTGGATGATCGCAGCGGTGTGATGGCGTTGGCTGTTGCTGCAGGCGCGACCGTTTTAGACGGCAGGCCATTCAACTTTCTCGATCCATGGGGCAACCATGTCGAGGTCGTCGAATACCGGGACGTACAGTTCACGAAATCGACGACTGTCCTCAACGCCTCGGCGTTTGGCGGGAGGAGAGCGACGAGGCGAGGGCACAAATGGCCGCAAAGGGATTCCTTTGATCCACGTGGTAGAGGACGCGGCGACGGCAAGCGCGCCGCGCCCGGTGCTTGTCACTGCCCCTAGCTTGTGGTCGGCTCCCATTTGAAGTGGTCGCCGTCCGACTGGATATGGCCGACGCCTGGGAACGGAAAGTGTGGGGCGAAGATGAGCTCGTTCGTCTGAGCGAGCTCCTTCAAAGTATCGATCCGATTCTTCTCACCGCCGGCCGCGTCATTGTCAAAGCTGACCGGCCATTCCGGTTTGGCAAGCGAAATGATCGAGCTGTGGACGGTGTCGCCGATGTCGAGCATCTTCTTGCCAGACACAATCTCATAGCCGACGTGGCCGGGCGTATGTCCTTTCAATCCGATCGAGGTAATGCCGGTGGCGACCTTGGCGCCCGGCTTGAAGGTCTTCACATGGCCGAGCTGGTCATTTTTCTTGGCGAACGCCCACCGACGACATGCGGATCGTCGCCTTGGGAAAGGCAAGCTTGCCGTCCTTGACGAGGCCGCCCATGTGATCGGGATGCGAATGCGTGATCAGCACGTCCGTGACGTCCTCCGGCTTGTAGCCAGCCTGAGCGAGAGACTGTTGAAGCGCACCGCCCACGCCGGCGTCGATGAGGATCAGCCGCTTCGGCCCCTTGACCAACAGCGCGTCGACGCTGAGCGTCACAGTATCCGTGGGCGCACCAGCCGCCTTCAACACTTCTCCGACTTCTTCAGGGCTGTGGCCAACGCCGAATATCTTGCTGTCGTTCGGTCTAACAAACTGAGCGTCATGCAAGGCCACAATGTCGAATGAGCCGAGTTTGAACGCTTTTGCATCTGGCTGCTGCTGAGGCATCTGCGCTGATGCGGTCGTGGCCAGTGCGGTGGTGAGGGCGAAACAAACGGCGAAGGAAGCTCTGGGGGCGTGCATGAACACAATCCTTTCCAGCGCGGGGACGTTCGGACAAGCATCTTCTTACGCTCAAATGCCTACTGCGGTCACTTCGAATTCTCATGAAGACCGGCTTCTCCGCCATAGCGACTGGCTCGCGCCGGACCGGTGGATACCGGTGAAACCGGGACCTTGACGATCGGCGGCCGATGATGGCGCCTCGGCGCCCCTCGAGCATGCTCGCTCGAACATGGAGGCCGGGCGTTTGAACTGTTGCATTCGATTGGACGATGCCGAAAGGCGGCTGGCATCCTACCGACCGCGCCCCGGAGAGGTATTCGCCTTCGGCGCGCAGCTTGCTGTGAAGCCGAGATGAATTTGCCGACATCGAACGCGATCTCGCCACCACGCGGGATAGCGAGGAGTGTAAACGGGCGGCCGCGTGACCGCGGCGTGTTCAGCGATCATCCTTCATGGCGGCACGCAGCGCATCGTTGATGCGGTCCTGCCAGCCTGGACCATCTGCCTGAAAATAGGCGAGCACGTCGCTGTCGAGCTTCAGGGAGACCGGTTCCTTGACATTTGGCAGCGCTCGTCGCTCGACGGCAGGCGCCGCAGCTACCTTCTTTGCCGGCTTGAACAAGGCCTCCGCGGCGTCTAGAGGATTGACGGGGCGGCGTGGTGTTCGTGTCATTCTTGTCTCCAATGGCTCGGTGTATCTGCTGTCAGGGCGTCGCCTCATCAGCCGCCCCGTCGCTTGCCTGGACGGCCGTTCCTTCTGGCGCTTGCGGACTGATTTCGGAGTTGTGTTTGCCGCGCGAACGTCGTTCCAGCAACGCATTGTACCGATCGCGCATCTCGGCTGCTTCGATCTCGCCAGCCACCCACAGCTCGACGATCGCCATGAATTCGGCGTCTCCATCAATCGGAGTGCCGCGGGTGCTGGCCTGCGCGATCACCCGCTCGGCAATGGATCTGCGAGATGTCATGCTGTCCCTCTACCGGCTTCAAAGACGCCGCCAACGGGCTCTGCGGTGGCGAGACGGCGTACGTCGAAGTGCGGAATCCTCGGCCGGCCAGTGCTTCCCGGTAGCTGCCACGAGACCATTTCGAATGTACTTCAGTCAAGCGTGCCTGTCGAACTCTCCTGCGAGCAGGGCATGGGCGGCGCCCGTCTGACGCGGGTGATATCGGGCACCCCGGATCATAGGGACATCGTCCTGTCCGAAGCCGAGAGGGCCGCGAACGATCAGATGGCCATCTGCTGGTTGCGATCGTCCAGCCGGTTTTCGTCCAAAACCTCTGACGCTTTCCCAACAAGGTATCGCACGACGTGAAGATCATCGCGGCCAGCGTCCGCGGCTGGCGAGCTTCGTCTCGAACATCGAGAGCGGCCGTTGGTTAGACATCGCCGAAGCAGCGGATGTGCTCAGTTTGGAAAGGCAGGACGGCAATGGGACGGTCACCGCGCGACACCTGCCATGCTCTTCCGCTTTACCAGTTTG
Source organism: Rhizobium sp. T1470 (assembly GCF_042140505.1). Classification (NCBI taxonomy): domain Bacteria; kingdom Pseudomonadati; phylum Pseudomonadota; class Alphaproteobacteria; order Hyphomicrobiales; family Rhizobiaceae; genus Rhizobium; species Rhizobium sp. T1470. Next base: position 73,703 of record NZ_CP148094.1, read on the forward strand.
CTCGAAATGACGATCGGACCCTGAGTTGCGTCGCCGACCGCGCCGCCATACCCGATAAGCATCAGCGCGGCCCGTTCTCCCATTTCCTCCATGGGCTGCTGGATCACAGACAGAGGAGGGGAGCAGTAGGCGCAGACAGGCGATCCGTCGAAGGACACGATCGAGACGTCGTCGGGAATGCGGTAGCCCTTCTCCTGCGCGGAACTCATGAAGGATATCGCCATGTCGTCGCTTGTCGCGATAACGGCGGTCGGCTTGTCCCTCTCCTCAAGAAGCAGGAGGAGATCCTGATCGAGACGATTAAAGGTGTGGGCGGCGAGCTAGAATTCATCGGTTCGCCAACCGGCCTAAAGGAGATGGGGCGAGGGGCGTTTCCGGATGCGGATCCATTCAGCCGCTTCATGTTTCGCAGATGGTTCCGAAAGACCATGTGCATGGGCGCCGCGATCCATGAAACCGGCGGCGCGCGGATGGGGGCGTCCAGCAAGGATTCAGTCCTCAACGGCTATAATCGGTGCTGGGACGTTCCCAATCTTATCGTCACCGACGCCTCGGCATTTCCTGGTAGCGGCGTCGCCGGAACGACTCTTACGGTGATGGCCCTGACGATCCGGGCCTGCCGGCACGTCGTGCAGGGGCCCGCGGGCACGGGGAAGCGGTTCCGCCATAGGCGGATGTAGGGTGCGACGGCGGCGAGCTCCGGCCGGTACACCATCCTCAAGGCCTCCTCGAATGAAACCCAACGAAATTCGCTATGTTCGCCATTGATGACCACAGCTGCCCCAGCATCTACGAAGCCAACGAAAACCGGTAGCATGCTGATAGCATCGCGACCGACCTCATAGAATTGCTCGCATATGTCTGCCGAATAGAGGCGATCACAGTTCAGGCCGGTTTCTTCTTTGACGTCGCGTGGCGCGGTTTCCCATGCCTTCTCACCGTCCTCGATGCCGCCGGAGATCTGGCACCATTCGCCAATCAACGTGTGATTTCGACGCAGAAGCAGCACTTGGTTTTCAGCGCCCGTAGCACGGAGAAGAACGACCGATACAGCAAAACAACGGATGGGAATTTCAGCCATGAGGTCATCAAACGCGCGAGAAGGGGCAAAAGTTAGGATAGCGCGACAGTTCCGGGCCCCGGATTGAGAGGACCGGCTTTCCGCGACAACGGCCTCCATTGCATAAATTGCATAGAATAGGTATTATAGGTAATTCAGTACGAGGCTTGGGCCATGAAGCAATTCACCTTCTCAGATATGAACCGCGCTTCGGGGGAGATCCTCGAAGCGGCTTTGATCGAACCTGTCACTCTCACGAAGCGCGGGAAGGACAAACTCGTCATTCTGACCGCCGAGCAATATCGCAAGCTCATCGGTCGTTCTCATACCGTTGTCTACGGCTTGATGGATGCTCCCGAAGACATCCACCAGGAACTTATGACCGGTCTTGAGGATATTATCGAGGGTGACAATGCTTGAGCCTGGGCAGATTGTCCGCTTTTTCTACCTGTGGAAGCGCCAAGCGGCTGCGGGTGAAGAGTCCGGCCGCAAGGCGAGGCCCGTCTGCGTCGTCGTTCGCACCGCGGCGGCGCCGGAAGCTGTGTTTCTGTTTCCCATCACATCGCAATTGCCCGACACGGAGCGGCTTTCTCTTGCCGTCAGCCAAATGGAATGCCGTCGCGCCGGCCTGGATTTTCCGTGCTGGATCGTTCTCGACGAGTACAATCGGGTTGAACTCGACAAGGCATTTGACTTCGAGACGACCACGCCCCTTGGCAGTTTCAGTCCTGCCTTCCTCAAGAAAATCGCACTCACCGTCAAAAATGCCGCCGCAGCCCGAAGGCTCACAGGTATCACGCGTTCCTGATGCCCGGTGCCTGCCTAATGTGGCGATAGCGCCGACATGCGCGGCCTTGCAGTCTCGATGAGGTGCGCCCTCGGCCCGCCATTCTCTATCCCTTCAATGGTTGCGCAAGGCAGGCCCACCGCGGTCTCGATGGGGCATGTCTGACCGGAGAACGCCTCACGCTGCTCGGCTCGATCGTCCTCCCGCAACGGCCGGCTCGTTTTCTTCCCCTGACGGCGACCACCCCACGTGACAGGTCACGCGGGGACCCCGGATCGCCGTCATTCCTCGCGGTAGCCAAGAAAGCCTCGGCCCATGGGCCGTCCTCCACTTCGTTGCGGCCCTGCGGGTGCGCGCCGATCGTCGCCGGTCTGATCGACAGCCATCGAGACTGCGATGGGCGCGGCTCGAGCAACCGAAAAGGAATGCGACAATGGCTACCATCGGCTCCTTCACCGCCTCAACCGACGGCTTCACCGGCACCATCAAGACCCTCAATCTCAACGTCAAGGCAAAGATCGTCAGGGTCGAACGCGCCTCCGAAGGCGCCCCGGACTTCCGCGTCCTGGCCGGCAACGTCGAGTTCGGAGCAGGCTGGCAGAAACAGGCCCGAGACACCGAGCGCGACTACATCTCGGTCAAGCTCGATGATCCGAGCTTCCCGGCTCCGATCTACGCGACGCTGAGCGAAGTCCAGGGCCAGGAGGGCCTCCAGCTCATCTGGTCGCGTAACACGCGCCGGTAAGCAGAACCAGAAAGCCCCGCCACTCAAGCGGGGCTTTTCTCAATGTCACTTGTTGAGTGCATCCTTCAGCGCCTTTGCCGGCGCAAAGGTGAGCTTCTTGGCGGCGGCGACCTTGATGGTCGCGCCGGTCGCCGGATTGCGCGCTTCGCGCTCCGGCGTGTCCTTCACTTTAAATTTGCCGAAACCTGGGATCGAGGTTTCCTTGCCGGAGGTGGATGCCGCAGTGATGGCCGAACACGGCTTCCACGATCGCCTTGCCCTGTACCTTGGTCAGGCCATGTTCGCCGGCGATCTTGTCTGCAATTTCGTTGGTTGTGGTCATGGTGAACTCCCGTTTGAAGCTCCGGAATCCTTTCCACCACGCGGCTCCTCTGTCATCGGCCACGATGCCCAACGAACTGACTTCGGCGGCATTTCCACAGCTTCCTATGGGCTTATAGCCCTTCGACCGTTTCCGGCGCGCGAGTTTGAGGAAGTGCGACGCCGCTGCGAGCTCATCCGAAAACACCTCTGTCTATTCCCGACCGCTCGTCCCGATCCGGCCCCATGAACGAACAACAGCCGTTTCACCGAACAGCGTTGGCTCGTATCGACAGGGTGTGGAACCGTGCCATGTTCCTGCTTAGATCAGCGCGATGGCAATAAAGGCGATAGGGATCGAGCGACATGGACAACAGGATCGGAGATCTGGTGCTCGGCGTCCGCGTTCTCACATTCAGATGCTGAATCTTGGTACCCGCTTCGTCGTTTATCTCGTTGACCATGGCGACCGCCTGTCCAGCCGCCTCGATCTCCTTGATCGCCGGTTGAATGGGAGAGATGACCAGTTCCGAGGCGCGAATGATGCTCGTCTGAAGTGAGCTGTCGACGCCAGGTGCATCGATCACGATGAGGTCGAAGGACGTTGCAAACCGCTCGATGGCCGTCTCGAGCGTTCGTGATGTCGATGCGGTCGTGACTTCGATGTTGTCGGGCACATTTTGCTTGTTGTGGCACAGTCGCCACCATCCCGACAGGTTCTGCCTGCTATCGGCGTCGATCAGAAGCACACGCTCGTTTCTAAGCGCATACTCCCCCGCCGCCAGGGTGACGAGCGTGGTCTTGCCCGCGCCACCCTTATTGCTCACCGCGGCATAGATCCGGCTCATCTTGATCGACCCTTTGAAAGCTGACGTGCTCAGTGTCTCTGTGAATATAACTCTATACGTATAGTAATCGTCAACCGAAATGCTGGCGATCAAACACATTCTATGGGCGATCGCCCCTAGAGTGGGATCACATGCCAATGGCACACGATGTGATTACACGATGTGTCTGTGTCGAACTAAAGTATTTAAATAGCGTGTGAACACGCGATGTGATTGCTCACATTGCGCACATGGCTGTTGTCCCTGCGAAGCTTCGTTCGTTCGCGGTCAGGCCCCATCAAGGCTCTCCGATGACAGCTTGAAAAAACAATACTAAATACGTATAGTGATGTTTGGCAGGATACGCAAATTTGTGATACAAATTTGCTGACGATCGACGGACAAGCCGTCGATGGCGCCTGCGGCGATTGTTTCGAAGAGGATGAAATGGCGGCAAGCCAGCGCAAGGTGATCGAATCGGGAGCGGCAGACAAGCGGAAGGATCGGGTCGTGCACGCGCGTTTCAGCACCTCCGAAATCGCCGTCATTGCGCGCGTTGCCGCAGGCGCCGGAATGACCATCTCGGCCTTTATGCGGTCACTGACATTGGAAGGCGCGGGCGTCCGCCCCTTCTTCACCGATGACGACCGGGCAATTCTGGATCTGCTTTTGTCGGACATGCGGGCGATTGGCGTGAACCTCAACCAGCTGGCGCGCGCCGCAAACAGCAGCGGTCACGTTGATGCCAAGGCGATCTCTGCTCAAACGGCAGATATTCAAAAGATCGTCGCCGCCGTCATGCTCGAGCTCAGGCGTTTCGCGGCGCGCGGCGCCCAACGGCGGCGAGGAACCGCCTGATGGAGTTCTTCTTCGGTGCGTTCGAGAATGAGTGGGAGCGGCGTAGGGCAGCGCTGCTACACGAGCGGTCGCTGGGCCGGGGCAAGACTTTGGAGGAAGAGGAGCGCCGGCGCCGCGGCGGAGCGGTCCCGACCGCATCTCTTGTCGCCGGCCGAATGCATGGTGGGACCAAACGCGGCCGCCGTTCGGCCGGGTTGAGGGCTGGATTTGGCGCCGGCGAACCTTCCATGCGGTCCCGGTTTGCATCACTCGCGTCCGGCAGCCAACCGGCCGTGGTCAAGATGGCGTCCTTCGGTGGCGGCAGCAGGCTTGGCGCGATGATCGGCTATATCTCGCGCAACGGCGACGTCGTCGTCGAGAACGAGCGTGGCGAACAGCTGCGGGGCCGCAATGAACTGTCCACGGTCCCGGGCGAGTGGGACCACCTGATGAAGAATCGCGCCGAAAGCCGCGATATCGGGTCATTCGTGGTGGAGGTGAAGGAGCAGTTCGATCCGGCATCGGCTATTCACGAGCAGGCGCGGGCGATCCTCAAACGCGGGCTTGGTGACCGGATGTTCGCCTTTGCCGCATCGCCTCGCAATGATGACACGGGCTTTACCATCGAGGGCGTCACTGTCTTGCGCGACAGCATGGGTGAGCGCCTCACCGGTGACGGGAAAGCATCGGCGATCGTGCAAGGTCGTCTGGATGGTGACGAGGGCGAGCAGAGCGTGGCAGCGACGTTTCGCTTCACCGGTTACGGCAACGGCACAGACTACGGCTCCGCCCGGCTTCGTGATCTTGTCAGTCGGTATCAGGTCGTCGCTTACGACGAGCAAGGGGGTGTGATCGCGGATGCCAAGCAGGCCGGTGATGTCGTGCAGCTCAAATGGCGCGACGGCCTGCATAGCCGCAAGCCGCGCGACGTCATGCATGTCGTCCTCTCGGCACGGGCCGGAACGGATGTCCAGGCTTTCCATGCCGCCGCACGAGGGTTCCTGGCGCAGGAATTTGCCGGTTACCGCTATGTGTTTTCCCTGCATGACCCGTCGAAGGACCCAAAGCCCGAGGAGGCGGGCGGCAAACGGCCGCATGTGCACGTCCATGCGATCGTTGCCATGCGTTCGGATGCCGGCGATCGGATCGAAACGACGATTTCGGTGTTTCGTCGCTGGCGGGTGACGATGGCGGAAAAGGCACGCGCGCACGGCATCAATATGGAAATGACCGATCGGCGCGAGCGGGCGAGTGCCGCGGCCTATGGCAAAAACCAGGTGCGTCCGACAAATCGCCACGGGCGAACCGAACACGAGGCAACGAGCGAGGCCGCGCAGCGACGATATGATGCGAAGCGGTCCGACAGACATAGCTTGCCTCAAACAGAGCGAAGCCGACGCTATACTGATTTCGCTAAGCGCCAATGGGAGGCTGTGGCCACAGAACATGGCGGAGAAGGAGTCGAAAGCTTCGCTCAATCGCAGCTTATCCGTTTAGAATCAGAAGTGGTGCGTGATCATCCCCGAGTGCCTGGTGGGCGTAAGACGGAAAGTTTGCGCTCGCAATTCATAACGCATCTGGTATCTCTGGATCAGATCGTTTCGAGGGATGAGCCAATGCGTCAAATGAGCCGATCCGAATTCGAAGCCTATGAGAAGCGTGTCGAGACCGCCCTGTTCCAGGCGGAACGCGTCATTCCCGCAAACGAGCGCGCAAACTTCGACGAGATTGCCTCTGCAGCCCGTGAGCATGTAAGTGTGCGGCGCGAACTGATGGAACTGCAGGAGCAAAACGGTGAGCGGATCGCCAGCGATGAGCCAAGGCTGCGCGAAGGTGACAACGATGCCAACGTGCGCTGGGACGAGTCGGTCGCGCGCCATGGGCTGCGGACCGTCGAAGCAGCAAACGAGATCATGCTCGAGGTGGAGCACTACCGTGAAGCGATCGACCTCGCGGATGCAGGCGAAGGCAACGCCAATAAAGCGTCGTTGCAGGCAAGCCTGGACCTTGTAATTGCCCGTGTGGGTGAGCTCGGTGCCTCCGGCAATACATTGATCCGAGAAATCGCCGAGGTGGATCACGACCTCAGGATTGCGATCGAAGCGGCCGAGCGCTCGCGGCAGCGCGGTGGCAAGATGAGACAGGAAGGGAACGGCACCTCGGTGATCCAGTCACCAGCCGCCGAGGCAGCGTACCGCGATCGCGACGATGAGCCAGGCCGTGTTCAAACTGACGAGGAACGGGCCGGGCCGGTGGCCGATGGGACGCAGCAGACCCGGGATGGTCCCGGCCCTCGACCAGGTGACACGACGCGCACCGATCCAGCCCAGCAACTCATTCCGAGGCTCGAGCAGCTCCAGCGCGAGACCGATGAACGGCAAGAGCCTGAACGCGACGACCGCGAGCGATAAAGAAGGCTGGTCCATGCGAGACGAACGGCGCATCATTCAATCCTGAGCCCGCGCATAGGGCCGAGGATGGCCTCGCAAAAATTTTGGCATCATTTTTGTGGTGGCAATGGCGATGCAAGGCGTGTCGGCCGAACCCGATCCTTTAGCTGTCCGCGGCTCTCTGACTTCAAATCTCTTTCGAAGCGCCGTAAACTCTAGCGGTGGGGGCTTAGCAGATGTAGCAAAAACACGCTCTCTTGCGCCAGAATTCCGGGGGCCGGGGAGCGGATCGGACGGGTGGTGGCATGAGCGAGGCGACGGGGAATTTGCGCGACAGTTCAGGCGCGGCGGTACGGCCGCCGATCGCCTGGGCGCTCGCGGCGATCGCCGGGCTCGCGCTCGACTGGCTCTATCCGCTGCCGTTCCTGCCGGCGGCAGTCCGGGCGGCTGGCTCGGCGGCATCGTGTTCCTCGCCGGCCTGGCGCTGCTGATCTGGGCGGCGGCGACCTTCCGCCGCGCCGGGACGCAGGTCCCGACCACCCAGCCGACAACGACGATCGTCGACGCGGGCCCCTACCGCTTCACGCGCAACGCGATCTATATCGGCATGTTCCTCGGCCTCATCGGCCTCGCCGTCGCCTTCGACAGCCTGTGGCTCATCGCCCTATTGGTGCCGTTCTATCTCGTCATCCGCTACGGCGTGGTCGCCCGCGAGGAGGCCTATCTCGAGCGGAAGTTCGGTGACGTCTATCTCGCCTACAAGGCTCGCGTCGGACGGTGGCTGTAGCGAGACGAAGAGGGGCAACCTGCTGGAACCCGAACGACGCAAACGGTTCGAGAAGTGACCTTCGCGGCATCCCCAGCAAGTTGAACCCACCGTGCTTTCCGGCCAAGGCGTCTTCCGCTAATGGCGGATAGTGTTGAAAAAGTCCAAAATCTGGGTTTGCCGAAAAGTCAGCCAATTCGCAATTTGAGCGAATGTTGCCCCCTCGATGCTGTTTCATTTCCGCTGCAGGGCCTACCCACACGCTGCTTGAACGCAAAATTGGAAGGCCCCCAGCTCGATTTTCTGTGTCGGCCTCTACGGCCGTTAAAACATCAGAGTTTGCAGAAAACGGACTTTTTAACAATATCGGCCCTTACCCGACACTCACCAGCAGGTCCAAGGTTTGGTCGCTCGGTATGCACTTTAGCTGGCCGGGACTCGCCGCTGGCAGAAAAGCGGTCGGGGGTGAACGTGCCCATTAGGGACCTTGTGGGTTCGAGCGGCGACTGCCTCACTTTCTCAGCAAGCCCTCCGATGCCCGGTTCGACACCGGCATCATGAAACCTTTTGATTTTTAAGCCGTTGTCGCGCTATGATCGACGCTAAATCCAATCAAAAATCGGTCGACGGCACCAAACCGCACGGTGCCGCGAAGTCGCGCCAAGAGGAGGCATCGACTGTCGAGGTCGTGCCGCCGCCAAATGTCATTGAACCCGATCCAGAGTTGACGCCCGAGGAGGCCGAGCAGGCGCGCAGGAGGTATTTGCTGACGCGTTTCTGGATCAGCGCGCGCCGTTACTGGGGTCGCGGCGGCGACAGGCTCGCTTGGCCGTGCTCAATCGGGCTATTGACCCTGATCGGCATCAATGTCGGCTTCCAGTATGGAATCAATGTCTGGAATCGCGCAATTTTTGACGCCATAGAGCAACACAATGCCCGCATCGTCTATTTCCTGAGCGCCGTATTCCTACCACTCGTGCTCGGAAGCGTCGTCATTGTCACTGCACAAGTCGCCCTTCGTATGATGATTCAGCGCCGCTGGCGTTCCTGGCTCACTACCGCAGTCATCGCGCGCTGGCTCGCGAACGGCCGTTACTATCAGTTGAACCTCATCGGCGGCGACCACAAGAACCCCGAAGCGCGCATTTCGGAGGATTTGCGGATTGCCACCGAAGCACCTGTCGATTTCATCGCCGGGGTCATTTCTGCATTTCTGTCGGCTTCGACCTTCATCGTGGTGCTCTGGACGATCGGCGGGGCCCTGACTCTAACAATCGCAAGTTCGACCGTCACCGTTCCCGGCTTTCTCGTTATCACTGCGGTACTCTATGCCGCGATCACGTCCAGCTCGATGGTGGTCATCGGCCGTCATTTCGTCCACGTCTCAGAGGCCAAAAATCAGGCGGAAGCCGAATTTCGCTACACGCTGACGCACGTGCGGGAAAACGGCGAGAGCATCGCATTGCTCGGCGGTGAAGAGGAGGAGCGTAACGACCTCGACAAGACGTTCGCAAATGTGCTCAGGCAATGGGCGCTCCTTGCACGCCAACACATGCGCACAACACTTGTGTCGCAGGGGTCGAGCCTGTTTGCGCCAGTCGTGCCCGTTTTGCTTTGTGCTCCAAAGTTTCTCGAAGGCAGCATGACCCTTGGTCAGGTAATGCAGGCTGCCTCTGCCTTCGCCATCGTACAGAGTGCGTTCGGATGGTTGGTCGATAACTACCCCCGTCTAGCCGATTGGAACGCCTGCGCACGGCGCATCGCTTCGCTGATGATGTCGCTCGACGGGCTGGAGCGCGCGGAACAGAGCAACGCCTTGGGACGCATCAAGCGCGGTGAGACTGAAGGCGATGCGATACTCAGCCTAAACGATCTCTCCGTGTCGCTTGACGACGGCACCGCTGTGGTCAAGGAAACCCAGGTCGTGATCGAACCAGGCGAGCGGGTGCTCGTGGCCGGAGAATCCGGTTCAGGCAAGAGCACGCTGGTGCGGGCCATCGCAGGTCTTTGGCCGTGGGGTGACGGCAGCGTCAATTTCCACGCCGACAGACGACTGTTCATGTTGCCGCAACGGCCTTATATCCCTTCCGGGACGCTTCGCCGTGCAGTCGCCTATCCCCGTGCCGCCGATAGCTGGACGCTGGATAAGATCAAGGCGGCCCTCGACAAGGTGGGACTCGATTATCTGAACGACAAGATCGAGGAAGACGCGCCATGGGACCAGACGTTGTCGGGTGGCGAAAAGCAGCGGCTCGCGTTTGCGCGTCTCCTGCTACACAATCCCGATATCATCGTACTGGATGAAGCAACGTCAGCACTCGATGAGAAGAGTCAGGATAAGATGATGGAGATGGTGATCCTTGAATTGCCGAATGTCACCATCGTAAGCGTAGCGCATCGAGCCGAGCTGGAAGCCTTCCATAGCCGCAAGATTACCTTGGAGCGGCGCGAGGGCGGCGCAAAGCTCGTCAGTGATATTGATCTTGTCCAGCGCAAGAGAAAACGGAACCTGCTTTTGCGCCTTTTGGAGGATCGGCGCTCCCTACCGAAAGGCAATACGACGCCGAATTGCGCCGGTCCGCCGGTCCCCTGAGGGCGCCCCGAAACGGGCGAAAAGAAGGGCCGCAAACTCATCGCATCTTCGTTAAAAGTGCAAGCGCGGTAGATCTGCGTGATGCGAGGCGGATCCTTCGATTGTGCTACCTGGTATCCCACGAAGGGGAGGTCGTGCTCTACAGCAAAACGCATTCGCCAAACGGATATTCACCTGCCTTAGATCGAAGGGAGTAGAATATATTTTTTTCTTTTCGACTATAATTCCGGAAGGCACGCATTGAACGATTCTCATAGATTTGATCTTGGCAATTTCGCGAGAGGGGCATGCCATGTATCGCAAAGCTCGCCGGTGGGCTTCCCGCTCAGTACTATTGGATTCGTTGGTTCCCCGGTGGTTGGCTGCCGGTGGAAAGGTGAGGCCGCGCAATACTAGCTACAGGCGCGAAGAATCTTCTCAACTTGCGTCATCCGTACCGACTACAGATGCGAACAAGTACGGCACCTTTGGCGACAGTCCCGTCAAAAACTCTGCGCTCAACGAGTATGACAGTGGGCGGCGAGGGGACCTGGTCTGCGGCGCGGACGGTAAGGTCAATATCGACTGTGTATTGCCGTCGTTGACCAACACTTTCGCAACGATTCGCGAACCTCGTTTTGCACCTTTCTCGCGCGGTGCTCCGTCAGCGCAGGCGACTGCGCACCTTGCCGGAGCTCATTCATCAGCTGTTGGCATGCCCTTTGGCGTCTGGGGGTGCGGCTACTTTACCTCTCCCACGCGGATTCTCGATTGGGCCCAGCGCGGGGGTATGCTTCAACAGGACGGTCAATTGCCGGGGACCAGGCCGACCGAGGGTCCGGACTATGTGACGACAGTCAAGCGGACATTCGGCGCCTCGATCAGCGACCCGCTTCTGGATCGTGACTTGTCTCCTCTTTCGGGCTGGCGCGGAACTGCAACGTGGACAGAAACAACGGTCTGGAACGGATCATTGCCAGGCGGCGGAGAGATCGGAACGGGAACCGCTAACTCTAAGGGCATCGGCATCCTTTCTGGCTCGGTTACCACACCGTTGGGCACGCAAACAACATTGGCGCAAAATGTGGCGGCCGCGGCGACGGCCGTCAACCCGATCGTGCTGGAAAACCAGAAACCCGGCAATCCGGAGAGTGAGTGGGGCATTGACGGCGCCGGCAGCTCGAATATCGAGGGCTTCGCCACCGATATCAGCGTCAATCGCGGCCAGACCGTCAGCTTCAAAATCAATACGAATTCCAGCAACTATCGCGTCGACATCTATCGCCTCGGCTATTACGGCGGCATGGGAGCTCGCAAGGTTGCCACGATTCAGCATACGGGCGTCCAGAACCAGCCTACGCCGTTGCGTGACAGCACCACCGGTTTGGTCGACGCCGGCAACTGGTCGGTTTCAGCGTCCTGGGCAATTCCGGCCGACGCAGTGTCGGGGATCTACTTCGCCAAGCTCGTGCGCCAGGACGGAACCGCCGGCGCAAACCACATCCCGTTCATCGTGCGCGACGACAGCAGCCACAGCGACGTCCTCTTCCAAACCTCGGATGAGACCTGGCAGGCCTACAACCCCTGGGGCGGGGCCAATCTGTACCAGGGCAACGGGCCGGCGACAGACTCCGCCCCAGGGCGCGCATACGCGGTTAGCTACAATCGACCGATCACCACGAGGGGCGGCGGCCTCGCGGCCGGGCCGCAGGATTATATCTTCGGTGCCGAGTACCCGGCCATCCGGTGGCTGGAGAAGAACGGCTATGACGTTTCCTATATGGCCGGAATGGACTCCGATCGCCTCGGCAGCCTGATCCAGAACCACAAGATGTTCCTGAGCGTCGGCCACGACGAGTATTGGTCGGGACAACAGCGCAGCAACGTCGAGGCAGCGCGGGATGCTGGCGTGAATCTCTGCTTTTGGAGCGGCAACGAGGTCTATTGGGAGACACGCTTTGCTCCCAGCATCAGTTCTGGCGCCCAGGCGTATCGCACCCTGGTGTGCTACAAGGAGACCAGGGCCGGCCCCATTGATCCGGATAACCAATGGACTGGAACCTACCGGGATCCGCGGTTCGTCTCGCCGACTGCGGTCGGGGGAGGGCGGCCGGAGAATGCGCTGACTGGCACCATGTTCCAGGTCGACTCGTACCGAAGCGATGCGATCACCGTCCCGTATGACGACGCCAATCTGCGCTTCTGGCGCGATACCAGCGTGGCAAACCTGCAGCCGGGCCAGACGGCCACCCTCGAGCAGAACTATCTCGGATATGAATGGGATGAGTCACCCGACAATGGCTTGCGTCCCGCCGGACTCATCGAGTTATCCTCGACAACCTTGCCCGTCAACGAATATCTGCTGGACTACGGCACCAAGACCGGGACGGCCACCGCGACTCACAATCTGACGCTTTACCGAGCTCCTAGCGGCGCCTTGGTGTTCGGCGCCGGCACAGTTTACTGGGCGTGGGGGCTCGATGAGAACCATGATCTCGAGGCCACCCCGGTCGACCCCCGGGTCAAGCAGGCTATGGTCAACCTGCTGGCCGACATGGGTATCCAGCCTGGCACCTTGGAGGCGGGACTGGTATCAGAAACCCAGTCGACGGATGCCACAAAGCCGGTGTCATCGATCACCGCGCCGAATGACGGGACCGCCCTGAAGGTAGGCAATGCCGTCACCGTCAGCGGAACCGCTTCCGATATCGGCGGCGTCATCGCTGCGGTCGAGGTCTCGACGGATGGCGGCACCACGTGGCACCGGGCGGTTGGAGACGAGACCTGGACATACAGCTGGGTCGCGCCGAGAGCCGGCACGTTCACCATCAAGACTCGGGCAGTGGACGACAGCCTCAATCTGGAGACACCCGGTAGCGGCCGCACTGTGACGGTGACCGGCAACAACTTCTTTCCCGCTTCGGCCATACCGCCCACCGTGCCGGATGCCGATGCCAACTCGATTGAAGTGGGAATGAAGTTCCAATCGTCAGTGGCCGGCACCGTAACGGGCGTACGGTACTACAAGAGCGACTTGAACATCGGGCCACATTCGGGCTCGCTGTGGTCGAGCACGGGAACCAGGCTGGCGACGGTCACCTTCACCAACGAGTCAGGGGTAGGCTGGCAGGCGGCGAGCTTTTCCAACCCGGTCGCGATCACCGCTGGCACGACATATGTGGTCTCGTATCACACCAACTACGGACACTATACCGCAACGGGAAACTATTTCGCGTCCCCCGTGACAAATGGACCACTTACGGCGCCGACGAATGCCGGTGTCTACACCTACAATTCGGCCAGCGTCTTCCCGAGCAGCACCTTCAACGGCGAGAACTACTGGGTCGATGTTTTATTCAACCCGACAACCTCGGGCAACACGACACCGACGGCGGTTGCCGACGTAGGGGACGCGACCGAGAAGGGCGGCGTCGCCAATGGCTCGGGCGGCGTGGCCGCCAGCGGCAACGTGCTCACCAACGACACCGATCCGGATGCCGGTGACACCAAGACCGTCACGGCGGTCAGCTTCGGCGCGACGGCCGGCACGCTCGGCTCGGCGCTGAACGGCACGTACGGCAGTCTCGTGCTCAATGCATCGGGCACCTACACCTATGCCGTCAACGAGAACAATGCCGCCGTGCAGGCGCTGCGGCAGTCCACCAACACGCTGAACGATGCCTTCAGCTACACCATGCGTGACACCGCCGGTGCCACCGCCACGGCAAGCCTCACCGTCACCATCCACGGCGCCAACGATGCGCCGGTGCTCGCGGCGCAGACTGCCACCCAGAACGCCACCGTCGGCACCGCCTTTTCGTTTGTGCTGCCGGCCAACACCTTCACCGATGTCGACAGCGGCGAAACCTTCACTTACGCGGCAACCGCCGCCGACGGCTCGTCGCTTCCGGCCTGGCTGAGCTTCAACGCCACGACGCGGACCTTCAGCGGCACGCCGACGACAGCCGGCACGTACGGCGTCCAAGTAACGGCGACCGACCTCGGCGGTCTGGCTGCCAACGAGACCTTCAACATCGCCGCGTCGACGACGCCGAACACGACGCCGACGGCGGTTGCCGACGTAGGGGACGCGACCGAGAAGGGCGGCGTCGCCAATGGCTCGGGCGGCGTGGCCGCCAGCGGCAACGTGCTCACCAACGACACCGATCCGGATGCCGGTGACACCAAGACCGTCACGGCGGTCAGCTTCGGCGCGACGGCCGGCACGCTCGGCTCGGCGCTGAACGGCACGTACGGCAGTCTCGTGCTCAATGCATCGGGCACCTACACCTATGCCGTCAACGAGAACAATGCCGCCGTGCAGGCGCTGCGGCAGTCCACCAACACGCTGAACGATGCCTTCAGCTACACCATGCGTGACACCGCCGGTGCCACCGCCACGGCAAGCCTCACCGTCACCATCCACGGCGCCAACGATGCGCCGGTGCTCGCGGCGCAGACTGCCACCCAGAACGCCACCGTCGGCACCGCCTTTTCGTTTGTGCTGCCGGCCAACACCTTCACCGATGTCGACAGCGGCGAAACCTTCACTTACGCGGCAACCGCCGCCGACGGCTCGTCGCTTCCGGCCTGGCTGAGCTTCAACGCCACGACGCGGACCTTCAGCGGCACGCCGACGACAGCCGGCACGTACGGCGTCCAAGTAACGGCGACCGACCTTGGCGGCCTGGCTGCCAACGAGACCTTCAACATCGCCGCGTCGACGGCCCCCACGACCTATAGCCTATTCAGCGCCTCCAACACGCCGGCCCAGACGAACCTCAACGATGGTCAGCAACTCGAGCTCGGCGTCAAGTTCCAGTCGAACGTTGTCGGTGATATTACGGGCATCAAGTTCTACCGCAGCGCCAACGACAACGGCCAGAACGTCGTCGACCTGTGGACCACCGCAGGCACCAAGCTCGCCACCGCCACCTTCACCAACACCTCGGCGAGTGGTTGGCAGACGGTGAACTTTGCGACGGCTGTCTCCATCGCCGCCAACACCACCTATATCGCGTCGTATCACACGACCGGCGCCTACGTGGCGACCAACAATTTCTATACCAGCGCCGTCACCAATGGCCCGCTGACGGCCCTGTCAAGCGCCGCCGCCGGTGGCAACGGCGTCTACCGCTATGGCGGATCCGCCACCACAGGCATTTTCCCGAATGCCACCTATAACGCTGCCAACTATTGGGCCGATGTGGTCTTCCGGCCGACAACCTCGGGCAACACGACACCGACGGCGGTTGCCGACGTAGGGGACGCGACCGAGAAGGGCGGCGTCGCCAATGGCTCGGGCGGCGTGGCCGCCAGCGGCAACGTGCTCACCAACGACACCGATCCGGATGCCGGTGACACCAAGACCGTCACGGCGGTCAGCTTCGGCGCGACGGCCGGCACGCTCGGCTCGGCGCTGAACGGCACGTACGGCAGTCTCGTGCTCAATGCATCGGGCACCTACACCTATGCCGTCAACGAGAACAATGCCGCCGTGCAGGCGCTGCGGCAGTCCACCAACACGCTGAACGATGCCTTCAGCTACACCATGCGTGACACCGCCGGTGCCACCGCCACGGCAAGCCTCACCGTCACCATCCACGGCGCCAACGATGCGCCGGTGCTCGCGGCGCAGACTGCCACCCAGAACGCCACCGTCGGCACCGCCTTTTCGTTTGTGCTGCCGGCCAACACCTTCACCGATGTCGACAGCGGCGAAACCTTCACTTACGCGGCAACCGCCGCCGACGGCTCGTCGCTTCCGGCCTGGCTGAGCTTCAACGCCACGACGCGGACCTTCAGCGGCACGCCGACGACAGCCGGCACGTACGGCGTCCAAGTAACGGCGACCGACCTCGGCGGTCTGGCTGCCAACGAGACCTTCAACATCGCCGCGTCGACGACGCCGAACACGACGCCGACGGCGGTTGCCGACGTAGGGGACGCGACCGAGAAGGGCGGCGTCGCCAATGGCTCGGGCGGCGTGGCCGCCAGCGGCAACGTGCTCACCAACGACACCGATCCGGATGCCGGTGACACCAAGACCGTCACGGCGGTCAGCTTCGGCGCGACGGCCGGCACGCTCGGCTCGGCGCTGAACGGCACGTACGGCAGTCTCGTGCTCAATGCATCGGGCACCTACACCTATGCCGTCAACGAGAACAATGCCGCCGTGCAGGCGCTGCGGCAGTCCACCAACACGCTGAACGATGCCTTCAGCTACACCATGCGTGACACCGCCGGTGCCACCGCCACGGCAAGCCTCACCGTCACCATCCACGGCGCCAACGATGCGCCGGTGCTCGCGGCGCAGACTGCCACCCAGAACGCCACCGTCGGCACCGCCTTTTCGTTTGTGCTGCCGGCCAACACCTTCACCGATGTCGACAGCGGCGAAACCTTCACTTACGCGGCAACCGCCGCCGACGGCTCGTCGCTTCCGGCCTGGCTGAGCTTCAACGCCACGACGCGGACCTTCAGCGGCACGCCGACGACAGCCGGCACGTACGGCGTCCAAGTAACGGCGACCGACCTTGGCGGCCTGGCTGCCAACGAGACCTTCAACATCGCCGCGTCGACGGCCCCCACGACCTATAGCCTATTCAGCGCCTCCAACACGCCGGCCCAGACGAACCTCAACGATGGTCAGCAACTCGAGCTCGGCGTCAAGTTCCAGTCGAACGTTGTCGGTGATATTACGGGCATCAAGTTCTACCGCAGCGCCAACGACAACGGCCAGAACGTCGTCGACCTGTGGACCACCGCAGGCACCAAGCTCGCCACCGCCACCTTCACCAACACCTCGGCGAGTGGTTGGCAGACGGTGAACTTTGCGACGGCTGTCTCCATCGCCGCCAACACCACCTATATCGCGTCGTATCACACGACCGGTGCCTACGTGGCGACCGATGGCTTCTTCACCAGTCCCGTCACCAATGGCCCGCTGACGGCCCTGTCAAGCGCCGCCGCCGGTGGCAACGGCGTCTATGCGTATGGCGGATCCGCCACCACAGGTCTTTTCCCGACCAGCACCTACGATTCAGCGAACTATTGGGCCGATGTGGTCTTCCGGCCGCAGCTCGCCGCGTGAAGCATGGCCTGCAGAGTGACGATCAGGACCGGCGGACGCTCATTGACCTCTTGGTCGACCAGATCGAATTTTGCCGATATTGTCGTGATCGACAAGATCTCGGATCGGACGCGACAGAGGGGATCCGCGCGGAAGTCCGCAAGGTGGAGACGGATTTCGGCAAGGTTCCTCTTGCAACCCTCCTCAATAGCGCTCTCTTCAATGAAGCAAAAGCTGCCGCGCACCCGTTGTGGCACAAAGAACTGTACAACCCGGGCGCCCATGTTCCAGAGACAGAGGAATACGGGGCTCGAGCTTTGTCTATCGCACAAGGCGTCCCTTCGATCCGGTACGGTTTCGCGCATTTCTGGACGGGCCTCGGCCGGGGGTAATCCGTGCCAAGGGCCACTTCTGGCTTGCCAGGCGCCCGCGTCACGTGGGTCTAATGTCGGCTGCCGGGGTGCAACGGCACTGCGAACCCATGGGGCTTTGGTGGGCGGCCGTTCCCCGGCAAGATTGGCTGGGCCATCCGCAGTTTCGTCAGCATCCGTGCTGCGTTGGACGACTGTCTGGCCAGCTCGGATCCGCGGGACTGGTCGCTCTCGAAGATCCGTTTCCAGCCTGGTAGCATGCCGGTGGAGTTGTAATGTTTGCGACACGAATTCTCTGATGCGAGATAGCCGTCCGGCACCCGTCTACCTTGCGGCTTCGCGATAACGCAGAGGCGGTCTCTTCGCAGTTGATCGCGATCGAAGATGTTCATTTGGAATAATGCCGTTGGGAGGTGGGCGAGGGCACTTTCGTCGAGGTTCTCCCGAGTTGGTGGTGGGATTGGTTGCATTCGTCATCGAACTGTTTCGTGATGACGGGGCGGCTCTTCAAGGAACAAGCGAAAGCGGCGATTTGAGTTCACCCGCAGAACCGCGCTTGCGCTCTCATTCCGGCAAACCCTATTGTCATGAACTAGATATTCACACATTACCGGACGCAACATGACGGCCAACCGCCCGACGCCCGAAGAGACGGGTATCCTTGAATTTCTTTCCATCTGTAACAGCGTCTATTCGGACGATGCGGTATCGCAATCGATTGAAGCCCAGCGGGCCCAATATGACGCGCTTTGTGCCCGTTTCAGCCCGCCGATTCCCGCTGGCCTGACTTTCGCTGATAGTCCGATGCGGACTGTGCCGACAAGGCGCTACAGGCCACGGCATGTGACGAGCGAGACCTTGCTGCTCTATCTGCATGGCGGCAGTTTCGTCGTTGGCTCGCTTGAGAGCCACCACGCGATCTGTGCGGAAATCGCTGACTTTGCGGGTGCGGAACTGGTCGCCGTCGACTACCGGCTGGCACCAGAACATTGCTGGCCGGCGCAGACCGACGATGGCTTCGCTGTGCTTTCCGAGCTTGCCTCGAGCGGCCACAGGATCGTTCTCATCGGCGACAGTGCCGGCGGCAATCTCGCAGCGGGGCTTGCCATGCGGGCAAACCAGGCAGGCGTTTCCAACATCGCCGGTCAGGTTCTGATTTATCCGGCGCTGGGCGGTGATCTGACGGCCGGATCCTATGTCGAGATGAGCGAAGCGCCAGGACTGACGACGGCCGATGTGGCCTATTACCGGGGGATTCTGCAGGCACCGCAAGACGATCCGGTAGCAGCACCGCTCAAGTCTGTCTCTGTTGGTGGACTGCCTCCAGCCTTTATCACCGGCGCGGCCTTCGACCCCCTGCGGGATGACTCTCGACAGTATGCCGCTCGGCTGGCGCAAGCCGGTGTCGAAGTCTGGTTCCGCGAGGAACCGCAGATGGTGCACGCCTGGTTGCGCGCGCGCCATATGAGCGACGGCGCGGGTGCAGGTTTCCTCGCTGTCTGCGAGGCGGTGCGCCGTTTTGCAGCGGCGTGACGCTCACATCAGGTCGCGGGGGATGCGCTTCTCCACGAAAGCCTTCTCGAAAATCTGAACGTCGTCTTCATAGGCCGTTACCAGGGCATTGATGACCCAGTCGGTCTTCGTACAAGCGATCTTCGCCGTCGCAATGGTTCGCACGAACCAGCCGGGGCGGCGCATGTCGCAGGTCCAGGTGGTGTTGCCTGTCATCGATAGCGGATCGCCGGGTGAGATCGACCAGACCTCCTCGCGGAGTTGCCGCGTCGAAAGGCGGGTTTCAGGATGCTCGTAGAGGCCGGTATCCTCGTGGATGCGATAGTCCGTGCGATTGGCCGCCTGCCGCGTGGTCGCTGCAGGCGCATGTTCGATATATTTCGGCAGGGGATCGGGGTTGGCCGGTTCGGGAATATCGATTCGCTGATGCTCGCCGAGCATCGGTAGCGCCAGGCCAAGCGAGGCGATATCGATCTCCACGCCACGGTCTTCCGGCGGCGGCAGGATCATCGGCCAGTATGCAGTGGACAGCGACAAGCGGATGCGATGTCCCTTGCGGAAGCGGTAGCCACAGGCATCGAGCACGAGCCGGATCGAGATTTTTTCGCCGGGTGGAAGCGGAGCGGGTTCGGCGTTGCCGTGACGATGGGTGAGATTGATGACGCCGAAGGCGACGCGTGTCGGCGTTCCGTCCGGATGGATATCGACGAGGCGGGCGCAAAGATTGCCCGTGAGGGCTTCCGATCGGAGCGAAATAGTAAGGACCGGGCGGCCGAGATAGTCATGGTCTGCGGCAAGCGGCGTGGTATCGAACGTGAGCGAACCGGCGTCGTCGGCGCGTTGATCGATCGCCATCTCCGCATCGGGCTTCAGCGTGAAATATTCGCCCGATCCGGTGCCAGTATCCAACGGCGAACGCAGATAAGCTATGTGTTCTGGTGCCTGCGGTATCGGCATGCCCTCAGTCAGCTTGCCGAATTGCTCCACATAGAAACATTGCATTTCCGGCGGCTTCGAACCATCCTTGGCGACCCAGAAACCCGGATCGAACTCGCGCCGTGGAACCGGGCGGACGGCGTCAAGAATATAGGCACGGACCTGCGGCAGGTTTTCGATGCCGTTGTCCTCGCCAAGCAGCCACTTGTTCCACCAGGCGATTGCCTCACCGTGAAAGTCGGTCCGCGGCTTCGGCCAGGCGAAATGCGGGTATTTGTGAACCCACGGTCCGATCAGGGCTCTCGCTTTCTCCCCCAGCCCTTCGACGGCCATCAGAGGGGTATTGCGATAGCCGTCCGCCCAGCCGGCGATCACCAGCGCGGGAATCTTGACGTTCGAAAAGTCCTCTGAGATCGAGCCGTGGCGCCAGAACGCGTCTCGGCGCTGATGCGTCAGCCACTCTTCCATGAAGAAAGGTTCGTGCTCCAGCCGCTCCAGCCACATCTCTTTCCAGCGTTCGCCGACCAGAGCCGGGTCGGGCGAACGGGATTGATAGCCAAGCATGGTGGCTGCCCAGGAGAGTTGCGCGGAGAGATGGCAGCCATTCTTATAGTGGATATCGTCATTGTAGCGGTCGACGGTGGAGGCGATCGAGATGACGGCCTTCAGCGCAGGCGGCCGGAGCGCTGCCACCTGCAGGCTGTTGAAGCCGCCCCAGGAAATGCCCATCATGCCGACAGAGCGATTCGACCAGGGCTGGGCGGCAATCCAGGCGATCAGTTCGCAGGCGTTGGCAAGTTCCAGTTCTGTATATTCGCCGTCGATCACGCCATCGGATTCGCCGGAGCCGCGGATATCGACGCGGACGCCGGCAATGCCTGCAGCTGCGAAGACTGGATAGGTGGATTCGTCGCGAAGGCTTGTTCCGTCCCGCTTTCGATAGGGCAGGAATTCAAAGACGGCAGGCACGGGATCGTTCTGCGCACCATCCGGCATCCAGATACGGGCCGCAAGCCGCGTGCCGTCCTTAAGCGTGATCCATTGATTTTCGATGGTGATGAAGCCGCGCGAGGTCATGCCTGTTCCTTGATGCAATTGTCATGACGCGAGGCGGAGCCTGCCCACCTCGCGTTGTCTCAGTTACCGGCGCTTTCCATGCGCCGTGTTGCGAGTACGCGCTCGAGCCAGCCGATCTCCATCTCCGGCACGGACTTGAGCAGCAGGTCGGTATAGTCGTCAAACGGCGGTGACAGCGCCTTGGATTTCGGTCCGAACCGCACCAACTTACCGCGATGCATCACCGCGACGCTATCGGCAATCGCCCTGACGATTGCGAGATCGTGGGTGATGAAGATGTAAGAGAGCTGCTCCTCCTCCTGCAGACGCAGGAAAAGCTTGAGGATACCTTCGGCCACCAGCGGGTCGAGAGCCGAGGTCGGCTCGTCGCAGAGGATGAGCTCGGGCTTTGCCGCCAGCGCCCTTGCGATCGCCACGCGCTGCTTCTGGCCGCCTGAGAGTTCCGCCGGGTAGCGGTCGATGAAACCGTTGCCCATTTCGATCTGGTCCAGCAGTTCCTTCACCCGCGCCGTTTTCTGGGCACCCCTCAGGCCGTAGTAGAAGGTGAGAGGGCGGCCAATAATGTCGCGGATGGTTTGGCGCGGGTTCATAGCCGTGTCGGCCATCTGGAAAATCAGCTGGATACGACGTAGATCGTCGTTCGGCCGGTTTCTTAAGCTCGGCGTCAGCGCCTTGCCGCCAAACACCACACGGCCTTCGTTTGGCGGGAGCAGGCCGGTGATGACCCGGGCGAGCGTCGACTTTCCCGAACCTGACTCTCCGACGACCGCAAGCGTCTGTCCCTTCGGCACATGCAGAGAAACGTCGTGAAGGACCTTGAAGCCATTGGAATATTCGGCGCTGATGTTCTCGACCTTGAGAAGCGCGCCCGACTGATCGGGCGCCTCCTCGCGTGACGCTTGCCTGACATTCACCAGGGCACGCGTGTAGTCCTGTCGCGGTGCCTCGGTGATCTGCTGAACGCTGCCGTATTCTACTGTCTTGCCATGCCGAAGAACCATGATGTCGTCGGAAATCTGGGCGACCACCGCAAGATCATGGGTGATGTAGAGAGCAGCCGTATGCGTTGCCTCGATCGCGTGCTTGATCGCTGCCAGCACATCGATCTGGGTTGTGACGTCGAGCGCCGTCGTCGGTTCGTCGAAAACGATCAGCGACGGATTGGAGCAGAGTGCCATGGCGGTCATGGCGCGCTGAAGCTGTCCACCGGAGACCTGATGCGGGTAGCGGTCGCCGAATGTCTCCGGGCTCGGCAAACCGAGCACCTGGAAGAGGTAGAGCGCGCGCTTGCGGGCCTCCTCCTTGCTCATCAGTCCGTGCTTGACGGAGGCCTCGATCACCTGGTCGCCGAGCTTGTGCGCCGGGTTGAAGGCGGCAGCCGCCGACTGCGCGACGTAGCAGACGCGGACGCCGCGTATCTGCCGGATGCCACCCTTGCCAAGCGTCAGGATGTCGGTGCCATCGAGGAGCACTTCGCCGCCGGTGATCTCGGCCCCGCCGCGGCCGTAAGCGAGGGCGGAGAGGCCGATGGTCGACTTGCCGGCGCCGGACTCGCCGATTAGACCGAGGACCTTGCCCTTCTGCAGGTCGAAGGAGACGCCATCGACGATCGTCACCCGCTTCGGCAGTTCGCCGGGCGGATAGCTGGTCGCTTCGATCTTGAGGTTGCGAACGGAAAGAAGCTCAGGCATCGCCGCGCCCTCCCTTGAGGCTGGATGTTCGTTTCAAAAGCCAGTCGACGACGAGATTGACGCAGACCGCGAGTGCGGCAATCGCCGAACCCGGCACCAGCGCCGCCGAGATGCCGAAGATGATCCCGTCCTTGTTGTCCTTCACCATGCCGCCCCAGTCGGCCGCCGGCGGCTGGATGCCGAGGCCGAGGAAGGACAGGGTAGAGAGGAACAAGATGGAGAAGGCAAAACGCAAGCCGAACTCGGCCAGCAATGGCGAGAGCGTATTTGGCAGGATCTCGCGGAAGATGATCCAGACCTTGCCTTCACCGCGCAGCTTGGCCGCCTCGACGAATTCCATGACTGCAACGTCGAGCGCCACGGCGCGGCCGAGGCGATAGACGCGGGTGGAATCGAGGATCGCCATGACGAGGATCAGGATGATGATGTTCTGCGGCAGGACCGCAAGAACGACCAGCGCGAAGATCAGCGTCGGGATCGACATCATCAGATCGTTAAAGCGGGAGAAGACCATATCGATGATGCCGCGCGAGACGGCGGCCGTGAAGCTGAGTAGAATGCCCAGCGAGAACGATATAAGCGTCGCGCCGAGCGCCACGAAGAGCGTCGTGCGGGCACCATAGATCAGCCGCGAAAGGATATCGCGGCCGAGGTTGTCGAGGCCGAAGAAATACTGATTGTCCGGTATCTGCCAGACATTGCCGACGACTTCGGTTTCGCCGTAGGGCGCAAGCCAAGGGGCAAAGATTGCGAAGATGAAGGCGATCGCGATGCCGATGATGCCCAACCAGGCAGTGATGGGGATATCTCTCAATCTCATCGCGGGTGCCTCAGTCTTGGATTGGCAACGATGGCCAGGATGTCGGCGATCATGTTCAGGAAGATGTAGACGGCGGCAAAGATCAGGCCGCAAGCCTGCACCACCGGCATGTCGCGCACCGTCACGGCATCCACCATGTATTGGCCCATGCCTGGATAGACGAAGACCACCTCGACGACGACGACACCGACGACGAGATAGGCGAGATTGAGCGCCACGACGTTGATGATCGGGGCGAGCGCGTTGGGTGCTGCATGCTTGACGATCGAGCGGAAGGCGCCGAGGCCCTTGAGCTCGGCCGTTTCCATATAGGCCGACGACATCACCGAGAGGATCGCTGCACGGGTCATGCGCATCATGTGGGCCAGAACGACAAGCACCAGCGTTGCCGTCGGTAGAGCGATCGCGTTGAGCCGCTCGGCAAAGCCCATGCTGCTATAGACCGTTGCCGGAAAGGTCGCGACACCGAGTTTCACGGCAAAGACGAGGATGAGCAGGTAGCCGACGAAGAACTCGGGCAGGGAGATCGCTGCGAGCGAGATCACGTTGATGATCTTATCGGGCATGCGGTTCCTGAAATGCACCGACAGCATACCGAGGGCAATTGCCAGCGGGACCGAGATCAGCGCCGCGAAGCCGGCCAGAAAGAGCGAGTTTCCGAGACGTTTGCCGATCTGTTCGCTGACAGAATTCTTGCTCGCCCATGACGTTCCGAAATCGCCCTGGACGGCATTGCCGAGCCACTCTAAGTAGCGCGTCGTCACCGGCCTATTGAGGCCGAGATCCTCGCGGATATTGGCAACCGCCTGCGGCGTGGCCGACTGGCCGAGATAGGTCGTGGCAAAATCGCCCGGCAGGGCTTCGAGCCCGCCAAAGATCAGGATGGACACCGCAAAAAGCAGGACGAGCGAGAGCACGAAGCGCTCGATGATGAGGGCAAGCAGCGGAAAACGCTTTCTGAATCTCAGACCCGGCAATGGGGTGCCGGTCGATGGATTGGACATGGCGAAGCCTCGCGCTGAAACGTCAGGGGGACCGCAAGGCTTCATCTTGCGGTCCTGGTCCAGTCTGAGATGGCGGGGAGGTCCCCAACACCGTCAGGCATCAAGCCAGACGCGGGTCGCGACGTAGCCGTTCGACATGTCGTTGCCGATATCGTGGACATAGCCCTTCACCTGTTTGGTGCAGGCATTCACGAAGTCGTTGAACATCGGCAGGATGAGGCCGCCCTCGTCGCGCACCATCATCGCCATGGTCCGGTAGATGTCCTTGCGCTTAGTTTCGTCGAGTTCCGAGCGCGCTTCGAGCAGCAGCTTGTCGAAATCCGGACGCTTGAAGCGCGTGTCGTTCCAGTCGGCCGTCGAGAGATAGGCCGTGGAATACATCTGATCCTGCGTCGGACGCCCGCCCCAATAAGAGGTCGAGAAAGGCTGGACATTCCAGACATTGGACCAGTAGCCGTCGCCCGGCTCGCGCTTGACCTCGATCTCGATGCCGGCCTTCTTGCAGCTTTCCTGATAGAGAACCGCCGCATCGACGCCACCGGGGAAGGCGACTTCGGACGTACGCAGCAGCACAGAACCGCTATGGCCGGACTTCTTGTAATGGAAGGCGGCCTTGTCCGGATCGTAGTTGCGCTGCTCGATCCCTTCCGGGAAGAGCGCGTAGGTGTTGTTGATTGGGAAGTCGTTGCCGACCTTGCCGTAGCCGCCGAGGATCTTCTTGACCATCGTTTCGCGGTCCATGGCGTATTTCAGCGCGAGGCGAAGGTCGTTGTTGTCGAACGGCGCCTTGTCGCAATGCATGATGAAGACGTAGTGGCCGCGGCCAGAGGTCGAAAGGATTTCGACTGTCGGAGCGCGCTTGAGGAGATTGACGGTCTTCGGATCGACACGGTTGATGTAGTGAACCTGGCCGGAAGACAGCGCCGCGATTCGGGCCGTAGCGTCGTTCATGCCGATGATTTCGATCGAGTCGACGTAACCGCGGTCAGAACGCCAGTCGTCGGCATTCTTCTCGAAGGTTGCGCGTACACCGGCTTCGAAGCTTGTCAGCTTGTAGGGGCCGGTACCGATGGAGGCGAGGGGATCGTCATTGCCGCCGTTCGGCTGGATCACCAGGTGGTAGTCGGTGAGCAGCAGCGGCATGTCCGCATTGCCCTCGGTGAGCGTCAGCACGAGGTTGTCGCCGTCTGCCTTGATATCTTTGATCGACCCGAGAACCCCGAGCGCACCGGATTCCGACTTTTTGTCGGTGTGGCGCTTCAAGGTTGCGACCACGTCGTTGATGGTCAGTTCCTTGCCATCGTGGAACTTCACACCCTTACGGATCTTGAAGGTCCAGGTCGCAGCGTCCTTAGACGGCTCCCAGGATTCGGCGAGCGCCGGGACGGCGGCACCAGTCAGCGGATCGGATTCGACCAGCATGTCCCCCCAGCAACGGCCGACACAGAACATGAATTGCGACAGGAATTTTGCCGGGTCCTTGGAGTCGGTGGCAGCACCGCCTTCCAGGCCGAGCTTCAGATGACCACCGCGCTTGGGTTCGGCAGCCTCGGCACTTTCGGCGAAGAGTTTGTCGGCGACGGCGAGCGTCAGGCCCGCGGCCATCGCACGTCCCAGGAATTCGCGGCGGTTCAGGTCGCCTGCCGTCACGCGGCTTGCAAGATATTTCGTGTAGTCGTTCATTCCCCTGTTCCTTCTCGTTTCAATTGAAGAATAGGCAAGTGGACCGCAGAACCGGTTTCCTCTTCCGGTGCCAGGTCCGCGTTAATTCGGGAAAACGTCGCGGTTGCCGCCGCCTCTATCTTCCTTTCTCGATATGACGATGGTGCGTGAGCATTGGCCCGCTCTTTGCGGCGGGACGATTGGGAGCGCCGGCTGTTTTTATTGCCTGGCTGTTTTCAAGAAGGTAGAACGCGCGCACGGCGGCGGCCTTCAGAAGGTGCGGGCGAGAGTTTTCGCCAAGCCTCCGAAGGCATGCCGAGACCAGCTCTAAATTTGACCGGCGGAGTGAGGTCAACCCATGTGCGTTCAACCTAGGCTACCTCCGCGTTTTGATCGCATAGCCGGCATCGGCTTCACGAACTTCGAAAATGGATGAATTAGTGGCCAATTTCCGCCGTCGCGGGGCCGGTGAAGCGACATCATCTACGTCGTATGCGACATATGGGTCGTCCTGCCGCAAACCGTGCGGCGTGGTAGGAATGGGCGGCTTGCCTACATCGCCGTGGCTGGAATGAATGGATGGTCTGCTTTCGATGGCTGGATGGATTGCTCCGCATCCCAGCCGCCGACGGCGCGCCGGTTCTCTGGAAGCCCTCGGCTGAGGTCGAGCAATTCTTGAGCCCATCATGCCGTCTCAACCCGCGGTTTTTGCCCAACATGGCGCCCGGCACCGTCCGGCAATGGCAGCGACGCGTGAGCTTCTATGATCGCCCGGGCCTTGGCCAAAACATCAGGTGCAGCTGGGCTCGATTTTCCCGCTTTCGAATCCACATGAAGCAGCATCTGCTCGGCGGTCGCGAGCGTCTCGCCGCTTATGGCGTCAGACATCGTGTGGAAGATATGAAGCCGTTTGTCATCGACTGACAGCAGCTGACAAGCTGAAGAAATCGCCTGCCCAAGCTTGGCTTCGCCCAGATGGCGGATATGGGTTTCGACGGTGTAATAGCTGTGCCCCGCCTCGACATAAGCGAGATCGGCACCGATCAGCCGCAACAGGGCGTCCGTCGTGTCGCCGAAGACCTGCAAGTATCGATGCTCGGTCATGTGGCCGTTATAGTCGACCCAGGCCGGGCTGACCCTGGCTTCCACGAGCTTCAGCGGTACCGCATGATCGGCGGGTGCGGTTTGCTTGGCGCCGGCCCAAAGCGAGTGTTCGAAATCCTTGAGCAGCTCGCCTGCGCCCCAGCCCTGGCCGCCATTGCCGGCTTTAAGAGCCTGAAGGATGCCGGCCAGGTTTTCGTCGCGGATGCGCTCGAGATCGCGGATGGAAAGGCCGTCGGCCTGTTCGTCGGATTGCTGGCCAATCTTTTCGACTAGCGCATCGTCAAGATCGACGACGTCGGTGAGCTTCGTCCAGGGCCAGGCGAGACAGGGGCCGAACTGTGCCAGAAAATGGCGCATTCCCGCTTCGCCGCCAGCGATGCGATAGGTCTGGAACAACCCCATCTGCGCCCAGCGCAGGCCGAAGGAATAGCGGATCACGTCGTCCAGCGTTTCGACGGAGCAGATGTCGTCATGGATCAGCCACAACGCCTCGCGCCAAAGAGCCTCCAGCAGGCGATCGCCGACGAAGGCCTCGATTTCCTTGGTGATGTGCACGCCCTTCATGCCGATCGGCGGCAGTTTCTCGATCGCTGCCTTGATGGTCGCGTGGCTGGTCTTTTCGCCACCAACGATCTCGACGAGCGGCAGGAGATAGACGGGGTTATAGGGATGCGCCACGAACAGGCGTTCCGGAAACTGCATGTCGCGCTGCAGGTCGCTCGGAAGCAGGCCCGACGTGGAGGAACCGATCAGCGCGTCCGGGCGGCAAGCCGCATCGATCTCCATCAACACGTTGCGTTTGAGATCCAGCCTTTCCGGCACGCTCTCCTGGATCCAGTCGGCATCGACGACCGCTTCTTCAAGAGTTTTGCAAAAAGTGAGCTTGCCGCGCGGCGGCAAAGGCGCTCCGGTCAGCATGGCGTAGGCACGCTCGGCATTGGCGATGACTTCGCCGACGATGCGGCCCGCCTCCGGATGCGGGTCGAAGACGTCGACATCTATGCCTGCAAGCAGAAAGCGGGCGATCCATCCGCCACCGATGACGCCGCCACCAACACAAGCTGCCTTGTTGATCTTGATCATGCGGCCCTCAGCGCTTCGTCAGCTTCAGTTTCTTGCGCACGTCTTCCGGTCCAATGATGCGCGCGCCCATGCCTTCGATCACCTGCACAGCCTTTTCGACCAGCCTTGTGTTCGTCGCGAGCATGCCCTTTCCGGCATAGAGATTGTCTTCAAGGCCGACGCGGACGTTGCCACCGGCAAGCACCGCCGCAGCCGGGTAAGCCACCGCGTTGCGGCCGATCGAGAAGGCGGAGAAGGTCCAGCTGCTGGGAACATTGTTCACCATCGCCATGAAAGTATTCAGGTCATCAGGTGCCCCCACGGAATGCCCATGCAGAGCTGGATCAGCACCGGGTCCTCGATCAGGCCCTCTTCTGCAAGTTGTTTGGCAAACCACAGATGACCCGTATCGAAGGCCTCGATTTCCGGACGTACGCCAAGATCCGTCATCTTCTTCGCCATCGCCCGGAGCATCGCCGGCGTGTTGGTCATGACGTAGTCGCCGAGGCTGAAGTTCATCGTGCCGCAATCCAGCGTGCAGATTTCCGGCAGGCACTCGACGATGTGGGAAACGCGCTCCGTCGCACCTGCCATGTCGGTGCCTTGCGGATTGAGCGGTAGCGGCCGTTCGATATCACCGAAGATCAGATCACCGCCCATACCGGCGGTCAGGTTCAACACGACGTCGATATCGGCAGAGCGAATACGCTCAGTAACTTCCTTGTAGAGGTCGTTGCGGCGGCTCGCGGCACCCGTTTCCGGATCGCGGACGTGACAGTGGACAACTGCCGCCCCAGCCTTGGCGGCGTCGATCGCGGAATCTGCGATCTGCTTGGGAGTGATGGGAACGTGGCTGGATTTCGAAACAGTATCGCCGGCACCGGTGATGAAGACATCGCGGTTCATCGCAAGAGGCATTTTGTTCTCCCTCGTGTTAGGCCATTACGGGGGAAGATGGCTCATCATGCTTTGCATTAACGGAAGCATTTGATACTTTATCGGAAGTGATGGAGGCCTAATGCTGACGCGATCCAACGATCGGCTGGATGTCGATCTTCTTGTCATGCCGGAGACGAACCTCATTCTGCTCGCGTCGGTCATCGAGCCCATGCGCGGTGCCAACCGGATTTCCGGCAGCGAGCTTTACAGATGGCGGCTTTTGACGCCCGATGGCTCGCATGTGCTGACCACCAGCGGCATTCCCGTGCCCGCCGCCGGTGGTTTTGGGATGGAACAGGAAGAGACACCGCTCTTCGTGCTTGCAAGCTATAATTGGCGCCGCAGCTCGACGCCGGCGTTGAAGATGCGCCTTTCTCGGGCAGCGCGTTACCGAAGCATAATCGCGGGCATCGAATCCGGAACATGGCTGCTTGCCGAAGCCAGCCTTCTCGATAGGCTATCGGCGACCATTCACTGGGAAGATTTCGACGACTTCTCCCTTGCCTATCCGCACGTGCGGGCGGTCAAGGACCGTTTCGTCATCACAAGCAAGCGCATCACCACGGCGGGTTCGCTCCCGACCGTTGACCTGATGCTGGAGATCATAAGGCAAAGGCAGGGATACACGCTGGCGCTTGAGGTTAGCCGGCTCTTCAGCTACGAGCAGGACTCCGTCCATAGCGAGACCCAGCTTTCACCTTCGGGGACCGGTCTGCACATGCGCGATCCGCGCGTGGTCCAGGCAGTACGGCTGATGGAGGAAAATATCGAGCAGCCCATCGTGCTGACGCGGCTGGCCCGCAGGGTGGGCATCAGTGCGCGCCACCTGCAGGGCCTCTTCCAGCAGAGCACCGGCGCCCCGCCGCACGTCCACTATCTGGCACTGCGGCTGAACGCAGCGCGGCGAAAGGTGATCGAAACCAAGGCGCCTTTCGCCGATATCGCGGCCGCGACCGGCTTCAATTCGGCTTCAGCATTTACGAGAAGCTATCGCGCCAGTTTCTCTGAAAGCCCCTCCGACACAAGGCGTCGCCTCCGGAGGCCGGTCACAGCATCGGAGGCACAGCCATAGGCTGAAATGCGTCCCGTACCATATCGGCGAGTTCGCGCACGGCTTCGCTGGAATGATAAGGATTTCGGCGCAGCACCACCCTGGATGCATCGACCGGCGGAAATCCTTCCTCTGCAGTCAGTTCGCGGCAGCCCGAAGGGATGTTGCTGCGCGAGAGCGTGGTGACGGCAAGGCCCGCGGAGGCTGCGTTCTTAAGCCCGGAACTGGTATCGGCAACGAAGGCGACACGGTACTTCCGCCCCTGCAATTCCAGTGATCGGAAGGCGAAATCCCGCGCCCAGGTGGAATTGCGGTAGACGGCGATCGGCAGCGGCTCGAGGTCGTGGAGCCGATGAACCTGGGACGTGACCCACACTGTCGGATCGATACAGAGGATTTCGCCCGCCGCCTGATTGCTCCAGTCGAAGACGACGGCGAGATCCAACTCGTCGCGCTCCAGGGCCGCGAGATTGCGCGCCGTATAATCGCAGGAGACCGTAACCTCCACGGCTGGATGGCGGACGGCGAAGGCGGCAAGTGCGGCAGGCAGCACGGTCTGGCTGTATTCCTCGGGTATCCCGATGCGCACCGGGCCATCGAGCGGTTTGGTCCGTATGGTCGCGGCCGCTTCATCCAGCAGGTCAATCACACGGCGCGCATAGGGAAGCAGTTGCAGGCCGAGGCGTGTTGGAATTACCCCCCGCGCGCCGCGCTCGAAAAGGGTCTCCCCGATCGTTTCCTCAAGCTTCTTGATCTGCGCGCTGACAGCCGATTGTGTCCGGCCGATGGCCTGTGCAGCGGCAGAGAAATTTGATGTCTCGACGACAACGAGAAATGTACGCAGCAGATCGCTTTCGATGGGTTGACGCATGCGAGCCACAAAAAAATCCGATGGCAGCTATCTCAACTATTCGTTTGTCTGATGTCAAGAACAGGCGCAAACAGAGGCATCAGACCTCTGGTTCGGGAAAACCAATGTCATTCCAAACAGGCACCCGCCCGCTCGGCTTCAGCGAGCATGAGAAGGGCGTGATCCTTGTCGTCGCCGCGACGCTCGCTTGGAGCGCGAGCGGCGTCTACTCCCGCCTGCTGACGACCGATGCCTGGACGGCGATCGCGTGGCGGTCGTTGTTCGGGGGACTGTTCCTTCTCATTCCGAGCTTCTTCCTCGAGGGCGGAATGTCGAAGCGACAGTGGCGCTCCGTCGTGCACCCGTCGGGTCTCGCGATGATTGCCTGTCAAACCGTCAGCCAGGCATGTTTCATCGGCGCGCTTTACACAACGAGCGTGGCGAATGTCGCGGTCATTTACGCGACAGCTCCGTTCATCGCGGCCCTTCTCGGCTGGCTCTTGCTGGCGGAGCGCGCCGCAAGGCGCACGATGGCGGCAGGCGGCGTGTGCCTGCTTGGCGTGATCATCATCGTCGCCTCATCGATCGGAGGCGGTGCTGGCCTTGGCGATCTGCTGGCGCTGGGCATGACGGCCTCTTTTGCAATGATCATCGTCATCCCTAGGATCAGTCCAGGAGTGCCGAGCCTCCCTCCCACCATCGTCAGTGCTTTTCTGACTCTCACGATCTTTGCACCCTTCGGCTCGGTCGGCTCCCTCGATCTCCACAACTGGATCGTACTCGCTGCCTTTGGCGCAACCAATTTCTCCATCGCTCTCGTACTCTTCCTCGCCGGCGCAAGACGCATGCCTCCCGCGAAAGCTGCGCTTATCGGAACGTTGGAGATCGTCCTCACTCCGATGTGGGTTTGGCTCTTCTTCGCGGAACGTCCGCCTGCAGCGACTTTTGCCGGTGGCACACTTATCTTGGCCGCTGTGGTTTGGCATACTCTGGTGGAAGCTAGACATGGTGCGCATTAGATTCAAACATCCTAAACTAGACCCCGAAGTTTTCTCCGACCGATGAGCACACTGACCTTGCAGCGAGCGTAGATGACGCATTCTGAGGAGGCGTCGTCGTTCCCCTCATCGCGCAGCAACTGTTCGATCTGTCCGGCAACTTCTCCGGTCTGACCGACCGCGATCTGGAATTCAAGCTGCCGAATGGCAGGGAGACGAGTTCGCGCATGGAGGTGGTCCGGATCCGCGTGATCGGCCGAAGCTATCTCCGGTGCAACCTCGGGACATGTTCGTCCCGGCTCTTCACATCGATACCTTGAAAGTCCGGTCCAGAATTTCCACTGAATGCGACTTGGCGACCCTTCATTCAGCCCGCTGTTCCGCCGGTCCCTCCGCTCGGGAGAGATTGAGCGCACTGTTGATCAGTCCGACATGACTGAAGGCTTGAGGGAAGTTTCCAACCATCCGCTCGGCGTGAGGATCGTACTCCTCCGCCAGGAGGCCGACGTCGTTGCAAAGTGACAGCAACCTTTCGAAGAGGCGCTGAGCGTCGTCCCTTCGGCCGATCAAGACAAGCGCGTCGGCCAGCCAAAAGCTGCATGCAAGGAATGCACCTTCCCCAGGTGGCAGTCCGTCGTCCACTTCACGAGTCTCGTACCGGAGCACGAGGCCGTCGCGCAGGAGCTTGTGTTGGATGGCCTCGACGGTGGCGATGTAGCGCGGGTCCTCGGGAGGAAGGAATCCGACCATACCAATGTGCAGCAGGCTGGCGTCGAGAGCCTTGGAGCCATAGGCCTGAACGAAGCAGCCAAGCTCGGCGTCGAATGCCTTTCGGCAGACCTCTTCGTGAATTTGATCGGCCACCGCTTGCCAATGCAAGGTAGCCTCTGGATTGGCTTCCTCTCGCGCAGTCGTCGCCGCACGGTCGAAGGCCACCCATGCCATGACCTTCGAATATGTGAAATGCTGGCGTTGACCGCGCACCTCCCAAATCCCTTCGTCCGGTTCTGTCCATATCTTCTCCAGAAAGGGAAGAATTGCGGCTGCGAGCTCGCGCCCGCGGCGGTGAGGCGGCAGTCCTCCCTTGCGCGCTTGCAGCATCGCGTCGGCGACTTCGCCATAGACGTCGAGCTGAACCTGTTCTGAGGCTGCGTTGCCGATCCGGACCGGGCGAGATCCTTCGTAACCCGGAAGCCAAGGGACCTCCCATTCGAGCAGGTTCCGTTCGCCCGCGACACCGTACATGATCTGCATCTGCGCAGGGGCGCCCGCGACAGCTCGCAAAAGCCAATCGCGCCATGCGCCGGCTTCCTCGTAGTAGCCGAGCTTCATGAGCGCGAGAAGCGTCAGCGTGGCGTCACGAAGCCAGCAATATCTGTAGTCCCAGTTGCGCGGTCCGCCGAGTTGTTCGGGGAGTGAGGTTGTCGCAGCGGCAACAATGCCGCCTGTGGGCATGTATGTCAGCGCCTTCAGCGTAATCAGAGATCGTTTGACCTGCGCCGTCCATCCGCCCACCTGCGGGCAGTTCTTCGCGAATGATCTCCAATAGGATTCGGTGTCCTGTAAGGCAGTATCGATGGACTTCGCGGCTGGCCGAGCCAAGTGCGATGGGTTCCATGTCAGCGTAAATGACTGCTGTTGCCCAGCGGAGACGGAAAACGTGCCCACGGTTCGCATCTCGTCCCCGTGCAGAGGAACAGACGACGTCAGGGTCAGCCTGTCAGGTCCGGCAATCGCTGTGATAGTGCCGTCCTCGCTGCTGGTTACCCATGGCACGGTTCGGCCGTAGTCGAAGCGAAGGACGAATTCCAGGTCGAACGTCACGGTGCCGCTCTTACCCTCGACGAGACGCATCAGATCGCTTGTACTATCGCGCAAGGGCATGAAGTCGCAAACCACCGCGGTACCGGTTTCGGTCTTGAACTCCGTCTCGAGAACGAGCGTGTCCTCCCTATAATGGCGTTTCACCACATGGTTCTCGCTCGCAGGTCTGATCGACCAGTGACCATGGCCTTCGTTGCCAAGGAGGGCGGCGAAGCAGGCAGGAGAGTCGAAGCGCGGAAAGCAAAGCCAGTCGATCGATCCATCCTTCGACACAAGCGCGGCGGTCTCGCAATCCCCTATGAGCGCGTAGTCCTCAATGCGACCCGGCAAGTCGACCTCCTTTGCTCGTCGGTCTTGTCTAAGTAGAGACTGAGAAGATGGGTCATGCGTTTCGGATGACCAGAGGATGGTTAAAATGGGCGGATGACTGCGTCTCGTCGAGCGACCGCTTTGGGCGGCTGATAGCGGAAGGCGGCCTTGGCCGGATTGCGTGCCAAAAAGGGGACGTTGCCGCCGTCGCAAAACGTCTGGGGTTCGCTAATTTACTCCGTGAACATAGCGAGTCGTGCTGTGGCGTGTTAGGTGTTGGACTGGGATCAAGCCCAGCATTCACCTGAACACCTGGCAAAGGACAGATGCCATGGGAGACCAGATACGCCCGCTGCAACCAGGGGAATACGCACCCGCATTCGCGCTTCCCTCGGCAAATCAAGAAGGCACGGTTTCTCTCGCCAGCCTCCACGGTCACCCGTTTCTGATCGCCTTCTTCCGCGGGTTGCACTGCCCGTTCTGCCGGCGTCAAGTGGGACAGCTCGGTGGCTTACAGCCTGCCCTGCGCGCGGCGGGGGTGGAAACTGTTGCCGTAATCAACACGCCGGTGGAGCGCGCCCGCATGTATTTTGGGCACCGGCCGACGCCGGCCTTGCTCCTATGTGACCAGGATTGCTCCACGCACCGGGCCTTCGGCGTACCGCGCGCCGAGTTCCTGCCCGAGGACAGCCGCGAGCAGCCTGCATGGCCCTATCGGGCAAGCATGGCGCAATTCGAAGCAGCTCGCATTAACCCGACGGGCGAATTGCCGGAAGCGCTACATCCAATGGCGGCCAATCCCGTGCTCAACGCCAAGGACGGCTTCGAGCTTAATGAAGCCGATCATGCGATCATCGCTCGCCACCCCACACAACTTGTCGGACACTTCCTTATCGACGCCGACGGCATCGTTCGCTGGGTGCAAATTGAAGCGCGCGACGGGCCCAACAGCCTCTCCATCTTTCCAAACGCGGCGGAGATGCTCGCCGCTGCCGGCAGCTTGCGACACTGAAGGCGTCGCATCTTGCGTTTTGAAACATGACCTAGCCGGCACGCTGCCTGACATTCGTCAGGCGTGTTTTCACGTCATCAGGCGGGGATGACTTTGATGGCTGATGGCAAGGATTACAGTATGGGGCACCTACGTCGACATGGCGGAATGGCGGCGAAACGCCGTCGATCCAAGCACCGGGCGTCGCCCAATCGCCGATTGGAATCTTCTCGCCGAGCGTAAGAGCGAGCTTACACTTCCGTTTGCGGATAACCCCTCGTGGCACGGCGTTGAATCCTGCCATCCGCCGCGTTTCGACAGCGATCACCAAGAAACTGAGCGTGATGGCGTTACCCGGGAGTATTCAGGGCGAAACGGTTGCGAATATCGCGAAGATGTCGACCGGCCGTTGCGGGCGCAGCCGTATTATTTCGATATCAACAGCACGCAGGACGGGACTATGGAACGGCACTAATTCGACCTGAGGCATTGAGACGCTGCGAAGCGTCCTTCAGCTAAAAGAAGCGCTCGACGGACTTGACAATTGCGTCGAGAGATTCGGCCTCAAAGCTCACGCCGGTGGCCGCGACAAAACTCGCCAAGTGAATGAGCTTCTCGCGGGCCTCCGGTTCGTTCCTTGGTGACCAGGCAAGGATGTCAGCCCTCAGCCGTTGCTCTTCGTTGCTGAGCTCGCCGATATCCGTGCGTATGCGGTCTCGCAGCGATGCCTGGCGCGCGATAGGGCCAAGCACGACGACGAGGGCGCGATGACGCGAAATCAGATTGGCGAGCTGCGGTCGAATATCGTCTGCCATTTCTTGACCTGTGCTCCTGTTTCCGATGTCCGTCGCACGCAGATGGTTGGCAGCCGTCCACGGTAGCCAGATGCGGTAAGGGTGATGTAAGAGGGAGGTAGGACAATGATAGGCTGCCTTTTATGACGACAAAATTTGACAAGTACGTCGAGGACAAACGTCTCGTTGAGACGACCGATCCGGAGATCGATAAAGCCATCTATCGTTGTCCCGGCTTCGAGGGATCACCCGAACTTGGCGAGCTCGATCGCCGCATTTCCGAAGCGCTCCGGGAGGCACGCGACAGGACCGGGTTGACCAGGGCTGAGGTGGCGCCGTTTCTCGGCCTGCACGAGCAAGTCTATGGCCGCTACGAGCGCAATGAGACGAAGATGCACGTCACCCGGCTCATCCACCTGAGCGAAGTTCTGGATTTTTCACCAATTGACTTGATCATGGCAGCTGCTCCTTATCGCTTTGGAAAGACACCCGCCGAGGCGGACAAGCGCCGAAAGCTCATCAAGGTGGTTGAATCGCTTCCCACTGACGCGGTGGAGTCACTTTTGGCGCTCGTAGAAGCCATGACAAAACTCCGGCCGCACGAAGAATAGAGCGTCGCCCCCCGGTGCTTTGCGGAAGATACCGGAACAGTGAATTCGCTTCTTGGCGGTTATACCGTCCTATACCATGACCGATCGCGATCGATGGCTTTTTCGAATTAGTCGTTGGCCTCAAAACTGGCCAAAAGCGCGATGAATTTCGGCCTCGTCTTTTTCGGAACAGACAAGAAGGCATCGACGAGGCGCTGACCCTCCTCGGTGGCGACAAATTCCTCGCGCAGGAGCGCCTTCTGGCTCAGTGCTGCATTATCTGTGCAGGATGCTGTGGGCAGGCTCTCGAAGAAATACGCAATCGGAACGCCGAGTATGTGCGCGACCTGGTAGAGAACCGAGGAACTGACCCGATTGGTGCCGCGCTCGTACTTCTGGATCTGCTGAAACGAAACGCCGACTGCAACGCCGAGGGCAGTTTGGGAGATTCGGAGTTGCTGCCGCCGCTTCTTGATCCGCTTCCCGACTTCGATATCGACGATATGCCCGCCGCTAGTTTTGTCCTTCGTATCCGCACCGAACCCGTTGGTCCTGACCGAAACAATATGCTGCATAAAAGCGCTCCCGCTGGCCAGATCGTCTGGCAACCAGAAGCCGGGGAGTTCGAAATGCCGTTGATTACCAGCCCCCGTGGACTTTAGCGCGAACGCCTCTTGCATACTCCACAGGCTCCCCGACCGATAATGGTCGCGAAGTCGTCGCCTAAAGCGCACAACAATCAATATGGGGTTTCGACGCCCCAAGACGGATATCCGTCTAAGTTGTATCCTATCAAGCTATTTCACGTTTGCAAAGAACTTTAAGACGATGTCTTAACATGCGCGCGGTTTGAGCCGCTTAGTCCAGCCGGTGCCGTCGCGTTTCCAACACGACCATTCGCAAAAGATACCGGACGAAATAGAGGTCATCGTTCGGTGGGTAACGGCGGCAAATTTCCTCGACAGCTTTGAGCAAAGCGGACGTTTCATTGTGCACCGTCGTTAGAACAAAGCGATGGGCGTCGGCTGCACCCATTAGCGATTTGCTGCGACGGGCCATAGTCGGCCCTCCTTTTATGCCGCGGCCGGGGACCGTCCCGCGATCGACCCATGCGGGCCGCTCCACGAAAGCAGCGTGCCGCACACCCCGTAGGTTTTCCGGTGTAGGTGAAGAAGGTCAGTCGAGATGTCGGCCGACGCCAGCGTTACAGGTCTATCGCGCTCGAGCGGCAGGCTTGCTAGGGGGCGCACCAAATAGCCTCTGCGCCTCATCATTGCGACAAGCGGCGTATAGGTCACAAACAAGATTTGTCGTGCGCCCAGATGAAGCAGGCATTCCAGCACGCCGGTCATCAATAGGTCTGATGCGTCAACGCCCGCGATTGAGGGCGCATCGAGGGCCGTTGCGCATCGTGTCCATTCGTATACTTGCGGCCCCTTGGGAAGGTCGATGCCAAGCGCGCCAGCCACTTCGGCGGCGAAGTTTGGAGCGATTGTCGGGACGAGTCTCGAATAACCAATGACTTCGCCGTGAAGCGCTAGAACGGCATGTACCACCGAAGGCGTATCGAAGCGGTCGCGTTCGCGGTGATCTTGGCGGCGCAGTTCCTCCCACCCTAACTGTTCGACAAACCGCAGATGCCGGAACGCCCAAATGCGCTCCGTGAGATCGGGATCCTCGTGCTCGAATAGTATCCGCAACATATGACTACCTCCGTCTGCATACCCAAAGGATGCAACCGGTGATCAGCGAAATCTATTCGTAAAATGTCCTAATTTTAGCGTTGCAAACCGTGGCGAAACGCTTCGGCAATGAGTTGAGCCCTATTCACGGCTGAGAGCTTTTTTTGAAGGTTCCGGATATGAGCCTGCACTGTACGCTGCGATCGCCCGGTGAACTCGCCGATCTCCCGGTCAGTTTTTCCCGTCGCACACAAGCTCAGGAATTCGCTTTCGCGTTTTGTGATGAAGATTTCCGGCAGAATACGATGGGAGGGCGCTGTCCATCCGAGCAAACGTGCGTGAGCAGTGGAAGCTACAATCGAAAAAAGCTGGACTTCCAGCGGTGTCATAGGTTCGCGCGTACCGGCGACGGAAAAAAGTCCATTAACACCAACTCGCGAATACAGAGGAATGGTGAGCCCATCGACCAAGCCAAATTCTCCAGCCTCACTCATAATTTTCCTTGCTTTAGTACTCAGTACACGGTTGTCGAGCGCCTTAGACCACACAGCCGGCTGGCCGGTTTGCCGCACATAGTGGGCAACAGGATCGGCGTGGAAATAGTTCAGCGCAAGATACCGTTCGAACCAGCCGCGGGGCCACCGCTCCCATACGAAGTAGGAGTCAAGGCGCTCGTGAGCCAGGGGCAGAAACGCCATGGCAAAATGATCCATTCCCAAATGACAGGTCACCCGTTCGACGGCTCCAGCGAGCTCGGCTTTGTCGCGAGCTTTTTCGCCAGCAACCAGAAACTCAAAAAGGATGTTCATCAGGAACTGTTCCACGAAAGCAATCCTTCTCTGAAAGAGCACTACCCACCGCGATCGGTGGCGTATTGCCGACCGCGGGCGACCATTGATAAGGCTCGATGGTTGTAAAGACAATAGCTACTACCCAGATTTGCATACGGCGGCCGGGTCTGAGTAGAGGTGTGGGCTCGCAAGATGCGGCGTTCGTCCATATTCCAACTGGCAAAACAGCGCGCTATTCCATCCTGTTGAGACCATGGAAGCAGGTCTCTGTCGCAAATAGTCATGACATGGAAAGGTTGTCGTCTTTCCATCCGGCGCGACGAGCGCGCGCACTGCAATCGTGACGCCCGCCTTCACGCATGCCTCGCGGCATCGTGGCGGCGGCAGAAACTCGGCCAAAGAGCATGACGGCCTGCCTTTGTCAGCCAGATGAAGCAGCGCCGTCTCGCCGCTCGGCGTTGGATCGCACTACAATATCCGCCAGCGTCCCGGAGTATCCGCCCAAGGTTCTTCTGCGCATGCGGAACTGGATGGACCACGTGTTTCCTGAGCACCGAGCCAAGTGGCAGGTGTGACCGGGAAATATCGATTGGATGCGAGCCAATGGAGCTTGCTCGCCTCGGACTGAATTGTGCTCCGGTGATGGAGGAGAACGTGATAAGTATCGGAATACGGGTATTGGGGGAGGCAATGGTTCAAGATCGTCGGGACGACCTCACGCGCATAACGCTAGCGGTGCTGTTCATCGGTAGCCTTCTCGTTGCCAGTTTTTGGTTGATGCAGCCGTTTCTTCCGGCAATCGTCTGGGCCATGACCTTGGTGATTGCTACGTTCCCTCTGATGCTCTGGGTGCAGCGCCACGTGGGCGGAAGCAGGGGGCTTGCCACATTTATCATGACATTGGTCTTGCTGCTGGTGCTGATCGTGCCGTTTTGGCTGGCTGTCAGCGTCATTGTCACCAACATCGATGAATTCGGCGGCATGATCCGCACTCTTCTGTCCATGCAGGCGCCGCCGCCGCCCACTTGGTTGGCCGACGTGCCGTTGGTTGGCGCACGCGCAACCGAGGCGTGGGCAAAACTCGCGTCGACCCGGCTGCAGGAACTGGTCCCGAGGCTGATGCCCTACGCTGGTGCGGCGACTCAATGGTTCGCGTCCGCCGCCGGCGGTTTAGGCACGATGCTCCTGCATTTCCTGCTGACCACGGCGATAGCGGCCATCATGTATATGGGCGGCGAGAAAGCTGCTGCCACGGCGGTCCGTTTCGGCCGGCGTCTCGCGGGCGATCGAGGAGAAATGGCCGTACGCTTGGCCGGGCAGGCGATCCGCAGCGTCGCTCTCGGTGTTGTGGTGACCGCGGTGGCGCAGACTGCTGTGGGCGGGATCGGCCTCATGGTGGTCGGCGTGCCCTTCGCGGCGTTATTGACCGCAGCGATCTTCATCCTGTGTTTGATTCAGATTGGCCCGGGCCTGGTGATGGTGCCGGTGGTGATATGGATGTACTATTCCAGCGATGCCGTGTGGGCGACCGTGATGCTGGTCTTCACCATTGTGGCGGGAACGATGGACCAGTTCATCCGGCCGGTCTTGATACGCAAGGGGGCGGATCTTCCTATTTTGCTCATCCTTGCTGGCGTCATCGGTGGTCTGATTGCCTTTGGCGTCCTCGGAATTTTCATTGGGCCCACGGTCCTTGCGATCGCTTACACCTTGCTGAATGCCTGGATGACGGATAGCGATCAGGAGGTCGTGCGACAGTAGAGAAACGAGCAAGCAGGGGCCTTGCTCTATCAGCATGGAAATCCCTGTGCGAAAACGCGGGCCGCAGGGAAAGCTTTCCGTGGCGACCAGCACGCAGCCGTTCGTCGTCAATGCGTAAACGATATCGTAAAAG
Organism: Rhizobium sp. T1470; assembly: GCF_042140505.1. Taxonomy (NCBI): domain Bacteria; kingdom Pseudomonadati; phylum Pseudomonadota; class Alphaproteobacteria; order Hyphomicrobiales; family Rhizobiaceae; genus Rhizobium; species Rhizobium sp. T1470. The sequence continues at coordinate 115,011 of NZ_CP148094.1, forward strand.
CGTTAGTCTGAGATGCGATCGCAAAGTCACGGATCATCACGACAGCGGATCGCTGTTCGCAGGAGACTTCAGCATGGCAAGCAAGCTGCGCGAAGACCTTTCGCAGCAAGATTCGACCTGGTCAGCCGAAGTGACTTACCGGTTCGCGTTTGACGCTGCTCACAGGCCGCTACCGTCCGATGCAAACGCTGCCCGGCAACGGCTCGAGGGCGGAAACCGAGCCTTCGCCGAACTCCTTGGTCGGGTGGGGCCCTCTAAACCGGCAAGGTTGAGCATCGATGTTGACCCGCATGATGTCGGCCTTCTCCACGGGCACAGCGCAGCGCCCAAACAACAGCCGTTTGCAGCCATTGTCGGTTGCGCTGATGCGCGCGTTCCGGTGGAGCTTATCTTTTCAGAAGGGCCGAACGACCTCTTCGTTGTCAGGGCTGCCGGCAATGGTTTGGGCGACGACGTCATGGGCAGTCTCAGCTATGCGGTTGACCATCTGAAGGACAGCCTGCGCACCATCGTCGTTCTCGGCCACAGTCGGTGCGGTGCGGTTTCGGCAGCGGTCGACGTCCACCTGGAACCCGCCAAATACATGAAAATCATGACGCTGAAGGATCTGCGTCACATCGTGGACCGCACGCTGGTCGTGGTCCAGCTGGGCGCAACCTGGCTGGAGCGCGTGCATGGGACGGAAGTCATACGCCGGCCGGGCTATCGAGCGACCCTGATTGAGGTGGCGATCGTGCTAAACGCGGCATTGACCGCCTATGGCATGCGTCCGGGTCTGAGCCTGGGCGCCGGCGGGGGCATTGACGTCGTCTACGGCGTCTATCTTCTGGAGGAGCGGCTGGTGTGGGCGCCAAGACGTGAGGCGTCGGACTGGTTCGGTCTGGCGCCTGCGCCGTGCGACCCGAATGAATTCGTCATGCTGTGTGATCTTCTGGCATCGTGCGAGCGGGTGCAAACCTTACTCAATGGACCTTGAAGGTTCTTTGCTATTTGAAGTGCCGCGAGGTGACCGCAGGTTTTCGAGTGGTCGGCAAATGATCAATGCGCTGTGGCCGTCAGGATATGTACCGCCGGCGCGAAACAGAAGATGCATTGCAGTTCATCGAATGTCATAGCGCAGTTTTTCCTAAATACCGTCGGCGCCGCCTGTCCGGCGCGCTGATTGGAAGGGCCCCTGGCTCTACAAAGACCAGAGCCCTGGTGGTTCTCCAAAGGACTGTATTGCTCATGACGCGGATGAGGCGGAACGTGATCTTCACGTCGGTGCATTCAGGTAGGCGCCTGACGCGCGAACAGAAAACGACATTGCCGGGCACCTGAGCGCTGGGTGGGATCCGAGGGGGGAAGAGGATCAAATGAGCTGGAACAAGCTTTACGCGCTCAGGAGCTATCTGCGATCATCATTGTGGATCGTGCCCTTCTTCGCACTCGTTCTTCAACAGATACTCTTTCGCACGGCGCTAGTGCTTGAGGAGTGGACGACGTGGGTCCCGCGTTGGCCCCTTGGTACCGAAGGCACCGTCGCGGCGATGCAAGCCATCATCAGCCTGGCGCTATCCTTCATTGTCTTCACCTTCGGCTCACTTCTCGTGGCCATACAGATTGCAAGTGGGCAGCTTACGCCCCGGATCATAGCGACCACGCTTCTGCGCGACAATGTCATCCGCTTCACGGTGGGCTTGTTCATCTTCACGCTGCTCTTTGCGATCGGCGTGATAAGTCGCGTAAACACGTCCGCTCCGTCATTCATCGTATGGTTTTCAGGCATTCTTGGCGTGGCATCGCTGGCCGCCTTTCTCTATTTCATCGACTACTCAGCCCGGCTGCTTCGACCCGTCAGCATCATCCATCGCGTCGCCGAGCAAGGCTTCGAGGTGCTAAACCTCGTCTACCCTGCTCCCCTAGCGAAGCACGAGGAGGGATCTCCGCCGCACCATCGGCTCGGAGAGCCTGCTCGCATCGTCGCGCATCTTGCTTCTTCGGCCATCATTCTTGCCGTCGACGTGAAGGCGCTAACGGCCCGCGCGCAGCGGGCCGACGGCATCATCGAACTCTCGGCGCGCATCGGTGATTTTGTGTCGCAACGCCAGCCGCTGTTCCGCCTCCACGGCGGTGCCGCGGCGGTCCCCGACCACGACCTTCGCCGTACTGTCGCTTTCGGGCGAGAGCGGACCATCGAGCAGGATCCAACCTTCGCTTTCAGGGTGATTGTCGACATCGCCTCCAAAGCCCTTTCGAAGGCGATAAACGACCCGACGACGGCCGTACTCGCGATCGATCAACTGCATCGGCTGCTGCGCAGCGTCGGCCGACGCCAACTCGGCAACGAATACATACGTGATGCCGAGGGGTGCCTGCGCGTCGTGCTTCCGACGCCAGACTGGGAAGATTTCGTGCAACTGACCTGCCGCGAGATCAGGATCTACGGAACGGAAAATCTTCAAATCGCTCGGAGGCTACGCGCTATGATCGAAAATCTGGACGCGGTCCTGCCGGAAACCCGGAAGCCGGCGTTGCGACTGGAACGGGATCTACTCGATCGGATGATCGAAAAGGTTTATCTATTGCCTGAGGACGCAGCACTTGCACGTATCGCAGATACGCAGGGACTTGGTGGTTCGGCAGAGAAACAGCATCTCGCCCGATGTCGCGGGGACAGCGGCGAATTCGAGCGATGAGTCGGGCTCCCCGCCGCGCGGGTCGGAATTGAATGATGACGGGCGCAGGTCGTGAAAGGAATGACTACCGAAGCGACCTGTGTCGAAAAGCCGTTTACCATCATTCCACTGGTCGTGACCGAGGTGCAGGATGTGATCGCCGCCGAGGTTTAAGTCCGGCACCTTCCTTGTCGCGTCGAGTGTTGGGTTAGGCTGATCGCGATCCTACGAGCGTGGTCACCACAGCTATCCAATTCCTTGGTCGATTGGTAAGCCGCAACAACCTCAGCAGCGCGAAAGTACTCCCAACGGCGCAAAAAAACATAGATTTTTGCTAATATTACGAGTAGTAGTTGCTAATATGAGGTCAACGTAGAGTTTCGGCAGGCAGGCTTACTTTTCCAGCGATGATTTTTTCGGCGGAGGTAATTATGTCGCAGGATCCGAAGCATAAAGTTAGCCGGATAGACCAATTCTTCTCAGGACCGAATGCCAGGGCCGATCGTTGGCGCGACCTCGCAGATTCCGCCGAGGCGTGGCTTGCCGGCTCTCTTGATCGAACTGAGCTCGAAGAAGAGCTCGCAGAACTGGCGATCACGGAAGCCTATTTCGCTTATCCGGGCGGACAGCTGCTGTCCGCGCTGCGGGAAAATGCGGTGGCGGACAATGCCGCTGCCATGGCGCACCTTGTCAACCGCATTGTCCGGGCCCTGATGACGCGCTCGTTCCGGCAGGACGCAAACGACTGGGATGCAGGCGAGGATATCCGCGACAACTTTCCAGAGCTCGTGCCATCGTCGTTGACCACACGGGAACATCACCGGCCGTATTTCGAAACGTTGATTGTCACAGGGGTGCCCGCATCGACCTGGCCGGCGCTGTGCACCGAATGGCGCAAACTTCGCCGCCCGCTGGATACGTTCATCTACGAGCCCATCTTCGTCGGCAGTCTCGAAGATGCGTTCTGCGCGACAATTCTCAATCCCAGTATCGCAGCCACCGTCATCAACGAGGGGTTTGCCCTGCGCTCGCGGCAGGACGCGCCGGTGCTGCGGTCGCTGATCGCGTCTCTCGACTCTAAGGAAGCGAATACCGCGTCGCCCCTAGGGTTGGCCAAGATTCTCAAGCGCGTTCGTCCGGAACTCGACTTGTACCTGATGGTGAACAGGCGGGTCGAGGAAATGGCTGGCCAGGCCGATGCTGGAGTGGCCCGCCGGATCTTCTATTCGGTCGAGGAACTGCTCGAACTTCATCTGGCTATCCTCGAGGGCGTGCAAGCGCGGTATGAGACGCCCTTCTTCGACAATCTCAAGAAGTATGCGCAGCGACCGGTTGGCACGTTTCATGCACTTCCGATCGCAAGGGGCAAGTCGATCTTCAAGTCCGACTGGATCCGCGACATGGGCGAGTTCTACGGGCCGACGCTCTTTCTGGCCGAAAGCAGTGCGACCACCGGGGGCCTCGACAGCCTGTTGGAGCCGACGGGTAACATCAAGAAGGCGCAGGAACTCGCGGCAAGGGCGTTCGGCGCCGACCACGTCTTCTTCGTGACCAACGGAACGTCGACGTCGAACAAGATGGCGGTTCAGGCGCTGCTGGGGCCGGGCGATATCGCGATCGTCGATCGCAACTGCCACAAGTCCCACCATTACGGAATGGTGCTCGCGGGTGCGCAACCGCTCTATGTCGAGGCGTTTCCGATGACGGAATACTCGATGTACGGAGCGGTTCCCCTTCGCACCATCAAGCAGGCGCTGTTGAACCTGAAGGCTGACGGAAGGCTGAACCGCGCCAAGATGGTCGATCTCACTAACTGCACCTTCGACGGCCATATCTACAATACGCGTCGGGTGATGGAAGAGTGCCTGGCGATCAAGCCGGATCTGATCTTCCTGTGGGATGAAGCGTGGTTCGGATTTGCGCGGTTCTCGCCGTTCTTGCGTCCTCGCACGGCGATGGGTGCGGCCGACGATATCGAGGCGTGGATCCACGATCCGGAGTCGGTTGTCGCTTACGAGAAACAACAGGCGGAGCTTGGTGCGAGCCCGTCCGACGATACGCTGCTGAACACGCATTTGCTTGCCGACCCGCGAGAGGTCAAGCTGCGCGTCTATCAGACGAATTCCACCCACAAGTCGATGTCGGCCCTACGCCAGGGCTCGATGCTGCTGGTCAAGGATGTCGAGTTCCACACGGTGGAAGCACAATTCCACGAAGCGGTGTTCACCCACGCTTCCACGAGCCCGAACCAGCAATTGATTGCCAGTCTCGACGTGGCGCGCAGGCAGATGGAACTGGAGGGATATGGCCTCGTCCACAATGCGATCGAGATCGCGCTGGCAATCCGCCAAGCGATCGGACGACACCCCTTGATCTCCAAATATTTCCACGTTCTTGGCTCCGACAAAATGGTGCCGGATCAGTTCCGCGAGAGTGGGTTCACCGATTTCCTTGACCCCAAATCGAACTGGGTGGCCGCGTGGCGCAGCTTCAAGGACGATGAATTTTGCCTCGACCCGACGCGCATGACGCTCGTTTGCGGCACCGCGGGACTTGACGGCACGCAATTCAAGAAACTCCTGGCGGATCGTTACAACATACAGCTCAACAAGACGTCCCGAAATTCCGTCCTCTTGCAGTCGAACATCAACAATACGCGCAGCGATGTCGCTCATCTTATCCGCGTCCTGGTCGAGATCAGCAGCGAGATCGCTCAGCGTCTGGTCGAAAGCGGTCCCAACGTTCGCAAGGAATTCGATGCGCGGGTGAAAAGCCTCATGACGGATGTGCCGGACCTGCCGAACTTTTCGCATTTCCATGATGCCTTCCGGGCGGATGCCGGCCAACGGACGAACGAAGGCGACATTCGCGGCGGTTTCTATTCCGCCTACAATGCCGACGGATGCGAATATATCCGGCTTGCGGATCGGGAGATTGACCGGCGGCTGAAAGAGGGCCCCGATCTCGTCTCCGCGAATTTCGTCATTCCCTACCCGCCCGGGTTTCCGATCATGGTGCCGGGGCAGGTGATCACCCAAGAGACGATCGATTTCATGCGCAAGCTCGACGTGAAGGAAATCCATGGCTACGACGCTGCCGAAGGCCTGAGGCTGGTGCGTGCAGAAGCACTCGCGAAACGCACCGGTAAGTCGGCGAAGCGCGCCGCCTGAGTAATGGACCAGAGCATAGGGCAGGAGGATTTTAGGCCAGGTCGACCTTAAATCTGAAACCGCCAATACATAAAAAAGAAGAGCATGCTGCCGAAAATCGCTTACGCGTTTCGGCACATGCTCTGTCACAGGGATGGGTGACGTCATGATCGATTGGTTCTTTCAGACGCTGCGAAACTATCCGGAGATCGCCATTTTCCTGGCGCTCGCTTTCGGTTACTACTTCGGCTCGTTCACCTACAAGGGCTTAGGCCTCGGCGCAGTCACTGCAACGCTCATTGCCGCTGTGATCATCGGACAGATCGGAATTACGGTTTCGGGTCCGCTTAAGCCGACCTTTTTCCTGATGTTCCTGTTCGCCATTGGCTACGGGGTTGGGCCGCAGTTCGTCCGCGGCATTTCGCAGGACGGAATTCCGCAGGCCCTGTTCTCCGTGGTGGTCTGCTTGTTCTGCCTGGCCGCCGCCTACATCGGCGCAAGGCTGGCAGGCTATGGCATAGGTTCAGCGGCTGGACTCTATGCCGGTTCGACAACGATCTCGGCGTCGATGGGACTCGCGACCGACGCCATCAACCGCCTCAATCTTCCACCGGAGGAAACCAAGGCGCTGCTGGACGCCATGCCGGTCGCCTATGCCGTCACCTACATCTTCGGCACGATGGGTTCCGCGATCATTCTTTCCATCATCGGGCCGGCACTCCTTGGCATCGATCTGCCGGCCGCGTGCAAGCGTTACGAGGAGAAGCATGGCGGAAAGAAGGAATTGGGCGGTCCTGGAACGGCCTGGCACCGATTTGAATTGCGGGCTTTTCGCGTCCGCGAAGGGATGCCGATAGTCGGCAAGACCGCGCATGAAGCGGAAGCAATGCTGCCCGAACAGCGCGTGTTCATCGAGGGCATCCGCCGTGGCCAACAGATCATCGACGCCACTGCCGATACCCTCATCCAGGCTGACGATGTCGTGGCCGTGGCCGGCCGCCGGGAGGTGTTGGTCAATCTGATCGGAACGACGGCGGAAGAAGTCGACGACCGCAAGCTCTTGGCGATGCCGATAGAAGGTGTCGATGTCTACGTCACCAGCAAAGAGGTCGATGGCATGACACTGGCCGAGCTGGCCAAAGCCCAAGGCGCTCGCGGCGTTTTCCTACGAAAGATCACCCGCGGAGCGACCGCGACGGATATTCCGATTTTTGCAGACACCAAGCTGCACCGGGGCGATATCGTCAACCTCGTCGGGCGCACGCAGGACATAGCGGCCGCGACCAAGATGCTGGGCCATCCGGACCGCGCGACCGATGTCGCGGATGTGGCGTTCATCGGCGCGGCAATAGCAATCGGGGCTCTGCTCGGCGCATTTGTCTACAGAGTTGGGAGCGTGCCGTTGACGCTGTCCACATCCGGGGGCGCGCTCGCTTCCGGCCTGTTCTTCGGATGGCTCCGCTCGGTACACCCGACCTTTGGTCGGATTCCGTCGTCGACCGTGTGGTTCATGAATTCCATCGGGTTGAACATATTCATAGCCGTGGTCGGCATCTCGTCGGGGCCAGGCTTTGTCGCAGGCCTGCGGGAGCTTGGCTTCAGCCTTTTTCTCTGGGGCGTCTTTGTGACGACCATGCCGCTGGTTCTTGCAATGTATGTCGGGAAATACGTATTTCGCTTCGATGAAGCGATACTGCTTGGTTGCTGCGCCGGCGCGCGCACGACGACGGCGGCCCTTGGCATGATTAACGACCGCGCCGGCAGCCAGATTCCCGGGCTCGGCTACACGGTTACCTACGCTGTCGGAAACATATTGCTGACGACCTGGGGCATGGTCCTCGTGATGTTGATGACATAACCGCGAAAGGCTGACCTTTCGCGCAATTCCTACAGCAGGAGCAGGTCATGGCTGACGCCCTTACGCTACACAAGTTCGAGGCTCTAAGTCCTTTCGAGATTAAGGATGAGCTGATCCAGCTCGCCCGGAACACCTCAAAGACCACCCAGTCGGCGTTCCTGAATGCCGGCCGCGGCAATCCCAACTGGGTCGCCACCACGCCGCGTGAGGGCTTTTTTCTGCTTGGGCAGTTCGCCGTCACCGAATGCAGGCGGGTGATGGAGCATCCGGCGGGACTCGCCGGGATGCCGCAGGCGAAAGATATCGCGGCGCGGCTGGAGTCGTGGCTGACAAAGCATGCCGACATGCCGGGTGCCGGCTTCCTGTCTTCGATGCTGCAGTTCGCAACCAGGACCTTCAGCTTCGACCCGGACGCCTTCGTGCACGAACTCGTCGATTCCATCATCGGCGACAACTATCCGGTGCCGGACAGAATGCTCGTCCACAACGAGCGGATCGTGCACGAATATCTGATGTGGGCGATGTGTGGCAAGCCGCGGCCGCCCGGCAAGTTCGATCTTTACGCCGTCGAAGGCGGCACGGCTGCGATGTGCTACATCTTCAAGACTTTGAAGGCCAATCGCCTGCTGCATCCTGGCGATACCATCGCGCTCGGGACGCCCATTTTCACTCCTTATCTGGAGATGACGCACCTGGAGGACTACGACCTCAAGGTCGTGCATATCAGAGCACCGCAGGAAAATCGGTTCCAGTTTACGGACGAAGAGATCAAGAAACTGGAGGACCCGACGATTAAGGCGCTCTTCATCGTCAATCCCGGCAATCCCACCGGCATGGCGCTGAGCAAGGAGACCATTGGCAAACTAACGAAACTGGTGAAGACCAAGCGCACGGATCTGATGCTTTTGACGGACGATGTGTACGGCACCTTCGTCGACGATTTCCGCTCCTTGCTCGGTGAGCTTCCGCAGAACACGATCGGCGTCTACTCGTATTCGAAGTACTTTGGCTGCACCGGGTGGCGGCTTGGCGTCATCGCCGTCCACGAGGAAAACATCTTCGACACGATGATCGCCAAATTGGCAGACGCAGATTTGAAGGCGCTGGACAAGCGGTACGGCGCGCTCACGCTCGAGCCGCGCAAAGTCAAATTCATCGATCGCATCGTCGCCGACAGTCGCGACGTGGCCCTCAACCATACGGCGGGGCTCTCGCTTCCACAGCAGGTGATGATGAGCCTCTTTTCCCTCTGCGAGATGATGGACGGAGAAAAGCATTATCAGGCCGCCTGCAAGGAGATTGTCCATCGGCGCGCCCGGACCATGATAGACAGTATGGTTCTCAAGGTCGACGCGAACCCGAACTTCGACGCCTACTACGGCCTCATCGACTTTGAGTTCTGGGCTCGCAAGAATATCGGCGATGAAGCGGTCGAATACCTCAAGAAGAATATCCACCCGCTCGATCTTGCTTTCCGCTTGGCCGAGGCACATGGGATCGTGCTTTTGAACGGCGGCGGCTTTGAGGCGCCGAACTGGTCGTTGCGCGTGTCCTTGGCGAACCTGCCCGACGAAGCGTACGAAGACATCGGGCGCGGCGTGCGCACGATTGCCCGCGGCTACAGGGACGCATTCGAAGCGTCGAAAACCGCACCCAAGAAGTGAAAGACTAGTGTCATGCGAAAGGCGGCACGTCTGGGGAGGTTCTGGTCCAGATTGTCTCGGTTCGAGGCCGCGCAGCCGCACTATTGTGCCTTGCGGGCCGGCCGCCTGCTGCTGGAATTGGACCAAGCCCGATTTGAAACCGGCTGTGAGAAGCAGGCCATCGTTATCAGTCAATAACAAGCGGAGGGAGGCGTACTTCCATGAGAAGGATAATGCAAAAAGTCATGTGGTCGACTGCGGCTGCGCGTTTATCGGCGCTTGCGCTGATCTGTGTTTTGGGAGCACCGCCGGACGCCGGCGCCGGCGAGGCGGAAGCCAAGGGCCTGCTCAAGGCGATGTCGGATTATCTGGATGCGCAGGAGACCATTTCATTCGGATACGACAGCAATCTCGAGGTCGTCACCAAGGACCACCAGAAAATCTTGCTTGCGAGCTCGGGCAAGATTAAAATCAGGCGGCCCGACAAGATCCGGGTCGCGCGGACCGGCGGGTTTGCCGATATCGAGATGATTTTCGACGGAAAGACGCTCAGTGTGCTCGGCAAGAACCTCAATCTCTACACTCAGGTGGAGGTGCCCGGTACGGTTGAACATCTGGTCGACGAATTGAGGGAAAAGCTTCACAAACCCATTCCCGGCGCCGACCTATTGCTTCCCAAAGTGTACGACGAACTGATCGCCGACGTGGTCGATGTGAAGGATCTCGGCAGCGGCGTGATCGGCGGCACCGAATGCGATCATCTCGCGTTCCGCGCCAAGGAGGTCGATTGGCAGATATGGATCGCCCAGGGCGAGCACCCCTATCCCTGCCGGTATGTGATCACTGCCAATAAGGTCGATCAGGCACCGCAGTACAGCATCCAGATCAGAGATTGGAAAACAGGCACTGGGGTTACCGCTGATGATTTCGTCTTCGATAATGCAATCGGTGCCAAGAAGGCCGACCTCGCGGAGCTGAAGGATATAGACGAACTACCCGCACACTTTTCCGTAGGAGGTGGCCAATGAGCCTATTGAGGAAACTGGGAATTCTGCTGGTGGCTGCGGGCACGGGCTTTACCGTGCTCGACGCGGGCGAGGGACTTTCGATCCTCGGCGTCCATGGATTTGTCTCGACGGCGGAGGCGAGGGTAGGGCGTCCGCTGACGCCGGTCAGCGTCGCTGGCGTGGCCCGGCGCTCGGCACGCCGTTGTGCGTCCGGAGTGTATAACTGCTGAGCTAGCCGAAGCAGCCATAGTCGACGGCGTTTGTCGTATCGGAGTCGTCTCACCGTTGGCCGACGTCTAGGGCGTTATCGGTCCTGCGGCTCGTTGAGTGGCCCAAAGCTACTGCGACATTTCGGTGTTGCAGGGAAGGGACGAACTCGAACGATGGGGCGTATCTTCCCGAAGTCCTGACCCCAGCTCACCTGAGGGAGGAAAGCACTCTCGTCAGGCCTAACGTTGATGCAGCGGATAACCCGTAGCCTTGCGAAAACTTTATAAAAAACGCGCATCCTCGCCCGCATCGTGCTATTATTAGTTGTTTCTAAACTGTCGGTTCCTGCCGTGATCGGTCCTGATCGTGGCTCGGTGCGGTTTCCAAACAAAACTCCACACATGCACGAGCACTCGTCCTGGCCAAGGGCGAGGCTGTTTGGGAGGACGACAGTACCATGAGACGGTTTGTGTCAATCGCAATCGCAGCTGCAGGTCTTTGCTTGGCTAGCCAGGCGCTGGCTGCAGACGTGGACATGTCAAAGCCCACCTGCAAGGAAGTCGGTGCCATGCCTGCAGCCAAGACTATTGGCGTGGCCATGTGGGTGAACGGATATGTCCATGGCAAAGCTGGAGATGGCATGGTGGACGGTGACAAAGCCCATGCAAATGCGCAAAAGATTGCCGACTATTGCAAGAACAACGCCAGTTCTACGGTGGCCGGCGCAATAGAAGCAGTCTCTAAAATGTAGCAGACGGTATGACGGTGGCGGCATGAGGCCGCCACCATGGGCATGAGGCCACAATCGTGGCCGCTTCAACGGGAGGACGAACAATGTTCGGATTCAAGCCTCTATTCAGTGCCTTGATGGCTACGATATTCCTCGCAGGCGCGCCAGCTATGTCCTTGGCAACAGAGCAAGGACAACAGCGCAAGGCTGCGCGTGATGTCCGCCAAGACACCCGCCAGGGTGCGCGCGATACAAAGCAGGCGTGCCGCTCCGCTAACGACAAAAGCAACGCCGCGTGCCGACAGGACAAACGGAACGCTAAGCAAACGGGGCGTCAGACGGGCAGAGACATCAAGTATTGAGCGCATACGACTTGCGGCACAAAGCAACCCCGTTAGGTGCCGCAAGACAGTGACTTCAAGCCTTTCAGATCGGTTTGAGGTCCGGCTCAGGCGCGCCCTTTAGCCCCGGGTGGATGTTTTCGGATAGCCACCGGCCCCCGCCGAACAACCATTCGGTCCCTCAACTTCAGGCAGAGGGTGCGTCGGAGTGCCTAGCTTTTTGTTGAATTCAGCAAAAGCACCACGATGGCGGCAAAGCAACCACCGTTCCGACCGCTGTTCAGTTGACCGGAAAAGGAACCGCTGCAATCCAAACGAAAAGAGACTGCTGGGCTTCGTATGCGAGCAACCCGACCGAGGGCATCCAGTTGCATATCTGGAGCGTGCTCGGCAAGGTACCGGCGAAACCTCATTGCCGAGGTTTCGCAGCTAGAGGCGGGTTACGTCATACTGACCAAACAGTGCACCCCCTAGACCAATTCGATATTAATAGCTTTCGGTCCCTTGCCCGTCCGATCCGGTTCCATATCGAATGAAACCTTCTGGCCATCACGAATGGCTTGAATTCCAGACGCTTGCAGCGCCGAAATGTGAACAAACACATCCTTGGCTCCTCCGTCAGGGCTGATAAACCCGAAGCCTTTGTCTGCATTGAAGAACTTTACCGTACCTGTCGCCATGAATTTTCTCTCAAAGTTAAATAGCATCTCAACATGCAACCAGTACGGTTCTTTGGCAAGTGGTGTTAGCAAAACGCTAGGTTACATAGATTATTAATAATACATGATTTGCGCTCGCTTATGTTTTGGATAGCTAGTACCGCGCCACAGAGATTATGACGGGTTGGGTTATCGTAGAATGGGCAAGTCTTCTGGTGGGATGAGAAGTTGGATGCTGCGTGCTGCGCCTGGCACGCGGGATATAAATCCTGCCTTCTCGAGGGTCAGCACCATCTGGTGAACAGACGGAGCCGTAACGGCGAAGTGGCGACGCATGTCGGCTTCGGCCGGAGGCTGTTTGAAGATGCGGCTGTAGGCGTAGATGAAGGCCAGGTACTGGCCTTGGACTTGCGTAAGGCCATGTCTTGCCGTTGCGGCTTGCGGGTCAAGTGAGGGACTCATTTTCGGATTCATCTGCGTCTCCGCGCTGAAGGAGGTGTCGATGAATATAAAGTTTCACGTAGAGCTTAGCCAATCGGAACGTGATCAACTGGCCGTTTTGTTGAGCGGGGGACGCCATGCGTCGCGCAAGATCAAGCGCGCCCAGATCCTGGTGGCGGCGGACGAAGGCTTCAGCGACGAGGTGATCGCGGCAACCTTGAACGTCAGCGGATCGACGATTTACCGGACCAAGCGCCGGTTTGTGGAAGCCAATCTGGAAGGCGCGCTCAGTGAAGAACCGCGCCCGGGTGTTGAGCGCAAGCTATCGAGCAAGGAGGAGGCGCTGTTGGTGGCGACCGCCTGCTCAAAGCCGCCGCCCGGGCGAGCCCGCTGGACCCTGGAGCTTCTGGCCGATGAGATGGTCCGACTCACCGATCATGACGAGTTGTCCTCGGAGACCGTACGTCGCCGGCTGGCTGAGAATCATCTCAAACCTTGGCGCAAAGACATGTGGTGCATCCCAAAGCTCGATGGGGAATACGTCGCGCGCATGGAGGATGTTCTCGACCTCTACGCAGAGACGCCTGATCCACAAAGGCCCGTGGTCTGCTTCGACGAGAGCCCGACCCAACTCATCGGCGAAGTGCGCGAGCCCATTGCGGCCAAGCCTGGCCAGCTTGAACGCTACGACTGCGAGTATCGCCGAAACGGCACGGTCAATCTGTTTGTCTTCATGGACGCCCACCAGCCCTGGCGCAGGGTGAAGGTCACCGATCGGCGAACCAACCAAGACTTCGCCCAGTGCATGCGCGAACTGGTCGACGTCGATTATCCCGACGCCCCGATCATCCGCGTGGTGATGGACAACCTCTCCACCCATTCCGCCGGGGCGCTTTACGACGCATTTCCAGCCCCGGAGGCTCGAAGGGTGCTGAAGCGACTGGAGTTCCACCACACGCCCAAGCACGCCAGTTGGCTCAACATGGTCGAGATCGAGATCGGTGTCCTGCGCAGCCAATGCCTCGACCGTCGTATCGACAATAAAGACACCATAATCGCCGAAGTCGCAGCCTGGGAGCAGCAACGCAACGCTAATGGCGCAAAGATCCAATGGATGTTCACAACCGAAAAAGCCCGCCAAAAGCTCCGCAAAGCTTACCCCGTCAAAGAGTCATAATCTCTGTGGCGCGGCACTAGTTGAGTATGGCTTCAGGCCTTCAGCGAAACTAATTCCTCCGTGAGGTTCAGGATACGCAACAGGCCAAGAATTGGCCAATTGGAAAAGACGAACGCAGGATGGGCGACCTTTCCTTTGTTTCGCGCCTATTCCGCCATTCTGGCGAGCACATTGGACATGTCATTCGCCAGCGACGTTATCGCGTCTTTGATCGATCTTGCATTTGCCGACGAAATCAGCTCGCACCGTCGCCAATCATCATCAATCGATCGAGCGCATTGCGGTTGCGACAGACAGCAGCTTATCTGAAGACAATTCCGGACCCCGCCGGCTCTTTCGATCACCCCAAAATCCGCGTTTTTCGGTCTCGGGGAACCAGAACGAGCGCTCGCATGGCTTGAAAAGAGAAGTTGATGACGCTGGTCGCGCGCTTCAATCGCTGAATAGGTGTTGAAAGATCCCGAGAACGAAGCGTGCCATGGGACGTAGGTCAGGTCCATTGCCCAGCCCTCATTTGCTTTAAATTTCCCTCAAAGTATCGCAACCACGGCCTTGGCGAGGTCATCGAGCCGGTCTTCCTTGAGGCCCGCGACGTTGAAGCGGGAATCGCCGACCATGTAGATCCCGAACTCGTCTCGCAGGCGGTCGACCTGCGCTTCGGTCAGGCCGAGGCGCGAGAACATGCCGCGGTGGTCGGCGATGAAGTCGAAGCGCGAGGAGTTGGACTGGCGACGGAGCGCCTCGGCAAAGGCGATCGATGAGATTGGGGGTTTCCCGACGGAATCCATCACAGAGGATCTGTTGACCACCCTTTCCATGCTCAACAAGGGTTACAAAACCCGTTACCTGAATGAGCGCCTGTCGATGGGTTTGGCCGCTGAGAATTTGACTGGCTATTTCGTACAGCGCGAGCGCTGGTGCCAGGGGGGAATTCAAACACTCTATCTCCACAACGGCCCACTGCGCGGCCCCGGTCTGTCACTTTTTCAACGCATCATGTTCCTTCCGCTGTCGTGGTTGGTGCAGTATCTGGTGCGCTTTACGATATTGATCATCCCGATCATATATCTCTGGTTCGGCTTGTTGCCGCTCTACTTCACCAATGCTGCGGACTATATCTCCAATCAGGTGCCGTTGCTGACGGCCTATTTCCTTTTGATGCTCTGGATAACACCGACGCGATATTTGCCCGTCGTATCGAGTGCAGTCGGAGCTTTTGCGACGTTTCGGATGTTGCCAACTGTCATTTCCAGTGTGGTACGTCCCTTCGGCAAACCGTTCAGGGTGACCCCGAAGGGCAGCGGCAACCATGCGATTGGATATGATGCATACAGCCTTGCCTGGATAGCGGTGTTGATATCGGCGACGGCCATCGGTCTTGTCGTCAATATCGTGCCTGAGACCTCGCATGTCGAGGCGCAGTTCTCACCGATTGCGGCTTGCTGGTCGGGCATCAACATTCTCGTTCTCGCTATCGCGTCCTTGATCTGCTTCGAGAAACCGCGGCGGCTCTTCGATGCGTTCAAACTTGATGAAGCGGTTCACGTCGACGGCGTTCCCGGCCGCATGGTCAGTCTGGCGCTCGACAAGGCAGTCGTTGCCGTGCCGCCGGAGACGCGCTTTGCATCCGCCGATGTCACGCTGTCGCTCGAGGGTTTTTCGCCTTTCAAAACGGAATTAAGGATGGTCACCCAAAGACGAAGGAGCATTGCTCGCGTAGGCGACACGGAGGCCTTTTACCTGCACCTTCATTTCGATCTTAGCGGTTCGGCCCGCGATAAGATGATCGTCAAGCTTTATACCGGACGTTACTCCCAGGACGTTCGTGACATTGACAAAGTCGCGGTCTCGATCAACCTTCTGCTTCGGACTTTCGGTCGAACCCGGACGCTTTGAGCGAGGTGTCTCCCGGCCCTGCGCATACACAAAATTTAGTGGGATCGGACAGCGGAAATGGCTGCTTAGCCCCATTAAACCTTTGCTGCCGGGAAGGCGAGGAATGACCGTGCCGATACGGCCGGCGCGCGGCGACATAGCCAGTCATCCGGATGGTCGTTCGGCTGAATCAAACGCACATGTGTGGCACGGTCAAGTCGGCTTCCCATCATGCGTCGGCACAGTCCTGGGATCTTGACGCAGGCCTGCGTTCGTTCGGCCCTAACAGTTAAAGGTGTCATCATTGGCCTGGCTATCAACGCCAAACGGGCGCTAGCCACGCCCGATTCTAGTCTTGCCCCAGCGTCTGCGGCTAGCGGCCAATCCCAAACCTAAGTTTGGATTACAGGCGTTTGAGGGGTGGTTGTAGGGTTGCTGGAGCCGCCACCAAGGAGCACTCGAAAGCGACACTTTCAGAAACATAGGTTCGAGCGCCGGATCCATGACGGTATGCGACATCAGCGTCCTGCCGGGTGGAGAGTGACAGGCTAGTCTTCACGCAAAACAGGAGCGCGTCATGTCGCAGGCAGAAACAAAACCCCGTATGAATCCGCAGCAGCCAAATAGCAGCTTGGAAAAAACCTTTCATCTCGGCAAGCCAGGAACTGGCGAGTTGGTTCCATCGCGCTACGCGCTGCGGATCGGCGAAATCGATGTCCTGGTGGTCAGCGACGGGGTGTTGCCGCTGCCAACCAAGATGTTGGGACACAATGCCGACGCCGCGGACCGGGCTGCCTGGCTGGACGACATGTTCCTGCCGCCGGACGCTTATGATTGGGCGCTGAACGTGGTCGTGGTGCGCAGCGACGAGCAGACCATACTCATCGACGCTGGGCTAGGATTGGACCCGGACCTGAACTTGCCGCGGGCCGGTCAGTTGATCAAGCGGCTGGAGGCCGCCGGCATCGATCTTGCGTCCGTGACCGACGTGGTGCTTACCCACTTGCACATGGACCACATCGGCGGGCTGCTCATCGACGGGGTGAAGGACAGCCTGCGTCCGGACCTGCGCATCCACGTGGCGGCCGCCGAAATCAAGTTCTGGGAAGCTCCCGATTTTTCTCACGTCTCCATGCCGCCGGGGTTCCCGGATGCGCTTCGGGCGGCCGCCAAGCAGTTCTCGAAGGAATACCGTGGTCAGCTACGGCTATTCGATGAGGAATACGAGGTGGCACCGGGGTAGTCGTCCATCGCACCGGCGGCCACACCCCAGGGCACAGCGTGGTCCGCCTGGCGTCCGGCGGCGAACGACTGACCTTCGCCGGCGACGCCGTGTTCGCGGTCGGGTTCGAACACCCCGACTGGTACAATGGCTTCGAACATGACCCCGAGGAGGCAGCCCGCGTCCGGGTGCGTCTCTTGCAGGAGTTGGCGGCGAACGGGGAACTGCTGGTGGCCACTCATCTGCCGTTCCCCTGCGTCGGCCATGTGGCGGTCACCGGCGATCGCTTTCGTTGGGTGCCAGTCTTCTGGGACTACTGACCGTTATTGGGTTAGGGCCGACCAGACGACTGCATGCGTTTGAACAGCTAGTCGATCGCTGCCTCACCGCCTGTATCGTCGCCGACGTAGACCTCGGTTTTCAGTACCGTTAGGAGGTCGGATCATCTCGCGCCCGCGCCGGCCCGGCTTGTGCTCCGGCCGCGCGGGTGCATCTGTTCGACATCAGCCAGCCTTTAGACGACGGCCCTTTTTATCAGCCTGGTTCGGCCGCGCGCCCAAATTCGTCCGGGCCGGTGATCAACGAAAATCAAATAGTGGCGCGCGTCCTCAGCCTCGGCCGAGCAGAAGAGATCAGAAGATTATCCACTCTGAGCGGATAATCTTTAAAGTGATAGGGGAATTATCAACCGCTGCGACATAGGGCACTTAAGACCTGAGAGATTGCTCGCGAGCGATGATCGCAGGAGATTGCAATGGTTGAACTACCCCGCAAGGAAGAATTCGAGTCCACGAATCCCGGCATAAACGGAGACGATCCCGCCGAACAGATCTCGTCCGCGCCTGTTGCCGCTCCCCGCCGGAAATCTGCCATCAAGAAGGGTGTGCTTGCCGTGGTCCTGCTAGCCGGAGGGGCGTATGGCGTCCACTTCGGGCACCACTACTGGACCGTCGGCCGGTTTATCGAGTCCACCGATAACGCCTATGTAAAGGCAGACTACACGACGGTTGCTCCGAAGGTGGCCGGCTACGTCAAGGAGGTGCTCGTTAATGACAACGACGCCGTAACCGCAGGGCAGGTTCTTGCGCGGATCGACGATCGTGACTTCCAGGCGGCACTTAACCAGGCGCGGGCTGAAGTAAAGGCTTCTGATGCCGCTATCACGAATATCGACGCGCAGATCGAACTACAAAAATCGGTCATCGGCCAGGCGCAGGCTTCGGTCGATGCATCGAATGCCTCGCTCGTCTTCGCCAAATCCGAGGCCAACAGAAACACGCGCCTGATCAGCACCGGGGCGGGCACGCAATCGCGTGCGGAACAGAGCCGGTCACTGATGGATCAGGCGACCGCCGCAGTCCAACGCGACCAGGCTGTGTTGATTGCCGCGCACGACAGGGTGCCGGTTCTAAAGAGCGAGAGCGACCAGGCGGTCGCTCAACGGGAACGAGCCGCCGCGGCCGCACAACAGGCCGAACTGAACCTCTCTTACACGAATATCGTCGCGGCGGTCGACGGAACAGTCGGCGCACGCTCGATCCGCGTTGGACAGTATGTCACCGCTGGCACGCAGTTGATGGCGGTGGTGCCCCTGCATTCAGTCTATGTCGTTGCCAACTTCAAGGAAACGCAACTCACCTACGTTCGGGCGGGGCAGCCGGTAGACATCAAGGTGGATAGCTTTCCAGGCCTCGAAGTGAAAGGGCACGTGGACAGCGTCTCGCCAGCGAGCGGCCTCGAGTTCTCCCTGCTTCCCCCGGACAATGCGACGGGCAACTTCACAAAGATCGTCCAGCGAATCCCGGTGAAGATCATCATCGATGACGAAGCCCGCGCGGCTCAGCTCCGGTCCGGAATGTCCGTAGAGCCGGAAATCAACACAAGACTCGCGCGGCTCTCGGAAGCGAAGTAACGGGCGCTGGCGGGTAACCCTCTGTCTTTTCCGATCACAGAAATACCGTGGTGAAGATTCCGCGACTGCGGAAGGAGCAATGTCATGGCTACACTTAAGCTCGTAGCGAACAACAAAGAGCCGCCGCAGGCCGCATCGTCTCAATCCGCCAAAACCGGGATGAGCCCTCTCCGAACGTGGTGCGCGGTCGTCGGATCGACCTTGGGCGCATTCATGGCCGTCCTCAATATCCAGATCGTCAACGCGTCGCTCGCAGACATTCAGGGCGCGATCGGGGCGGGCAAGGATGACGGCGGCTGGATCTCGACTTCATATCTCATTGCGGAAATCGTGGTCATCCCCCTCAGCGGCTGGCTCGCGCAGGTCTTCTCCCTCCGGAAGTATCTCCTGACCAACGCCATTTTGTTTCTGGTCTTTTCCGTTGCTTGTGCGTTCGCCACAAACCTCGAACAGATGATCGTGCTCCGTGCCATCCAGGGCTTTGCTGGTGGAGTCCTGATCCCCATGGCCTTCACGATCATCATCACGCTGCTGCCAAAGCCGAAGCAACCGATCGGACTGGCGCTCTTTGCGCTTTCGGCCACGTTCGCTCCAGCGATCGGGCCGACCATTGGCGGATACCTGACAGAGAATTACGGCTGGGAATTCATCTTCTACGTGAACCTCGTCCCCGGCTTGCTGATGGTCGCTCTGCTCTGGGCCTCACTCGACGAAGCTCCGATGAACCTGGGCTTGCTTGCCAAGGGGGACTGGCCTGGCATCGCCACTTTGGCGATCGGCCTTGCCGCCCTTCAAACGGTGCTGGAGGAGGGCAACAAGGAAGATTGGTTCGGATCCGAGTTCGTCGTCAAGCTCTCGATCGTCGCCGGAGTCTCTCTGACGCTTTTCCTGATCATCGAGTTCAAGACCGCTAACCCACTTCTGAATCTGAGGCTCCTCGCGCGCCGTAACTTCGGGTTCGGTATCTTGGCGAACACTATGCTCGGCATCGCGCTCTATGGGTCTGCGTTCGTGCTGCCGATCTATCTGGCTAGAATCCAGGGCTACAATTCCGAACAGATCGGCATGGTGCTTGCCTGGACCGGTATCCCGCAGCTTATTCTCATTCCACTCGTTCCCAAGCTGATGAAGCTGATCGATGTCCGGTTGTTGATCGCCGTGGGCTTCGCACTGTTCGCTTCCTCGAATTTCATGAACGTCCACATGACCGGAGACTATGCAGCCGACCAGCTTTTCTGGCCGAATGTCATCCGTGCCATCGGACAAGCCCTTGTCTTCGCGCCGCTCTCGGTCGTTGCGACTGCTGGCATCGAACAGGAGAATGCAGGCTCCGCATCGGCGTTGTTCAACATGATGCGCAACCTCGGTGGCGCGGTCGGGATCGCATCGCTTCAGACCTTCATATCGAAGCGTGAGCAGTTCCATTCGAACATCCTCACGAACTCGATCAGCATCTTCGAAGAAGCCACACGAAATCGCGTCGCCAAACTGACAAAGTACTTCATGAATCACGGCGTCAGCGACCAGGCCACAGCCACCCATAAAGCCATTGTCGCCATTGCATCCAGCGTGCGTAGGCAGGCCAACGTCATGGCTTTCAGCGATGCGTTCTTTCTGCTTGGCGCGGGCCTCGTCGTTGCTTTGTTCGCAACGCTTCTCCTCAAAAAGCCAAGCGGCCAGATGTCTGGCGGCGGCGCACACTGAACAGCAATTCTCAAGGAGATCACAATGAACACGATCACACGAGAACCGATTTCCCGGAGACACCGCGGGAGCGTCGGCCCCAATGTCGATCCTGGCTCCATCCTTGCCATCCTGGAATGGCTCGCCGGCGACGAGTGCCATTCGATCGACGAAGCCGGCTTGGTTGCGGGTCTGGGTCTCAGGCTACGGCAGATCGGCCTCCTTATCGACAGACTTACGCTCCATCTGATGACCCTTCATCCCGAGATCCTCGGCCGAACGGTCGCATGGGCTCCATCCGAACCCGTCGAGATCCATGACAGGGATCACGGGATCAAGGTCGAGTTCGCCTCAAGCCCACTGGTCAAGGTGATGGAGTCACGTGAGCCGATGATCGTTGATGCGGGCGACCGACAGTCTCCATGGCAGCATATCGACGTGTTTGCGGGACGGAATTTGGTCCAGCTCATGATTGCGCCGCTCTGCAACGTCGACGGACCGGTGAGTGCGGCGGGATTTGGGACGAAGCGGCCAGGCGGTTTCACGCTGTCCGAAATCCGTGTCATCGAGCGGATCCTGCCTTCGTTGCGCAATACCTGCGAAATGCGGGTCATGCGTCACGCCGAGCTGTCCTTGCTCGATACGTACATCGGGCCGATGACGGCTCAACGAATCCTCGCCGGCAAAATCCGTCAGGGCGAGATCGAGACGATGCAGGCAGCACTTCTGCTTTGCGACATGAAGGGGTTCACCGAACTCTCGAATCGCCTGCCTGACGAAAAGGTGCTGCAACTTCTCAACGCCTACTTCGATGCGGTGATCCCTGCGATCACGAGCAACGGCGGGGAAGTGCTGAAGTTCATGGGGGATGCGGCACTTGCATTCTTCCCGACATCCGACGCTGTGGTTGCGTGTCGACGCGCGTTGGCAGCAACCGCGGAGATCTTCGCCAATCTTGCTGGATTCGAACAGAACGGTGCCCGCGTCGAAGCAACAGTGGGATTGCACTATGGCAAGGTGAGCTATGGGAACATCGGCTCCGGACGGAGGCTGGATTTAACGGTCATCGGTTCGGACGTCAATCTGCTCAGCAGGATACAGACTGCCTGCGGGGGGCTCGGAAAGTCGCTTCTCATGTCGGACATGTTCCGTCGTAGCTCCGGAGCCGACAACATTCTCTCCACCAAATTTCACCGCCTGAAGGGTTTTGCCGATCCGATCGAGCTATTCACGATTGCGGAATAGAGAAGGCCTCCCTTCAACCGGTCTTGACTGCCAGCACGGAGGCCGACTGTCCGGCCTGCCCCTCGCTCAACGGGTGCGGGATCGGCAACCCATACCGTATGCGGATCAGCCGGACGTCTGTTTTGTCCGGAGACGTTAGGCATAGTTGGCGTCCAGGTGGCCGACGCTGACCAAAAGGCGTCTCTCAAGACCCTCGCGAAGCTCGGTTTCGTCCAGTGAGCGCTGCGTGATTGATCGCGTTCGTGCGCACGGTCGAAGTTGGATCGTTCAGTGCGGCTGCTCGGGATCTGAAGACATCACCCTCCGCGATTTCGAAGAGCGTCGGTGGGTTGGAAAAGCTGGTCGGATCCCGTCTTTTTCTCAGGTCGACGCGGGCCCTTATACTGACCCCCGACGGGCAGATGCTGTTCGAGCGGATCGGTCCACTGCTGCGGGAACTCGATGCATCGGACGATGGGCTATCAAGTAGCGGCGGACTAACCGGACGATTGCGATTCAGTATGCCCGTCGAAATGTCAGAGCTGTTTCTCGGGGCGATCTTCACCAAGTTTGCCGAGGAATACCCTGACCTAACGCTGGACGTCGGGTTGACAGACAGGTTCGTCGACATCATCCGGGACGATTACGATGTCGTCTTCAGGGTCGGGGAGGTCGTGCAACCCGATCTGGTTGTTCGGCATCTCGCGGATCTCGACATGGTTCTCGTTGCAGCCCCGTCGCTTCTATCGAAACGGGGCGTGCCGAGGACAATCGATGCCTTTCAGAGCATGCCCTTTGCGCGGTACTCCGTTGGCAGCCGACCGGCACACATCGCCTTTGCCGACGGGTCCAGGATCCTCCCAACCGGGCGAATAGACTGCGACAGCGGCATCGCTCTACATACGGCAGCGCGGCACGGTCTCGGAGTAGCCTTGCTCTTGCGTTGTGTGGTGGTAGACGACTTGGATTCGGGAATATTGATCGATGTGACACCTGCAGGTGCGCTCAAGCCGATGCGCTTCAGCGCTGTTCACGCGCTTGGTCGGACCGTGCCGTCACGCGTCAAACTGCTTTCCGATTTCGTAGCGCTTGAGGCTCAGAAACTCACTATTCGTGCTCAGTCACCTGGAGATGCCGCTGCGGCGAGGGATTGACGCTGCGGGCGTACCTTCCGCCCTCAGTTTCTCCCTTGTCGCGCTGCCATGTCCAGAGATAAGGACAGCGGATGGTCGAACCATTGGCCGGAGTATCAGCCATTGCGTTTCAGTCTCGTTCCGTGGAATCGGCATACTGTCGTTCTACTTCAAGGAGCGCATGTTACGATACATGCAAGTTATGATTGTTAAAATGGCATAAGCTTAATTATGGAACTGAACTGCGGTATCAAATGTGCCGATAGCCATCTAGTCGCTAACTATGCCCAATATCCGTCTATTGAGTTTATTTTCAACCTATGAGATTACAACCATTACAGATTTTTATATTTTTTTTGCTACTTTAACGCAGAGTAGGATATGGCGCTTTTCGGGCATTGGAGCAAAGCATCTCACGGTGAGGTGCAGATCGATTCTTGGCCGTTCGGCCCTTACTTACTCTTGGTCGTCTCCGTGGTCGCGGCCTACATTTCACTCGATCTTAGCGGCGATACGCTTCACAATGGCGATATCGACGATCAACTTCGCGGTCTTCTCCTTCGATTGCTCATGAGCTCGTCGGGTTGGTACGATCTCAGTTTACCGATGGTCCGCGGTCCGGAAATATACATCTCTCCATGGTCGCGCCTGGTCGACGCACCTTATGCATCCATCGCATTCGGCCGACAGTATTTTCTCGGGCAAGAGCAAGCGATCAATATCGCGTTCAAAATATGGCCGCCGATCTTGGGTGCCATCTTTAGCATCTTGATCGTCAGTGTATTGAAGTGACTTTATCCCTCGAAAGCGGATCTTCCAGTCAAAACACTGCTGGGGCTGCTGATTGTCATGCCATATGCCTTTTGGGAGTTCAGTCCGGGTCGGATCGACCATCATAACCTGCAGATCGTCCTACTGTTACTTGTCATATATGGCATAAGTCGCTTCGACATGGTCGGTGGAGCCACTGTTGGCATGGGCGTGTCGGTTTCGACGGCTGTCGGACTTGAGACGCTACCGACTTCTGCCCTGACTTTGATAGCGCTCAGTTGTACGTGGGTGTTCGGCGTTCGCGGCAGTCGGACAATGCTGGGTTCGACGGGGATCGCTTGCTTGGTCATGCCGCCAATTTTAATGCTCGTCCTAATCCCACCCCTCACTACTGGGCAATGTCTGCCGACGCCTTTTCGATGCCCTACATACAGGCACTGTCGGGATTTGGCTTAGTATCGGTTTTGGTCTCCATAGGTCTGGGAGAACGCTATAATTGGACGGTGCGCGGAATCCTTCTCCTATTTCTCGGCGCAGCCGTTCTTACTTGTATCCTCTTGCAGTATCCCCTGACGGCTTCTGGTCCGTTCTCCATGATAACCGGCCCAAGCCGTCTGTACTGGTTCGACCGGATCCAGCAGGAAATGTCGTCTTTACAATTCTTTCGCAGCCACGATCACATCGCCATCGCGCTGCTGGCGACCATGAGCTTGATGCTCGTCTTTGCAGCCCCCTCCGCGCGCCGGTATATCAGCGAAGGACGGCCGCAACTACCAATCATCTACCTGCTTGCCTGTGGACTGCTTCTTGTAGTCTTTTTGTCGAACCGCTTTTTGAGAATTTCGGTCGGCGTCGTTCCATTGCTTATGCCGCTCGCCATTAGAGAGCTGGTCTTGGGCTGGCGATCCTTATCCGAAAACGGGTCGAAGGTCTTGGCAGTCATCGGCTGCTTTGCGTCCCTGCTTCTCGCGTTGATTGTTCTTACTCCGAAGCGTCCGGAGGCCCGCGAAAACTACGACGCATTCGACTATCTCTTGTGGAATTCCTGTGAACACGACGATCTCACCACCATCAGTTTGCTTGGACGGTCGAAGATCATGACTCCGCCCGCCCTAGGTCTCCATATCATTGTCAACGGACCAGGAAACGTCAGCGTATCAAGTATCCCGTTCCACCGCGCAGCCCCTGCAATTAGGCGATTCCTAAGGACATTCATGACTTCGGATGGCTCGGAGCAGACCGAGCTTCTGGCAGATTTCGACTATCTCGCCATTTGCCGGACACCAATGGGATTACCGGGTGAGGGTCAGCTGCCGCTACTGCCGCGCTTATTGGCAGGCGAAGAGGTCGAAGGATTGGAACCGATCAGTCCGGCTCGTCCTACGGATCTGATGCTTTTCCGAATAAATCGTCCCTACTGAAACCTAAACGAACCAGTTCAAGCTCGAGTTGGTCGCGTGCCGCGTTTGACCCAGCGGAGGGTAATCTTGTTCTTCTGCCCGATCGGCGCTTCATCCTGAAACCAGATTTCGATCACCTTGCCTTTGGCCGGTCCGTCGGCGATTTTTTCTCCGAGGTGCCGATTACGATGAAGCCGGCCGTTTGTTCCGAGACGATTGCGCCCCCCGGATCCCGGGATCATCTCGCCCCCATCAGGCTGGGGTCCTGCTGGCTGTAGTTGTGTCAGTTGATCGCGGCCGCGCGTCCAGATTTGCGGTGCTGATTTCGCCGCAAGCTTTCCCCGGATAGATCGATGCGGTGGGCGTTGTGAACGAGGCGATCGGGAAGTAAGCCTCACGACGACGCACAAAGTATTTGTTGATGTGCACGGATTCTGCTTGGAACGACATAAAGCGACTATAGTTCTCCTGGCAACGTTGCTTCAAAAAAGTCTTAGGCACCCTATGTCACTTCAACTCCGCCCTAACCTGCCGCCATTTCTTCAAGACGAGAACGGTCACATCCCGATGGCAGACGAGACGACGAATTGGCTCGTCATCGTGACGCGGGAGGCTCTGGAAGGAGTAGCTTCGCCACCAGACGCATCTGAGGAACGACTACTCGAATACGTTGACACGTTTGGCCAGGTTGCGACGTACAAGCTGGAGCATGGTCGTGCCGGAAAAGAGGAAACGATTTGGGTGCAAATGGAAGATGTCGCGGAGTGGAGAAGTGCTCGGTCCGGTCAGTGACTTCAGCCCGAGCCGGGACGCCGCCGAACCCAAAGCCATGAAATTCGTCGCGTTCAGTTCAGTAGCCCGTCATTTCAAGATAGCCGACACCTGATGTTGTCCCCGTGAAGGCAATCGGTCCCTCCCAATACGGCGTGGAGGTTGTCATCCAGGCTTGGTCGTTCAAAGGTTGAGTGATGATATCGACCGACTTGCCCGGAATTCTGATGCGCCATGCAACCGGCATCTGACGCCCGTTCACCGTTGCTCGTCGTACCGGTTCCATTAGAAGCGCCGCGCCCAAAAGAGGTGTGGTCCGCCCATCGGCGCTAATCCAGTTAGCTGAGATGTAACCATCCTGGTCATCCCGGAGCCGAAATGCCATCACTTTGTCGCCGGTATCCAAGTGCAACGAGAACCAGTCCCAACCTGTCTGGTTGGCCGCGAGCGGCTGCGAAGACCACTCCCGGTCGAGCCAAGCCTTCCCGCTGACCTTGATATCTGCCCCATCAATCTTGAGCGCACCCGAAACCTGATAGAAGGGCTGCGAATAATAATAGCTTGACTGACCGTTCTCAGATTTCACGGAGAACCCATGATCTCCTTGCAACACCAGCGGACCGGTTGCCGTCAGGTTCAGCCTGAAGCTAAAATCCGGTCCGTCAGCGTTCAGCTCGATATTCGCGAGCGCCTCGCGATCCACATTTTGACTGCCCTTCATCTGCCAAGTGTCGATCCACGCTTGGAATGGCAAAGCCACTACGTTTGCCTGTCCGACGCCTCCACGGCCAAGTCGTTCCCCTACGTATTGATGGTTCTCGGTGGTGACCGCCGCGTGACCGATCCAAATTTGTGGGTCCGCGAACCCTGGGCGATCGCCCGGCGCCATGGCAGATCGAAAGAGCGTCCACTGCGCTCCATACTGCTTCCCATCCTCGCCAACGAGATTTGCGGTCACATACCACCATTCAATCCGGTAGTCGGGATGAGCTCCGTGATCGGTGGGAAACGATAGAGCAACGCCTTCTTGAGGTACGGCAAAGCCTTCCGCGTCCGACCCAAGTCCAGCAAAACCCTGCGGATAAGCGCTCCCGGCTGGACAGATCATCGATAATGCCACCAGAGCGGAGGCCAGGCACCTAGCGTTCATCAGCGAAAATCCTGAGCAAATCGGCCGGGTTGATTGAGGCTAGGCGTCTGACGGGCACCAGAACCGAAAGGAGCGCAGCCAAAAGGGCGATCGCGCCCAACCACAGCCAGTCGAGCGGGAAGATCGTCATCGGCAGCCGCCATCCGAAAGCCTCGACATTCACGATTGCAAGCAGCACCCATGCGAGTGCCAGACCTACAGGGATCGAGGCGACAAACGTTGCAAGCCAAAGGGCCAGTGTGCGCAAAACTTCGAACAGTGCGAGATCACGCCGCCGCACGCCCATGGCCCAGACCGGAGCAAGCTGGGGAAGCCGAATGCCGGAAAGCGTCAGCAGGCTCGAGAACATGGCGAACCCAGCAACGGCGAGAGTGAGAACATTCAACGCGCCTGTCACTTTAAACGTCTGCTCGAAGATGGACCTCGACTGCTGTTTGAGGGCAGCCTGATCGACAATGCTCATCTCAAGCAATCCAAATTTATCGACCAACTGGCGCTTGAGGTCCTGGGCCTGCGAAGGCGGTACACGAATTCCGTACCGAAGCTTTGAAACATCGGGGTAGTGTTCGACAAGCGAATTAAGCCCGACGATGATTTGTCCTATCGGATTGCCGTAGTCCGAATAGATCCCGACGACTATCGCGTTCCATCCGCCGGGCATGGTGATGGTCTGCCCGGGCTGAGCGGCGCCGCGCCGCCAGATCTGTTCATTGATCAAAACGCCCTGCCCCGCCGCGACCTTGTCCCAAGCGTCATTGTCCGCGACGATCAGTGGCCAATGTTCCCTGTAAGTCGGATCATCGGCAACCCCGTAGATCTGCAGCTCTTCACCAAGAACCTCGCCTTCGACACTCCAAATCGGTAAGACCGCAGTCGCATGTTGCGGAAGCCATTCCCGCAGCCGCCTGGCCTCATCTTCATCCTTGGCGGTGACGTAAAGCTCCGCAGCCAAGCGTTGATCCAGCCACCCGTTAAAGGTCAGCCGAAAGCTTGAGACCATTGTTCCGACACCGATATTTGCTGACAACGCCAAAAGAAGCGCCATCAGGGCAAGCGACAGGCCCGGCAGTTGCAGGCGCGTATCGGCCCAAAACCATCGAGCGATGGCACTGCGTGATGCCCGTTCTGCGCCAAGAAGAGCAATTGTAAGAAGACCCGGCAGCATCAGAGCCGTGCCGAGCAATAAGCAACCGAGGACCGCAAAGCCCATCATAAGCCCCGATCCCACAGCGGCGACCATTGCCGCCAATCCGAGAAGTATGCTTGCTGTTATAGCCTGGTAAACGAGCCCTATAACGGATGCCCTCGCCCACGCCCTTGGCTGGGCGGCCGCCAAAATCGGCAACCTCCAGACCCTCCACAAACTTTGAGCCGATGACACGGCCGTGCCGCCAAGGGCGATTGCCAGTCCTGCCAGCCACCATTCCGGCCGCAGCGAAAGAGAGCCAGAGATGTTCGCGCCGTATAGGCCTCTGAGCGTAGCAGCCACGCCCGGCATGAGCGCTGAAGCGATGAAGTAGCCAATGACGACCCCGATCATCCCGGACGAAAACGCCAGTATCGCAAGCTCTGTCACGAGCATCAACGTCAAAGCACGCAGAGAGATGCCGAGGGATCGAAGCGTCCGAAATGTCCCGCGTCTTTGCTCGAACGAAAGGCCGGTGGCCGAATAGACGATGAATAGCCCGACAATGAAGGATAAAAATCCAAACGCCGTCAGGTTGAGATGAAAGCTGTCAGTGAGGCGGGCTACATCGGGATGATCCTGGTTTTCACGGAGCGTAACCTCGGGCGCAATCCTGTCGAGCGGAGCCAATCCCGCCGGCTGATTTGGAGCAACTACCAAACGGCTCAACTTGCCATGTGCGTCCAGCAATCTGTCGGCCACCGCGATATCGGAAAAAGCCGCACCATCGGGTGTCTTCTCCGAAATCTTGAGATCCATATCTGTGGCGCCGCGCAGCTTTTCGGCCGTTCTCGCCGAGACGACAAGCTGGCCCTTCCCCGAGACGAAGCCAAACAAGTCAGAACCACTAGTGATCGGAAAAGCCTGCGCCTCGCTTGGCATGGTCAGCAGGTCGATGCCGATTAGCCGTATACGCAAGTTTCCAAACCTGTGACTTCCCTCGATCACAGGAGAGACGTTCCATCCTCCCCGGCGCAGCCTTGCGTAGATCTCAACAGGAATGCTGCCGCCGTCCCTCGCCACAATCTGTCGGAGAGCTCCTTGCTCCAAAACAGATGCCGCCCGGACATAGCTCGCCCTAGCTTCCGCATTGATTGCCTGAACGCCTGACCAAAGCGCGGTCGCAAGAGCAATCCCCAGGATCAAGGTTAGAAACTGGAGAGGTCTCCGTCGCCAGTGTGAGAGGAGTGCTGCGAAAGCGGCCAGCCTCATTCACTGATCCTTCCACCATGGAGGACGACCTTTCGATCCAACCGATCAGCGAGACGAGACGAGTGCGTTACCAGAAGAAGAGCTGATCCGGCATTTCGTGCGAGCGAAAGCATCAGATCGAGGACCGCATCACCGGTGGCTTCGTCCAGGTTTCCGGTCGGCTCGTCCGCGAGAACCAGAGGCGGCCGCGCCGCCAAGATTCTACCGATTGCGACCCGTTGCTGCTGGCCGCCGGATAATTGCTCGGGATAGCGGCCAAGATAACTTTCCAACCCAAGCCCTTCGATCAGCTGTCTTTCCCATGCGGCATCGTATCTGTCAGCAAGTTTGGCATGAAATGAAAGGTTTGTGGCAACACTTAGTGAGGGGATGAGGTTGAACTGCTGGAACACGAGGCCTACATCCGATCGGCGATATCTTGCCCTTTCGCTCTCTCCAAACTGTCCTAGGTCCCGCCCATTCATAAAGATCGACCCTGCGTCGGGCTGGTCTAGCCCACCTGCCAAATGGAGAAGTGTGCTCTTTCCACTGCCCGACTCTCCCGTGAGCGCCACGCTTTCGCCTGCTGCGACACTGAGATCGACACCCTTCAGGATTTCGATTATGCCCTCGGCGGTCGAATATGACTTTCTGATGCCGGATAGTGATAGGATCATACTGCTCTCTGGCACGGGTGCGAAGATGACATGTCAGCTGACCTAAGGAGGCACGACGTCACGGCAAGGTCCAAACTCTCAGACCACGAAAATCTGATGTAGACACGGCGAATTTCCGCTATTCGTCACCGCGCCAGCCTTTGCGCCGCGAGAGCCAACCAGATCGTGGCGTTGCTTCCGCGGTGGTCTTACGAAAAGCTCGCTGAAGGACGCGGAGGTAGAATGCACCTTTCATTGCAGTGTCAGGCAATCGCGCAACATTGTTCAGCCCGAGGCGCGCATGGCAGTCGGTTCTAATTATCGCCCAACCCCCGAAGCAGGATCATCGATCGCCACTATGCTGCAACTGCAAAGTAGGCTGTTGACCTTACACGTCTTCAACGACGCTCTTTGCGCAAACGAGACTGACCAAATTCAGACAATGGTCTCCCCGCCGTCGACGACGAGGATTTGCCCGGTGATGTAGGACGAGCGGTCCGAGACAAGGAAGAGAATGGGCTCGGCGATCTCGGAGACGTTCGCCCAGCGCCCGAGCGGCACTTTCTCGGCGATGTAGGCCTCGATCGCGCCGCGCCCGCCCATCTGGGCGATGAACGGTTCGTTGAACGGCGTATCGACCCAGCCCGGGCAGAGCGCGTTGACGCGGACGCCGTATTTGGCGTAGTCGCCGGCCATTTGCCGGGTCATTGCAATGACGGCATGTTTCGTCGTCGTGTAGGCGATCATCTCGCGATCGTAGAGCACGCCTGATGAGGAGGAGGTGTTGAGGATGACGCCGCGACCGGCTTTCTTCATCAGCGGCATGACGAAGCGCGCCGCCATAAAATGCGCCCGAACATTCAGGCTCCACGATCTGTCGAACCCGGCGACCGCTACCTGTTCGAGATCGCCCGCCACCTGGGCGCCGGCGTGATTGTGGAGGATGTCGATGCGGCCGTGACGTTCGGCGACCGAGGCGATGCCGGCTTTGAGTGCTGCGTCGTTGGTGACGTCGAGAACGAGGCTTTCGGCCTTGCCGCCGGCGGCTTGGATCCGACCGACGGTTTCGGCGGCATTGTCGGCGCTCAGATCAGTCACCACGACGAACGCGCCTTCCCCGGCCATGAGCAACGCGCCGGCCTGGCCGATGCCCGATCCGGCTCCGGTGACGATCGCGACGCGATTTTCAAGAATCATGGTGTTTCCCGTTCAGTTTGTTGTTTTTTCGCGCATCAGGAAGCGCGCGATGAGGATCAGTCCCAGCGATGCGATGAGCACCATGGTGGCGATGGCGTTGATCTCCGGCGTCACGCCACGGCGGATCGAGGCAAAGACGTAGATCGGCAACGTCGTATTCGATCCCGCCACGAAGAACGCGATGATGAAATCGTCGAAGGAGAAGGTGAAAGCGAGCAGGAAACCCGCCAGGATCGACGGCAGGATTTGTGGCAGCACGATTTGGCGGAAGGTCGTCAGCGGCGTTGCGTAAAGATCACTCGACGCTTCGACGATATCGCGCCCGAGGCTGGCGATACGCGCTTTCACGATCATCGTCACCAGCGCCATGGTGAAAAGTCCGTGGGCGGCGGTGATAGAACCGTAGCCGAGTGACAGCTTCGGCGGTTGCTCGCCGGGCCAGATCGCCGCCAGCAGCGGATTGATGAAGCCGAAGACTTCAACGAGAGCGACGAGCGTGGCGATGCCGATCACAACACCCGGAACGACGATTGCCGCGGCAAACAGGCCATCGAACACGGCCCGCGTCCTGGCGCCGAGCCGCTCCATGCCCAGCGCAGCCATGGTGCCGAAGATGGCCGCGAGTGCAGCGCTGGTAAGCGCGATTACGAGGCTGTTGCGAAGAGCTTCCATGAGGAAGGTGTTGGACAGCGCCTTGCCGTACCATTGCGTGGAAAAGCCTGTGAAATCCGAGGCATTGCGGCCCGCATTGAACGAGAACAGCACCACCAGCGCAATCGGCGTGTAGAGAAAGAGATAGACTGCCGTAACAAGCCCACGCATCAGACAAGATCCACCTGGCGGGTGCCCGCGACGCGCCACGCAATGCGCATGGCGACGAGAAGCACGATAACGACGACGACAACGAGGGTGACGGCGATCGCGGAGCCGAACGGCCAGTTGCGCGATTGCAGGAAGAGGTCGACCAGCGCGTTGCCGATGAAGAAAACCTTGCCGCCGCCCAGCAGCTGCGGGATCAGGTACTCGCCGAGCAGCAGGATGGTGACCAGCGCCACGCCCGTCATCACACCCGGCAGCGACAGCGGCAGCGTTATGCCGAAGAAGGTCGAGAGTGGCTTGGCGCCGAGGTCGGCAGAGGCTTCCAGCAATCGGCGATCCAGCTTCTCCAGGCTGACATAGATCGGCATGATCATCAGCGGCAGATAGCCATAGACGATGCCGAGGAGAACTGCGCCCGGCGTGTTCAGAAGGCGCACGTTCTCGATACCGACAAACTCCAGCAGATGCGGGATGCCGCGCGCACCGAGAATATACATCCAGGCATAGGTGCGAACGAGCAGACTGGTCCAGAACGGCACCACCACAAGAGACACCAGCAATAGCCGATGCTGCGGACTTGCCTTCACCGCCAGATAATAGGCGACCGGATAGGCCACCAACAAGCAGACAAAGGCCCCGATCGGGGCAAGCACCAGCGTATTCTTGAAAGCCGCCGCACGTGATCCGAGATTGGCGAATTGGGCAAAGGTAAATGCCGCCTGATAACCGCCCTCCGGTGCCCGCTCGCCAAAGGCGAAGACAACGATGGCGATGAACGGCAAGACCAGGAACACGAACAGCCATGCGCTTGCCGGCGCGACGAGCGCGACAGTGATCAGTCGCTTTCTGGTGTCCGGTGACACGGCCATTCTGAACGTTCGCTGTTTGAAGTCCACGAGGCGGCTTGCCTCTTCCCGTACCCGGGGAGAGGCATTGCATGAAGGCAGGGTCACGCCGACTTGAACCGCGCCATCAGCTCGGCACGACCCGGATCGGTCAGGGTTACGGCGGCGCCGAATTCCAGCGGCGTCAGTGACGCTTCATCCGGATAGACAATCTTGTTCGAGGTGACCTCCTTCGGCAGCAATGAAATGACGCGGCTGTCGGTGGCCGGCGCGCCGTTGGCGATGTGCTCCTTCGCCGCGTTCGCAGGATCCATCAGGTAGTTGAGAAGGGCGTAGCCGGCCGCCTTGTTCGGAGCGTCCTTCGGGATCGCGTAGTAGTCGGTCCAGATTTCGCCGCCGTCTGCCCCAAGCACGTAGGCAAGCTCAGGCATGTCGCGGTTGAGCTGCGCGCCGTCATTCGTCCAGCACATCGTCATCCACGCGTCCGTGGCGCGCATGCCCGGCTGATAGTCGGAGTTGATGGCGAAGAGATGCGGCTTCACCTTGATCAGCAGCTCTTCTGCCTTCGCCAGTTCCTCCGGCTTGATCGAATTGAAACCGTAGCCCAGCGAAACCAGCGCGCTGCCGATTGTGGTCAGCTGATAATCATGCACCATGGCGCGGCCGTCGGCTTCGGTCTGGACAATCTCGAAGAAGTCCTTCCAGCTCGAAAGCTTCGTCTTGATCTTCGAAGTATTGACGGAAAAGCCGGTCGTGCCCCAGTTCTTCGGCACGGCATAGGTCTTGCCGTCGATCTGGCCTTCCTTGGTGAAGCGCGGGTTTTCAGTCGACCGGCTGAAATTCGGAATCTTTGAAAGATCCAGCTCTTCGATCAGGCCGAGCTTTTGGTGGGTTGAAATCGTGTAGTTGGTCGGCACGAACAGCGACCAGCCGGAAGCACCCGCCTGCAGCTTTGCCAGCATTTCCTCGTTCGACCCGAAAACGTTGACTTCGACGGCAACGCCCGTTGCCGCCTTGAAGTTCTCGAAGGTCGCCGGGTCGTGATAGTTCGGCCAGGTCGCAATCGACATCTGCGTACCAAGTTCGCCGGCGGCGTAGGCCGATGTCGACAGCGCGCCGGGAAAGCGCGACATCACGGCGGTCGCAAGACCGAGGCCGGTGACGCCGAGGAAGTGACGGCGGCTGACGGAGCCGCGCTTCAGGCGCATGAACTCGTCCATGAAGCCTTCGGCGGAAATGGGGAGGTTATCCTTATAGTCGTCCTTGCTCATGATGCTGTTCCCTTGTTTTGATTTTATGCTGCACTTGATGCTGGAAAGACGTGGGCTGCGAGTGGATCGAAACCGAGGAAAACCGCCTCGCCCGGCTCGACCAGGTCGCTCTCGTTCATGTTGCGCCGGTCGGCCGTGACCAGGAAGTCGCCGAGCCGCGGAACCGTCACCGCATATTCCGCAGAAGAACCGAGGAAGATGCGATGGGTGACCGTGCCCTTGAAGCTGGCAAAGCCGGGCGCCTGCGCCCGTGTCAGGCGGATAAATTCCGGGCGGATCGCGACGATCATTTCGCCGGGCGAAACAACCCGGCTCCGGGCAGCGATAGCCGAGCCGTCAGCAAGACGCAGCGTCGTGCCGTCCGCCTCCATCGTTGCCTTCACCCGATTGGTCTTGCCGACGAAATCGGCCACGAACAGGTCGGCTGGGCGATCATAGACCTCCTGCGGTGAGCCTAGCTGGCGAATGCGCCCTGCGCTCATCACGCAGACGATATCTGCCATCGAGAGCGCTTCCTCCTGATCATGGGTGACCAGAACAAAGGTAATGCCGAGTTCACGTTGCAATGTCTGTAGTTCGATCTGCATGGCCGAGCGCAGCTTCTTGTCGAGCGCGGCTAACGGCTCATCGAGCAGCAGCACCGACGGACGGTTGACGATCGCGCGCGCCAGCGCCACCCGCTGCTGCTGACCGCCGGACATCTCGTGTATGCGGCGCTTGGCGAAGCCGCCGAGCCGCACCATTTCAAGCGCCTCGGTGACGCGCCGGTCGATTTCCGCCGCCCCAAGCTTGGGCCGCATCTGCTTCAGACCATAGGCAACGTTGTGCCGGACGTCGAAATGCGGAAACAGTGCATAGTGCTGGAAGACCATGTTCACCGGGCGTCGGTAGGCGGGGACGCCGTTCATCTCGCGCCCGTCGATCAGCACGGTGCCTTCGCTTGGCTGCTCGAAGCCCCCGATCATGCGCAGGCAAGTGGTCTTGCCGCAGCCGGAAGGACCGAGCAACGCCAGAAAGGCGCCCTTCGGCACATTGAGGTTGATGTCCGTTACGGCGGTCACAGCGCCATAGTTCTTTGTGACCGAACGGAATTCGATATCGTTCGTCGAAGCGGATGCCACGTCTGTTCCCTGCGGTTGGTTTGGATTGGACAGTCTAGCGCTGCCTTTTGCCACCGTCGTTAAGGAAAGACCAAGCTCGCCCTTCCCTCACGGTATATACCCCGAGAGAGGTATTTTAGCCATCAGGCCTTCGTGGAAGGTATATACACGGGGAGCACATATTTTCTTTGCATTCGATCGGGAGAGCGACAATGAGCACTGACCTGGAGGCGTTATTTCAGGCCTTCAACGCCACAGTGGGCCGGCTCGCCATGAGCGATGCGGAATTCGGCGAGACCTTTCGACAGATGATGGCGGCGCTCGTGCGCTTCGACTACGTCGTTGTTTTCGCCTATCGCGGTAAGGAGCGGCCGATCGATCTCTACAGCACCTTCGACCCGAAGGAGCACATCATTTTTGTGACGCTCTATCAGGCCGGACCGTACCTGCTCGACCCGTTCTACCACACTGCCCACGAGCGCCGCGCAGGCGTGTTTCGCATGCGGGAACTTGCACCCGACAGGTTCTTTTCAAGCGAGTACTATCGTACCTACTACGTCCAGACGGGGCTGGCGGAGGAAATCGGCTTCTTTGTCACTGCCGATGACGACATCACTATTGTTCTCTCGCTGATGCGCCGGGAAAAGACCGGACCCTTCCCGTCTTCGGACTTCGCTCTCTTGAAGAAAGCGGAACCGCTGATCGCAAGCATGGTCCGGCATTACTGGGCAGGGCTTGGATCCCGCTTCGATGCGCAACTGCATTCACGAGGTGGCGGTGGCCGCAGGCGCAAAGCTGGTGAAGGGTCCCTGCAGCCCGCCGAAGCCGTGTGGCGCGATCTTAATCTCACCAGCCGCGAGACCGCGATTGTCGACCTTGTCCTACAAGGACACTCTTCCGAGGCGATCGGCCTGAGGCTCGCCATCTCGACCGGCACCGTCAAGGTCCATCGCCGCAACGTCTACCGAAAGCTCGGAATATCATCACAGACGCAATTGCTTGCCATATACCTTAGAAATCTTTCCTGAGGCGCGGGGGGATCCAACGCGTTGGTTCCGGTGCAAACGTGTCTGTTACCTTTTTATGGGATCTGAAGGAAATGATGGCCGAACGCGGCATCCTTGTCGGCCACTCAACGATCCATCGCTGGTTCATCCATTTCTCTCCCTTGCTGACAGAGCGCTTCAACCAGCGCAAGCGTGCCGTTACTCGGAACTGGCATGCCGACTTACATCAAGGTTCGGGGCCAATGGAGATCTCTATCGCGCCATCGACACCGTCGAGTTCAGGTTCAGCGAACATGGGGACCTGTCGGCTGTCAAACGCTTCGTTGGCAAGGCGTTCAGCCGCCGTGGCCGACCAGAGCGAGTCGTCATCGATGGCAGCCAAACCAGCAGGGAAGCCGTTGCTTCCTGCGATACGACAAGTCGCCTACGGGATCGCACGCGGCGCAGGCTGAAGCCGATCCGCATCCGGCCGAGCCGATATCTGAATAACCGCATCGGAACAGGATCACCGGCGGACCGAGCGGCGTTTCAGGTCAACGCTCGGCTTCAAGTCCTTCGCCAGTGCGACTGCTATGCTAGCGAGCATCGAGATGCTTTACATGACGCGCAAACGGCAAGCGCGTTACACCTGTAACCCAGCCCCATCGCTTGCCAAGCAGTTCGTATCCTTGCTGCTACGCTCTGAAAACGGGCGAACGCGTATCGCGCGCGTATGCTAGAGCGCCGTACCTTTAATCGAACCCATAGCCTGCGGCTGTAAAATAGTTTCGACATTCTTGGCTGTTGAAGAGGTTGCAGATGGATCCGAGCGCATTTGAGAGTGCGTCAAACGTGCGAGCGGCGGCGGCTCGGAGATGGGCCTTAATTTTGGCGAAGGCCATTTCGATCGGGTTCAAATCTGGCGAATAAGACGGCAGAAACAGGAGCCACGCACCAACTTCCTTGAGGCAGGCTTTGGCTTTATCGCTCTTGTGAACGCGAAGATTATCCAGGATGACGACATTGCCTGGTTCGAGTGTCGGCGCAAGCTGGGTCTCGATGTAGGTGTCGAAGATTTCCCGGTTCATCGGCCTGTCAATAATCCAGGGCGCAGTAAGACCGAAACAGCGCAAGCCTGCAATGAATGTCTGTGTCCCCCAGTGGCCAAAGGGCGCATCCGTGATGAGACGCTCGCCGCGCGGGGAGCGCCCACGCAGTCTCACCATCTTTGTGTTCACCGAGGTTTCGTCCAAGAAAACAAGTCGATGCGGTTCAAATCGCATCCGGGGTTGGCGTTTCGAAATCCAGACATCACGATCCTTTCGGATATCAGCGCGAGCGCGTTCCGACGCCATTATCTGTTTTTTTATATGTGTATCCCTGCGTTATCAAAAACCGCGACAGGGACGATGGTGGAATAACCAATCCATGTTCATCCTCAAGGCGACGGGCAAGCTCTGGCATGGTGATATCCGGTTTGCCTTCGACCTGTGCGACCAGGAAATCGCGAAACGCCGACAGT
Source organism: Rhizobium sp. T1470 (assembly GCF_042140505.1). Taxonomy (NCBI): domain Bacteria; kingdom Pseudomonadati; phylum Pseudomonadota; class Alphaproteobacteria; order Hyphomicrobiales; family Rhizobiaceae; genus Rhizobium; species Rhizobium sp. T1470. The sequence continues at coordinate 152,797 of NZ_CP148094.1, forward strand.
TTCCCTGCACCTGGTGGCCTTCCTTGACGCGCGGGGGTTATCAGCCCAGTCCGCTCCCGGCGTTGCAGCAGCTTGATCGCACTGCTGTCGCTGATTGCGAAATGACGGGCAGCGGCTCGCCGTGATTGGCCGCTAGCGACCATGGAAACAACACGCTGACGAAGATCAACAGAATGAGATTTACCCATGTGATTCACCTCCAACCGCAGTGAATCACACCAATACCCTCGTGAAAACCCCACTCGATTCTCAATTCAAGTGCGATGCTCTAGAATTTGCAAAACAACCTCAGCCCGCGACGCGACGCAGGAACAGCGACAACTCGATCGCAACCTAGTGCGGGAACCAAGGCTCCGAAAACGAAAAAGCCTGCCGCGGGAGGAGGTGCGGCAGGCTTTTCGAAAAGAACCGAACAGCGACTGGGAGGAGGAGTGCCGCCGTTCCTACAGACGCCCTTGGGAGGAGGAGTGGGCCGTCTGAAACTCGAAGCTTTGCGGGAGGAGGTGCATCGCTTCGATGGCTGTCATCATACACCGACCATAAACCGTGCCAATGCCTTATGCTGCACTGCAGCTATGCAAAAAATACAAGTCGGAAAGGCTGACGAACAGAGCAAGGATCCAACCGATCTTAGACGCGGACGATCAACGCAAAAACGCCCGCGTCATCAGCGGGCGTCGAGCAGTCTTAAAGACCAAATGCTGTGCGGTTAGCGCGCGATCGATGCGCGGGCAACGCTGCGGATGTCGGCGCGGTCAATACCGAGGTCCTGCAGTTCGCGGCTGGACATGCGGCCAAGTTCGGTAACGGTCTGACGGAACTTGCGCCAGTTGTTGAAAGAGCGTGCTACGTTCATGATGATCCCCTTTCCTGAGGCTTGTCTGACGTCAGCAACCTTGCTTGGTTCCGGCGTCGTTTCGATGATTGGAATATAGATGTTTCAATCGGTTCAAAACAGCGACAATCCCTCACCCCACCTATGCGCACAACGCATAGGATCTTCCTTTTTTCGCGGGGAAATGCCTGTTTTTAAGCCCGGAGGCGCCGTCAGGAGGCGTGGGCGATTTGGCCCTGGGAGATAGAGTCGGGCATTGATACGATCGCTCGGAACTAAGGGCGCATTATCCGAGGATGCGTATCAAACTCCGGCGACCAAGGGAGCCTCTGGCAAGCAGCCCTACCATCGAAGCGGATTTAAAACCTTGGTATCCATCGCAACGCATCCTACCGGCTCGCAGTTTCGGCGCTTATGTCGTGCCTTAGCGCGGTTGCGGGGGTCTGTGACCACAGAGACTTTGTAATGTCCTGAGGGCAAGACCCGCCCTCGCCATAGCGTCGATTACACTCAGCAGAAAAATTTCTTCCGAATAACGAGATGTTTCCTGTAAAGAACATGACTCGTAGGAGATAGCGATGACCGACAACGAGAAGTATGGACAAAAGCAGACCATTTTGTCCCAGGATCCGCACCGGATTCGCGAGCCCCGGGAAAACAATCTGGAAATGGCCATAGGGCACGAGGTCAGAACCTATCGCAAAGCGCTCGGCATCACCGTCACCGACCTCGCAGCAGCGACCGGTATTTCGGTGGGCATGCTGTCGAAGATCGAGAACGGCAACATTTCACCGTCGCTGACCACGCTGCAGGCACTGACCAGAGCGCTCGGTGTGCCGCTCACGGCCGTCTTTCGCCGGTTTGAGGAGCCCCACAATGCGATATTCGTCAAAGCCGGCGAAGGTGTGAACATCGAGCGGCGCGGTACGCGCGCGGGGCATCAGTACAGCCTGCTCGGTCACATCGCCAACAATACCAGTGGCGTCACTGTCGAACCTTATCTCATAACGCTGACGGCCGAATCCGATGTCTTCCCGACGTTCCAGCATGAAGGTATGGAGTTCCTCTTTATGCTGGAGGGCGAAGTGGTTTACCGCCACGGCGATCAGCTCTACACCATGCAGCCGGGTGACAGCCTGTTTTTCGATGCCGATTCGCCTCACGGACCGCAAGAACTGGTTCAACTGCCGGCTCGCTACTTGGCAATCATCAGCTACCCGCAGAGGCGGAGCCAAACCAATTGATTTTGCTTTGCGGACCAGACAGCTGGTCTAACGCATCGTTTTTGCGTCCACGCCGAACTCGAGACTCATCTGGATGAGTTCGTCCCAGAGGCTTTCGGCAAAGCCGCGCAACACCAGAAGCTCGAAACTTTCCATGCCCGTTCGCGTGATCAGCGCCGAGATATGGCCGATCAGCGTTATGGCGGATCGGCCGACGGGGAAGTTGGCGCTGTCTAGGTCGACGGCCGTGCCCTTGGCAAGGACGGTCTCGACAGCCGGTCCGCTGATGCCGATCCGGATGCGGCCATGGCCTTGATCGGAAAGCCAGGCCCTGCCGTCCAGAAGCGGCGTCCTGCCGAAAATTTCAGTGGCGGAAAGAGGCGCATCGCCGACGACGAACCATTGTCCCGGGCCATAGGGACGTACCGAATGAGGGGTACCATCGCCGATCCTTGGGATCAGGCTCTGCAGCTCGCCGCTTCCACGCGCTGCGAGAACCTGCAGTACGTGACCTTCCGGCAGAGCCGTAAGCCTGATCCGCTTACCGGTTGAAGATGCGCCGAACGAACCGGACTTGGCGTCCGCAAGGGCAGGACGGTGAAGGTGCGAAAAATCAACCATGGAGCTTTCCGTTTTCCGGATCGAAGAAAACCGGGCTGCAGAGCACGGCCTTGGTGTATTCGTTTTTCAGGTCGTTCCAGACGGTGACATGCTCGCCGTGGCGCTTCGGGCCGTGTTTGACCAGGGCCAGACCGATGGTCGAGCCAAGGTTAGGCGAATAGCAGCTGGAGGAGACGTAGCCCTGGTCGCTTTCGAGCGAGGGTACGGCACCATCCGAGAGGATATGCGAGCCTGTCTTGAACGTCGTCGCTGGATCGAGCGGTCTGACGCCGACGAGTGAAAGCCGATCATCTGCCGTCAAACCTTCCCGTGAGAGCATCGCCTTGCCGATGAAGTCCGGCTTGGCCGTGGAGACCATTTTGGCGAAGCCGAGGTCCGACGGGATGACCGTGCCGTTGATCTCGGAATGGGTGACATGGCCTTTCTCGATGCGCATGACGCCCAGCGCCTCGACACCGTAAGGGCAGATTCCGTGCGGCTTGCCGGCCTCCATGATCGCATCGGCGATCGCTTCGCCGTAGCCGGCAGGAACCGCCAGTTCGTAGGCCAACTCGCCGGAAAACGAGATGCGGAACAGCCGTCCGGTGAGCTTACCGCCGCAGAGCGACACTTCCTTTGCCCCAAGGAATGGGAAGGCCGCGTCGGAAATGTCCTCATCCACCAGCGTCTGAAGGATCATGCGGGATTTCGGTCCGGCAACGGCAATCTGTGCAAATTGATCGGTCGAGGAGGCGAACTGCACGTCGAGATCGGGCCATAGCGCCTGGGCGCAGAATTCCAGATGGTTCATGACGCCTGCCGCATAGGCGGTGGTCGTCGTCATGAAGAAATGAGTTTCGCCAAGGCGGCTCGTGGTGCCGTCATCGTAGATCATCCCGTCTTCACGCAGCATCAGGCCGTAGCGCGCCTTGCCGACCGGTAGCTTCAAGAAGGCGTTGCAATAGATCCGGTTGAGGAATTCGGCGGCGTCCTTGCCGAAAATCTCGATCTTGCCGAGAGTGGAGACGTCGCAGATACCGGCATTCTCGCGGACATTCAGCACTTCGCGATCGACGCTTTCACGCCAGGTCGTTTCGCCCACCTTCGGGAACCAGGAGGAGCGGTACCAAAGGCCCGTTTCGACGAAGACCGCACCGTTCTTCTTGGCCCACTCATGCAGCGGCGACTTGCGCACCGGCTGGAAGTGCTTGCCCTTGGAAGCGCCGGTCAGCGCACCGAAAGAAAGCGGCGTGTAGAACGGGCGGAACGTCGTTGTGCCGACATCGGCTGGCGAGACCTTTCGCGCTTCGGCAAGAATGCCGATGGCGTTGACGTTCGACAGCTTGCCCTGATCGGTTGCCATGCCGTTGGTGGTATAGCGTTTGGCAAGCTCGACATGGCCATAGCCCTCGCTGACCGCGAGGCCGAGGTCCTTGAGGTGGACGTCGTTCTGATAGTCGACGAAGGCCTTGCCCTTCGATCCGTGGACGCGCCAGAGCGGCTTTGAGACGGTTGTCGTGTCGGCCTTTGCGGCGAAAGCGGCTGTTGCATTCGAGAAGTCGAGCGCCTGCAGGGCCGACGTGGCTTTGCCGGCACCGTCTGCAAGGCAAGCTTCGACGCTGCCAATGCCGGCAGCGGCACCAGCGGCGGTCAGTCCCTCTTGCGTTTCCGGAGCGAGGAAAGCAGCCTTGGCATCCGACCAGACCGGCTTTGCGCCGCGATGGCAGGCGAGATGAATGATCGGGCTCCAGCCACCGGACATGCCGAGCGCGTCTGCGGAGATCGTTTCGGGGCGGCCATTGTTGAGGACGGTCACACCCTTGACGCTCTTGCCGCCCTTGGCGTCGACAACCACGGCGCCCGGGAGGATGCGTGCCTTGCCGGACCATGTGCGCGGGGCATCCGGGCGGCTGTCGACGATGGCCGCGACCTCAAGGCCGGCCGCTTCCAGATCGGCGGCGGTCGCGTAACCGGAGGCATCGTTGGTGAATATGACCGTGCTTTTTCCGGGCGCGATAGCCTGTCGGTTGAGATAGGAGCGCATCGCCCCTGCCATCATCACGCCGGGGATGTCGTTGCCGCCGAAAACCAGCGGCCGCTCTTCTGCGCCGGAGGCGAGGATCACCTGTTTGGCGGCGATGCGCCAGATGCGCTCTACCGGCCGGTTCGGGTTCACCGTGGCGGTGTTCTTCTGTACGCTTTCGACAGCGCCAAAGACATTGCCGTCGTACCAGCCGAACACAGTCGTCCGGGAGAAAAGACGGACGTTCGGCATATCTGCCAGTTCAGCCAGCGTTTGAGCCAGCAGATCGCTTGCAGATTTGCCGACGACCGGCGCCGTTTCTGATAGCAGCGAGCCGCCGAGTTCAAAACCGTCGTCGGCGAGGACGACGCGGGCACCGGCGCGGCCTGCGGTCAGGGCGGCAGCGAGACCTGTGGGGCCCGCGCCAATGACCAGAAGATCGCAATGCGCCCAGCATTTTTCGTAGGCGTCCGGATCAGGCTCATAGGTTGAGCGGCCAAGGCCTGCCGCCTTGCGGATGATCGGCTCGTAGACCTTTTCCCAGAAGGTCGCCGGCCACATGAAGGTCTTGTAGTAGAAGCCGGCGCCGAGGAAGGGCGAGAGCAGGCTGTTGATGGCACCGAGGTCGAAATCGACCGAGGGCCAGCGGTTCTGGCTTTTTGCTTTGAGGCCACTGTAGAGCTCGACCAGTGTGGCGCGGGTATTGGCTTCGGTGCGTCCGCCCTCGCCGATCGTGACGAGTGCATTGGGTTCGGCGGCACCGGCGGTCAGGATACCGCGCGGGCGATGATATTTGAAGCTGCGGCCGACAAGCTGGCGGCCGTTTGCGAGAAGCGCCGAAGCCAGCGTGTCACCGAAAAAACCCTGCATCGGCTTGCCGTCGAAGGTGAAATCGAGCGGCTTGGCGCGCTCGATGCGACCGCCCTTGGAAAGACGATGGGAACTCATGCGGTCTCTCCGCGGGCGCTGGCATCCGATACCGCATAGATCGCGTGGGTCGTCGTATCGCGCTCGACCACCAGCCAGCGGCGGCAGCCGGATGTGTGGTGCCAATGTTCCTTGTGACGTCCGCGCGGATTGTCGCGCAGGTAGACGTATGCGTACCAGGTGTCCTCACCGGCATTGGGTGCCGGGCGGGTTATGCCGGCGTCGCCGCGCACGGTGAATTCTTCCTTGGGGCGCGGCCCACAATGGGGGCAGGCGATCAGGCTGGCCATGTAAACTCCTATGAAAGAACACAAGGGGCAAAACGCCTTCAATTAGCGGCTTTCCTTGGGTTCGGTTATGTTTTGACCGGCATTTGTGCCGCTCGGCAAAGTCTTCCGTTCCGCGGGACAGAATGTTTCCGTCCTGCGGCTCTCGAACCATTCTCCAATGCGTGACCCTGATGCCGCTTCTGGCTTCGGTCACAGGGTGGCGTTCGGCTCCCGGTTTCCCATTCTCCTCAAGAGGCGCAGCCCAGTCCTGCCGGGCTCGCTAGAAACCAATCACGACAACCTGGGATATCGTCGACGCGCCTTCCATGGTGCTTTCGCCGCGCAGCTCGTAAGCGCGCTGGTCCCGCAGGATCCGGAAGGCGATCGTCAAAAGCTTGCGCGCGATCGCAACACGCGCCTTGTTCACTCCTCTGATCTTCAAGTGTTCATACTGGGCTCGAAGCTGCGGATCGCTGGCGATGGCAGGGGTGACGGCTTCAACAAAGGCCCAGCGCAGCCACTTGTTGCCCTGCTTGATGATCTTGCCGTGGAAGGTCTTGCCGCCGGAAGAATAGGTCGAGGGCACCAGTCCGGCATAGGCGGCAAGCTTCTTCGGATTGCGGAAGCGCGCTATATCGTCGATCTCCGCGTCGATCAGCCTTGCAAAGAACTCGCCAATGCCAGGGATGGTCTTCAGCAGCTTCACGTTGGTATTGGCCTTGGTCATCGTCCGGATCGTCGCCTCCGACTGCTTGATGCGCACATCGATGTCGCCGATGAAGTCGAGGCCACGGTCGATCTGGATGCGGTCGATCTCTGAGACTTTCACCTGCGCCAGCTGGATGCGGCCGGCCTTGCCGAACAGATCGCCGAGCTTCTTTAGCAGTGCCGTCTGCTCCGGATAGCGATCAAACACCGTCACAATGCGGTTCTTCGTCATCGTGCGCAGCCGGACGTAAAACATCCGCTCGCGCAGGGCGACGCGCAGCTCTCTTGCGCGTTCGCCGGGCGCCCAGGCCTCCGGTACCAGGTCGGCTCTGAGCAGATGCGCCAGCACCGTCGCGTCGATCTTGTCGGTCTTGATCTTGGCGTCGGCGATCGCCTTGACCTTCCAGGGATGGGCGAGGACGACATCATCACAAATGTCGTCGAGCCAGTCGTACATCACCATCCAGTCGCGCGTCGCTTCGACAACCGCATGCGAGTTCTCGCGGTAGCGCTCCAGAAACCCGCCCAGCGACTGTCGCTCGTTCTTCACCCGGCCGGATCTCAGCGTCTTGCCATTGCTGTCCTGCACCACCAGGTGGCTATAGGATTTGTGGTAGTCGACGCCGATATGGTAATCATAAGAGGCAGTCATGCTTCCAACTCCCTTGTTGAGATTTGCAAAACCCCAATAGGATAAGCCGAAAGGCTGGAAGTGGGACTGTCCCTCGATCATCAACTGCATCTCGGTGATCCGTTCTCTCAGCGGGCGCGGCCTCTTTCATGCCATCTCCTCAATGCAGATTGGGTTGCGAGCCGACGCCCTTTTCATCGATCATCCGGCCGCGCGCGAAGCGGTCGAGCCGGAAGGCGCGACCGGTCTCATGCGGTTCGTTTTTGGCGATCAGGTGGGCGTAGCAGAAGCCGGAAGCGGGCGTGGCCTTGAAGCCGCCGTAACACCAGCCGGCGTTCAGGTAGAGATTGTCGATAGCTGTGCGGTCGATGATCGGCGAGCCATCCATGCTCATGTCCATCACCCCGCCCCAGGCGCGCAGCACCCGAACACGCGAAAGCGCAGGGATCATCGCGACGCCGGCCTCGGCGACATGCTCGACCGTCGCCAGATTGCCGCGTTGGGCATAGGAATTGTAGCCATCGATATCGCCGCCGAAGACGAGGCCGCCCTTGTCCGACTGCGAGACGTAAAAGTGCCCGGCACCAAAGGTGACGACATTGTCGATAAATGGTTTCAGTCCTTCCGAGACGAAAGCCTGCAGCACATGGCTTTCGATCGGCAGTTTCAGGTCGACCATGTCGGCAACGGTGGTGGAATTGCCGGCCGCCGCCAGTGCCAGCTTGCCGCAACCGATAAAGCCCTGGGTTGTCTCGACACCGACGACGCGGCCGTTTTCGCGTCGGATGCCGGTGACCTCGCAATTCTGGATGATATCGACGCCGCGGCTGTCGGCGCCGCGCGCATAGCCCCAGGCAACGGCATCATGGCGCACGGTGCCGCCGCGCCTCTGCATCAGCGCGCCCTGGATCGGGAAGCGGGCATTGTCGAAATCGAGGAAGGGCAGCAGCTGTCGCACGGCGTTACGGTCGAGCAAGTCGGCATCAACGCCGTGCAGACGCATGGCATTGCCGCGCCGCGTGTAGGCGTCGCGCTGGGCGTCAGAATGGTAGAGGTTGAGTACGCCGCGCTGCGAAACCATGGCATTGAAGTTGAAGTCCTGCTCCAGTCCCTCCCAGAGCTTCATCGACAACTCGTAAAACGGGTTGTTGCCCTGCAGCAGGTAGTTGGAGCGGATGATTGTGGTGTTGCGGCCGACATTGCCGGAGCCGACATAGCCCTTTTCCAGCACCGCCACATTGGTGACGCCGAATTCCTTAGCGAGATAATAGGCCGTGGCCAGACCATGCCCGCCGCCGCCGACGATGATGACGTCATAGTGGTTCTTCGGAACCGGGCTGCTCCATGCAGGCTTCCAGCCCTTGTTGCCACGCAGGGCATTCAGAAAAACGGAAAAGGCAGAGTAGCGCATGGCAATGGAATCCCGGTGAACCGCGCCGATCATGACAGGATTGCATTTCGACACTTGCAGAAAAGAGACATTTACAGCCATTATTCAGACATGGCGTCAGATGACCTGAAAAACGTCCAGAAGATCGGGTTTATCCTCATCCCGGGATTTGCGCTGATGTCTTATGCCTCGGCAGTTGAGCCGCTGCGCGCAGCCAATCTTCTTGCGGGCCGGGATATTTATGCGCTTTCAGCGCATGTCGTTGAAGGAAATGCCGGGATGACGTCTTCCGGCATTCCCGTCCCCGCCGCGCCGCTGCCGGGCCGTGGCTCCGGTTTCCATACCGTCTTCGTCTGCGCCGGCGGCACGCCGGTCGACTGGAATGTTCCGGCTGTGCTGGCCTGCCTGCGCCAGCTTGCCCGCGACGGCGTGCGCATCGGCGGCATTTCCGGCGGTCCTTATCTGATGGCAGCGGCGGGACTGCTGGAGGATCGCGACTTCACCATCCACTGGGAGCATGCGTCGGCCTTGGTGGAGGCCTTTCCCGGTCTTGCTCCCCGTCAGGCGCGCTATGTTCTCGATGGCAACCGCATCACCTGCGGCGGCGGCGTGGCCCCGCTCGACATGATGCACGCGCTGATCTCGGAACGTATGGGCTCGGATTTCGCCCGTCGGGTCAGCGACTGGTATCTTCATACCCAGGTGGAAAGCTCCGGTGCGCCCCAGCGGGCGTCGCTGGCGGAGCGTTACGGGGTCAATCATCCGGGCTTGCTGATGGTGCTCGAGAAGATGGAGGCGACGATCGAAGCGCCGCTCGATCGGCAGGCCATGGCCAAACTGGCCGGTCTTTCGCCACGTCACCTGGATCGTCTTTTTTCCAGCCAGATGGGCTCATCCTTCCTTCTCGAATATCGGAAACTGAGGCTTGATCATGCCCGGCGGCTGTTGCAGCAAAGCCCGCTTTCCATCTCTGAAATTGCATTCGCCACTGGATTTTCCAGCGGTGGACATTTTGCGCGGAGCTACCGTGCGGCATTCGGGGAGTCACCGCGAGCGCACCGTCAGCCCGGCAGTTTCGAGCGTCCTTAACCAACATTCTTTCCAGATGAGAAAATTTCACTCTCAGAACAGACTTGTTCTGTTGACGGACGAGTTAGGCTACCTGCCGTCGGCCATTTATCCACTCTTCACATTGCCTAAAAAGAAAATAACTTTCTTCATAGTTGAAATCCAAAAATGCACCTGCTATCCATCTTTCATCAACGAAACGAAGGATTGTCCCCATGTGCGGAATTGTCGGATTGTTTTTGAAGGACAGGAGTCTGGAGCCGCAATTGGGTGCCATGCTGTCCGATATGCTGGTCATCATGACCGATCGCGGGCCGGATAGCGCCGGCATCGCCATTTACAGCGCGCCCTCGGATGGCCGCGCGAAAATCACCGTTCAATCGGCTGATCCGAAGCAGGATTTTGCCGGCCTTGAAGCGCTGTTGAAGTCGGCCGATTCAAGCGTCGCCGTGGAGCTGAAAAGCACCCATGCGGTCATCGAAGCCAACGCGGACAAGGCTTCGGCGGTGCGCGATCTGCTGGCCCAGGAGCGGCCGGAAATTCGTGTCATGGGCGCGGGCGACAGCGTCGAGATCTATAAGGAAGTAGGGCTGCCGAAGGACGTCGTCTCCCGTTTCGGCATTCGCCAGATGGCTGGCACGCATGGCATCGGCCATACCCGCATGGCAACGGAATCGGCCGTCACCACGCTTGGCGCCCATCCGTTCTCAACCGGTGCCGACCAGTGCCTGGTGCATAACGGCTCGCTCTCCAACCACAACAACCTGCGCCGCGAACTGGTGCGCGAAGGCATGACCTTCGAGACGCAGAACGACAGCGAAGTCGCCGCCGCCTATCTGACGGCCGAGATGGAAAAGGGCAAAGATCTGGGGCAGGCGCTGACCAGCGCGCTCGATGATCTCGACGGCTTCTTCACTTTCGTCGTCGGCACCAAGTCGGGCTTCGGCGTGGTGCGCGATCCGATCGCCTGCAAGCCGGCCGTGATGGCCGAAACCGATCAGTACATCGCCTTCGGTTCCGAATACCGCGCGCTCGTCAACCTGCCGGGCATCGAAAATGCCCGCGTCTGGGAGCCGGAGCCGGCCACCGTCTATTTCTGGGATCATGAGAAGGCGGCCTAACCGTGGATGTCAGCGTCAAACGAGAAAGTCTGGAAGCAATGCGCGTATTCGACCTTGCCATAACGTCGCTGCGCGAACTGAACAGCGCACTTCACACCATTGCCCCCGGCGCCAATGATATGAATTTCGAGGTCGTCAATCCGCGCGGCAGCCATTCGGTTGCCGTCGGTATCGATCAGCCGGTCACCGTCGAAGTGCGCGGCAGCGTCGGCTATTATTGCGCAGGGATGAACGACGGCGGCGCCGTGACCGTCCATGGTTCGGCCGGGCCTGGTGTCGCGGAAAACATGATGTCGGGAACGGTTGTCATCGAGGGAGATGCCAGCCAGTATGCCGGGGCGACAGGTCGCGGCGGGCTTCTGGTCATCAAGGGCAACGCCGCCTCGCGCTGCGGCATTTCGATGAAGGGCATCGATATCGTCGTTCAAGGCAATATCGGCCATATGTCGGCCTTCATGGGCCAGTCGGGTCATCTGGTGGTGCTTGGCAATGCCGGCGATGCGCTTGGGGATTCTCTTTACGAGGCCAAGCTGTTCGTGCGCGGCGAGGTGAAGAGCCTCGGCGCGGACTGCATCCAAAAGGAAATGCGCCCCGAACATATCGAAAAGCTCGCTGAGCTGCTGGAGAGGGCGGGCATTTCCGATGTCAAGCCGCAGGAGTTCAAGCGCTACGGCTCGGGCCGCACGCTCTACAATTTCAACATCGACAACGCTGATGCGTACTAAGGCAGGGAACCGTACATGAGCTATCACAACCCCTATACCCCGCCGCGCAAGTCAGCGACCTTCGACGATTATACGCTCGCGGAAATCCGCCGCGCGGCGGCGACCGGTATCTATGACATTCGCGGCGCCGGCACCAAGCGCAAGGTTCCGCATTTCGATGACCTGCTGTTCCTCGGCGCCTCGATCTCGCGTTATCCGCTCGAAGGCTATCGCGAGAAATGCGACACCTCCGTCGTGCTCGGCGCGCGCCATGCGAAGAAGCCGATCGTCCTGAAGACGCCGATTACCATCGCCGGCATGAGCTTCGGTGCTCTTTCGGGCAATGCCAAGGAAGCACTCGGACGCGGCGCCACGATCGCCGGAACATCGACTACCACCGGTGACGGCGGCATGACGGATGAGGAGCGCGGCCACAGCCAAACGCTCGTCTACCAGTATCTGCCGTCGCGTTATGGTATGAACCCGAAGGATCTGCGCCGTGCCGATGCCATCGAGATCGTCGTCGGCCAGGGCGCCAAGCCCGGCGGCGGCGGCATGCTGCTCGGCCAGAAGATTTCCGACCGCGTCGCCAATATGCGTAATCTGCCCAAGGGTATCGATCAGCGCTCGGCCTGCCGTCATCCCGATTGGACCGGCCCGGACGATCTCGAAATCAAGATCATGGAGCTGCGCGAAATCACCGATTGGGAAAAGCCGATCTATGTCAAGGTCGGCGGCGCGCGTCCCTATTACGATACAGCGCTTGCCGTGAAGGCCGGAGCCGACGTGGTCGTGCTCGACGGCATGCAAGGCGGCACGGCGGCGACCCAGGACGTCTTCATCGAGAATGTCGGCATGCCGACGCTCGCCTGCATTCGCCCCGCCGTCCAGGCGCTGCAGGATCTCGGCATGCATCGCAAGGTGCAGCTGATCATCTCGGGCGGCATCCGCTCGGGTGCCGACGTGGCGAAGGCCTTGGCGCTCGGTGCTGACGCGGTTGCCATCGGTACGGCAGCGCTGGTCGCAATTGGCGATAACGATCCGCACTGGGAAGGGGAATACCAGAAGCTCGGAACGACGGCCGGCGCCTATGACGACTGGCACGAGGGAAAGGATCCGGCCGGCATCACCACGCAGGACCCGGAGCTTTCCAAGCGCCTCGATCCGGTCGCCGCAGGACGCCGTCTCGCCAACTATCTCAAGGTGATGACGCTCGAAGCCCAGACCATCGCGCGCGCCTGCGGCAAGAACCATCTCCACAATCTGGAACCGGAAGACCTCGTCGCGCTGACGATCGAGGCTTCCGCCATGGCGCAGGTGCCGCTTGCAGGTACCAGCTGGATCCCCGGCAAGGGAGGCTTCTAGCCCTCGATAAAACTTCGGCCGTCGCTGATCTTCCAAGGCAGCGGCGGCTATTTCCATGAAAAGGTGTCTGAATAATCCAAAGGGGAACACAGTGACACTCGATCTTGCTACTTTTGCCAAGGACCGTGGCATCAAATATTTCATGATTAGCTATACCGACCTGTTCGGCGGTCAGCGGGCAAAGCTTGTTCCGGCCGAGGCGATCGCCGACATGCAAAAGGACGGCGCGGGCTTTGCAGGCTTTGCCACCTGGCTCGACCTTACGCCTGCCCATCCCGACCTCTTCGCGCTTCCGGACGTCTCCTCGGTCATCCAGCTTCCCTGGAAAAAGGACGTTGCCTGGGTCGCCGCCGATTGCGTCATGGAAGAACAGCCGGTGGACCAAGCGCCGCGCGTCATGCTGAAACGGCTGATCGCAGAAGCTGCCAAGAAAGGTCTTCGCGTCAAGACCGGCGTCGAGCCGGAATTCTTCCTGATCTCGCCGGATGGTGGCAAGATTTCCGACGAATACGATACGGCTGAAAAACCCTGCTACGATCAGCAGGCAGTCATGCGCCGTTACGATGTGATCGCCGAAATCTGCGATTACATGCTCGAACTCGGTTGGAAGCCCTACCAGAACGACCACGAGGATGCGAACGGCCAGTTCGAGATGAACTGGGAATATGACGACGCGCTGCAGACGGCCGACAAGCACTCCTTCTTCAAGTTCATGGTGAAAACGGTCGCCGAAAAGCACGGCCTTCGCGCCACCTTCATGCCCAAACCCTTCAAGGGCCTGACCGGCAACGGCTGCCACGCTCATATCTCCGTCTGGGATCTGGAAGGCAAGACCAATGCCTTCGCCGACAAGGAAATGCCGTTCGGTCTTTCGGCCAAGGGCAAGACCTTCCTCGGCGGCATCATGAAGCATGCTTCGGCGCTTGCCGCGGTGACCAATCCGACGGTCAACTCCTACAAGCGCATCAATGCGCCGCGCACCATCTCCGGCGCGACCTGGGCCCCGAACACGGTGACGTGGACGGGCAACAACCGCACGCACATGGTCCGCGTTCCAGGTCCGGGGCGGTTCGAACTGCGCCTGCCGGATGGCGCCGTTAATCCGTACCTGCTCCAGGCGATCATCATTGCCGCGGGCCTGAACGGCATCCGGAAAAACGCCGATCCGGGCCGCCACTACGACATCGACATGTACAAGGAAGGCCACACCGTCACCGACGCGCCGCGCCTGCCCCTGAACCTGCTCGATGCGCTCCGGGAGTACGATAAGGATGAGGAACTCAAGGCCACGCTCGGCACGAGTTTCTCCCGCGCCTACCTGAAGCTCAAGCATCAGGAATGGAATGCCTATGCGTCGCATTTCACCGATTGGGAGCGGCAGACGACGCTCGATATCTGAGGGTTATCGTTTCGAAAAAGAGACGCCACTTCGGCAATCGTTTGATCCGGAAAATGACATATGAAAAACTTCGTGCTCACCGTGGCTTGCAAGGCGACCCGGGGAATCGTGGCGGCGATATCCGGCTATCTGGCGGCCAAGGGCTGCAACATCAACGACAGCTCGCAGTTCGACGACATGGAATCCGGAAAATTCTTCATGCGCGTCAGCTTCGTTTCCGAAGATCAAAGAAAGATGGAGGAGATTGCCGAAGGCTTCGCCGAAATCGCCAAACCCTTCGGCATGAAATACCGCTTCAATGACAGCGACGAGCGCATGAGGGTGCTGCTGATGGTCTCGCGCTTCGGACATTGCCTCAACGACCTGCTCTACCGCTGGAAGATCGGGGCGCTACCGATCGAGATCGTCGGCGTCGTTTCCAACCACTTCGAGTACCAGAAGGTAGTGGTCAACCATGACATCCCCTTCCACCACATCAAGGTGACGAAGGAGAACAAACCGCAGGCCGAAGCGCGACTGATGGACGTGGTCGAGCAATCCGGCACCGAACTGATTGTGCTTGCCCGCTATATGCAGGTTCTGTCGGATGCCGTTTGCAAGAAGATGTCGGGCAAGATCATCAACATCCACCACTCGTTCCTGCCGAGCTTCAAGGGCGCAAACCCTTACAAGCAGGCGTTCGAGCGCGGCGTGAAGCTGATCGGCGCGACCGCCCACTACGTCACCGAAGACTTGGACGAAGGTCCGATCATCGAGCAAGATGTAGCGCGCGTCACGCATGCGCAATCGGCGGAGGACTATGTCTCGATCGGCCGCGATGTCGAAAGCCAGGTGCTGGCACGCGCCATCCATGCGCACATCCACCACCGAACCTTCATCAATGGCAACCGTACGGTGATATTCCCGCCGAGCCCCGGCTCCTATGCTTCTGAACGAATGGGGTGAACCATGGCGACGCGAATTGATGGGAAGAAGGCTGCAGCTTCGGTGATCGAGGCTGTGCGGCTTGCAACGTCGGAGCTTGAGACGGAAGCAGGAGTAACGACCGGACTTGCGGTCATCATCGTCGGTGATGATCCGGCGAGCCACACCTATGTCGGCGCTAAGCGTCGCCTAGCAAAGGAATGCGGCTTCAACTCCACACAGCACACGCTGCCGGAGGAGACCGCGCAAGATGAGCTCGCAAGCCTCGTGGCATCACTGAACGACGACGCCGCCGTGCACGGCATCCTGGTACAATTGCCGCTACCGAAGCATCTGGACGCGGATGCGATCATCCAGTCGATCCGACCGGAGAAAGACGTCGATGGCCTGCATGTGGTCAACGCCGGCAAGCTTGCAACCGGCGATCTGGCAACTGGCCTGATCTCATGCACACCGGCGGGCGCCATGCGTCTCGTCCGCTCCATCCATGGCGAGGACCTTACGGGTCTGGCAGCCGTCGTCATCGGTCGCTCCAACCTGTTCGGCAAGCCGATGGCGCAATTGCTGCTCAACGCCAATGCGACGGTAACGACGGCGCATTCGCGCACGAAGGACCTGCCATCACTGGCGCGGGGCGCCGATATCCTCGTGGCGGCGGTGGGTCGGCCTGAAATGGTGAAGGCAGACCAGATCAAACCGGGCGCGACCGTTATCGATGTCGGAATCAACCGCATCGATGCGCTGGAGCTCGGCGCGCGCAAGGGCCGCCTGGTCGGCGATGTCGCCTATGACGAAGTTTCCGAAGTCGCTGGCGCGATCACACCGGTTCCGGGCGGTGTCGGGCCGATGACGATCGCGATGCTGATGGCCAATACCGTTACCGCCGCCTATCGTACCTGCGGTCGTGAACCACCACGGTTCTAGACCGGCGCCAAATGCAACGGCGATACAGAGTTTATCACTCTTGCGCGTTTATGCGGCGGCGATATACTGAGGAAATAAATATTCCGCAAAAGAAAATGGGAACGAGAATATGAGTCTTAGCTGGCGTTTTTCCGCCCTTGCAGACCGGCATCGGGCACTGGGATCGAACCTTGAGCGGCATGGGAACCGCCTGGACCTACGACAAGGACATCTATGAAGAGCACATCGCGGTGCGTACCAAGGCCGGCATCATGGATGTCTCCGGCCTGAAAAAGGTCCATCTCGTCGGCCCGCATGCGATTGCCATCCTGGAATATATCACCACCCGCGACATGACAAAGGTTTATCCCGGCAAGTCGGTCTATGCCTGCATGCTCAATGATCGCGGCCATTTCACCGACGATTGTATCGTCTATCGCACCGGTCCCAACTCCTGGATGCTGGTGCACGGCTCCGGGACAGGCTTTGAGGAAATCGTCAAGCAGGCACAGGGCCGCAATTGCGCCGTGCTGTTCGATGACGACCTGCACGATCTGTCGCTGCAGGGGCCGCTCGCCGTCGACTATCTCGAAAAATACGTGCCCGGCATCCGCGATCTCAAATATTTCCATCACATGCAGGCGACGCTGTTCGGTGCCCCGGTGATGATCTCGCGCACCGGCTATACCGGCGAACGCGGCTATGAAATCTTCGTGCGCGGCCAGGATGCTGGCATGGTCTGGGACCGTATCGTCGATGAAGGCAAAGAGATGGGCATCATCCCCGTCTGCTTCAGCGTTCTCGACATGCTGCGGGTGGAAAGCTACCTGCTTTTCTATCCCTACGACAATTCGCAGATGTACCCCTTCGCCAACGAGCAGCCCGGCGACAGCCTTTGGGAACTCGGCCTCGATTTCACCGTCAGCCCCGGCAAGACCGGCTTCCGCGGCGCTGAGGAACATGCTCGCCTGAAAGGCAAGGAGCGCTTCAAGATCTTCGGCCTCCTCGTCGAGGCCGATGGCCCGACCGATCTCGGCGACGAGGTCTGGGATGGCGACAAGAAGGTGGGCGTCATCACCTGCCCGTCCTATTCCAAGCTCACCAACCGTTCGATGGCGATCATGCGCGTCGATGTTGCCTATGCCGTGCAGGGCACGAAGCTCCAGGTGAAGGGCAAGAACGTCAACGCGCCGGCGATCGCCCACACCATCACCTTCGACGATCCGAAGAAGACGAAACGGACGGCGCAGGGCTGAGGATATCGGCATGCTCGTACAAGGGATCAAAAGCAGGCCGGAATATAAGGGGCTCGACATCGATCCCCACGCGAAACGCCACCTCTTCGTCCTTGAGGGCGAAGGGGCTGCGGCCCTTACGGACCGGGTGGAAACCAAGGGCAAGGATTTCCTGGCAAAATCGGAAATCCTCTATCTGGCCGCAGGCGCAGCGCCAAAGGCCTACGACGTCACTCTATCGGCTTTGACGCCCGATATCTTCTGGCAGGCGCCGACGCTTCAGCCGCTGCTGTTTCGCCTGCGCGCCTGTCTTGAGCAGGCGCGGATGGGAACGCGGCTCTACATCGCCGGCACCGAAGGCTTCATCGGCCAGATCATGCAGGTGGCGCTCGAATTCGGCATCGATTTCAACTCGATCCGCACCGAACACCGCGGCTCCACGGCGCGCCGGGTGCAATGCGTCCACTGCAAGGGCATCACCGACAATGTGACCACAAGCCCCTTTGCCTGCACCCATTGCGGCTTGCCGCTTCTGGTGCGCGATCACTACTCCAGACGTCTCGGCGCCTTCCAGGGCGTCAACATCGATGCGGAAGAACCGGGTACTGCGCCAGCCCCTGAGGAGATGTTCCCGTGAGCCTCAATACCGACATGCCTGTGCGGGTCGCTGCGGTGACGCAGGTGACCGATTTGGTCAAACGCTTCCGCTTCGAGCGGATGGATGGCCATCCCATGCCGTTCTTCTCCGGCGGCGCCCATGTCGTCGTCTCGATGAACGACAATGGCCTTTTGCGCCGCAATCCCTACTCGCTGATGTCCAATCCCAACGACAACAGCGCCTATGAAATCAGCGTGCTCAGGGTTCCCAATTCCCGTGGCGGCTCGATCTTCATGCACGAACAGGTGAGGCCCGGCGATCAGCTGACCGTCAGCCAGCCGGTCAATCTCTTCGCGCCGGACCATCGCGGCCGCAAAAATATCCTGTTTGCCGGCGGCATCGGCATCACCCCGTTCATCGCCATGATGGAGCAGTTTAACCGCGACAATATCGCGTTTGAACTTCACTACGCCATCCGCTCCCGTTCGCACGGCGCCTACTGGCAGCAGCTGCTCGACCGCTACGGCCCGCGCCGGATCAAGATCTACGTCGACGAGGAAAAGACCACCATTCCCGTTGCCGAGATAGCCGACAACCAGCCGCTCGGTACGCATCTGTATGTCTGCGGTCCGGCCGGCATGATCGACGGCGTGCTGATGACGGCGCTGAAAGCCGGCTGGCCGAAGGAAAACCTGCATTCGGAACGTTTCCTTGCGCCGCCCGCCGGCCTGCCGTTCCAGGTCTTCCTCGAAAAATCCAAGATCCAGATGACCGTCGGCGAACACCAGAGCATTCTGGAGGCGGCCGAAGCCCATGGCTGCGATGCCCCCTACATGTGCCGCGGCGGCGCCTGCGGCCAGTGCGAAACGGAGGTGTCGTCCTGCGACGGCACGCTGGAGCACAACGATATCTACCTGTCGGACGAAGAGAAGGCGTCCGGCAAGAAGGTTATGATCTGCGTCTCGCGTTTCAAAGGCCAGCAACTCGTTCTTCAACTCTAACAGTCGTATTCAGACAAAAGGAGGTCCGGACAGATGACCATCACGTTCAGGAACGAAACGTTCCGCGACGATTTCACCTTCCGCAACAGCCTCTACAACATCAGGCGTTTCCCCTTCCCCTTCGATCGCGACGAATACATGTATTCGGTCAACATGGAGCCGCATGTCCGGGGCAAAGCGGACAGCGTTTTCGAAAACCTCATCGATGTCGACGAGCACTATGTCGCCGAGATGCAGGACCGGGCGATGGTGTTGAGGGAAGATCCGCTACGATGCCAGGCGCTACCGCATATGATGGCTGCGCAATGGGATACGCTGGAACTCCTTATGGAGCATCAGGCACAGGACTATCCCGACCACTTTACACTGGAAAAGAACGGCGACCGCTGGCGCTGGATCAACCGGCCGATGGGTATCGACGACACCTTCACCTTCGGCGATCCGTCCACCCTGCCCTATCCGCCGATGGAATATATCACCCGTCAGGCCCAGGGGGATTTCTGCATCGTCGACCAGCGCGACAACAATCTCTGGATGGATGCCGGCATGGTCACCACCCAGGCCGACTGGTCGCTCGATTTCGATATCGGCATGAACTTCATGGAATGGCACGGTCCCGTGCCGCTCGCCCACCAGATCGGCGTGTTCGAACGGGCGCTGAAATTCCTGCTCAACCTGCAGCAGGGCAAACCGACCCGCCGCCTGAACTGGACGATGACCGTCAATCCGCGGCTCGATACCTCACCGGAAAACTATCACAAATGGGGTCCGGACCGCACGACGGTCACGCCCGAGAATGTCGGGCAGAAGTTGCATCTGCGTGTCGAATTGCAGAGCCTCTGGCGCCTGCCGCGCTCCAACGCCATCCTCTTCGTGATCCGCTGCTATCTCATCAGCCTCGAAGAACTGGTCACCGTACCCAAATGGGGCCGCCGCCTACCGCGTGTGTTGAAAAGCCTGCCGCCGGAGATCGCCGATTACAAGGGTCTGACCCGCAACCGGCCGATCATGATCGACTGGCTGGCAAAATACGACGACCGGGCACCGACGAGTGCGGGGATTTATCCGGATTGAGGGAATAAGACCCTCCCAACCCTCGCCACAAGGGGGAGGGAGTTGACCGAATATGCCGCCTGCCCATCGCTGCAGGACTGTGAAGGCAAGGCTTCCACAGTCCACCCCCTCCCCTTGTGGGGAGGGCTCATTTAGAAGCCTACACCGACATAAAAAGGGAACAAAAATATATGACCAGAGTAGCCGTGATCGGCGCAGGGCCATCGGGCCTTGCTCAATTGAGAGCCTTCCAGTCCGCCGCCCAGAAGGGCGCTGAAATCCCCGAAGTGGTGTGTTTCGAAAAACAGGCCGACTGGGGCGGCCTGTGGAACTACACCTGGCGCACCGGGCTCGATGAATATGGCGAACCGGTCCATGGTAGCATGTACCGCTATCTCTGGTCGAACGGTCCCAAGGAATGCCTGGAATTCGCCGACTATTCCTTCGAGGAGCATTTCGGCCAGCCGATCGGCTCCTACCCGCCCCGCGCCGTGCTGTGGGACTACATCAAAGGCCGGGTCGAAAAGGCCGACGTGCGCAAATGGGTTCGCTTCTCGACCCCGGTTCGCATGGTGAAGTTCGACGAGGCGACGAAGAAATTCACGGTCACCGCCCACAACCGCATCGAAGACCGGATGTATGACGAGGAATTCGACTACGTCGTTGTCGCCTCCGGCCATTTCTCGACGCCGAACGTCCCCTATTTCGAGGGCGTGAAAACCTTTGGCGGCCGCGTCCTGCATGCCCATGATTTCCGCGATGCGCTGGAGTTCAAGGACAAGGACGTGCTGATCGTCGGCCGCAGCTATTCGGCCGAGGACATCGGTTCACAATGCTGGAAATACGGAGCGAAATCGGTGACCACGAGCTACCGCTCCAAGCCGATGGGCTTCAAATGGCCGGAGCGCTTCGAGGAGCGGCCGCTGCTGCAGAAACTCGTCAACAAGACGGCCCATTTTGCCGACGGATCGACCAAGGAGGTCGATGCACTGATCCTCTGCACCGGTTATCTCCACCACTTCCCGTTCCTGCCGGACGACCTGCGCCTGAAGACCGCCAACCGCCTGTGGTCCGACAGCCTCTACAAGGGCATCGTCTACGAGGACAATCCGCAGCTGATGTATATCGGCATGCAGGACCAGTTCTACACCTTCAACATGTTCGACGCTCAGGCCTGGTATGCCCGCGACGTGATCATGGGCCGTATCGACGTGCCCTCGAAGGAAGAGATGAAGGCGCATTTCGACACCTGGCGCGCCCGCGAGGAAACGCTCGAAGACGCCGAGCAGATGATCTGGTTCCAGGGCGACTATGTCCTCGAGCTTCTGGAGCACACCGATTATCCCAAGTTTGACGTCGAGGGCACTAACAAGACCTTCATGGAATGGGAACATCACAAGGCCGAAAACATCATGGGTTTCCGTGACAACGCCTATAAATCGCTGACCGCAGGTCATTTCACTGGCCTTCGGCTCATACTTCAAAATAACGGAATGCCATCCAGAACCATCATTCCTCTTCCTGTCCGCCCTCCAGCAATCACCAGGTTCCCATGGACTTTCTGAGCAGTGTTCTCGGTCGCATAAATGGTTTTCTCTATCGATGCCGGGCGGACGAGCATTATACGATGCTGGAGATGACCGACGGCATCCAGCGGATCTTTGGTTATCCGACCGACGAAATCGTTGGCAATCGTGTACGCACCTTCACCTCCATCATGTGCGAGAAGGATGTGCCCGCGATGGACGAAGTGGTCGGCAAGGCGTTGGAAAACCACACCGACTGGACGCTCGAATACCGCATCCGTCATCACAAGGGTCACTATCTCTGGGTCACGGAAACCGGCGGTGGCGTCTGGGGCGCTGACGGTGAACTGCTCTATCTCGAAGGCAGCATCGTCAACATCGAATCCCTCTACCAGCGCATCGACGAACAGACCGCCGATTTGCGCGCGACCGCCGCGCGCACCGCCGAAATCCTGCATTCCCTTCGCTACCTGAAGCTGCTCGCCGTCAACGCCGGCATCGAGGCTGCGCGGGCTGGCACGGCCGGCGCCGGCTTTGCCGTGCTCGCCTCAGAAATGCGCGCCCTTGCCCATGATTCCGAGGCCGTCGCAAGGCAGATTGCGACGGCGCAGGGCAAGCCGGGCTGATCATATGCCGCGACCAGAGCCGCGAACTCAGGACCGAGGCTTCAGCTTTTGCGGATCGTAATGGGCAAACGGCACGATCTTTCCCGGCAGCCGCTTCTGCTGGCCGTCTAGCTTCCCGATCTCCACCTCGATGCCGATTTCCGAATGCAACACATCCATCCGCGCCAGCGCGATCGTCTTCTTCAGAAGCGGCGAGCGCGTCGAGCTGGTGACGACGCCGACCTGTGCCCGGCCGATATGCACCGTGTCGCCATGACCGACAGCTTCGTTGGCATTGATATCGAGCCCGACGAGCTTGTAGCGCGGGTTTTCCTTGCGCTTGATCAGCGCCTCGCGGCCGATGAAATCGTCGGTCTTCGATTTCAGTGGCACGGTGAAGCCGATGCCGGCTTCGAAGGGATCGGTCTGATCCGAGAAGTCGTAATGCGCAAACACCAGACCCGCCTCTATGCGCACCATGTCGAGCGCTTCGAGCCCCATCGGCTTCAGCCCATGCTTCTGGCCCACCTCCCAGACCGCGTCGAACACGGCAAGCGCATCCTTCGGATGACAGAAAATTTCGTAGCCGAGTTCGCCGGTATAGCCAGTGCGTGAAACGACGACCGGGGCGCCCTCGAAATGACCGATGCGACCGACGGCGAAGCGGAACCATTCGAGTTCGCCGATCGAGGGCTGCGACGGTGCGGTCCAGATGATTTCCTTGATGATCTCCCGGCTTTTCGGGCCCTGGACGGCAAGGTTGTGCATCTGGTCGGTGGAGGAGCGCACCCAGGCCTTGTAACCCATTTTCTCGGCCTGCTCGCGAAGCCAGATGCCGCTGACGTCATCGCCGCAAATCCAGCGGAAATTGTTTTCGCCCAGCCGGAACACCGTGCCGTCGTCGATCATGCCGCCATTCTCGTAGCACATCGCCGTATAGACCACCTGCCCCGGCGACAGCTTGCGGATATCGCGGGTGACGCAATATTGCAGCAGCGCCTCGGCGTCCGGGCCCGTCACCTCGAACTTGCGCAGCGGCGACAGATCCATCACCACGGCCTTTTCGCGGCAGGCCCAATATTCCTCGATCGGCCCCTCGTTGTTGAAACGGTTCGGCAGCCAGTAGCCGCGATATTCCGTGTGATTGCGCGTGAGCGCCGAAAAGCGCGGATGGAAGGCGGTTTCCCGGGTCATTTCGGGCTCTGCATCGGGGGTCATTCGGATGGCGACGGCGCGCGAGAATTTTTCTTTGTCCGAATAGGTGCGGACATGGATATCGGTCGGGACCCAGCCATTGGCGGCATCGATATCGTCCGGGCAGGACGACGAGACGCAGACGAGATCGGTCAGCGCCCGCATCAGCACATAATCGCCCGGCCGCGACCAAGGCTCGTCGAGATAGAGCTGGTTATGATGGTCAACATTGGTGTTGTAGAAATAGTTGAGCGCTTCCCAGCCCTTGCGCGGCGCAATGCCGTAGGGCGCCAGCGCATGGTTGAAGTTGTCAGTGCAGTTGACATGCCCCGGATAGCCCATGTCATCGTAATAGCGCGAATTGCAGGCGGTGGCGAAGGCATCGTGGCGCCCGACCGTATCCTGCACGATCTCCACCAGCGGCTCGAAATCCCGGTCGAACGCCTTCGATGGCAGCCCCGGCATCGGGTAGCTGCGCCCGAGTAGCGTCCGCGTCACCGTCGCATCGAGCGCGCGATCCAGTCCCTTGTCGACCTTGCGGGCCGAAAAAGCCTGAAAATCCGTGCATTGCCGGCCCGAAACATCGATGATCTGAATGAACTCGCCGGCCCGCACGAAATAGGCCGAAGCCCGCGCCGCCCGGATATGCAGATCCTGCATCGGATCGGCCATCGGCTCCGGCAGCATTTCCTCATAGGCACGTTCGATCGTGGAGCGTGTGACCCGCAGCTCAAGCGCGGTTGCGGTGTTCTGCGCTTCTGCGTCCATCGGCGGCGCAGGAGCCGCAACAATCAGCAGACCATCGAGCGCCATCGCCAATTCCGCCGAGACACCTGGCGAGGAGCTTTCACCAAACAGCACCAGCGCCCGCGGGGTCGACATTGCGCCGTTTCAGTGCGGCGAGCGTCCGCCGCGCGCTGTCCTCGTCCCGCCCGAGAATCTCCAGAAGACCATCAGCGGATCGCGAAAAGGCGAGACCAAGGCCAGCTGCGTTGAACCGGCCGCTGGCATCGACAAAACTCACCTCGCAAAGCTGTCCGCCTTCGACATCCTTGATGACGACCCGGTCGCCGGCGGCGACCTTGACCACCGTCGTGCCACGTCCCTTGACGCGGTAGCGCTCGACGCCGGCCGGCAGCGCCGGCATGCCCGGCCGCAAAATCGTGCTTGGTCTTGGCGGCAGCAGGGCGCCTGCAAATCGTCCGGAATTGTCCATCTCAGCTCCCACCCAGTGACACAGTCGTTTCCACGCCCTGAGGACGCCGCGTTTGTGCACCGGCAATATGGCAAAACTATCCTACGGGAAGCCACGAAAAGTAAAGAGAGACTTGACCGAGAAGAAAAAAAATTCACTATGAGAATAAGTTGCGGTCGCGAAATTGCAAACGGGAACAGGTGGTGACACGGCGTAAACGCAGGCGCCATCCAGCGAAGAGACCGCAGCGAGAACCATTCCTAAAGGGACGCGCGGAAACGCGCTCAAGACAAAACTGGTCGAGGAGACTGTTTATGGCATCTATCGTTGAGGCCGAGGGATCGGCTGCTGCCCCAGGCACCGGGTTGATACGCGCGCTGGACTGGAAAGGGGCATTTTGGGTCGCTGCCGGCGTACCGCCGCTGGTGCTGTTTTCCATCGGCGGCATTGCCGGCACGACGGGCAAGCTCGCCTTCGTGGTCTGGATCATTTCCATGGTGATGGGCTTCCTGCAATCCTTCACCTACGCCGAAATCGCCGGCATGTTCGGCAATAAATCGGGTGGCGCCTCGATCTATGGCGCCACTGCCTGGCTGCGCTATTCGAAATTCATCGCGCCGCTATCTGTGTGGTGCAACTGGTTCGCCTGGTCGCCGGTGCTGTCGCTCGGCTGCGCCATCGCGGCGGGTTATATCCTCAACGCCCTGTTCCCCATTCCCGGCGCCGACTCTCCGGCCGTCATGGAATGGATCAATGCCAACATGGCAACGCTGACGGCCGACAGCCCGCGTGTCGCCGAATGGATCGCGGCCAATGCCGGCAAGACCCAGGCCGAAGCCATTTCGGCCTTGCTATCAGCCGATGGCGTCGCTGCGCTGACGCCTGCGATCCGCAGATGGTCACTTGCGAGCTTCGACATTCCGTTCCTCGCCAACGCCAATCTCAACGCCACCTTCGTCATCGGCGGCATTCTGATGCTGATCATCTTCGCGATCCAGCACCGCGGCATTCAGGGAACGGCGAGCGTCCAGAAATGGCTCGCCATCATTGTTCTTCTGCCGCTCCTGATCATCGGCCTCTATCCGATCTTCTCCGGCCAGATCGACAGCGCCAACGTCACCAGCCTTGTTCCGCCCACGGCCGGCTATTCCGGTATCGACGGCGTGTGGAGCAATGGCGGCTGGACGCTGTTCCTCGGCGGCCTCTATATCGCCGCCTGGTCGACCTACGGCTTCGAAACAGCCGTCTGCTACACCCGCGAACTGAAGAACCCGAAAACCGACACGTTCAAGGCAATCTTCTATTCCGGCCTTCTCTGCTGCCTGTTCTTCTTCCTCATTCCCTTCACCTTCCAAGGCGTTCTCGGCCATGCGGGCATGCTCGCCCCCGGTATCGTCGACGGCACGGGTGTCGCGGAAGCTCTGGCAAGCCTCGTCCATGGCGGCAAGATCGTCACGCAGATCCTCGTCATCTTGATGATCATGGCGCTCTTCCTCGCCATCATGACCGCAATGGCCGGCTCGTCGCGCACCCTTTACCAAGGTGCAAAGGATGGCTGGCTGCCGAAGTACCTCGATCACGTCAATGAACACGGCGCGCCAACCCGCGCCATGTGGACCGACTTCGCCTTCAACCTCATCCTGCTTGCCATCGCCTCCGACGTGGCCGGATACTTCTTCGTGCTGGCCGTCTCCAATGTCGGCTACATCATCTTCAACTTCCTCAACCTCAACGCCGGCTGGATCCATCGCATGGATTCCGGCCATATCGCGCGCCCCTGGAAAGCACCGACCTGGCTGATTGGCCTCAACACCGTTCTCGCCTTCGTCAACGCGCTGTTCCTCGGCGCGGGCGCCAAGGTTTGGGGCTATTCCAACGCGCTCTGGGTCGGCTTCATCTTCGCCGCCCTCATCCTGCCGGTCTTTGCCTATCGTCATTACGTTCGCGACGGCGGACGATTCCCGGCGGGCGCCATGGAAGACCTTGGCCTCGTCGGTCAGGATTTGGGCGTCAAGAAAGCCGGCGTCCTGCCCTATGTAGCGCTTGCAGCCGGCCTTGCCGTCGTTCTCGCCGCAAACGCCTACTTCCAGCTCCCGGCCTGACCGGATAACTGCCAAATAAGATAGGGCCGCGCATCGCAAGATTGCGCGGCGCCGTCTGCCGTTCTGGTGGCACGGTTCATTACTCTATCCCGCAAAACTGGAGCGTTTTTGATTGGAGTTTTCCAAGTCAAATTCCCCGCTGGGAACAGGAGCGGAAGCTCGTCCTCGGCGCCACGCCCGTCATCCGAAGCAGCCCGTGTGCCGGTATATGATGTGCCGCATCCGTAGCAGCAGGAAATCCGAACGAACGCATCCTTGAGGCCTATCCCGGCCTTGATGCCGAAAAGATCAGGCTCGCCGCAGTCTATGGGGAGACAAATCCCCTACGTGGTCGCCCTCGCACGACCGGGAGCCTCCATCGTCACCGATCGGATCGCCGCGTTCCGCGCCTCAGGAAGGCGGGATGAAGTTTCTGATCGACGAATGCCTCAGCCAGAACGTGCCAAGCTCGCGCTGGCCGAAGGCATGGCGAGACCAGCCACGTCGTATGGCTGAAACTCGCCGGCCTGAAGGATTGGGAACTGAGGCCGATCATCCTCGACGGCGATTGGACCTTCGTCACCAAGAACTCGGTTGATTTCCGGGGGGCGAAAGACAAGCCCGGAACGAAGGGGCAATAGCCGATGTCGCCATCCATGCCGGGTTATCTGCCTGAACGGCCCACCTGGCATGGGGTCTCGAGCTTCAGGTCGAGTTGTTCGAGCAGGTGCTGCTCGAACTCGATGACAACCATGACCTTGTAAATCAGGTTCTTGAGGTGACCGCCGAAGACGACGAAACACTCCCATCCTGCGTTACCCGCTGCCCAAAGAATAATCAGAAACACCTCAGCTTCGTGTTCAGTATACAGAGTTCAAAAGCGTATTCATCCTCTCCATGAAACTCGATGGCAGAGAACCAGCCGCAGCTCGCCTTGAAAGGGTTCGAACCGACGGCCCAGGATGAGTGCGACAGGCATGACAGAGATTTGTCGGACAGTTTAGCTCCTGCCCTCTGCTATATCGCAAAAAGGCAGCGGCACGCACGCAAATTGATGCTTTTCGCATACCGCATAATTCCATAGTCAGTGAGGGAAACTCAAGCAAGGGAACACACGGCGATGGCGACGCCATTCTATTGGAACGAGCTCAACACCTATGACTTTGCCGGGCTCTCGGCCGATACAACCATTGCCATTCTTCCAATCGCCTCGACCGAACAACACGGGCCGCATCTTCCGATCGCAACCGATGTGGCGATCGCAAACGGCATGCTTGCGGAGCTTCGCCGCCAGCGGCGTGATGATCTCGATATACTGGTGTTACCGACACAGGAAATCGGCAAGGCCAACGAGCATATCTATGGACCGGGAACGCTCTCGCTTTCTGCCGAATTGTTGATTCCCATTTGGACAGCACTCGGCGCCAAAGTTGCCGACGCCGGGGTCCGCAAAATGGTGATCGTCAATTCGCACGGCGGCAATGTCGACATCATGAGCATCGTCGCGCGAGAGCTGCGCGTACGCTACCAGATGGCGGTCGTCTCGACCCAATGGGGCCGTTTCGGAACTCCAGACGGCATGATCAGCGACCACGAATCCAGATATGGCATCCACGGGGGTGAGGTCGAAACGTCCTTGATGCTGCATTTCAGGCCGGATCTCGTCCGCATGGACAAGGCACAGAACTTCGCATCCAAGGCTGAATGGATGCGCGAGCAGTCGAAATACATTCAGCCGCTGCCGCCGCACTCGCTGGCTTGGATCGCACATGATCTCAATCCCAACGGTGTCGTGGGCGACGCATCGCGCGGCACGCTGGAGAAAGGGGAAGCGATCTGCCGCCATCAGGTGCGGGGTTTCATAGAACTTCTGTACGACCTGAAGCGCTATTCGCTCACCAATCTCTATTCACGCTAGATCTCAGGTCGCAGACGGCCTATCCGGAGCAATGTGCCCCTTGGCCTGCAACTCCTGAACCAGCCCGGCAAGCTCGGCCAGCAGATATTCGACAAACAGGCTGGTTGCCGAATCGAGTGGCGCGCGGGCGCGGGCGAAGAGCTTCATCGGCTGGTGCCTGCCATGAGGCTCGGCAATTGGCCGAAAGACAAGTTCGCCGGCGCGGCACTCGGTGATGACGTCGAGCGGATTGAGCAAGGTCAGCCCTGCCCCGCATTTTACGAGCTTCTTCAACATCTCAGACGCATTGCTTTCGAGAACCGGTTCTACCGAAACATCGAGCCGCGCGAGCGCCAGGTTGATGACGTCACGAAGGCTGGTGCCAGGCTGCGCTAACACCAATCGTTCCTGCACGATGTCGCCCAGGCTGATCGGACCGTGCCCTACGAGGCGATGTCCGGACGGCAGCACGACGCCGATCGGGATATCGAAGTTGCCGAGCGTACGAATTCCTGGTGTCGCCGGAATGTTGAAGCCGAGGCCGATATCGACGTCGCCCGAGAGCACCGGATTGACCGTCGTCGTGCCCGCATCGTTCCTGATCTGGAAAAAGACGCGCGGATGCTCCGACTGGAACCGTGCGATGATTTCCGCGAGCGGTCCTGACGCGAGGCCGACGGTCGTCACCAATCTCACCTTGCCAGCCTGCTGCATCTTCAGACTCCTGATCCGGCCCTCCAGCCGATCGTAGTTCTTCAGAACCTCCCGAATATGCTCGATGCAGAGCTCGCCGGCCGCCGTTAGGCGCAGGCCCCGCGGTAAGCGTTCAAAGAGCGGCGCCCCGATTTCCGCCTCGAGTGCCAGAATTTGCCGGTTGATCGCAGATGACGCAACGTTCAAGCGCGCCGCGGCCTTGCGGATAGAACCACTGCGGGCGATCTCGTTGATGTAAAGCAGCTTCCTGGAATGCAGCATCCGACCCCTCGTTGCATCATTTTTGAGCGCTATGCACAAATTAGGCACGGGCTCGCGGTGGGATGCCAAAAAGGCATCGTTGCGCACGAATTTTGATGCTTTTCAAACAGCAACGCAATCGCTCAAATGAAGAAAATTCGGCGCCGAAGGGCGCACCGAACGGGCTACAAAGGGGAACGCCGATCATGTCCAACGCATTGAAGAACTTGGCATCTGCCGCCGCTTTGGGACTGGGATGCACTGTTGCGCTCGCAGCTCCCGGTTACGCGCTCGACAAGGTCAGCTACGGTACCAATTGGCTCGCGCAAGCCGAGCATGGCGGCTTCTATCAGGCAGTCGCCGACGGCACCTACACAAAGCACGGACTTGACGTGACCATCGTGCAGGGCGGCCCGAACGCGGCAAACAGCGCATTGCTGATCTCCGGCAAGATCGACTTCTATATGGGCGGCCCGCAGGGCGAACTGTCGGCGGTCGAGCAGGGTATTCCTCTCGTGGACGTCGCGGCGATCTTCCAGAAGGACCCGCAGGTTCTGATCGCCCACCCCGACGCTGGCGTCGAGACGTTCGAGGACCTTGCCAAGCTGAAGACCCTGTTTCTCGGCAAGGACGGCTATCTGACCTACTTCGAGTGGATGAAGGCGAACTACAAGGGCTTCAAGGACGAGCAATACAAGCCATACAACTTCAACCCCGGCCCGTTCCTCGCCGACAAGGAGTCCGGGCAGCAGGGCTACCTCACCTCCGAACCCTATGAGATCCAGAAGCAGACCGGCTGGGAGCCGAAAGTGTTTCTGCTCGCCGACAACGGCTACTCCCCCTACTCGACGATGATCACCACGACGCAGTCGATGATCGATACTAAGTCGGACGTTGTGCAGCGTTTTATCGATGCTTCGATCGAGGGCTGGTACAACTATCTCTATGGCGACAACACCAAGGCCAACGCGCTGATCAAGAAAGACAATCCGGAGATGACCGATGGCCAGATCGCCTATTCGATCGCCAAGATGAAGGAATACGGAATCGTCGAATCCGGTGAAGCCCTCGACAAGGGGATCGGCTGTATCACCGACGAACACTACAAGAAGTTCTTCGCCGAGATGGTTGGCATCAAGGTTCTCAAGGCCGACACGGACTATACCAAGGCCTACACCACGAAATACGTCTGCAAGGGCGTCGGCATGGCCTTGAAAAAGTGAGGCACGCCAAATTGGGTTGCCGCTCCTGGCGGTAAACCGGCCCACGATGAAAAGAGACAGGCGATGCCTCTAGCCTCAGTTCAGATCCCGCCAAATCAGGTCGCGCGCAAGAGACCGCTCGTTTCGATGCAATCGGTCTCGAAGGTCTTCTCCAGCGGCACGGTCGCCTTGTCGGGCATGTCATTGACGGTCGAAAGCGGCGAATTCATCAGCCTGCTCGGACCTTCCGGGTGCGGCAAATCGACGGCACTGCGCATTATTGCCGGCCTCGGCGATATTTCTTCCGGGACGATCGACTGGCCAAGTTCCCGCATCAACTCGAGGGGTCTGCCGGAAGGCGATATCGGCTTCGTCTTTCAGGAGCCGACACTAATGCCGTGGAAGAATGTCTTCGGCAATGTTCATCTTCCGCTGAAGCTCCGCGGCATCTCGAAGGCTGCGGCGCGCGAGGAGATCATGAGGGCGTTGACGACTGTCGGCCTGCAGGACTTTGCCGAAGCCTATCCGCGCGAGCTCTCCGGCGGCATGAGGATGCGTGTATCCATTGCGCGCGCGTTGGTCACCAAACCGAAGCTGTTGCTGATGGACGAGCCGTTTGCGGCCCTCGACGAGATCACCCGCCAGAAACTGAATGACGACGTCCTGCGTCTCTGGAAGGCGACAGGCATTACGGTGATTTTCGTCACTCACTCGGTGTTCGAGTCGGCCTATCTCTCGAACCGTATCGTCGTCATGAAGGCTCGGCCGGGACGAGTCCATGCCGACCTGCCGCTTGTCACCAGCCTTGAGCGGGACGCCTTTTACCGCACGTCCGAAGAATATCGCCAGGCTTGCGAGACCGTATCGCGCTCGCTGATCGGCGCCATCAATGCCGCAAAGGAGTGTATATGAGCACGGATATTGCCGATGCGCCGGCGGCATCGTTGTCAAATCCGATGACGGCAAAGCGGCGCGACCTTGCGCTGCGGATTGCGGTGCCATTCGCTACCGTTGCAGCCCTGGTTGTCGTTTGGGGGCTGTACGTCAAGCTTTCCGGCGTCGCGCCCTATATTCTGCCCGGCCCCGGCGCAGTGGCCTCCGCCTTCGTCAGCGACTGGGGAACGCTGGCGCCCGCGCTCTGGGTGACAACCAAAATCACCTTAATGTCGCTGCTACTGGCGCTTGTCGGTGGGGTCGGCTTTGCCATCTTCCTTGTGCAGTCGCGGTGGATCGAGATCGCCTTTTATCCGCTGGCGGTCATCCTGCAGGTCACGCCCATTGTCGCGATCTCGCCGTTGATCCTTATCTATGCACCGTCGACACAGGTGGCGCTGCTCATCTGCGCCTTTCTTGTCGCGTTCTTCCCGATCCTCTCCAACATGGTGCAGGGCTTGAAGAGCGTCGATCACAATCTGATCAACCTCTTCGAACTCTATGGTGCCTCGCGCTGGCAGACGCTGCTGTATCTCAAGCTGCCGGCGGCGCAGCCCTATTTCATGACCGGCTTGCGCATCGGTGGGGGCCTGGCGCTAATTGCCGCCGTCGTTGCCGAGTTTGCTGCGGGTTCGGCAGGTGCGGGCTCCGGCCTGGCCTTCCGACTTCTGGAAGCGCAGTACCGCATGAACATCCCTCGCCTCTTCGCCGCCCTGCTGATGCTCTCGCTGCTCGGGGTAGCGATCTTCGCGATCACCTCTTTCATCTCCTGGCTCAGCCTGCATCGCTGGCATGAGAGCAGCCTCAAGCGGGAAAACTGATGACGTACTCCTTCATGTCGCCTCCGAACGCCGGTCGCTTCGTGCTGAGCAATGCGACGCTGCCCGTCGTTGCCGTCGAAGGTTTCAATGCGCCGGCAAAGGAAGGCCTTGTGCGTGCTGATATCGTCATCGAAGACGGTCTTTTTTCCGCGGTCCTGCCCGCCGGCAGTGCCCCGCAGGAATTGGCGAAATCCGACCTGCGCGAAGGGATGGTCTGGCCATGCTTTGCCGATGTCCACACGCACCTCGACAAGGGACATATCTGGGGACGCAGCAGCAATCCGGACGGTACTTTCATGGGTGCCCTGCAGGCGGTCGGCGCCGATCGCGAAGCGCATTGGTCGGCCGATGATGTGCGCAAGCGCATGGAGTTCTCCCTGCGGTCGGCCTATGCGCACGGGACGAGCCTGATCCGCACGCATCTCGACGCGGCTTCCCCCCAACATCGCATTTCCTTCGATGTCTTTTCCGAGGTGAGGCAAACCTGGAGGGACAAGATCGCGCTGCAGGCCGTCGCCCTCTTCCCGATGGACGACATGGTGGATGAGGCGTATTTCGCCGATCTCGTCGCCGTCGTGCGCAATGCGGGCGGTCTGATCGGTGGCGTCACCAAGATGGGGCCGAACCTCGCATGGCAGCTCGATACGCTCTTTCATGCGGCGGCGGAGAACGGCCTCGACATCGATCTTCATGTCGACGAGACGGATGACCCCGGCGCGGAGACTTTGAAGGCGATCGCCGAGGCGGTTCTCCGGAACCGTTTTGACGGCGCGGTGACGGCCGGCCACTGCTGCTCGCTTGCCAGACAGGACGATGGAGTAGCCGAGCGCACCGTGGAGCTGGTCGCTAAAGCCGGCATCTCGATCATCTCGCTGCCGATGTGCAATGCCTATCTGCAGGATCGCTATCCCAACCGCACACCGCGCTGGCGCGGCGTGACGCTGTTCAAGGAGCTCGCTGCTGCCGGCATCCCAACAGCAGTCGCATCCGACAATACACGCGATCCATTCTATGCCTATGGCGACCTCGATGCGGTCGAGGTGTTCCGCGAAGCCGTGCGCATTCTTCACCTCGACCATCCGCTCGATACGGCGGCGCGTGTCATAACCACCTCCCCCGCCGACATTGCCGGACGCCACGATCTCAGCCGCATCGGCGCCGGCAGGCCCGCCGATCTCGTCCTCTTCAGTGCGCGTCGCTGGAGCGAATTTCTTTCCCGTCCGCAGTCTGACCGCGTGGTGCTACGCCGCGGCAAGGTGATCGACCGCAGCCTGCCGGACTACCGTGAACTCGATAGCGTCGTTGGAGCCTGACATGCCGGACTACCAGAAGATCAAGAAAGAACTCGAAGGCATTGCGGTCGAGGACAATCCGGCGCTCGTGCGTCAGAAGAGCCGCGACTTCTATTGGTATTCTCCGATCCTGAAGGCGCAGCTCGATGGCGTGACCGCCGATCTCGTTGTGACGCCCAAGAACGAAGCCGAGGTGATCCAAACCCTCAAGATCGCCTTCGCGCATGGCGTTCCTGTGACGCCGCGGGGCGCCGGCACCGGCAATTACGGTCAGGCCATGCCGCTCTCCGGCGGGATCGTGCTCAACCTTGCCGCCATGGATAAGATCAAGGAAATCCATCCTGGTCGGGTGATCTGCGAGCCCGGCATCGTGATCGCCCAAGTCGACAGGCAGACCAAGGCTCATTCAGGCCAGGAGCTTCGCTTCCATCCGTCGACGGCACAAACGGCAACGATCGGTGGCTTCATTGCCGGCGGTTCGGGCGGCGTCGGGTCGATCACCTGGGGAGGACTGCGCGATATCGGCAACATCATCCGGCTGCGTGTCGTCACCATGGAGGCAGAGCCGCGGGTGCTCGATCTCACCGGCTGGGATCTGCAAAAGGTCAGCCACGCCTATGGCACCAACGGCATCATCACCGAAATCGAAATGCCACTTGCACCGGCCTATGACTGGGTGGACGTGCTGGTGGGCTACGACGATTTCATGGCGGCCGCGCGCTATTCAGACGCATTGGCAAAATGCAACGGCATACTCGTCAAGGAGATCGCGCCGATCGCCGCGCCCATTCCGCACGAATACTTTACCCGCCACAAACCCTATATTCGCCAGGGCCAGTCGGTTGTGGTGCTGATGATCGCACCGCACTCGATGGATGCGTTCGCCGCCTTCACCGCAGCCCAGAAGGGCGAGATCATCTTCCGCTCCGACAAGGTCGCGAGCATGAAGGGCATTCCCCACGCCTATGAGCTTGCCTGGAACCATACGACGCTGCGCGCGCTGAAGGTCGACCCAACCTTTACATACTTGCAGGTCCAATATCCCGGACCGGACCATGTGGCGAAGGTCGCCAAGATGGTCGAAATCTTCGGCGACGAAGTGCCCGGCCATCTCGAATTCATCAAGTTCGACGGCCAGATCCAATGCTCGGGTCTCCCGCTGGTGCGCTATACGACCGAGGAGCGGCTGGGGGAGATCATCAAGATCCATCAGGATCATGGCTGCCCGATCTTCAACCCGCATCGCTACACGCTGGAAGAAGGCGGCATGAAGCAGACGGACAAGGTTCAGCTTGCCTTCAAGCATGAGACCGATCCGCAGGGACTGCTCAATCCCGGCAAGATGATCGCCTGGGAGAATCCGAACTTCGACTTCTCGTCGGGTAAGAACTACCTGTTTCCCGGACTTGCCGCGGTGATGGAGGCCACATGAGAGTGCTCGTCCTTCACTCGCATCCGGTGGAGTCGAGCTACGGCAACGCGCTTTACCGGCAAACGTTGGAAAGCTTGAAGACGGCGGGACACGAGGTCGATGAGTGCAATCTCTACGCGGAGAACTTCGATCCCGTGCTCTCCCGCCACGACCGAATGGTCTATCACGACTATCCCCAGAATACGGAGCTGGTGAAGGACTATGTCGATCGGCTGAAGCGAGCGGAGGGCCTGGTGATCGTCACGCCGGTCTGGAACTTCGGCTTCCCGGCAATCTTGAAAGGCTATTTCGACCGCGTCTGGCTACCCGGCGTTTCCTTCGAACTCGTCAACGGCAAGGTGGAATCTCGACTGCGCTATATCCGCAAGCTCGGTGCGGTGCTGACTTACGGCGCGACACCTTTCCGCGCCTTCGTTGCCGGTAATCCGCCGAAAAAGATCGTCAAGCGGGTGCTGCGTGCGCAGATCAATCCGGTGCGACCGGTGACCTTTCTGGCGCATTACGACATGAACAACTGCACCGACCAGACGCGGGCCGCCTTTCTCAGCAAGGTGAAGGCGACAATGGAGCGGTTCTGATACCACAAACCCGCAGGGTCAAACTGCGGCTTAAGCTCCGGCGTTTCCCGATCAAACCACCTTGGCTGCGGTTACCTCAACTTCGACCAGAAACTCCGGCCGTGTAAACCCGCCGACGACAATAAGCGTCGAGACAGGTTTGGGCTCAAGCGTATAGCGATCGCGCACCGCCATATAGGCCGGAAAATCTTCTCTCTTTGTGACATAGCCAGAGATGCGTATGACGTCCGCAAAGGTCATGCCGGCCTCTTCGAGGATCGCATCGATCGCCTTGAAGCAAAGTTCTGCCTGAGCAGTCACATCCTTCGGGATTACATCATCAACGCCGATCCCGAGCTGACCCGATGTGACGAGAAGCGACGCACCTGGGGGCACCAGCAGCCCATGATTGTAGTTCCCGAAGGGCGTGCGGACAGAGGGCGGATTGAATACGCTTTTCATAAAACATCCATGCGAAACAAGGGTTGCAGTCCTGGAAATACTTAGGAATCAATTTCCTTTGGTCGACGCAAAGACGATGCTGGCATCGCTAACGATCGCAACATGGGAATACGCCGCCTGGCCGGCTGCCGCTGCCTCCCCCCGCATGATCGCCGTCACGATGACGTCGTGTTCATCATAGGATCGGGCAAGGCGCCCCGGCAACCTGAACTGCGCGCGACGGAACGGCGCCAATCGTGCACGGGTCTGCGTCACCAGCTCGAATATGTGATCGTTGTGAGCCCCGCGATAGAGGCGCGTATGAAATTCGGTATTGTAAGAGGCATAGTCTTCATCGGCACCCGCATGCACGAGTTTTGCCGATGCCCGGTGCGCGAGCTCTAGAAAACGCCGCTCCTCGACTGTCATGCGTTCGGCCGACAGGCGCGCGCAGATGGCTTCCAGTTCTGACATCGCCTCGAACATGGAGTGGAGATAGCCTTCCGTTACATTTGCAACGACGGCGCTTCGGTTCGGCTCGCGATCAACCAGCCCCATGGCGCCGAGTTCGCGCAGCGCTTCCCGGACCGGTGTCCGGGAAACGTCGAAGCGGGTGGCCAGCGAGAGCTCATCCATTCTTTCACCTGGAGCGAAAACCCCGGTTACGATCATGTCCGCTATGGCGCGCACCATCTGTTCCACGGTGGTGCCCGCCCTCGTTAGTTGCTTGCGCTTAATCTGTGACACGGAAGAGTTCTGCATTTGTCGACTGTATACAGATGCACTTACCGCGAAAAAAAGTCAATTACCCTGTATTTTTAAGATATTAAACGGAGGCGCTGGAAGGGTCGTAGGGCAGCCCGGCTTACGGATTTGGCACTAGAATTAATCACCGGTTATTTTTTGTTCATCAGTTCCATGAAACTGCATACAGTTTGCACAGGTCAAGACATACTTGTAAAGTTTTTCATTTATATTCAGTTACTTATGGCTTGGCATGGCCATTGCATACAGTTTCTTGCAACGTTTTTTCGAACCGGCACTCGCCGCAAGGAGCATTCCGATGACCAAACTCCTTTCCATGAACCGTCGCCATTTCTTGCAAGCATCCGCTGCCGGCGCACTGACCCTGGCGCCCGGCCTGCTGCCGGGCCGTGCCATTGCCCAGAACGCGCTGACGGTCGGCTTCATCTATGTCGGACCCAAGGACGACTACGGCTACAACCAGGCGCATGCCGAAGGTGCGGCCGCCCTGAAGGCGTTGCCTGGCGTGACGATCGTCGAGGAAGAAAATGTGCCGGAGACGGTCGATGTCCAGAAGACCATGGAGTCGATGATTAACCTCGACGGTGCGACGCTGATCTTCCCGACATCATTCGGTTATTTCGACCCGCATATGCTGGCGATGGCCGCAAAGTACCCCGACATTCAGTTCCGCCACTGCGGCGGGCTCTGGCAGGAAGGACAGAACGCTACGAACACGGGTTCCTATTTCGGCTACATTTTCCAGGGCCAGTATCTCAACGGTGTCGCGGCCGGCTACACCTCAAAGAGCAAGAAAATCGGCTTCGTCGCCGCCAAGCCCATTCCGCAGGTGCTGCAGAATATCAATGCCTTCCTACTTGGCGCGCGCTCGGTCGATCCGTCGATCACCTGCCAGGTCATTTTCACCGGCGAATGGTCGCTGGCCGTTAAAGAAGCAGAGGCCACCAACGCGCTGATCGACCAGGGCGCAGATGTAATCACCTGCCACGTCGACAGCCCGAAGGTGGTCGTCGAAACGGCTGCCGGTCGCGGCGCTTTCGTCTGCGGCTACCATGCAAACCAGAGCCCGTTGGCACCTGAAAAGTATTTGACCGGCGCCGAATGGGCGTGGGGCAACGTCTACACCGGTTTCGCCAAGAAGGCGCAGGCTGGCGAAAAGCTCGGCAACTTCGTGCGCGGCGGCCTCAAAGACGGCTTCGTCAAGATGAGCCCGCTCGGGCCTGCCGTGCCGGCGGAAGGCCGTACGAAGTTCGACGCCACGTTCGCCGAGATGATGACCGGCAAGTTCTCCGTCTTCAAGGGGCCGATCAAGGACAACAAGGGCAACGTCGTCGTTGCGGCCGACAAGAGCTATGCCGAAGACGCCATCGAGCTCGAGAGCATGGGCTACCTCGTGGAAGGCATCGTCGGATCCACGGCTTAAGCCTGAGGGAGAAGCGTCATGACAGTCGAGGCGAACACTTCCGCAATATCCATCGCGTCCGAACGATCGTCCGTGCTCAGACCTATCCTCGAGTGGCTGGCACGGCGGGCGGAACCGATTGTCATCAGTTTCGGCGCGATCCTCTTCGGGCTGGTACTCTTCTCCATCTTCATTCTGGTGATCGGCAAATCGCCGGCCACCTTGTTCCGACTGATGTACACGGGCGGCTTCGGCAGCTGGTTCTCGATCGAGAACAGCCTTAGCCGGGCGGCTCCGCTTCTTCTGACAGCATTGTGTGTCGCCTTGCCGGCTCGTTTGGGGCTCGTCATCATTGGCGGCGAGGGTGCCGTGGTGTTGGGTGGCGTTGCTGCTGCGGCCGCCGCGTTACCGTTCGTCGGAACGTTGCCGGCCCTCCTCGTCCTGCTGCTGATGGCTGCGGCAGCCATGATCGTCGGCGGCATTTGGATTGGCCTTGCGGGCTTCCTGCGACACTATCGCGGCGTCAACGAAACGATCTCCTCGCTACTGCTCGCCTATATCGCCATCGCTCTGATGAACCAGTTCGTCGAAGGCCCGCTGCGCGACCCGGCGAGCCTGAACAAACCCTCCACGTCTCCCCTGCCCGCCGAATACATGCTCGGCAAAATACCTGGGATGGACGTGCATTGGGGGCTCGCGATCGGCGTCATCGCCTGCATCGCGTCCTGGGTGTTGATCGAGGTGACGAGCTACGGTTTTGCGGCGCGCATCGCCGGCGGCAACGTTCGCGCCGCACAGATCCAGGGGTTGCCTGTCGGCCGCCTGATCGTCGGTTTCACGGCGATCGCCGGCAGCTTTGCCGGCCTTGCCGGAATGATCGAGGTTGCCGCCGTCCAAGGCAGTGCCAATGCCTCGCTTGCAGCGGGCTATGGCTATACGGGCATCCTCGTCGCCTTCTTGGCGCGGCACAATCCGCTGGCGATTATTCCGGTCGCCATCTTGCTTGGCGGCATCGATGCGTCGGGCGGCCTGATCCAGCGCCGCATGGCATTGCCTGATGCGACCGTACTGGTGCTGCAGGGCACGCTCTTCGTCGTCATCCTCTTCTGCGAGACGTTTTACGGCCGTTTCAAGGTCTTCAATCCCGACCTCTGGAAAAGGAGCGCCTGATGGAAGCGACCGGCATCGGCATCTGGGGCGTACCCATCGCCATCTTCGCGGGCGCGATTCGCGTTTCGACGCCCTTCATCTTTGTCAGCCTTGGCGAGACAATCACCGAGCGATCCGGCCGTATCAATCTTGGGCTGGAAGGGACGCTGGTCTTCGGCGCGATGACCGCCTATGCGATCGCTGTCCTCAGCGGTTCGCCCTGGCTCGGCGTGCTGGCGGCCATGGCGACCGGCGCCATCTTCGGGCTGGGACACGGCTGGATCTGCAAGTGGCCGAAGGTCAACGACATCGCGATCGGCATCGCCATGATGCAGTTTGGACTGGGGTTCGCCTTCTTCCTTGGCAAGCCCTTCATCCAGCCGGCAGCGCCGCATCTGCCGTCGATCCCGTTCGGCGCCTGGTCCAATCTTCCGCAACTTCAGGCGGCCCTGAACATCAACGTGCTTTTCATTCTGGGCGGCATACTTGCGCTCTTTTTGTGGTGGGCGTTCAGGAACACACGTATCGGACTTGTGTTGCGCGTCGTCGGCGACAGCACCGATGCGGCGCGTGCGATGGGGATTAGCCCAGACCGCGTGCGTCTGCTCGCCACAGCCGTCGGCGGATCGCTTGCCGCCGTTGGCGGAGCCTATCTCTCGCTCTATTACCCCGGCTCATGGAACGAAGGCATTTCCTCCGGGCAGGGCCTGATGGCGGTGGCGCTGGTGATCTTCGCGCGCTGGAACCCGATCGGTTGTTTTCTGGCGGCGCTTCTGTTCGGTGGCGCAGGTGCTCTGGGCCCTGCCCTGCAGTCGGTCGGCGTCACACAGGGCTACTACCTGTTCTACGCGGCACCCTACGTGCTGACGCTTGTCATTCTGATCGCCACCTCCTCGCCCACCCGCTCGCTTGCCGGAGCGCCCGGCGCATTGTCGCTCACGAAATGAAGGATCTGCCATGAATGGTCTCGGCGGTCTCAACAAGTCCGAACATGGCGTCGGCATCGGTCTCGTCCAACTGCAGCTTCCGGTTACGGTGACAAACGACGACCTTGCGCGACAGACGCAGGTGATCGTCGATCTGGTCGCCAAGGCGCGGCGCAACCAGGCGGGCTTGGATCTGGTCGTTTTCCCGGAATATGCGCTGCATGGCCTGTCGATGGCTATCAATCCGGAGATCATGTGCTCGCTCGATGGGCCAGAGGTGGCTGCCTTCAAGAAGGCCTGCTGCGACAACCGCATCTGGGGTTGCTTCTCCATCATGGAGTACAATCCTGACGGGATGCCGTACAATTCCGGCATCGTCATCGACGCTGCCGGCGAGTTGAAGCTTTACTATCGCAAGATGCATCCCTGGGTTCCGGTCGAGCCCTGGGAGCCTGGCAATATCGGCATTCCCGTCATCGACGGCCCTCGGGGCGTGAAACTGGCGCTCATCATCTGCCATGACGGTATGTTCCCGGAAATGGCGCGAGAATGCGCCTACAAGGGCGCCGAGATCATGATCCGGACGGCAGGCTATACGGCTCCGATCCGCGAGAGCTGGAAGTTCACCAACCAGTCAAACGCCTTCTGCAATCTCATGGTCACCGCCAGCGTCTGCATGTGTGGTTCGGATGGCACATTCGACTCTATGGGCGAAGGCATGATCTGCAATTTCGACGGCACGATCATCGCCCACGGCAGGTCCGGCCGCCCGAATGAGATCATCACCGCCGAAGTGCGGCCAGACCTGGTGCGAGAGGCACGGCGCAACTGGGGCGTGGAGAACAACATCTACCAGTTCGGCCACCGCGGCTACGCCGCTGTTGCCGGCGGCGCGGGCGATGCCCCTTACACCTACATGCACGACCTCATCGCTGGCCGATACCGGCTGCCCTGGGAGGATGAGGTCACGGTCACCGATGGCACGTCTTGCGGCTTCGACAAGCCGGCAAGGCGCTATGGGGAAACATTCAAGCTTGCAGGGGAATAGGAGAAGACGATGGACGCGTTGGTCGAAACCAAGGGACACTATATCAATGCCGATCCCTATGCCTGGCCCTACAATGGTGCATTAAGGCCCGATAACACGGCGCTCATCATCATCGACATGCAGACTGACTTCTGCGGTCCGGGCGGCTATGTCGATCACATGGGCTACGACCTGTCGCTGGTGCGCGCGCCGATCGAGCCGATCAAAAAGGTGCTCGCGGCCATGCGCGCCAAGGGATACCACGTCATCCACACCCGGGAGGGCCACCGGCCGGATCTCGCCGATTTGCCCGCGAACAAACGCTGGCGCTCGCAGCGCATCAACGCCGGCATCGGCGACGCCGGCCCCTGCGGCCGCATCCTCGTCCGTGGCGAACCCGGCTGGGATATCATCGACGAACTGAAGCCGATCGAGGGCGAGATCATCATCGACAAGCCCGGCAAAGGTTCCTTCTGCGCGACGGACCTGGAACTCATCCTCAACCAGAAGCGTATCGAGAACATCATCCTGACGGGCATCACCACTGATGTCTGCGTCCACACGACGATGCGTGAGGCGAACGACCGCGGCTTCGAGTGCCTGCTTGTCGAGGACTGCTGCGGCGCCACCGACTACGGCAATCACCTCGCCTGATCGAGGCGCTCCCCTGATGCCTTCCTTGCGTGCCCATGTCTTTCGCGTACCGGCAGATGGCCCGGACGATGTATCCCTCGTCGAGGCATTGTTTGCTGACCGCATTGACGTCGGCAATGTGGTCGCCGTGCTCGGCAAGACCGAGGGGAACGGCTGCGTCAACGATTTCACCCGCGGCTACGCGACCCAGAGCTTCGAGCGGCTGTTCGGAAAACACAATGTCGAAGGCGTGTCGATCATCATGTCGGGCGGCACGGAAGGTGCGCTTTCGCCGCACTGGACCGTGTTTGCGCGCGAGCAGGTCAATGAGCCCGGAGAAGGAGCGCTCGCGATCGGCGTGGCGCGGACCGCTGCCCTGCCGCCTGAACATCTCGGCCGGCGCGAACAGGTCTGCATGGTCGCGGCTGCGGTGACCGAGGCGATCCGGGATGCCGGCATCGAGGATGTCGCAGACGTTCATTTCGTGCAGATCAAATGCCCGCTGCTTACCTCGCAACGGATTGCGGACGCGGAAGCAGCGGGCAAGACGACCGCGACGCGCGACACCTTGAAATCGATGGCGTTGTCACGCGGCGCCTCCGCCCTCGGCGTCGCCGTGGCGCTCGGCGAGCTCGAGATCGACGCGATTGCCGACAGTGACATATGCAGCCGCTTCGACCTCTATTCCCGGTGTGCCTCCGCTTCCGCTGGCGTCGAACTCCTCGATCATGAAATCATCGTGCTGGGCATGAGCGCGAAATGGTCGGGGCCACTTGCCATCGACCATGCCGTCATGCACGACGCAATCGACACGCGATCCGTTCGCGCCGCCTGGGAGCGCCTGCCGGCTGACGGCAAGCTGGCGGCGGTACTGGCCAAAGCAGAGCCTGACCCATCGGGTCAGGTCGGCGGCAGACGTCACACCATGCTGAATGATTCCGATATCGCCGGCACGCGTCACGCCCGCGCCTTCGTCGGCGGCGTGCTCGCCGGCATCTTCGGTATGACCGACTTGTACGTCTCGGGCGGAGCTGAACATCAGGGGCCGCCGGGCGGCGGGCCGGTCGCAATCATCGTCGAAAAGGAGATTTGAAGTGAGCATCGTACGCGATACGCCTCTTCCGAAGGCCGGCAAGGCCGTCGGCATCCAAACCCTCGACATGACCATGCGGTTCGGCAGCTTCACGGCGCTGGACCATGTATCGATCGACATTCC
This sequence comes from Rhizobium sp. T1470, assembly GCF_042140505.1. Classification (NCBI taxonomy): domain Bacteria; kingdom Pseudomonadati; phylum Pseudomonadota; class Alphaproteobacteria; order Hyphomicrobiales; family Rhizobiaceae; genus Rhizobium; species Rhizobium sp. T1470. The sequence continues at coordinate 196,022 of NZ_CP148094.1, forward strand.
GGCCGGCACTTTTCACGCGCTTCTCGGCGAGAACGGCGCGGGCAAATCGACGCTCGTCAAATGCATTATGGGCTTCTATCACCAGACCTCCGGTTTGGTTTCAGTTGATGGCCGTGAGGCGGCGGTCACCTCGCCCAAGGACGCCGCGACCTATGGTCTTGGCATGGTCTACCAGCATTTCACGCTGGTGCCATCGCTCACAGGTGCCGAGAACCTGGTCATAAGCCGCGCAGCAGTGCCGACGGTGATCAACTGGGCCAAGGAGCGCAAGGATCTCGCCGCCTTCATGGTGCGGATGCCGTTCAAGATTCCGCTCGATCGCCCCGTCAGCGAACTCGCGGCCGGCGAAAAGCAGAAGCTGGAAATCGTCAAGCAACTCTACCTCGGCCGTAGCTTCCTCGTGCTGGACGAGCCGACATCTGTGCTGACGCCGGCCGAGGCGGACGAAATGCTCGGGCACGTGCGCGGCATGACGGAGCGCGGCGAGCTGACCGTGCTGATGATCTCGCACAAGTTCCATGAGGTTACAAAATTCGCTGACGCCGTCTCGATCCTGCGGCGCGGCAAGCTGGTCGGCGGCGGCAAGGTTGGCGAATTGTCGACGGCGAAGATGGCTTCCATGATGATCGGCGACGTCAAGCTCGCCGAACTCGACACGCGCGTGCCGGTATCCGAAATGGCGAAACCCGTTCTCAAGGTGGAGAAGGTCAAGGCGCCTGACCGCTCCGGGCTGAAGACGATCGAGATCGAGAGCCTGATGGTTCGCTCCGGCGAGATCGTCGGCATCGCCGGCATATCGGGGAACGGCCAGAAGGAGTTGACGGAGATCCTTGCCGGTCAGCGGCCGACTGAGACAGGCAGCGTGCTGGTAAACGGCGGTGCCTACGGCGCAACGCGGCTGGAAACGCGCAGGAACAATGTGCGGTTCATACCGGAGGAACCCCTGCAGAATGCCTGCGCACCACGCATGACCGTGAGCGAGAACCTGGCCTTCCGTACGTTCGATCTGAAACGGGATGGCAAGGACGCGATCTGGCTCAACAAGGGCAGGATGAAGAAGCGTGCGACGGACCTGATCGCCGACTTCAAGGTCAAGACCGCCTCCTCTGCATCGCCAATTGCGGCACTGTCCGGCGGCAACGTGCAGCGGGCGGTTCTGGCACGCGAGCTGACGGGAGAGGTCGATCTTCTGATCGTTTCCAACCCATGTTTCGGCCTCGACTTCTCGGCCGTGGCGGAAATTCGCGCCCGCATCATGAGAGCGCGCAACTCCGGCGCAGCGGTGCTGCTACTGTCTGAAGACCTCGACGAGTTGCTGGAGATGTCGGACCGCATCATGGTCATCTCGGAAGGCAAGCTCGTCTATGAAACCGCAGCGAGAGCGGCCGACATTTCCGTTATCGGTGCGCATATGGCAGGGCATCACTGATGATGTTTGAGATCAAGGCGCAACCTTTTGCCTTTCCAACAAGACGCGACCAGCTGGCGCTCATCGTGATCGATATGCAGCGCGATTTCGCCGAGCCGGGCGGCTTCGGCGCGAGCCTCGGCAATGATGTCAGCCGGGTCGCGAAGATCGTCCCGGACGTCAAGCGACTGCTTCAAGGGTTTCGCGATGCCGGGCTGCCGGTCATTCACACGATGGAGTGCCACAAGCCTGATCTTTCCGATCTCCCGTCTGCCAAGCGCGATCGCGGCAAGCCGAGCCTCAGGATCGGCGACGACGGACCGATGGGCCGGATGCTGATTGCCGGCGAGGCCGGCACGGCGATCCTGCCCGAGCTTGCCCCGATCGACGGCGAGATCGTGATCGAGAAGCCGGGAAAAGGTGCGTTTTATGCGACCGAACTCGGCGACGTCCTGAAAGCGAAGGGCATCAGCCAGCTCGTCTTTGCGGGTGTCACCACCGAGGTCTGCGTACAGACGACAATACGAGAAGCCAACGATCGCGGATATGAGTGCCTTCTCGCCGAAGAGGCAACCGAGAGCTATTTTCCCGAATTCAAGGAGGCCGCCATCGCCATGATCCGCGCCCAGGGCGCGATCGTCGGTTGGACCGCGCATGTGGACGACATATTGGAGGTAATCGGCCATGCCTGAGACAACGCGTGAATTGTTGAGTCCGGACGCCTGGAAAGACCTGACATTCGGTCCATTTCGAGGGGATGTCACAATCCACTGGATCCGTCCCTTCGAAGGCGACCAGCCGGGTGTCGCCCTCTTGAAATACGAGGCTGGCGCCTCGGTTCCGCGGCATCGCCATGAAGGTCTCGAAACCATCCTGGTTCTGGAAGGCATGCAATCCGACGAAGCCCGCGATTACGGCCGCGGCAGTTACATCGTCAATGCAGCAGGCACGGAACACTCCGTCTGGAGCGACACCGGCTGCGTCGTGCTGATCCAGTGGGATCGGCCCGTGAAAATCCTGGAAGAGGAAATAGCATGACCGGCGCACCGGCCTTCGATATCGCATCGCTGCACGAATTCTACGCCGGCAGCGGAACCATTGGCGAGGTTATCGACCGCGTCTTCGCACGCATCGCCGAGATAAACGATAAGGGTATTTTCCTGCATCTTTCGCGTCGGGGGTCTCCTTCGTAGAGAACGGCGCCCGTGCTGGAGACCACCAGGCGCTCTGGGGCGCGCCCGAGAGAGGTCTCACTCTTTCGCACCGTGACGGTCAAGTCGGGCCGAACAAGGGCTATCGTTGATGAACCATGTTACATTCCAACTAAGGCGATGGTGATTTCTCACACTCACACGAGAGATTGTTGCGGTAGTTGCGCCCTTTCCAGCCCTCTAGAATTCCCGGGCTTCCGGGGGCAGTGTCGTGACCGAAACGATTGTGCGACAGCTGATTTTTACGTTGAGCGTAGCGCGAGAAATAGCGTCGCGGGAAAGTCCAGACTACGACCTCGTTCTACTTCTCATCCAGCAAGCCCTCCAAGTGGCCAAGGATGAGGCGTCGCGCCACGGGATTATGGTCGATTTCGATGACGTATCTGAACGAGAGCATTGAGAGCGTACGGTTGAAGCCAATTCGCCTTGTGCCCCACCGTACGCCCATTGATCCTGGAGGGGCTGGGGTCGGCTCCAAAATCAATGCGACGAAAATTAAGGGCTCTTAGTTAATTTAGTATTTGCGTATATACGGCTCGACCCGTCATTCGCTATCATCGTATCATAATCGTCGTCGGCTATCCGACAGGTAGGTACAAAGCCCCTGATGGGCAAGCAGCGGCTCTTGCACCTCCGGTCCATTGCCGCTCCACAGCCATTCTCCCTCATCGGGCCTGCCGCTTCGTAACGTATCAGGCCGACCGGCCTTCCCCATCCTACCCTTGGAAGTCTTGCCGCTGTTTGCCGTCCAGGCCGGTCTCACCTTGCCAGGTCACCAGCTATATTCGGTTGGTATTTGGGCGTGCGCACAGGGCACCTTGAAGACGTTGCCGGCAGCCGCTTGTCGATGGTTTGGATTATCGCTCCGCCCGAGCGTCGTGACAGAAGGCGTTGTTCGTCGGCCGCGTCCCCGCTGCTTGGCAATCGGGCTGCCGTGCTGGGTCAATTTGTGCGGACAATATTGAATCACTTGCTAAAATGTCTTCACAAGCTGGTATTCATTCGCTTCCCAGGCTCGGAGTTCGCCGGCTTCGCAAGTGTAGTTCTCGTCCGTTTCGACTAGTCCGACGCCGATGCCGTCAATGTTCGGATCGTCGAATGTCACGTAGATCTTTGACTTGCGGATTTTTCGCTCCTGAAAGTCCTTCTGCGCGGCGACAAACAAGGTGAGACTCAGCGTCAATCAGGATGAGACTCGGCGGCGGGGGTGTGACGAAGGGAGGGCGTAGCCCGACTGGAGTTACACCCCCGCCGCGGCGCAATTTTTCGGCGTCTCATGATCGCGGTTGGCCCGGTAGCGTCGGTGATTTTCTGAGAATGGAGAATCACCTTTGTGCCGGGTCGCCATGTAACCGATCATCAGACGAGGCTTTTTATGAAGTACCGACAAAACAACCCCATTGAGGTCGCTGCCGCCAAGGCGTCGATCAGCCGGGCGACGGCTTACCGCATCGAGAAGGATGCGCGTCTTCCATCGCAGACCAAGCCGCCGCGCGACCGGCGTCGCCCCGATCCCCTTGAGCACATCTTCGACGCCGAGGTTGTTCCGCTCCTCAAGGCCGCGCCCGGCATCCGAGCGGTCGCCGTTTACAACGAGATGCTGCGGCGTCATCCAGAGCTGTCAGAAGGTGTTCGCCGTACGATTGAGCGTCGTATCCGATCATGGCGGGCTGTTCACGGTCAGGAGCAGGAAGTGATCTTCCGTCAGATGCACGAACCCGGTCGGTTAGGACTGTCGGATTTTACCGACATGGGCAGCCTCGGCGTGACGATCGCCGGCCAATCGCTCGATCATCTGCTTTATCACTTCCGGCTGGTCTGGTCGGGCTTCGAGCATGCCCATGTCATCCTGGGTGGAGAGAGCTTCGTCGCTCTGGCCGAGGGGCTGCAGAACGCCCTGTGGTCGGTTGGCGGTTCGCCGCTCTATCATCGCAGCGACAGCTTATCGGCCGCCTTCCGCAACCTCGATGCCGACGCCAAGGTCGATCTGACGCATCGCTACGACGAACTGTGCGCCCATTATCGCATGACGCCGACGCGCAACAACAAGGGCGTCGCGCACGAGAACGGCTCGATCGAAAGTTCCCACGGCCATCTCAAGAATGCGATCCGCGATGCTCTGCTGATGCGCGGAACCAGGGACTTTGGCGACCTCGGATCCTATCGCGCCTTCATCGATGAGATCGTCAGCCGCCGCAATGCCGCACATGGCAAGCGCATCGATGCCGAGCGCACGCATCTGCAAGCTCTTCCCGATCGTCGCACCACCGACTTCGAAGAGGTCATCGTCACCGTATCGAGCACCGGCGGCTTCGCCTTGCGCAAGGTCTTCTACACCGTGCCTTCCCGTCTGATTGGCCACCGGCTGCGGGTGCGTCTGTTCGACGATCGCCTCGACGTCTTCATCGGCGGCACGCATCTGCTGACATTACCCCGAGGCCGCGCCCACGCGAGTGGCAAGCACGATCAAGTCGTCAACTATCATCACGTCATTCATTCCCTGCGCAAAAAGCCGATGGCGCTTTTGGGGCTCGTCTATCGCGACAAGCTCTTCCCCAGGCCGGAATATCGCAGGACTTTCGACGCGCTCATCGAGCAACTGCCCGAGCGGCAGGCTTGCAAGATCACCGTGGAACTGCTTGCCTTGGCTCACGATCGCAGTTGCGAGCGTGAACTGGCCGAGGAGCTTGCCAAAACGCTCGACGCCCACAAACTGCCTGATCTGGCGGCTTTGAGAGCGGTCTTCAGCCCGGACCCGGATCAGTTGCCGATCGTTCATGTGCAACTCGCGTCGCTCAATGGTTATGAAGCCCTGATCGGCACGGCCTATGCGGGAGAGGTCGCATGAAGAGCAACATCCACACAGTCGATGAAGCCCGCCTCGGCATCATGCTCAACGAACTGAGGCTGCCGACGATCAAGACGTTCTGGCACCAATTTGCCGAGCAGGCCGATCGGGAAGGATGGCCTGCTGCCCGTTTCCTCTCGGCCATCGCCGAGCATGAATTGGCCGAACGCGCCCATCGCAGGATCGAAAGACACCTCGCCGAGGCCCACCTGCCACCCGGAAAGACGCTCGACAGCTTCGCCTTCGACGCTGTTCCCATGGTCTCCAAGGCCCAGGTCATGGCGATTGCAGCCGGCGATAGCTGGCTCGCCAAAGGCGCCAATATCCTGATGTTCGGTCCGCCCGGCGGCGGAAAGAGCCATCTCGCCGCAGCCGTCGGCCTCGCGCTAATCGAGAACGGCTGGCGCGTGCTCTTCACCCGCACGACCGATCTCGTCCAGAAGCTTCAGGTCGCGCGGAGGGAGCTTCAGCTCGAAGCCGCCATCGCAAAGCTCGACAAGTTCGATCTTCTCATCCTCGACGACCTGGCCTACGTCACCAAGGACCAGGCCGAAACGAGCGTGCTCTTCGAACTCATCTCCGCAAGATATGAGCGGCGTTCCATCATGATCACCGCCAATCAGCCCTTCGGAGAATGGAACCGCGTCTTTCCAGACCCGGCCATGACGCTTGCCGCGGTGGACCGACTTGTCCATCACGCAACAATCTTCGAGATGAATGTCGAAAGCTACCGGCGGCGTTCGGCCATGGAAGCCAAACGCCAGCGCGGCAGACCCGCCTCATTCGCGACAATCAAAAGCTCTTCCCAGCTTGTCGCGGAGCGGCAATCAGAACACGATGAAACTCTTGCCAGCGACAATCAACATGATAACTTCGCTCCAACCGCGACATAAGAATCTCATCCAGATTGTCGCTCGCGTCTCATCCTGATCGTCGCGCTATATCCTTCAGTATGTAAGCGAGGCATTGAACGTTCTGCCTCGTGTTGCCGCGTTGAATGTGGCTCTCAATTTTGCGATCAACTTTCGAGAGCTGAAGCGTGTCCGCCCGAGCTGCTTCTGATACAAGCATGGCCGGCAAGGCTAGCATGAAGATCCTTATCAAACGCAATTTCATCATCTCAGAGTCCCTCGTCTGCTAGCAATAAGTGGCAATGTGGATGCCTGCTTTGATGGCCGCATTCCGGGCCTTTCGAGTCGACTGCGTAGGTTCTAATCTCGACACGCGAGCATACCGGCTTGGCGGCTGCTCAACGGTTCGACCGGTGTCAGGTATGTCAGACCCTGCTTGTTCTGTCGCATGGTAGCCCTCTTCGACGCATTTTCATCAACGATGATCGCACTTTTGGAAGTTTGATCTGAACGTTGGTCGCCAACCAAAACTGTCCGATCGCCTCGTCTCGTAGTCTGAACTCGGCGCATTTGACATCAAGAGATTATTATCTGATCCTCGGCTTGATCAAGCCAAAGCAGACAGAACGCACGCTCGAATACTGGTCGCAGGTGAGCGGCCATTAGGATTGAGCCGCCAGCGCCGAAACCGGAGGATCGAATGAGCGATCATGTATACAAAAAGGTGGAACTTATCGGCAGTTCAAAAGTATCGGTCACAGAGGCTATTGAGACCGCAATCGCGCGAGCCTCGAAGACGATGCGAAATCTCGATTGGTTCGAAGTCGATCAAATTCGAGGTCACATCAAGGATGGCGCGGTAGAACACTACCAAGTGGTAATGAAGGTCGGATTTCGAATTGACGACTGATGTATCTAGGATCGTGTCAGGCGATGTCATGACGGCCCGTGTCGTTCTCGAGGCAACTGTGGAGACACCACGCTCTTTCGAGCAATCTCCAAATTGTCCTTTGAGGCGGGTCCGGACTGGCACCGACAAAGCAAAGCGCCCGTTTGAAGCCATGATCACGATGAGGAAAATCGACGTCGCCGCGATCGAGGCGGTGCGGAGGTGATGAAAGGTCACCAAAGCCTTACCGTAGTACTTATGCGTACCCAAAAATCAAGGTGCTGTCCCTCTCATAAAAACCATGATGCACAGCCGAAGCTGTTCCATCTTCTGCTCCGGGCTGCTCCATCCATCGGGCGGTTCCATGCCTCCGAAGATCATGTCCATTAACAGGCGCGCACCACTCAGCGGGTCGTCGAGGCGCAGCAAGCCTTTCTCGACCTGCCCGCTTAGCCATTCGGCCAGGTCTTGCCTGGAGCGAAGAACCTCGTTTGTACCCAGCGCTTCCGCCAGTTCGGGAACAACAGACGAGTCCCTGACAATCGTCCGGACAAGGATTGCCTGATCGTCGCCGCCCCGGTCAATGCGGAATATCCTCGCGATCATCTCCTCGATCGGCGCCCAAAGTGGTCGGGCGCCGGATGCATTGACCTGCACGACTACGCGCAGGCTACAAATCACGACATTCGAAACAACGTCAACCATTTGCCACTAAAAGCGAACGCTGGCAGGACTTTCCACGGTTTTGCGGTGTAACCGTTGGGGATCGAAGTTCAACGGCCACAGAAAATAATAGATGATTTCAGGGATTGAAGGCGTCCAGGCGCCTCTGGCGTGACGTTCACCGGTTTTCCGCAATCGAATGGCCTTGGCTCCATCCAATCGGGTGCGCTGGAAAGTTCGAACGTCGATCTCGCCGGCGAATTGACCGAAATGATCGAGGCCAGCGTTCCTACACGGCCAATTCCAAGATGTCCAAACGGGCTCCGACATCATGGACTTGCTCGTCAACCTGAAGAGATAAGGACAGCCCGTAATGTGACAGGCTGGGCGTCACCGGCACACCGGTACTTGCGGCAACGTACTCGACGATCGTCCAGGCCCTTGCGCGTCCTCAGTGGGTCCGAGAATGGGGCGAAATGCCGACCCATGAGTACGGGCGCCGATTCAAGGGAGAGATCGCATCCCAACCGAACGCGATCTCTACGAAAGTTCAAGCCGCTCTCTCGGATAAGGTCATCGCGGTTCTATAGGCTATCAAGTCTTCGATCGTAACGAGATGGAGGCGATGGCGCTCAGCAAACGCCTCGAGTTCCGGTAATCGCGACATCGTACCGTCGTCGTTGGCCACTTCGCAGATTACGCCCGATGGAACCAGACCAGCAAGCTTGGCGAGATCTACCGCAGCTTCGGTATGGCCAGGACGGGAAAGAACCCCATTAGAATGAGCTCGAAGCGGGAAGATATGCCCCGGCCGCGCGAAGTCCTCCGGACGTGAGCCACCAGTGACAAGCGCTTGCACGGTTGCGGCACGGTCGGCAGCAGATATCCCGGTCGTCGTTTCCGGAATATAGTCCACGGAAACAGTGAAGGCGGTCTTGAGCACTTCGGTATTGCGCGGCACCATTAGAGGGATATCGAGCTCATCGAGCCTTTCGCCTTCCATCGCGACGCAGATGAGGCCACGTGCGTGGTTCATCATGAACGCGATCGCCTGCGGAGTAATTGCCTCTGACGCAATCACGAGATCACCTTCGTTTTCCCGGTCACGGTCATCGACAACGACGACAATTTCACCGCGCGCAATCGCGGCCACCGCATCGTCAATTTTGGAAATCGTCACTTTCTTGCCTTTCAAGGGTTAGCCGTTGTGAGTGGCGTGCATGGCCTGTCAAAGCCACCATTTTCCCTTGGGCGAACAAGCGTCCGGTTCCGCCCATATAGCGGAATCGTCTGCATTGCTCTCTTCCATCCGGACTGTAACCGTCGGCTCCGGCATCTCACCGGATCTGCTGACCCTCCGTTTATCCACGAAGGCGCTCGCGGGCTCCGAGTTGCCTCGATACCGCCGGTGGGGAGTTGCACCCCGCCCTGAGAACACCAGTAACATAGGGGATCGATGCGTTGTTTTGCAAGAGGCTTCCAGCCGCCGAGCAATCGAGAATATGATTCTTCTCGTGAACGCACCGTTCCCCATTGTCGAATAAGCTACGACATGATCAGGCCGCCATCGACATTGATCGTCTGGCCGGTGATGTAGGCAGCATCGTCGCTGGCGAGGAAGGTGACGAGACCGGCGACGTCCTCGCCCGACCCTGCCCGCTTCATCGGAATGCCTTCGACCCATTCCTTCATGAGTTCCCCAGGGCCATAGTTGCCGAGGAGCTTTCCCCAGGCCTGATCGTTGTAGGCCCACATGTCCGTCTCGATGATGCCAGGGCAAAAGGCGTTGACGGTGATATTTTCGGTCGCGACCTCCTTGGCGAGGCTCTGGGTGATCCCGACGACGCCCATCTTCGATGCGGCGTAGTGTGGCGTATAGACGAAGCCCTCGCGCGCTTGGCCGGAGGCGGTGTTGATGATGCGGCCGGCGAGTCCATGCTTACGCATGCGCAGAATTGCTTCTTGTGCGCACAAGAATACGCCCTTCGTGTTGACCGCCATGACTTTGTCCCACTCGCCTTCCGTCATGTCTTCGATGCGCGCGATGGTGATGACGCCGGCGTTTTGGATCGACACGTCGACGGTGCCGAAAGCCTTCTCCGCCGCGTCATAGAGGGCCTTTACGCTAGCCTTGTCGGTGACGTCTCCGACGAATGAGACAGCATTGCCGCCATCGGCCTTGATCTGCTCGGCGACCGCATGGACCGACTCTTCATTGGCGGAGACCACTAGATTGGCCCCTTCCCTTGCGAAGCGCTTGGCGATCCCAGCACCGATGCCGCGGCTGCCTCCGGTGATGACGACGGTCTTGTTTTCGAAGCGTTTCATACTCTCTTCCTTTCGCGGTGCCTGACGATGTCGGGCGGCCGCAAAGCAGCCCAAGTGCGTCACGCCTTCTTTCAATCGGCTGCAGATATGATCCCGGCGAACTCTGTCGCCTTCAGCGATGCGCCTCCGACCAAGGCTCCATCCACGTTTTCCGCCCCGAAGATGGCGGCTGCATTCGAGGCCTTCACAGAGCCACCGTAAAGAATCCTTACGTTGCGCCGATCTTCGCCAAGCCGCTCTTCGAGCCTCTGCCTTATCGAAGAATGGATCTCCTCGATCTGCTCTATGGTCGGAACCAGACCGGTTCCAATCGCCCAGACCGGTTCATATGCAATGACCAGGTTCGAACTGGAAGCACCCGCTGGAACTGAAGCGCGTAGCTGTGCGCCAACGACTTCGATCGCCTTTCCGTCACCGCGTTCACTACGGGTCTCGCCGACACAGATGATTGCGGTCAGTCCGGCCGTGCGAGCTGCGGTGACCTTGGTCGCGACCATGGCATCGGTCTCGTGGTGGAATACGCGACGTTCGGAATGACCTAGAATTACGAAGCGTGCGCCTGGATCGACGAGCATCTCCGCCGACACGTCTCCAGTATAGGCGTCCGAAATCTGCCGGTGGCAGTCTTGCGCGCCAATAGCGACGGTCGAATCCTTTGCTCGTTCGGCGGCCTTTTCTAGCAGCGTGAAGGGCGGGCAGACGACGATATCGCACGCCGCCTCGCCCGTGAGCCCCTTCAGCGCCTCGATCTCAGCCAGGGAGGAAGCGAGACCGTACATTTTCCAGTTGCCGGCAACCAACTTTCTCATCACATCACCAGCAGCAAAAGCCGCCGTCGACAAGCAGGTCAACGCCCGTCACAAAGCTTGCCGCATTCGACAGCAGGAACACCGCCGGACCGACAATTTCGTCGACCGTCGCCATGCGCTGCATTGGCGTCTGCTCTTCGAAGAGTTTGGTCTGATCGATCATCTCGGGGCGCGTGTTCATCGGCGTCGCGGTGTATCCGGGCGAGATTGTGTTGACGCGGATGCCCCGGTCGACCCATTCCATCGCCAGGGATTTCGACATGTGAATCACGCCGGCCTTGGAAGCGTTATAATGCGCCTGGCTCAGTCCCCGGTTGACGATCACGCCGGACATGGAAGCGATGTTGACGATGGACCCGCCTCCGTTCTTCAACATGGCGCGAGCCTCGGCCTGGCAAGAGAGGAAGACCCCTTTCAGGTTGATGTCCATCAACGTCTGATATTGTTCCTCCTCCATCTCCTCGGCGGGGTTGGCGTTGGCGATACCTGCGGCGTTGACTGCAAGTGTCAGTGCACCGAGTTCCGCCTCAATGCGAGCCACCGCATCCCCAAGGGAAGACTTGCTCGTGACGTCAGCTGCGATCTGGATAGAACGACGGCCAGTGGCCTGAATGTCATGAGCGGTATTGGCCAGCCCGTCGTCGGTTCGACGGTCGAGCAGCGCGACGTCGGCGCCGCACTGTGCGAGGCCGATGGCAATGCGCTGCCCAATCCCGCTGCCGGCGCCGGTGACGACGGCGACCTGGCCGCTGAGATCGAAAAGCTTCAGGGCGTTCAGAGTGATGTCGGACACCGCTCTTCCTTTCTCTGTCTGTTAGATTGTAGCTAGCTCCATGACCGAGACGTCATTTGCCTCGTCACGATTGAGAATGCCTGCCTGCTTGCCCTGGGCAAGCACGAGAATGCGATTGGACACGCCGAGAACTTCCTCGAGGTCGGAGCTCACGACGATGACCGCGACGCCCCGTTTCGCAAGATTGACGATGATGTCATAGATGCCCGCCCGGGCGCCGACGTCGATGCCTCTCGTGGGTTCGTCGAGCACAACGACCTTGGGATCGCGCATAAGCCATTTCGCGATCACGACCTTCTGCTGGTTGCCGCCGGACAGGTCCGAGGCATACTGCTCGGCGCGACCTTTTACGCCGAACTTGGCGACAGCTATTTCCGCGAACGAACGCTTGACGCGCGGCGTGATCCAACGCCCGCCAAGCTTGTCGAGGTTGGCGTAGATGATGTTCTCGCCGATCCGGTGACCGACGACCAGGCCCTGGTCCTTTCGGTCTTCCGGAACCATTACGATCCCTTTGGCGATCGCGTCCGTAGGATCACGCAGCCTAAGTTCTTCGCCTTCCAGCCTGATCGAGCCTGCGCTGATCGGATCCGCTCCCGAAATGGCGCGGACAAGTTCCGTGCGGCCGGCGCCGACCAGTCCGGCGATTCCAAGGATTTCTCCTCCCTTAACGTCGAAGGTAACGTCGCGGAACGAATTGGCCGGAGAACTCAGCCCGGACACCTGAAGTATTGGCCGATCGGTCGGCACCGGCAGCGTCGGGAACAAGCGGTCAAGCGAGCGTCCGACCATGCTCTCGACGATGGTTCGCACGGGTGTCGCGCTGTCGGCGAATTCCTGCACGCGCTCCCCGTCACGAAGTACGACGATCCGGTCGGTGATCTTTTTGATCTCCTCCATGCGGTGGGAGATATAGATGATGCCGACGCCCTCCGACCGAAGCTTCCTAACCTGTTCGAAGAGGGCTTCCGTCTCCGCGCCGCCAAGTGCCGCCGTCGGCTCGTCGAGGATCAGGAGCTTCGCATTGAGAGCCAACGCCTTCGCGATCTCGATGAGCTGTTGATTTGCGGTCGAAAGCCCTGCGACTTTCCGCGTTGCCGGTATGTGAAGGTTCAGGCGAGCGAGCTGCTCCTGGGCGCGACGAACCATCTGGGCACGGTCGACGACGCCGTTCTTCATGGGCCAACGTCCGATGAAGACGTTCTCCGCGATGGAGAGCTGCGGCAGAAGCTGCAGCTCCTGATGGATCAGGACGACGCCCTTGTCGATCGCCTCTCTTGGGGTGGCGGGGGCATAGGGCTGCCCCAGCCATGTCATCGACCCTTCGGACGGCGTGCGTGACCCGGCGATGATGCCGGAAAGCGTTGACTTGCCTGCTCCGTTCTCACCGAGAAGTGCAACCACTTCGCCCGGATAGACGTCCAAGCTGACATTCTTCAGAACCTGGAGCGGTCCATACCACTTCGATATGCCCTTCAGGGAAAGAACCGGATCAGTCACGGCACACCTCCTCAAGACCTTGACTATGTTACGGGTGGCTGGCGATGAAGCCTGCGACGTTTTCCTTTGTCGTCAACGTGGCGTCCATAAGCTGTACCGGAGGCACCTTCTCTCCCGCGACAAGCTTGGCGGCGTTTGCCACCGCATCGCGGCCCATCTTCTGCGTCTGCTGTGTCGCAGTCACGTCGAAGACGCCCCTGCCCAGAGCTTCGAGTGCTGCAGTGTCACCGTCGAAGCCGCCAACGACGATCTTCTGGGAGGGATTGGCGACCTTGATGGCCTGCGCGGCGCCAAGTGCGAGCGCGTCGGCCTGCGCGAACACGATCGAGACGTCCGGATTTGCCTGGAGCATGTTCTGCATGATCTGGAAGCCCTCGTCCTGGCTCCAGATATTCGAGTACTGTTCGGCAACAACCTTTACATCAGGATTTGCCTTGAGGGACTCAGCACATCCCTTGGAGCGGTCCACCTCGGGCGTCGTGCCCTTCTGACCATGGATGATGACCATTTTGCCCTTGCCGCCGGCTTGCTTCAGAATGTAGTCGCAGACGGCCTTGGCGGACGCTACGGAATCCGTTGCAAGGAAGGTGTCGCCCGGTGCGCCGTCGGCGTTGCGGTCGACGTTCACCACCGGAACGCCGGCACTCTTAGCAAGTTTGACCGGAACGGTCGCAGCGGCGGCTCCCGCCGGAATGTAGATCAGTGCATCGATGTTCTGTGTTAGAAGGTCCTGGATCTGGTTGACCTGCGTCGGTCCGTCGCCCTTCGCATCGACGGTGACGACTTCGATGCCACGCTTTTTGGCTTCGTCTTCGACCGACTGCTTGATCTGATTGAAGAAGTTTGCCTGAAGGTTGGCAACGGCGAGGCCGACTTTCTTCAGCTCTGCGGCGTGTACAGGTCCGAGCGTAAGACCGAGTAGTGCAGCAGATGCGAGCATGGTGCGCGCAATTTTCATTGTATTTCCTCCGTTGTTTGATGGGACCCTCGGGTAATACCTCCCCCTCGGGGTATTGATCCGCTCCAACCCTTTGGGGCGGAATTCCAGGGCTTCGCCGACCTGGCGGCCCCTTCGTCAGGCGCGACGCCGACGAATAGTCTCCGCGCCGACCGCAAGTACGATGACGATTCCGATGATCACCTGCTGAAGGAACGGCGAGACATTGAGAAGGTTGAGACCGTTACGAAGGACGCCGATGATAAGGACACCGATGAGGGTTCCTCCGATACCCCCGGCTCCGCCGGAGAGCGAAGTGCCGCCGATAACGACCGCAGCGATCGTATCTAGCTCATAGCCGAAACCACTGGACGGCTGGACCGAGTCAAGGCGGGCGGCCAGCACGATGCCAGCGAGTCCTGCAAGGACCGCACTCGCCACGTAAACGCCGATCGTCACGAGCTTGACGTTGATACCCGCAAGGCGGGCGACCTCCGGATTTCCACCCACTGCGTAGAGCATACGACCTTCGGAACGGAAATGCAGGAAAAGCCAGGCCACGAGGACGACGGCAAGCATCAGGAAGACAGTGGCCGTCAGCACGCCGAAATGGCGGTCGATTGCAAGCATCATGAACCAGTCGGGGAATCCTACGATCTGCTGACCATCCGTGATCATGTTCGCGACGCCGCGAGCTGCGGACATCATGGCCAGAGTGGCGATGAACGCCGGAACCTTGAACTGCGTCACGAGCAGGCCGACGATCAGCCCCGAAATGCCGGAGGCGATTAGGCCGAAAGCGATCCCGACGGCGAGTGGAAGGCCGGCGATGTTGGCGGTCCAACCCATCACCATCATAGCGAGCGCAAGCACCGAACCGACCGACAGATCGATGCCGCCGATGAGGATGACGAAGGTCATTCCAACCGCCATGATGCCAAGGACGGTGATCTGATCGAGGATGTTGAGGCCGTTTCGAACTGAGAGAAACGCGTCGGTGCTGAAGCTTAGGAAGACGCAAAGTGCGAGCAGCCCCACGAGTGGACCGGTAGCTCCCTTGACCTTGCCAAGCCAGGTGCCGGCCGAAAGCCTCTGTTCATTGATATCGAGCGCCACCATCGTTCCTCCCTAGGTCTAGGCTGGTTGTCAATATTTGTTCAGGGCAGAATAATTATGCACGCCTGTTGGAAAATTCATTAACAAGTTGCTTTATGGCTGTCAACAACATTTGTCCGTGCTCCTCCTGGCATGATGTTTGCCTGAGGGGGTTGACTAAACGCGCTCGTATGCAAAAATATTGAGAACTGAATATTTATGCATGAGAGGAACCCATGGATACGACAGAACTCGAGCGCCTCGCTCGCGAGATCCGATTGCGCGATCTTCAGGCAGTCTTCGAATCAGGTGCTGGCCATATCGGCGGGGAGATGTCGGTCATCGATATCCTGACGGCCCTTTATTTCCGCGTGCTGAACGTTTGGCCGGACCAGCCGAAGCACCCCGCTCGGGACAGGTTCGTTCTTTCCAAGGGGCATACGGCGTGCGCCCTGTATGTGACGCTCGCAAAGCGCGGTTTCATTCCGGAAGAGGAGATTTCCACCTTCCTGCAGCCGCACTCGAGACTGAATGGGCATCCCAACTGCAACAAGGTTCCAGGTGTCGAAACAAACACCGGCCCGCTCGGCCATGGTCTGCCAGTTTCGGTGGGCATGGCGAAGGCCGCCAAGCTCTCCGGCGCAAAGTATCATACGTACGTTGTCACCGGCGACGGAGAGATGCAGGAAGGTTCCAACTGGGAGGCGATCATGGCCGCGGCCCAATTCAAACTGGATAACCTGACGCTGGTCATCGACCACAACAGGTTCCAGCAGGGCGCCGCTCTGGCCGACACCAACGATCTCGCGCCGCTCCGTCCGAAGCTCGAAGCCTTCGACTGGGAAGTCACCGAGATCAACGGAAACAAAATGAGCGAGGTCGTGCCGGCCCTCGAACACCGGGGATCGCGACCGCACTGCATCGTGGCCCACACCAACAAGGGTCATGGAATCTCGTTCATGCAGGATCGCGTCGACTGGCACCACAAGGTCCCGAGCAAGGAACAGTACGAAATCGCATTGGCAGAACTGTCGGAGGCACTGTGATGAACGCGCCAGTAAACGCACCCAAGCTCTACGATTGCCGCGACGCGTTCGCAGCGACGCTCGAGCGCCTGGCAGCCGAGAACGAAACGATCGTCGCGGTCTGCAATGACTCCGTAGGCTCCTCCAAGCTCGGCGGCTTCAAGTCGAAGTTTCCGGAGCGCCTGGTAAATGTCGGCATCGCGGAACAGAACATGGTCGGCGTTGGGGCAGGCCTCGCCAACGGCGGGCGCCTTCCATACGTCTGCGGCGCCTCTCCCTTTCTAACCGGACGATCGCTTGAGCAGATCAAGGCCGACATTTCCTACTCGAACGCGAACGTTAAACTCGTGGGCATTTCCTCTGGTATGGCCTATGGCGAGCTGGGGCCGACCCACCATTCGATCGAAGACTTCGCCTGGACTCGCGTCCTGCCCAATCTTCCTGTGATCGCGCCCTGCGACCGCATCGAAACCGCCGCGGCCGTCGAGTGGGCGGCGACCTACCACGGGCCATGCTTCCTCCGCCTGTCGCGCGTGGGCGTGCCCGACCTTCTTCCGGAAGGTCACAAGTTCGAGCTTGGCAAGGCAAATCTCCTGCGCGAGGGTTCGGACGTCACGCTCATTGCCAACGGCACTTTGACTCATCGCATGTTGAAAGCTGCCGAACTCCTCGCAGTACGTGGCATCAGCGCCAGGGTGCTCAACCTTGCAACGGTTCGCCCGATCGACGAGGAGGCCATCATCGCCGCAGCGAAGGAAACGGGCGCAATCGTCACGGCCGAAGAGCATTCGATCTTTGGCGGGCTTGGCTCTGCGGTTGCCGAAGTGGTGGTCGACAATGCTCCGGTCCCGATGAAGCGTCTGGGTGTTCCCGGCATCTACGCTCCGACCGGATCGGCGGAGTTCCTACTCGACGAGTTCGGCATGGCACCCTCGGCAATCGCCGACGCCGCGCAGTCGCTGATCAAGCGCAAGTAAACTAGTAGTACCTCATCAACCCGGGGCACACTCCGCCGCCCCGGTCGAATGATCTGGGAGGATACGATGCGGGCTATTCTGGCGATCGACCAGGGCACGACCAATTCCAAGGCAGTTCTCGTTTGCGATAAGGGAGAAGTCATCGCCAGAGGCTCGGCCCCTGTCGGCATCTCCTATCCGAAGCCCGGCTGGGTCGAACAAGACCCGCGCCGGCTCTACGCCTCCGTCTGCGAAGCAATCGACGCCTGTTTGAAGGCCGCACCCGATGTGACCATCGAGGCCGTGGCGATTTCCAATCAGCGCGAATCGGTCACCGCCTGGGACGCCGACACGGGCGAAGCACTAGGCCCGGTGCTGAGCTGGCAGTGCCGACGCACGGCACCGGATTGCGAACGTCTACTTGCCGAAGGTCGTCTTGACCGAGTGCAGGCGCTCACCGGCCTCCCCTTGGACCCAATGTTCCCCGGTTCGAAATTCCGATGGCTGCTAGAGCGCATGCCGACAGGCCGATCGGTCCGGCTTGGAACGATCGACAGTTGGCTCGTGCACTGCCTGACCGGCGGGAGCCGGCACCTCTGCGATGCCTCGAACGCTGCTAGAAGCCAGTTGTTCGACCTTCAGGAGCAGAGATGGAGTGAGGAACTCGGAGTGATTTTCGGCGTCGATACCGCACTCCTCCCGGAGGTGCTCGACAGCTCTGCGGATTTCGGTGCGACACAGGGGCTTCCGGGCGTACCGGACGGCACACCTATCAGGGCCGCGATCGGCGATAGCCATGCCGCCCTGTTTGGTCATGGAGCATTCAAGCCGGGTGATGGCAAGGTAACCTTCGGAACGGGCTCCTCGGTGATGACGACGTTTCCTCGGTTCATCGCCCCGCGCAACGGCGTCACGACCACGGTCGCATGGCGCATCGGTGGAAAGCCGACTTTCGCCTTCGAAGGCAACATTCTCGTTTCCGCCGCAAGCCTCCCATGGATGGCGGGCATTCTCGGCCTGCCTGATGTGGCCGCCCTTGTCGACCTGGCGGCGACCGCCGAACCAGGAGGACCAGGCTTCGTGCCCGCCTTCGTAGGACTGGGCGCACCCTACTGGAACTCCGACGCACGCGCGCTCTTCTCGCTGATCAATTTCAGCACGACGCGTGCTCAAATGGCGCGCTCTGTGACGGACTCGATCGCCTTCCAGGTCCACGACGTGATCGCTGCCATGCGCGCGCAGAGCGGCGGTGAACTCGGCGCCCTCTATGTCGACGGTGGACCAAGTCAGAACCGATTTCTCATGCAGTGCGTCTCGAACCTTGTCGAACGCGCCGTCATCCAATGCGAGGCGCCCGAGGCGTCGGCACTGGGTGCCGCGTATCTTGCAGGACTGTCACTCGGCCTGTGGAGCGATCTCGGGGTCATCGCGGGACTGCCCCGAAGCAAGCAGGTCATTGCCCCGGAACGCGTGGATCGAGAAGCGCTCCTGAATACCTGGAATGATGCTCTCGCCCGCTCGACGTCGCGCCAAACACCGGCTAAAGGTGAATAAAAATTCACACCGGGATCAGCGATGTCTCGCCTAAACGAACTCCGCCTCATTTCAAGAGTCGCCCAGATGTATCACATCGAGGGACGGCGACAGGCGGAGATCGCGCAGCATCTTCGGCTGTCGCAGGCAACAGTCTCCCGGATGCTGAAGCGCGCTGAGGCGGAGGATATCGTCCGGACGAGCGTCATACCTCCTGTTGGCACCTACAGCGAACTCGAGGCGGGCCTCCGTGAGAGGTACGACCTGGCCGAGGCAGTTGTTGTGGAGTGTACGGAAGACCGCGACGGAGCCATCATGGCCCGGATCGGCGAAGCGGCAGCTCATCTCCTGGAGGTCACGCTTGCCCCTGGAGAGATCATCGGGGTTTCGAGTTGGAGTCAAACCATCTTCAAGATGGTGGAAAACATCCACCCTCAGAAGAGCGCGCAGGCGAAGTACGTCGTTCAGACCCTCGGCGGCATGGGCGATCCGTCGGTTCAGACCCACGCCACCCAACTTACCACACGGCTTGCGCGGCTGACCGGTGCGGAGCCCAAACTTCTTCCCGTGCAAGGAGTGACCACCTCGCGAGAGGCCAAGCTCCTCATGCAGTCCGATCCATTTGTCAGAGAGACGATGGACTTGTTTGGCAGTATCACGCTTGCGATAGTAGGCGTCGGAGCAGTCGAACCCTCAGAACTTCTCGCACGGTCGGGGAACATCTTTTCGTCGCGGGAGCTTGCTGATCTCGCGGATGCGGGTGCCGTCGGCGACATCTCGCTCCGTTTCTTCGACAAAAACGGCAAAGCGGTGAGGACGCCTTTGGACGAGCGTGTTATCGGCATCCCGCTTGAGGATCTTGCTCGGGTCGATCGTGTCATTGCTTTGGCCGGCGGCTTGAAAAAGACGGCCGCTATTGCAGGCGCGCTGCGACTTGGGGTCATAGGTATGTTGGTGACTGACAAGTTCACCGCTCAGCGATTGATTGATCTGTAGAATCGCTCTCCAGGCGACACCGAGCCCACCTAAAGCCGAAGCAGAGACTGCACGCCTTTCCAGCCGCCGAAGGCTGGCCGCGTCACCCGCGCCGAACACCACTGTCGAAGGTGATTGGAACCTTGCGTTCCAACAGCGCTCCGCCAGCGCAACGCGCACGTAGACGTCATCCCGGTACGTGCAGGCCATGCATTGGACCTCGCCGATGTGGATGCGGGTGGGCGAGCGTTGCCGCTGCTAAAAACGGCCTCGAGGTGAAAAAATACCGGGAGAGGTCTCGTGCAAATCGACGGCTCGGATGCTCGCGTGCTCAACCCATGACGAGCACCATTTGCGGCGGCGCCAAAACTGCACCTGGTTTGGTTTGCGCGTCCGGTTTGCGCCGCAACGCTCTGCGCTTATCAGCGCTGTACCAGATGGATGCCTGCCAGCGTGCAACGGACCGATCCGCCAGCTTTTTCGATCGTCGGAATATCAAGGGCGACGGGTTTGACGCTTTCCTCGATCACGGCAAGTTGATCCCCGTCGAGCGAGGCAAGCGCCGTGGTCGAAAGCGCCAGGATACGACCATCCTTTCCTTGAAGCTCAAGGGCGTTGCCGGCAAAGCGCGAAATCTGCTCGTTGGTGAGCGCAACGATGCTCCGGCCGGACCGCTCCAGTCTGGTGACGATCTCCTGCCGTCTGGCAGGATCGGTCATCATCTCCAGCCCGATCATGGCGAAATCGGTGGCGATGCACATCAGAACATTGGTGTGATAGACGCAGACGCCGTTTTCGTCGCGGGCGTCGAACACCATCGGCTCGTAATTGAAATGGGTCGAGAAGCGTTCGAGCGCGATCGGATCGGTGCGGTCGGAGTGCACCGCGTAGGCGACCCGGTCAATGTGGTCGAGGACCATGGCACCGGTGCCCTCGAGAAAGAGCCCGTCGGGTTCAAGGCCCGAATAGTCGATGACCTCCTGCACCCGATAGCGGGTCTTCAGCATTTCGGTGACGTCGCTGCGCCGTTCGCGCCGGCGGCTGACGGCCTTCATCGGATAGATCGCGATGTGACCGCCGGCGTGGGTGGAGAACCAGTTGTTGGGAAAGACCGAATCCGGCGTCTGGCACCCCGTATCCTCGAAGAGATGCACCTCGACGCCGAGACGTCCGAGCGTGTCGGCGGCCTCATTTATTTCACCATACGCGACGGATGACAGATCCTCCCTCACGTCCTGACTGGTCTGGAAATGGTTGTCGGCCGCCGTTTCCGTGTTCACGGTAAAATGGTGCGGACGCACCATGACGACCGCGCAGGGCGCCTGGATGGAATAGGCTGAATGTCGCGGCATCGTTTTTGCTCCTACGCCTGCCTTGCCCGCTGCAGCATGCCGAAGAGATCACGCGGATCGTCGGGGTCGGCGATGATGTCGAGGTCCTGGTAGAGCCCTGTGCCCTTGAGCCGGTCGCGGACGTAGCGGAGCGCGGAAAAATCCTCGATCGCGAAACCCACGCTGTCGAACAGGGTGATCTGGCTGATATCGCGCCGCCCCTGCGCCTGCCCGGTGATTACTTTCCACAATTCCGTAACAGGGTAGTCCGGTTCCATCTGCTGGATCTCGCCTTCGATGCGCGTCTGCGGCGGATATTCGACGAAGGTGTGGGCGCGCAGCAGGATATCGCAATGCAACTCGGTCTTGCCGGGGCAGTCGCCGCCGATCGCGTTGATGTGGACGCCGGCGCCGATCATGTTATCGGTGAGGATCGTCGCATATTGCTTGTCGGCGGTGCAGGTGGTGATGATGTCGGCGCCTTCGATTGCGGATTGCGACGAGGTGCAGGCGGTAACCGTCAAGACGGCGCCCGACAGGTTGCGTACCATCTTTGCCGTTGCCAGCGGATCGATATCGTAGAGCCTGATGCGATCGATGCCGCAGACGGCCTTCATGGCAAGCGCCTGAAATTCAGCCTGCGCGCCGTTGCCGATCATCGCCATGGTGCGCGCACCCTTTGGTGCCAGATGCCGTGCCGCCATGGCCGAGGTGGCGGCGGTGCGAAGCGCAGTCAGCAGCGTCATTTCAGTCAGCAGCACCGGATAGCCGGTCGAGACTTCCGCCAGGAGGCCAAAGGCGGTGACAGTCTGCAGGCCCTGCGCCATGTTCTTCGGATGGCCGTTCACATATTTGAAGCTATAGATCTCGCCATCCGAGGTCGGCATCAGCTCGATCACGCCCTCGCGGGAATGGGAGGCGACCCGCGGTGTCTTGTCGAAGAGCTCCCATCGGCGGAAATCCGCCTCGATGACGTCGGTGAGCTCGGCCAGCAAGGTTTCCAGCCCGATATGGTGGACAAGCCGCATCATGTTCTCGACGCTGACGAAGGGTACGAAGGCTTTTTCCGATGGAAGGGGTGACGGCATCACGAATTCCTCTGGCGCTGAGCTGATAGAGCGAGGTTAGCGTTCCCAACTGTTGGCCGAAAGCGCAAAACTGTGCTAATTCCGGCAGTCGATTGTACAATTTGTTCAGTCAGATTGTCTAAATTTATCAGCCTGGAGGGGAAACATGGATGTTGCGAAATATTCGCCGGATGATCTCGACCGCCGCATCATCGGCCATCTTCGCGCTGACGGACGGGCATCGTTGACCAAGCTTTCGCTTGCGCTCGGCGTTGCGCGCGGGACCGTGCAGAATCGACTGGACCGCTTGATCGAGACGGGGACGCTGCTCGGATTTACCGTACGGGTGAGAGAAGACTACGATCTGAGCGCGGTGCATGCGGTGATGATGGTCGAGGTCGTCGGCAAGTCGACGACGCAGGTCATTCGCAAGCTGCGCGGCCTGACGGAGATTTCCGCGTTGCACACGACCAACGGCAATTGGGATCTCGTCGCCAATATCCGGGCGGCGAGCCTTGCGGATTTCGACCGCGTTCTGCGCGAGGTGCGCATGATCGATGGCGTTGCCAACAGCGAAACGAGCCTTCTGCTGAGCTTTGACAAGCAGAGAGGGGCGGCGGAAGCACGATCCAAGATATCGGCAACTCGCCGGCCGCGCCGTGCGATGGCGCGTCGTTGTTCGGACGTCGATCAGGCGGTCATGAAATCACGTTTCGCACGAACCTTACCGGCATATCAGCCGGATTGATGTAGGAATGATCCTGAGCCGTGCAGTAAACGCAAAATGTGCCAGCCCTATTCCCGGATCTCTCCGGACAACTTGCGTCGCCTCACGCCCGAGGCCACATAGATCATTCCATGCCATCTCTTGGACAGAGAGGCCCTTATCCCTGATATCGACGCCGGGGCTTTGTTTCCTCTCGAAAGATGTCGACGCCCCACCACGAGCAAGCCGGCGGTGGATGTCAATTGGTCCTCCGGGAATGACTGAAGCTTTGAGAACTTCAGCTTTCCCGGCCGGGGCCGTTCGGAGTACCCTCCTGAAAGCTCACAGCTAGAACGTCGATTATCGCACTGCTTCAATGCATGATTGCCAGTGCTTCCATGAAGAATTCCTCGCCTCCGAAATTGCCGGATTTCAGTGCCAGAAGCATGTCGCCCTGCGTATTGCCCACGGTTCGCAAGACCGGCACGCCCGGGGCAATTTCGGGTCCGATCTGGAAGGCTGGAATGCCAAGCCTGTCCACGGTCGCACCGGAGGTCTCTCCGCCGGCGACCACCAGACGACGTACACCTCGTGCCACCAGTTCGGCGGCAATGGTCGCGGTCGCTTTTTCGATCGCGTGACCTGATGCTTCCCGCCCGTATTGCGATTGCAGACGGGAAACAACTTCAGGGGTGCTGCTTGCGGCAATAATGACCGGAGACGAGCAAATACGCTCGCCGGCCCAGGAAATCGCCTCGGAGATCGCATCCGGACCGGCGAGCAGCCTTTCGGGATCCAGCCTCAGAACGGGCATCGACCGTTCGGCAACATCGAGTTGGCGAAGCGTGGCCTTGGAGCAACTGCCGGAGACGATTGCGCAAAGACCACCGACCGGCTCAATCACGTCAGCGGTGGCTGCGGTCGCGGAAGATACCCGCCCTGAGCGCGTGAGGGCGCGGGCGAGACCAAGGCCTAGGCCCGATGCGCCGGTTGAGACCGGTGCCTGCAGCGCCACCTGCCCGAGCGTTTCAAGATCGCGTTCGAAGATCGCGTCCGCGATCGCAGCAGTCGCGCCCTCTGCACGCAGAGCCTCGAGCCGCGCCTTTACCGCACCAGCTCCAGCCGAAACAGTCGCCAGATCGACAAGACCGACCGTACCACGCGACTGCCGGGCCATAACGCGCACCAGATTGGCGTCATGCATCGGATTGAGGGGGTGATCTTTGAGCGGGCTTTCGTTCAGCGGCTGTCCGCCGACGAAAAGGTGGCCGAGATAGACGGTGCGCCCGGTTTCCGGAAAGGCCGGTGTGACCAACACCACGTCATTGCCCGCCGCCTTGCGCAGCGCGTCAGTGACCGGACCGATATTGCCAGCATCGGTGGAATCGAATGTCGAGCAGATCTTGTAAAGTACATGGGCTGCCCCGCGCTCGCGCAGCCATCTTTCAGCCTCCGTCGCTGCAGCCTCTCCACGGCCGCGACAGAGCGGATCTTTAAGGAGACGACGACCGCGTCCACATCTGGCAGTACCAGAGACGGATCGGGAATGCCGACCGTCTGCACCGTGCTGAGGCCGTTCTTCGTCAGCGTATTGGCGAGATCGGATGCACCGGTGTAGTCATCGGCGATCGACCCAAGCAAGATTGGCATCAGCTACCTCCGTGCAAAAGGTTTGAACCAGTCGAGACCGTCAAGCGTGCGGTCCCGCGGGATGTATTCGCAGCCGACGAAGCCGCGGTAATCGAGGCGGTCGATTTCTCCGAACAGATAGGGGTAATTGAGCTCTTCCCCGTCGGGCTCACTGCGCGACGGTACGCTGGCGACCTGGATATGGCCAGTGATCGGCAGCAGGCGGCGCAGCGCCATGGTCACGTCGCCATGCAAGATCTGGCGGTGATAGACGTCGAACTGAAGTTTCAGGTTTGGCAGGCCGAGGTCGGTGATGAGCCGCTCGGCGGCGCCGAAATGATTGAGGAAGTATCCCGGCATGTTTCGTCCGTTGATAGGCTCGATCAACAGATCTATCCCGTTCTCGGCGAGCCGCGCTGCGGTGTAGGCGACGGAACGCCGATAGCAGGATGCGGCCTCTGCGTCAGAGGGGTCGGCAAGCCCCGCCATCAGATGCAGCCGCTTTACGCCGGTCGCCGCTGCATAGTTCAGTGCTCGTTCCACGTCGGACTTCAATTCGTCGAAGCGCCCGGGAAGAGCCGCGATACCACGCTCGCCCGCTGCCCAATCACCAGGCGGCAGATTGAACAATGCCTGCTGCAGCTTGTTGCGGGTTAGCCGTTCGGCGATTGCCTCCGGCGACGCTTCATAGGGAAAAAGATATTCAACGGCGGCAAATCCGGCATCCGCTGCAGCATCGAAGCGATCGAGGAACGACCACTCGTTGAACATCATCGTCAGGTTGGCGGCGAAAGTGGGCATACCTACAATCCTTTATCGCGACCCTTTGACTGCGCCGGGCAATTTCGCACCCGAGAGCTGGGCATAGAGCCGGGCGAGAGATGAATCGTCATCGCGCCCCATGCCGGCGCCGGAAGCCGCAAGGTACATCTGCAACGCAGCCGCTACGAGCGGTACCGGATAGCGTTCCGAACGGGCCATGTCCTGAACGATGCCGAGATCCTTGACGAAAATCTCGATGGCGCTGAGCGGCGTATAGTCTCCCGCCAGAACATGCGGGATCCGGTTTTCAAACATCCACGAATTACCGGCGGACGCCGTGATCACTTCGTAGACCTTGTCGAGATCGAGCCCTTGCTTGGCAGCGAAGGCAATCGCTTCGCAGGCGGCTGCTATGTGCACGCCGGCAAGGAGCTGGTTGATCATCTTGAAGGCCGCGCCTGTGCCAGCCGCATCGCCAAGTTCGTAGACCTTGGCGGCCATAGCGTCGAGGGCCGGTTGAGCCGCTTCGAAGGCAGGCCTGGAGCCGGACGCCATGATCGTCAGCTGGCCGCTCGATGCTTTCGCCGCGCCGCCGGAAATTGGCGCGTCGAGGTAGTGTAAACCGAGGGACTCGACCTGTTGTGCCAGATTGCGCGCGACTGCTGGGTCCATCGTCGCCGACGAAATGAATACTGACCCGGGTTTCATTACGCCTGCGACACCCCCGGCACCAAACAACAGGGCCTCGGTCTGCGCGCCGTTTACGACGACTGAAACGATGATGTCTGCGCCCCGAACCGCATCGGCGGGCGAGGTCGCGCCGCGGCCGCCGTCCGCCACGAAGCGATCGATGGCGGCAGGTGCGATGTCGTACCCGACGACGTCGAGGCCCGCGCGCTTCAGCGCCCGGGCCATGCCAGCCCCCATCGAGCCGAGGCCGATCGCGGCAGCCACCGTCTGCCCCAGATTTTCAAAGTTCGATGCCATCACGAAATCTCCAGCTTATCGAAAGGTTAGCAGGCTGGCCCCTCCGGCTGTAGACCTCCGGAGGGCGGCAGCTTGAAAGTTTTAGCGATTGACGGTTTTTGCGGGCACGGTCAGCACGGCCAGCGAGCCGACGACAAGAGTTGCGGCCAAGAAATACATGCCCGCGCTGTTGTTGCCGGTGAAGTCTTTCAGATAGCCCACCAGAAACGGTCCGAGAAACCCGGCGAGATTGCCGACCGAATTGATCCAGGCGATGCCAGCTGCAGCACCTGTGCCGGCCAGAAAGGCTGTCGGAAGGGACCAGAAGAGGGGTGCGCAACTGATGGCGCCTGCGGCGGCCAGCGAGAGGCAAGCAATGGCGACTGTCGTGCTTGTTGCCGCTGTTGCCGCGACAAAGCCGCCGGCTGCCATCAGGGCGGGCAGGACAAGATGCCACCGCCGTTCGCGCAACCTGTCGGAGGAGCGCCCAAGCGCCAGCATGACAACGAATGTGCAGATATAGGGGATTGCGGAAATCAAGCCGATATTGAGGTTTCCGGTCACACCGGTTCCTTTCACGATCGTCGGCATCCAGAAAGTCAGACCGTATTGTCCTAGTACGAAGCAGAAATAGATGAGGCACATCAGCCAGACTCGGGGGTCGGTCAGTGTTGCGGCAACGCTATGCGGGCTCGATGCCTTGGCCCGGTTCTCCGCTTCGATATTTGCTGCGAGGATATTTCTTTCGTCTTCGCTTAGCCACCTCGCGTCCCGGATCTTATCGTCCAGGTAGAAGAACGTCACGATGCCGAAAACGATAGCCGGGATGGCTTCGATCACAAACATCCATTGCCAACCGGAAAGGCCATGCGTCCCGTGGAAGCCGTCCATGAGCAGACCAGAAACCGGATTGCCGACGATAGCCGAGATCGGGATGGCGGACATGAAGGTGGTGACGACCTTGGCGCGGCGGTGCGCCGGATACCAGGATGTCAGATAGAGGATGATCCCGGGAAAAAATCCAGCCTCAGCTATGCCCAGCAGGAAGCGCAGGACGTAGAATACCGTTTCCGACGAGGTGAACACGAAGGCGGCGGAGATCACGCCCCAGGTTATCATGATGCGAGCGATCCATACGCGAGCGCCGATCTTGTTCATGATGACGTTGCTGGGCACTTCAAATAGGAAATACCCGACGAAGAAGATACCTGCGCCGATGCCATAGGCCGCTTCCGAGAGACCGAGCTCACTCGACATCTGCAGCTTCGCGAAGCCGACATTGACGCGGTCGAGATAGGCGACCACGTAGCACAGCATCAAAAAAGGAACGATTCTCCAGAATACCTTTCCATAGGCGCGGTCTTCCAACGCCTGAGCGGGGTACACGCCATTGACTGGCGCCTGCGTTTGCAGCGTCATGATTTTCCTCCAAGGGTTACCGCAAATCTCCTTCCGCGGTGCGACGACCAGAAATGGCAGCGCTGCCATTCTGTTTAGTTTATTTTGGCAGCGCTGCCAATCGAAAATCGGCAGCGCTGCCAAAAAAACTTGCTTGTTGGAGTGAGGAGGGTGAGAAATGTTGACATGGACGGTTGTCGCCGCCACTGAGGCAGCCTCCAGAGTGGGATTCAAGCATGACTGTGGAATTCAAGCATCAGCCGACGGTAACACTTGCCGAGGTCGCAGACGCGGCCGGCGTCGGCGAGAGCACGGTGTCGCGCGTGCTGCGCAACTACGGTTCGTTTTCCGAAAAGACGCGGGACCGGGTCATGGCGGCGGTTGATCGACTGGGCTATGTGCCGAACCGGATCGCGGGAACACTGGCCTCCACTGGGTCGCGTCTTGTTGCGTTCGTCATTCCATCGCTTTCCAACATCGTCTTCCCCGATGTACTGCGGGGCGCCAGCGCCATTCTTGAGGAAAGCGGGTATCAGGCCGTTTTCTCCGTCACAGACTATGATTCGCAGAGGGAGGAAGCACTGGCCGCCGCGATGCTCGCCTGGCGACCGGCAGCAGTCATGCTCGCGGGATACGAGCACACTGACGGCACCCTCAAGATATTGCGCGCGAGCGGTTGCCGGATTGTGGAACTGCTTGATCTCGACGGTGCTGCGCTGGATCTGGCGGTCGGTTTTTCCAACCTGGCCGCGGGCCGCGCCAGCGCCGAGTTCCTGTTAAGGCGGGGCTATCGCCGGATCGGCTATGTCGGTCACGACCTGAACCGTGACACCCGCGCCGGCAAACGGTTTTCCGGCTTTTGCGGAACGCTGGGCGCGGGCGATGCGCCCCTCGCCGACCGCGAGATTCTCGCGGGGGCATCATCCGTGGAGAACGGCAGGCTGGGGCTGGAACGGTTGCTCGACCGCACCCCCGATCTTGATGCAGTTTATTTCTCGAACGACGACATGGCGCTTGGCGGTTATTTTCACTGCTTGGCGCGTGGGATTTCCATTCCCTCGCAGCTTGCCATTTTCGGCTACAATGGCCTCGACATCGGTCGGGCAATGCCGCAACCGCTATCGACCATCCGTACGCCGCGCGTCGCGACCGGAAAGGTGGCCGCACAGCTTGTCGTCACAAATGCGCCACCCCAAGTCGTCGATCTCGGTTTCGAACTGATCGAAGGGGCAACCGCCTAATACTGGAGGAACTGTCATGTCCGACGCGCGCCTGCGTGAGGAAATCTGCCGCTATGGCCGCTCGCTGTTCGAGCGCGGACTGACGCCCGGTTCGTCGGGCAACATATCGCTGCGGCTGGAGGACGGCGGTTGGCTGGTCACGCCGACCAATGCCTCGCTCGGCTTCCTCGACCCGGCCCGCATCTCAAGGCTCGATGCAGAAGGCCGGCTCCTGTCCGGCGACAAGCCGACCAAGGAAATTCCGCTTCATACTGCCCTCTACGACACGCGCGGCAGTGCCCGTGCCATTGTCCATCTTCACTCCACCCACGCGGTGGCACTGACCATGCTGCCTGAGATTGATCCGCGCGCCGCCCTGCCCCCGATGACGCCCTATTATCTGATGCGCGCCGGGGAGACCGCGCTGGTGCCCTATTATCGTCCCGGCGATCCGGCGGTGGCCGACGCGATCCGCGGGCTGGCGGGAAAATATTCGTCGGTACTTCTGGCCAATCACGGACCGGTCGTCGCCGGCGACAGCCTGGAGGCGGCGGTTTTTGCAACCGAGGAGTTGGAGGAGACGGCGAAGCTCTATCTGCTGCTGCGCAACCTCAACCCCCGTTGTCTCAGCCCCGCGCAAGTAAATGACCTCATCAAGACCTTCGGCCTCGACCTTCCGTCTCATCACGACCACGACGACCATCACGATTGAGTGCGGGACTGCCCGCGCAACGGACATTCATTCCTTCACCGCACCGGTCATGGATGACACGTAACAATCGACGAAGAAGGAATGGAGGATCACCACCGGCGGCGAGCCAAACAGCGCGCCCGCCATCAGCGCGCCCCATTCGAACATGTCCACCGGACCAGTTCCGTCAGCACCACCACGGGTACGATCCTATCTGCCCAAGACTGGATGAAAGTGAGCGCATAGACGACGGCATTTTCGCGGAGACGCCACCCCAAAGGCCGCGCGTTGGCACCGTGATGACCTCTACGGTCGCTTGCGATTAAGGGGGCCAGGCCAGCGTGGTTCTCTCAACCAGTCTTTTGTAACGTGGGTGATTCCGGATCGGATCAAGGTCCAGGTCCGTGCTCCACCAGAAGCGATGCACGGAGGCTATCGGAATGACCTTCTCAACAGATCAAGCGCAGCCTCATGTTCACCCATGTGCAGATAGGCACATGCAATGTTATACATTCCATTGAGGTCATCTGGATCGATGGCCAAGGTTCGCGCCGCCCATTCCTTCGCGCGGTCCCGCTCACCGAGATACGCCAGCGCCAATGCCCCCAGTTGGGCAGGGCTTGAATTCTCTGATGCAGTGTGAGTTCGCGTTCGGCCCGCTCCAAACCCAACCGACCCGCTCTCTCCATGTCCGCACGCCGTCCAAGCGCGAGATAGACGCAGGTCAACAAGAGACAGCAGCAGAGCCGAACTAAAACAGGCTCACGAGATGGTCGCAGTCGTCAAAAGGTTTATCTCCGGCTTCTGGCGAACTTACACGGGTTCGCGTGTCGCCATACCGGATGGAGTTCGAGTTGGTCGCCCGCAGGCGCTGCGTCGTCCGCAAGACCGGACGCTACGGCGGCCATCATAACCTCCGACAAAACCGCAATCCGATTGAGTTCGCGCTCGCTCATCAAGACCCATCCCATCCTGCGTCTCCAAATCGCCGAAACCAAGGAGCTGACATTTCAAATTGCAGAAACAGGAACACTTCAACTTTGCGGCTGCACACATGCCTGTCAGTTCATCATTTTTATGGAACGGGCAGCCTTGACCGCCTTCACTCGAAGCAAGTTTTTAGCCCTGGAAGGAGGTCTTTTCAGAAATGCTCGAAAGTATTTGTCATATTCACGAAAATGATTAGGGAGTGCGCGTAAAGCATAGCTTGAATTCTCGAGTTTAAACAAAATTCAAATCATTAGAAAATTATACAATATTTTTAATATTCTTATGTTTTATTAAAATTGTGTTATGATCTGTTATTGCCGCCAATCGGGTTGGCTCTCAGTCGATAGATCGGAATTCTCGTGGAAAAATTTCAATGGTTCAAACCAGCTTTAACCGGCGCGGTGTGTGGAGCAATTGCTCTTGCCATCGTCGGCTTCTCCTGGGGCGGTTGGGTAACGGGCAGCAGCGCAAAGAGGTCAGCCGGTGTCGAACGGACATCTGCCATCGCCGCCGCCTTGACGCCCTATTGCCTCGAGCGGGCAAAAACTGACCCAGCCTCCGCCCGGATCATGGCAGAGTTAAATGCCGCTGGAACATACGGCCGCTCAGACATCGTCAAGAAAGCCGGTTGGGCGACACCACTCGGCACCACAGAGCCTAATGCAGATCTCGCCCAGGCGTGTCAGATCGCGCTTGGCACTGCCGGCTGATCCTTCGCGGCGGTGCACTTGCTACCGCGCCGCCTCAAGCTCGAACGCCTTTCCAAGGCATCGGCTGGCATCAATTGCTCCATTGCCTATTCGTTTGCATTGGGTATGCGAACGGCGCATGCTGCGTCATCCAGTAGTCTTGATCGGGGTATTACTGGTGGAGAGTTGCAACCCTCGCCCCGGCCGAAAGGAGGACAATGTGTCTTCCGCCACTCCCGTTAAACATCTGACGTCCGTCGATCTGCAGTTTCTTCAGAAGATACTCACCGACGCGGAATACACCGGCAAAGTCTCAAGCACCACGCCAAGGGACGTAGCCGCGAAACTGTTGGTGAGGTTGTTTCGACAAGGTGTGAAGGACCCTACCGTCCTATCCGCCGAGCTTAGAAAGCACTTCGGCTATTTGCCCGGCAAAGCCCTGTTAAACAAACCGATCAACGAAAACCGCCACGCTATTCAGGGCATTGTAACAACCCGAATCCCGCCGGTTAAAGAAGCAGGTGGCGCCCACACGTCGCAAGCTGTTGCACCTGAGGAGGTGCTCTCTTCGGAAAATGATCAATTGCAGGCCGACCTCACGCGAACGCGGAAATACCTGACAGATGATGCCCTCAATGTCGCCGCACAAGAGGCTCGAATCGCAGGAGCGTCGCTTCGCGGTGAACCGACGTCATTGGCGCAGCAGGAGCTTGCCGGGTATGTTGCTCGGCAACGCTATCACCGCTTCGAATTGAGGTTAGTCGAGGCGCGCATCAAAGCACGTTAAAGTCCGCTCCAGCGTGTCGGCCACCACGGGTTCAGTCCCCTCCCCTCCCTGCACGGCAAACTAGCTGAAACCTCAAGCCGCCACCTTACGCAGGTCTCTCCCGCACTTTGCGGAATGCCGACGCTGGCTGATGGATCGCGGCACGGTTCGAGTAACAGGGAGTGAACATGACCAGGGACAATATCGCCAATCCGGCCTCGTCCGCCAACAGGGCGCATCTCAGCGCCAATGAGAAGCGCCCCGCGGCAAGCCCCTCGGCCCAGGAACTGGTCGCGCAGGCTTCCGCGGCGCGCGCCGCACTGGATACTAAAACACTCAATGCTGCGGGCGGCGATGAACAATCGCCACCGCTAGCGCCTGACGGCATCGAAGTAGAGGAAAATGCCTCGCCGCGCGACGAGCTTCCGACTATGGAAGAGCTCGAGGTGGCGCGGGACAACCTTAGCAAAAAGATCGCCGCCGAAGGAGCCGACGGGAAAGACTGAGATCCGCCGCAATCCGCCTCGGCGAGAGCGCAGGCGGGACCGGAACGGCAGGCTCAGCGCTACAGCCTGGTGACGCCTGGATCCGATCTTGGTGGAAACGATGGTTGCCCAGATCCTCGGTCAGCTCCAACAGCCTTTCGCGCCCCTCCGGCGGGCTCCCGGTGACCCATCAATCAGACGCTCCTGCGCAGAAAATGATCTGCCGGTCGGCGGCCACTTACCGGCACACAACAACCAGGTCCTTCAGAGAATATGTCATGAAAGATCATATCACCTGCGGCGTCAGCTGCACGGAAATCATTGGGGCCTCCAGCCATCCGTGAGGGAAATCCAGCCTGTGTTGCTCACGCAGACGGCCCCCGCGTTCAGGGTTGATCACCCTCGTTGGATCGTTCAGGTAGAGATTTCATCCGTGATGATTTCGAAGCGTTTCAGGATTGCAGGGCCGAACGCCGTCGACAATGCCACGTCCGTTGCATCACGCCCCGTGGCCATCAGGATTCGTCCGATGCGGGGCCTGTTGTGGCGAGCATCGACCGTATACCATCGTCCGCTCAAATAGACTTCGAACCATGCACTGAAATCCATTGGATTAGGATCTTTCGACACACCTATGTCGCCCAGATACCCTGTGCAGTAGCGCGCCGGAATGTTCATGCAGCGGCACAGTGCGATGGCGAGGTGGGCGAAGTCGCGGCAGACACCGGTCCGGTCCGTGAACCCGCCGAAGGCCGTTCTGAGCGGGTCAGCCTTCATATAGTCGAAGGCAATCCGGTTATGCGTGAAATCGAGAATCGCCTGCACGCGCGGCCAGCCGAGCGGCGTGTCGGAAAATGTCTTCCAGGCGAAATCCGCAAGGCGATCGGTATCGCAATAGCGGCTGCCGAGTAGGTAGACGAGCACGTCGTCGGGCAGATGGTTGATATCGTGCTGGATCGCGTCTTCGGGAACAGGATCGGGAAAACCGCTGTCATAGATTTCAAACGACGTGGAGATAGTCGTCATACCAGGAGGCGCAACGATTCTGCTGCATGCATTGCCGAAAACATCGTTATAGCCCCACGCTTCGATGGTACGGTCGAAACTTAAAACCTGTTCAGTCAGAAGATCGACGCGTCGGGAGGGATGGATGTTGAGCACAAGAAGCATCGGCGTTTCGTGTTCGCATTCGTAGCCCAGATGAAAGCCTGCGCGAATCTTCATGTGGCACTGGTCCTTTGGCATGAGCGATCATCAAGATAGTGAACGCACGGATATGGGGAGCCGTTCCGCTCACCGGTGTTTGCACGTTCATGCTGTCGAAATCGACTTGCCGCCAACGGGTCCTGCTTTAAGTTAACGGCTTCGGTGACATCTTAGGTGAAGGGAAAGCTGAGGGCATGCGTGTCTATCTCAACGAGGGGAATCTGCGCTGATAATCAAGGCGGATCCCCAATTTCGACGTATGCATCCGGGGGAGGCCGCCTTGCTGAGAAGTGAGCGGAATTGGATGATCTGTCTATATGGACGTCAATATAGACGGTGTAATAGCGATGGACGTAACGATAGAGGGCCGGCCGCAAGTCAGCCGGATGGAGATTGTCGACAGTGGGCGGCGTCGCCGTTTCAGTAACGAGGCCAAACTTGCGATCGTTGCGGAGAGTTATTCCGCTCCCCAGCAGGTCACGGCAACGGCACGGCGACATGGCATCACGCGCTTTCAGTTGAACGATTGGCGTAAGGCAGCACGTGAGGGACGGCTTGGCAGTGGCCGTGGCATTGAGGGGTTTATTCCTGCCCTGTTGGTTCCGGAGCCAGGCATCCCGGTCGCTGCGACCAAGCCTTCGATGGCACAAAGTGGCCTTATGGCACAAAGTGGCCTTATGGAGGTGCTGAGCGCGAACGGCCGCCGTGTGATCGTGGACCGCGATGTCGACGTTGAGGCTCTGCTGCGGATTGTCCGAGGACTGGAGACATTGCGATGAACCCGTTTCCGATGGGAACAGGGGTCAAAGTCTGGCTTTCGACGGGGTATACGGACATGCGCTGTGGCTTTCCCTCTCTGGCGCTTCGGGTGCAGGAGGTCTTGAAGCATGACCCGCTCGGCGGTCATTTGTTTTGCTTCAGGGGCCGGCGCGGTGACCTGATAAAATTGGTTTGGCATGACGGCCAGGGCAGTTGCTTGTTCACAAAAAGATTGGAACGCGGGAAGTTCATATGGCCTTCTGCCGAAGGTGGTGCGGTTGCAATATCACCTGCACAGCTCAGCTATCTCCTGTCTGGCATAGACTGGCGCCATCCGCAGGAAACATGGCGTCCAACGAGGGTTGGATAGCATTATTCCATTGAAAATACAGTGAGAATCTGATCGAATGACTTCATGACTGTGAAGCCTGACGATCTTCCTGCGGACCTTGCCGGCGCCTATATGGCGCTGCTGGCCGAGCGCGAGGTATTGCAGGCTGAACGTGATGTGGCGGTTGCCGAAGCTGCTAATGCGCAAGCCCTGCTGTCCGACCGCGACGCCCTGATCGCCAGTCTTGAATTGAGGATCGACAAGCTCAAGCGCGAACTGCGCGGTCAGAGCAGCGAGCGCACGGCGCGCCTGATCGACCAGTTGGAATTGCAGCTTGAGGAACTGGTCACGGCAGCTACGGAAGATGAGATTGCAGCGCAGGCTGCCGCCGCCCGGACCTCGTCCGTGCGTCCGTTTGTGCGCAAACGGCCGGTGCGAAAGCCCTGGCCGGAGGATATCGAGCGCGAGCGCGTGGTGATCGATCCTCCGATCAATTGTGTATGCTGCGGTGGCTCGCGCCTGTCTAAACTGGGTGAGGACGTCACCGAAACGCTGGAAGAGATCCCGCGCCGGTTCAAAGTGATCGAAACAGTGCGGGAAAAGTTCTCTTGCCGTGATTGTGAGGCGATCAGCCAGCCGCCAGCGCCTTTCCATGCCACGCCGCGCGGCTTTATCGGCCCTCATCTCCTGACGACGATCCTGTTTGACAAGTTCGGCATGCACAGCCCGCTCAACCGCCAGAGCACCCGGTTCAAATGCGAAGGGATCGATCTTTCGACTTCGACGCTAGCCGATCAGGTTGGTTTTGGAACATCCGCTCTCATGCCGGTTGTTGATCTGATCGAGAAGCATGTCTTTGCGGCTGAGCGGCTTTTTGGCGACGACACCACCATTCCCATCCGGGCCAAAAGCAAATGCACGACCGGGCGCATATGGACCTACGTGTGTGATGATAGGCCCTATGGCGGCGGGGCCGCGCCGGCGGCGATCTACTATGCTTCAAGCGACCGTCGGGGCGAGCATCCGCAAAAACATCTGGCCGGATATGGCGGCATTCTACAGACGGATTGTTACAACGGGTTCGAACCGATATCGGTTGCCGAAAAGAAAGAAGTGCCGATCACGTTTGCTTTTTGCCATGCCCATGCGCGGCGGAAATTCTTTGAGCTGGCCGATATCGAGAAAAGCGCCCGCGATAGCAAACGCAACGGCAGGCCGATCTCCCCGATCGCGCTGGAGGCGGTCAAACGATTTGACGCCCTGTTTGAAATCGAACGACAGATCAACGGCTTGAGTGCAGCAGAACGACTGGCCGTGCGGCAGGAAAAGAGCAAGCCTCTGTTCGACGACATGCACGAGTGGCTGAAACGCGAACGTGCCGCGCTCAGCAGATCCTCCGACCTCATCAAAGCCATGGACTACATGCTGAAACGTTGGGATGGTTTTGCCCGCTTCCTCGAAGACGGAAGAGTTTGTCTCACGAATAATGCCGCCGAGCGCGCGCTGAGAGGTATTGCATTGGGAAGGCGGAATTGGACCTTCGCCGGTTCCCCGCGCGGGGCCGATCGTGCCGCCGTCATGCTGACGCTCATTACGACCTGCCGCCTCAACGACATCGACCCGAAAGCCTGGCTCGCCGACGTCCTGGCCCGCATCGCTGATCTTCCCGCCTCTCGCCTGCACGAACTGCTTCCATGGAACTGGAAAAGTGCGTCGGCGACAGCTCATATGCTGGCGGCCTGAAGATGGCTGCCTCCGTCGTCCGCCTGAAGGTCACCCTCGATCAAGTCGATCCAATGGTGATGCGGCGTGTTGTCGTGCCATTCCGTATCAGGCTCAGTCGGCTGCACGAGGTGTTGCAGGCGGCGATGGGCTGGACCAACAGCCATCTTTATGAATTCCGCATGCGTGACGTCGGTTTTGGATTGCCTGACGAGGAATGGGGGGATGGTCCCATCGACGCTCGCAAAGTCTCGCTGCTGTCGGCAGTCCAGGACACCGGCGCGAAATCGTTCAAATACCTTTACGACTTTGGCGACGGCTGGACGCACAGCATCAAGATCGAGCGCACCTTCCCGGCAATCGGCACGGAAGGCCCGATGCTCCTCGAAGCGGCAGGACACTGCCCACCCGAGGACGTCGGTGGCCCATGGGGGTATCAGGAGTTCCGCGAGGCGCTTGTCGATCCGGCACACGAGCGACATGCCGAACTCGTCGAATGGTGGGGCGGCAGCGATTACGATCCTGGCAATGCCAACCTCAGCCAACTCAACAAAGCCGTCGACGATCTGGCTGCCAAATGGGCCCGAAGAGCGCGCCGAAAAATCTGAAGGCATGCAAAAGGACCCAACTTGAACCGTATCACTCGATCATAACCCGGCTGAAGTTCACGCGCGAGCCTTCATCCCGCGTGATTGCTCGGATGCATACATTTCGACACGCGGCTCGGACGACTTAGTGGCGGTGTCGATCGACACGACGCAGGTTTCAAAAACGCGTGAATCCAGCCGACGCGACCCGGTTGCGGAATGAGATCCAGACTGCAAGTCAAAGTGTCTGTTCGAACTGTCGCAAAGGGCACGTCAGCCGACGCTAACCGAAAGCCACCTGCCTCTTTGCATTCTTCCCTGAGGTTTCACAGCGCACGGCCGCCACGGCTTCTGGTCATTCGCCCCGGCGCCTCAGCGGATAGCCGGGATCGTCATAAAGCATGCGGATCTGCCTATCGTCGAAACGCGCCTCGTCCACTTCCAGCACAGACCCGCGCAGTTGTCGTATTGGCATTTGCTCGATGGCGAAGCGTAGGGCTTCTGCTGCGGTTTCAAACCGCCTGTAACGGGGAGCACTGACGCCACGGAGCTTCTTGCCAGCGTAAAGTCCGGCTCCAGTCGTATAGTCGAATTCAACCATGTTCATGATCCAATGCGCTCGCAATACAACCGAATGCGCGCATATGAGGAGGATGAGGATAGCACAGGCAAAGAAGTGTGTCCCTATTGTCTTGACGGGGCCAATGGCTTCGTGCGCCAAAGCACAGATTTGTGCAGTTTCATCCAGCTGAGAACGCCTCAGTTCCGCGCACTTCCTGTCGCTGGTGCTTTTTGCTGATCGGCGCAAGCCTCACGCCGAACCTCGCCCATTCGGGCAATGCCGGCTCGCCCAACGCTATTGCCAGGGCCAATTCGATCCGATCAAGTTGTGATCGGGGGCTCTCGTCGGACCCGACTTCAACGCAAACCTCGACAGCGTCAGCAGCCGGCCATTCCGATGGTCCGAGTGCTCTGTTTTTCGTGTTCGAAGCTAATCCGAGGTCGCGAGCGTCATAGATGCCATGAAGATTCACAAGATCATCGTGGCCTTCAATCAGATGAACGGAAATTCCGACGAGCAGGCCAGCTGTTGGTCGTCACCTGTAACTCTTGCCGGGTGACCGCTACCTGGCCAAGGACGTCTGGAGCTTCCCGGAAAGACCACGCTGGATCGGGCCCCTTCTCGCTTTAAGTGCGAGCGGTGCAACAAGAAGAACTATATGGCGCTCAAGCGGCATTTCCCTCACGGGAGCGAATACGGCCAAACCGAAATCCGGCGTTTGAAAGCCGCCAAGACAATGCGCGTCCCCGTCTGGCGGGGCGATAAGCTTTTGACGCGATGGATGGCGAGTTGATGCAAGGGCTTGGCTCGCGCTCGCTTTATGTCCTATGTCGTTCGGCCTTAATCCTCGACACCGATCCCTGTGTCGTCCGCTCGTGCGACACTAAAATAGTTTCGGCGTCGGCCGACGTTTCGTTCACTTGCACACAATAGGCATTTCAGGAGGCGGTCACGGGTCCGAGTGTGGTGTCCCAATCGCTCGCACTATGCCTGCCAGAGCTACCATGCCTGGATCATCAAGCTTCGTGCTCTGCTCGGTCCAGATGCGGGCGCGGCCGACCCTGCAGGGCTTTCCTTTGAACTCTCGGATTGCGTGTTTGGCCGCTTCATCTGCAGCCAGCGCAAGCTCGTCCTGCGTGGTCCGCCCTTCGATAGCCATCGCTACCGCATGCAAACCGTCGATGATTGTTTTGTCACCCAGCTGCGAACGACCAAGTGACAGCATCTCGTCCCTGGCTGTTTTCAGCAATGCCGACAGTTCGACGAGCGGGAGTTCCGAACGACTTCCGCAAGATCTGCTCATCGAAAACAGCGCCGCACTGATAAGGGTTCCAAGACTTGAACCGGTGCTCTCCGCCGCAGCCATGGCCATAGCTGCGAATGTGTCTCCAAGGTTCTCCTTATCCAAGTCAGCGGCTTCGATGGTCGATAGTAAGCGTGCGAGCATCGTGCCGGTGTCACCATCACCCAGACGACTGTCGGCTGCGTTGAGCTCGGCTTCCATCGCTCGTGCCGCGATCGCACTACGGTTTGCGGCGGTGATCACGTCTTGGTAGGTTAGAGATCTCATTGAATGCTCCAGAATGGTGAACAGGCGGGCGCCGAAAACAGAGGTTCGATCTCATCATCGATGAAGCAGACGCTAATCGACATGCCGGCCATCTCCATCGATGTGGCGAAAGACCCGACGAACGACCGCGCAATCGAGATGTCGTTTGCTGTTAGCACCTCGTGAGCACGTCGATAGGCGATAAAGAGCTCGTCTACCGGCGTGGCACCGAGATTGTTGACCATCAAGACGACTTTGTTGCCATCGCTTTCAGGCAAGCGGTCTTCCAGGAGCCTCTCAACCATCTCCGCGACCAACGCATCAACTGGCGCCATTGGTCTTCGCCAAATTCCTGGTTCACCGTGAATGCCGATCCCCAATTCGACGTCACCGTCGCTGATATCGACAAGCGGTTCATCTGCGGAGGGCAGCCTGCATCCGGCCCAGGCAATGCCTATCGAATGTGTCCGCTCGACGGTCTTTTGTGCGATCCGTGTGACCTCCTCCAGCGGGGCTCCGCGTTCCGCAGCGGCGCCTGCGGACTTAAAGACGAGGGTAAGTCCGGCCACGCCACGGCGCTTGTGACGCTCATGCGGTCCCGCGCTCGCGATATCGTCAATCCCAAGGACAGTGCGCACCTGCTCCACCCGGGTCATCTTCGATGCCATGTCGAAATTCATCCGATCGCCACCATAATTGCCGTAGAGAAGCAGAACGCCGGCCCCTGCATCCGCCATATCGATAGCGTCGAGGCAGGATTGCAACGTCGGCCCCTCAAAGACGTTACCAACCGCACAGGCATCCAGCAGCCCCGGACCGACGTAGCCGCAGAACAAAGGTAGATGGCCAGAGCCGCCGCCCGTTACGATTCCGACCTTACCGTTCCTGGCGCCGCCACGGCGGACGATCGTGCGGCCGGCCTTGCCCGCCCGAACGAGGTCGGGATAGGCAAATGTCAAACCCGAAAGGCTGTCATCGACGTAGGTCGAAGGGCTATTCATCAACTTCTTCAATAGAGTCTCCCTTAGGTGCTCAGGTGGGCTGCGCCAACAGTGCGTTTGACGCAGCGATGGGTCTTGATGACTTCACACCGCGTGCAAGCCGTCGTTCGACGAACCTGACGGCAAGCGAGGCCGGCCATGCCATTGCGAAATACAGACCCGCCGTCAGCGCAAACACGTGGAGCGGCAAAAAACTCTCCGACATGATCGCTCGCGAGGTCAGTGTCAGCTCGGGCACCGCAATCAGCGCGCAGATCGAACTGTCTTTCAGCAGCGAGACAAGGTTGATCAGCAAGGGTGCGAGCATATGCCGGATCGCTTGGGGCAGCAGGATAAGACGGAACGTCTGGGCGGGCGTCAGCCCGGCGGCGAGCGCCGCCTCACGCTGCCCTGGCGGGATCGCGTTCAAACCCGCTCTGAACACCTCGGACAGATATGCGCCGTAGACGAGCGCCAGTCCGAGAGATCCTGCAGCAAAGGCCGACAGGACGATGCCTGTACCCGGCAAGCCGAAGTAGATCAGATAAAGAATGACAAGGATAGGAACGCCGCGTGCCGCGATGACATAGGTTCCAGCAGCGGCCCGAACGACAACAGAATGGCGCGACCGGAGATATTGCAGCACCAGCCCGAGTGCGAAGGCGAGACCGAATCCAGCACATGTCAGCGCAAGACTCACCCCCAAAGCGTCGACTAGTCTCGGGCCCCAATCTACGAGATTGGCGATGATTGTCCGAAGGAAACCCATATCAATACTCCAGCCGACGCTCGACCAGGATGAAGGCCTGGCCAACAACGAAAGTTAGTGCGAGATAGAGAACTGCTGCGGCGCCATAGACCCAGGCGGTCGCGAAAGTCTCGTTTACGATCTGGCGCGCATTGAACATCACTTCGGGCGCGGCGATCGCGGCAACAAGAGACGTGTCCTTCACGAGACCGACGGCGTAATTGCCAAGCGGCGGCAGTGCGAGGCGCAGGCCCTGGGGCAGAATGACGAGGCGGAAGGCGGCCAGGGGCCTCAGGCCGATTGCTGCGGCAGCCTCGTTCTGTCCTTTCGGAACCGATCGGAAGCCAGCCCTAAATATGTCAATGACGACAGCGCCGCCGATCAGCCCGAGGCCTATGACAGCGGCGGTCATCGATGACAGGCGCACGCCGACCGCCGCCAGCCCAAAATAGAGGAGGAACAGGAATGTCAGGCTAGGCACGTTTCTCAGTGACTCGACATAGGATCGAATGAGGAAGCTGATTGCACGATTGACAGTAAGGTGCTCGATCGTGGCAAGCGTCAAACCGATCACGAGCGCCACGGCAAGCGCACCAACGCTGACTTCGACAGTGACGATTGCTCCGGTGAGCAGCGCGTCGATTATTCTGTTCAGCAACACCTCGTTCATGAGCACGCTCCCCGCGAGGACAGACTGGACAGAAATTGCCTGAGCCTGGGCTCCTGAGGCCGATCGAGAATCTGGCGGGCCGGACCCTCTTCAACGATGCGACCAGCGTCCATAAACAGGATCCGGTCGGCGACCTCGCGTGCAAAGGCGATCTCATGGGTGACGAGCACCATCGATCGCCCTTCGCTGGCGAGTTCCTTGATGACGTTCAACACCTCCCAGACAAGTTCGGGGTCAAGTGCTGACGTAGGCTCGTCGAAAAGCAGAAGCTTTGGACGTTGCGCGAGTGCGCGGGCAATCGCGACTCGTTGTTGTTGCCCGCCAGAGAGCCGCGAGGGCATTTCGCCGGCCTTGTGGCCGAGATGAACCTTGGCGAGCAGTTCCTCGGCGAGCTCTGTTGCCGCGGCAGCCGGAAGGCCGCGCACCTTCCTGGGTTGAAGAGCAACGTTC
This sequence comes from Rhizobium sp. T1470, assembly GCF_042140505.1. NCBI lineage: Bacteria > Pseudomonadati > Pseudomonadota > Alphaproteobacteria > Hyphomicrobiales > Rhizobiaceae > Rhizobium > Rhizobium sp. T1470. The sequence continues at coordinate 238,107 of NZ_CP148094.1, forward strand.
GCCCTGACATTCAGATGCGGCCAGAGGTGGAAGTGTTGAAACACCATGCCTATGTCAGCGCGCTGCGGTGCCAGTTCCGCATCGGTCATCCGCCGGCCATTGGGTTGTTGACCGATCAGTCGACCGTCGATCCTGATCTCGCCACTGGTCGGAGGATCGAGAAAGTTGATCGCCCTGAGGCAAGTTGATTTCCCAGATCCGCTGGGACCGATCAGGGCTATGCGCTCTCCGCGCCGAAGGGAAAACGAAACATTTTTGAGTACAGCCAGCTGGCCATAGGATTTGTTGAGCTTGTCGACAGTCAAAAGTATGTCGCCAGGCATGGGTGCCTCCACGTGAAAGAAAGATGCGACCGGCGCGCCGGTCGCAGGGGACCGATTATTGGCTGCAGACGGGCGGTTTCCAGTCGACTGGTCGATCGACACCAGCGCGGAAGTTTTGCGCCGAAGGTGTATAATTCGCCGCGCTGACGTTGCCGTATCTGCTGCCGATCGCCTTGACCTCGCAGGCGGTCCAGAGCTTGCGGATCTCTGCACTGATTGCGTCGGCAAGTGTCTTGTTTTCCTTGGAGAGGCCGAAAACGTACTGGCGGCCGACGCCGGTCAGCAGGGGGAAATCCGACTTGTTGTCGGTGAAAGGCAGATTGGCGAGGCCCCAGGCGGGGTTCTTCGAAATCGCATAGTCGATGACGGGTGGATCGCCGACAAGGGCCTGAATGCGCCCTGCAACAAGATCGCGCAATGCTGCATCCGAGCTGTCATAGAGCGACAGTTCAACACCCGAGATGCGCCGCAACTCCGGCAGAAACGAAAAGCCGGTCATTGAACCGACCGTCTTGCCTTCGAGGTTTGTGAGCGTATGCCAGCCGTTCTCCGTCTTCGACGTGATGCCGTTCTGGAAGTAGCCGGTGGGGTCGGTGAGCGAGAGCGTGTTCGCCCGCTGCTCGGTCCAGGCGACGTTGCCGCCAATGATATCGACGCGGCCAGTTTGGACAGCTGCAATTGCCCCCGACCATTCCATCGGGACGGGCTTGACGGTAAGGCCAAGGCGATCGGCGGCGATTATCCGACGAGCTTGCCATCCCGGGCGACAAGTCCCGGCATGTCACCGGTTATCGCGACCGACAGGATCCCTGGTTCGACAAGATTGTAGGCAGCATTATCCGCCGCACTCGCCGGTGGGGCGCTGAGCGCCACCAGGAGTGCCAAGGCGCCAGCCGTCATTCCGGTCATCGTTAAAGGCTGCATGATCGTTGTTCCCTTTCCTTGTTTTGAGGTTGATCAGGTTTGACCGGCAGCAGCACGTGCTGCCGGATTGGTGGGCCGCCTGATGAAGCGGGTCATGGAGAGGCCTTCGAGTGAGGTTGGAGAACCGCCGTCGAGACACAGTTCCGCGAGCACTGCGCCGACCGCAGGCCCAAGCTGGAACCCGTGCCCGGAGAATCCGAAAGCGTGAAAGAGGTTGGATGTGGTCGGGCTTGATCCCACCACAGGCAGTCCGTCCGACATGCGCCCCTCAATACCGGTCCAACTGCGAACCAACAGGACGTTGGCGAGGGCTGGAACCATCTCGATCGCTGCCTTTGCCGCATCCATCGTGACATCAGCAAGCGGTCGGGCGCGCAGAGTGTCACGATCGGCGACGCCGAGTCCTGAGCCGAAGATCACGCTCCCGTGTCCCCTCGCCTGCCTGATATACATGCCGCCGCCGCAGATGCCGAGGTTCGGGCCGATTAGCGGTGCTATCGGTTCGGTGACACACATGTTTGGCGCCATCACATCTTCGCGCACGGTGTCTCCGAACCATTCTGCGACGCGCGCCCCCCATGCGCCTGCGGTGTTGACCAGCCGGCGCGCATGAACGGGCGTGGTGTCGCCAGCAATGAAGAGTGCAAAACCCGTGTGCGAGGCCGCTGCGCGCTCGATCGTGCATCCCTCACGGATCACGGCGCCAAAACGCTTTGCGGTGCGCGCGAAAGCGGGCGTGACAAGCCGGGGATTGGCCTGACCGTCTTCGGCACAAAGCGAGCCGCCGACAAATCCTTCGCCGAGATAGGGGTAGCGGCGGCGCAAGTCCGCACGCTCGAGAACATCGAGCGTCAGGCCATGCTGGCGGGCGATCTCTTGATGGGCGACCAGCTCAGCCATATCAGGGTCGCTCCGCGCAAGCTTGAGATGGCCCGTGACAGCAAACTCGCAGTCGCTTCCGACAAGTTCGGCGAGCCTTCCCCAAATTTTCCGGCTACGTTGGGCCAGCGGCAATTCAGCGGGGTGACGGCCTTGCTGGCGTACGCCTCCGTAATTGACGCCGCTGGCCTGCGCGCCGCAGCGCCCGCGTTCGAGCAGAACGACGGAGGCTCCCTTCCGACGCGCGTGCAACGCGGCCGAACAGCCGGCAAGTCCGCCGCCGATGATGGCCAAATCAAATACCGTCATGGGCGCCTCCCGCAAGGGTGGTAAGCGTGAGCGGTTTAATCGGCGCCTGTCCACGCAAGCGGCCAGCCTGACTGACATGGACGGATCCTTTGGCGGCGATCAGTTCGGCAGCGACCAGCCCACAGATGCGCCCTTGGCAACGACCCATGCCTAGGCGCGTGAACGCCTTGATGCGATTGATGTCGCACTCTCCCGATGCTGCCACGGCATCGCGCAAAGCATGAGCTGTCAACCCCTCGCAGCGGCAGATTACGGTCTCGTTTGGAAGTTCGGCCGCCAGCTGCTGGGGAAACGGGAAGACTTTATTGAGAGACCGTCGAAAACGATCCATTCGCTCGAGACCGCGGCGTAATCGCGCGGCGCGCGACGCATCCGCCCGTCCGGCATCTGCCAAAACTGCCAGGGCTGCAAGCTCACCTGTCATGGCCGCGACTTCGCTGCCACGGATCGCGAGCCCGTCGCCGGCGAGATAAACGCCGTCAACGGAACTGCGCCCGTCCCCGTCTGTGACAGGAAGCCACTGACGGTGCTGTTCGTCGAAGCGAAAATCGACCCCGAGTAGATCGGCAAGTTGTGTTTCCGACGTCAGCCCAAAGCCAATGGCGAGCGCGTCGCAGGACAAGGTGGTCTCAGCCTTTGACTGACGATAGAGCAAGCCGGCGACACGACCGTCTGAGGCTTTGAGGATCTCGAGTGGTTGGACGTCTGTTTTGATGGGAACGCCGTGTGTGCGAAGCCAGGCCATGTAATACAGGCCTTTGGCAAAGATCCGTCCGCCGACCATCAATCCTGGAAGGGCGGACACGTGTCGCAACGGCCTGCCGGATTCGAGGACGGCCACGACCCGTGCCCCGGCTCGCGCGTACTGGTATGCCACCAGGTAAAGGAGCGGCCCGCTGCCCATAAAGATGACGTCGTGGCCTATTGTCGAGGCTTGGGCCTTCAGGGCGATCTGCGCCCCACCCAGCGTGAAGACTCCTGGCGCCGTCCACCCGTTGATTGGCACGATTCGATCCATTGCGCCGGTCGCAACGATCAGTCGTCCCCATGGCTGTCGCATCACCTCGTTTCTGCGGGCCAGGTGAAGAACCCCAGGTTCGACACCCCAGATCAAGGTCTCGGCGCGATAGGCAATCGAGGGCAAAATGGCTGCGAACTGATCGCGCATCCTGCATGCGCGACCAGCATCGAATCCGTAGAGATCCCGGTCACTTCGCCGCAGCGGAGCCGGCGGACGGCGGAAAATCTGGCCCCCTGGAAACACTCCTTCGTCGATCAGAACAGGCTTGTGGCCGGCCGCTACCAAGGTGCGGGCAGCGCTTACACCTGCCGGGCCTGCACCGACGATGACGATAGGAACCCCGCCGCTCATGCCCTTACCTCCGGCGCGACGGTTGATAGCGACATGCCCGCTTCAACGAGGCTGGTGCACGCGCGGATACGTTCGCCCGAAGTCTTCCACAGCCAGCAATCTTGGCAGGCTCCCATGAAACAGAAGCCAGCCCTGCGTTCGTGGTGGAACTCAAAGTTGCGGACATGCCCAAGCTCGGTGTTGAGCGCAACAAGTACCGTTTCGCCGGCGCGCGCCATGACGGATTGGCCATCGACAGCGAATTCGATGACGGGCGGAGCAATTGCGCACAGCCTCTTGAAGCTTTTTTCTCGGCATTTTTCCAAGGTCATGCCTCTTCCTCCCCATTGTCAGCCCAACCATATTAATCCATAATGTGGATGTCAATTGGGAATGGAATCCACGCTTGTCCATCTCTAGCCACGGCTGTTCGAAACTTTGAAACCACCTGAGGTAGTATCGAAAGGAAGTCCGCCTTGCCGAACGCAATATCCGAGCTCGCCGCCTTTTGCGGCTCAATTGAAACCGTAGGCGAAACGACCTTAAAGGCCGCCCGCAGAACGGTTCTTGACACGATCGGGGTCGCCGCCAGTGGTGCTGCCACGCCTGGAGGTCGCGCCTCCTTTAAAGCTGCGAGCGCCATCTGGGGCGCCGGGGCGTCATCGATCTGGTTCTCCAGCATGCTGCTCACGCCAGCCGGTGCCACCTTCGTCAACGCCACCTATGCGGCAAGCCTCGACCTTGACGACGGTCACCGCGCTGCTGCCGGACATCCGGCCGCTGCCATCGTTCCAGCAGTACTCGCGCTTGTCGGCTGCCACGTGGTTTCGGGTCGCCGGTTGCTAACGGCGATTGCCATTGGATACGAGATTGCGGTTCGTGCCGCGGCCTCCCGTGACGTCAATAGCCTGCGCACAACCGACACGGGCCTCTGGTGCGGTTATGGCGCGGCCGCCGCCGCCGGCTGGCTCATGGCGCTTCCTCTTCCGGCGATTGCGCATGCGATGGCGATCGCAGGTCAGACTGCGACTGGTCAATTTTCCACGGGCTGGACGCGTGTCGGCCACACGGTAAAGGAAGGAATTCCCTGGGCGGCAGCAAACGGTATTCAGGCAGCATATCTCGCTGCCGCCGGCCATAGGGGTCCGCTCGATCTGCTTGACGAGGAACCTGTCTACAACAGGACGCGGCTGCTTGCGGGGCTCGGAGACGCATGGGCTGTCGAACACGCGTATTTCAAGCGCTATAGCTGCTGCCGCTGGGCGCATGCCGCGATCGACGCAGCGGTGCTTCTACAGGACGAGCGCAAGCTACCCGCCCGCGCGATCGAGGGGATCGTCGTTGAAATATTCGACAGAGCGCTCACCCTGCCGAACCAGGTTATACCCACCTCGAACGAGGCTGCGCAGTACAGCATTCCCTTCTGCATCGCCGTGGCGCTTCTACACGGGCAAACCGCGTTGTTGCCGCTCGAGGATCGCCACCTCGCAGACCCCGATGTCATCGCACTCGCTTCGCGGGTTCGGCTGGAAGCTAGCCCAAGATATGTCGGCGCTTTTCCAGCAACGACCCCTGCCACAGTCAGTATCTCGGCAGGCGGCGAGATGTCTGCGCTTGAGATCACCTACCCAAAGGGAGAGCCCGCCAATCCGATGAGTGATGCAGAGCTTAGGGAGAAGTTCGCCACGCTGACATCACGGCTGCCCATGCCTTTTCTCCAGGCGCGCTCCATTTCCGATGCGGTCAGTGCACTGATGGACGGGACGGTAACGACTTCACTCCTCGACGCCCTTTGCAACGCCTCATAGTCATTCTACAAAGCTGCCATTTGATATACGAATCCGCCAAACCGGCAGACGGATGAGGTTGAAATGGCAAGAGACGAGGTCGCGGCAACAGGAACACAGCTGCTCGACAGAGCGGTCGCGATCTTGAAATTCCTCGGCGATATCGGACAGCACGGCGCGACGATGGCGATGATTGGCGATGTGCTTGGCCTGAAGCAGCCGACCGCCCATCGCATCATTACTGCGCTGGAGCGCCACGGTCTGGTCGATCGCGAACGCGAAACGAAGCGCTATCGCCTGGGGCTCGCGCTCTTTGCCATGGGCGCTGCGGCGGCTGATGGGACGGGATTGCGCGTGCTCGCTCGCCCTGCCCTGATGCGGATTTCGGCGGCGACCGGCGATTCCGTATTTCTGATGGCACGTGCAGGCTTCAACACGGTCTGCGTCGATCGTCAGCAGGGCTCTTACATCATTGACAGCTTGACCGGTCATATCGGGGGACAGATCCCGATGGGCGTCGGCCCTGCAAGCCAGGCGATCCTCGCCTTCCTGCCGTCAGCGGAGGCAGCGGTGATTGTTGCGACCAATGCGCCTCTTTACAAACAGTACGCACCGCTGACCGAACGAAAGGTCAAGGATGCTTTGGCGGCTGTCAGACAGAACGGCTACGCCATCGATCACGGAGAACTTGTGGCCGGCATATCGGCGATCGCCGTGCCGATCCTGCCACCCGGTCGTGACGCTGTGGCGGCAATCGCCATCAACCTAACAAGCGCCCGCTTGACGGAGGAGCGGCTCCCAACCCTGGTCAACATGCTGCAGAGTGAAGTCCGCCAGATCGAGGAAAGTCTTAATCCGCTTGACGAGCCACGTTTGGGATCGGCTGCCGCGGCCATGGTTTCGCCGCGGAGATGATAGACCCTGTTTGCATTCATCACGGTCGCGCTTACGTCATGATTGAACTCGCCTCCCCCACGTAAAGGCCGGCATAACGAAATCAGGCAGACGCTCGTGGCCTAAGCACAGGCGAGCGAGCCTGCCCCAGAGCACGTGGCCAGTCTTGGGATTGACGATTTGGTCATGATGGATGCCGGTCAGCACCAGGGCCGCATCCATTCCGGCTCTGCGCGCTCCAACGATGTCGGTTTCAAGCCCATCGCCAATCGCCAGAACATGGTCTCGGGCGAGGCCGAGGACTGAGAGGGCCCGATCATAAGCCGGTAGGAGCGGCTTTCCGTAATAGAGAACGGTTCCCCCAAGACACTCGTAGTGCGCGGCGATCGTACCCGCGCAATCGACGCGCGTCTTGCCGACCATGACAGCGTGGTCGGGATTGGCGCAGACCATGACAAGTCCTCTCACCTGCGCGTTCCCCAAGACGCGTTCAGCCTCCTCAAGAGCCTGGTTCCCACTTGCTCCCGTACACAACAGGAAGTCGGCCTGATCAACCGCTTCTGCGCGTTCCCGCCCGGATCCATCAAAAAGGCCGGACAATTCCGGTGGGCCGATATGGAAAAAGCGGCGTCCAAGATCTCGGTTAGCGTCGTTCGACAAGGCCTCGAAGGCAAGTTCACCGGACGTTACCAGGCCGCGGTATAGTTCTGGTGCGAAGCCCATTTGAGCGAGACGGGCGGCAACGTCCTCGCGCCGCCGAGGCGAGTTGGACAGGAGACACACGGCAATCTCACCTCGACGAAGCATGCGTAGGGCGTCGATGGCCCCGTCGAGAGGATTGAGGCCGTCATGCACCGTACCGAAAAGGTCGAGAATGATGCCGCGGTAACCCGAAGCGATATCCCGAAGGTTTGTCAGGACCGATGGCCGGCCAGTCATGGCGGACACCTCCATTGGCGATCTGCATCTCGCCGCCATCGCGTCAGAATATGACCGATGGCGGTCGTAACGATGATCGCGCCGCCGAGTACGCTTGGTAGTCCCGGCCGTTGGTCGAACATCAGCCAGACCCATAGCGGCGAAAGAGGGACTTCGACGAGTGAGAACAGCGCTACTTCGGCGCTGGGCAGCAATTGTGCTCCCTTGCTGTAAAGCACCAGGCCGAGCACCATCTGGATGAGCGCAAAGCAAGCGAGAAGGAGTGCCTCGTTAAGATCAATGCTGATGCTGGGTGCGAAACAGAGCGCAACAATTGCGGCAATCACATTGGATGCCGCGATAATCCAAAGAACCGATCGGCCCCGGTCGGCGCGCAACGCCACCGTCATGAACGCGATCGATATTGTCATTAGAAGTGCCAGCAGGTTGCCCAACTGACTGGAGCTTCCGCTGGGAGAACCGGTGAAGATGACTGCGGCGCCGACAAGTGCTGCGCCTGAAAAGAAGACTGTTGGGGGCGACGGTCGCTCACGAAGCGTGAGGGCAGACGCGATGGCGGCGAGGACAGGAAGCGATGCGTGGACCATCGCAACATTGGCGACCGATGTCAGATGCAATGCGGGGATGAAGGCGACCATTCCGAGCGCCGAGCAGCAGGTAGCGACAAACCACGATCGTCTCAAGACGCGTGGATGAAACGCTGCGTCACCGCGCATCAAGGCCGCTCCGCCGACCGCGATCGCCCCAAAGAAGCTGCGCCAGAAGAGAATTGTCCAGACGTCGAGTGTCACGAGCAGACCCATAAACAATCCGGCGGTGCTCCAAAGCATGGCTGCCCCGAGGATGTAGAACGTTCCCAGTTGCTGAACCTTCATGCGCCTACTCCGATGGACGGTTCCTGGCAGAGGAGCGCGTAGTGACGGGGACAACTTGATCCGAGCCGAACCAGTAGCTCTTGTGGGATTGTACCGGCTGCCCTTGCCATCGCTTCGACAGACAAACGAGGGCCCAGAAACTCGACAGCCCGCCCCGGCCTGCACAGAGCTAGGGGAACATCGCTGAGATCTATCGCGACATACTCCATGGCGACGCGGCCAACGACAGGAACCATGTATGAGCCGATCGCCGCGGCGATGGCGTTTCCCGCCGACCAGGGCAGGCCAACCGCGTAGCCCAGGGCGACGATACCAATACGCATGGAATGTGCGGCGCGAAAACTCGCGGCATATCCGACCGCCTCGCCGCGCTGGACGGTCCTGACATCGGCAAGGCGCGCAAAGAGCTGCACAACGGGCAGAAGAGGGTTTGGTTCTACGCGTGCATTGTTTAGTCCAAAGAGCGCGGACCCTGCTCGAACAAGATCGAAATGGAAGCTCTGATCGAGCCAGACAGCAGCCGAGGCAGCCAGGCTGCGCCTTCGCGGATCGAGCACTTGGCACATCGCTACGAAGCGGTCTCGTTGCAGACGGTTTGTGGGGTCATTGCGGGCATCAGCGCATGCGAGGTGGCTAATCACAAGATCAGGTGGGCGTTGCGAGCTGTGCACAAGGGCCCGTGCCTCGGTGAATGTAAGGCCGAAGCGTGAAAAGCCGGTATCGACGTTGATGACCAATTCAGGAAGTTGACGGGACGCAACGAGCGCGTCGGCCAGAGAATGGCAAACGGGGGTCAAGCGGAGGCTGAGACATGTTTCCAACTCGCTCTCTTGGGCCCCTGAGAGGATATAGATATGAGGCAGGTTTGCGAGCGTTCGGCGAACGTGAACCGCCTCGCGAAGGTTAGCGACAAAAATGCTCTTGCAGCCCGCTGCGACGAGGGTTGGAACGATCAGGTCGATACCCAAGCCATAGGCATCACTTTTGACCACGGCGGCGATTTCCGTGTCCGACCCAACCAGCGATCTTAGACGGTGAAAGTTTGCTCCAATCGCTGACACGTCGATTCGCAGTTCTGCTGACATGGACGACAACCTGAAGGGATATTAAAATATCGTTGCAATCTACGGTAAAATGCTCCAGATTGCTATCTGGAAATGTGAAGGACTATTAAATTCGTCTCTTGGTTGCTGTCAAATTGGAGGAGATCGCAATGACTGCGAGTAGGAAAACACCCCGTATTCTCATTATCGGCAGCGGTGTGCTGGGTGGCGATGTTCTTGATTTTCTGCTTCAGAGCGGGCGGGACTATGCGTTGACTGTCGGCGCTCGAAGACTCGAAACCGCGTTGCTGCGGGTTAATCTCGCGCGCTATACAGCGATGAATCTCGGCCGTGAGCCACAGGTCGATATCATGCCTCTCGATTTGATGAACATCGAGCAGACGGCCGAGCGCTTGGACAAGCTCAAGCCCGACATCATTTTCAATGCGGCCACGTTACACAGTTGGTGGGTTATCACCAAACTACCGTCTGAGGCATACAAGTGTCTGGACATGGCGCGTGGGGGCGTGTGGACGCCCATGCACCAGGTCCTCGTGCGTCGCCTGATGAAGGCAGTGCGACTTGCTGACAGCCCCGCAGTCGTCGTCAACGCTTCCTATCCCGATGTCGTCAATGCGTCGCTTGCCGCAGAAGGGCTGGCGCCTGCGGTTGGCATCGGCAACATTGCAAATGCGGTCCCGGGTATTCGCCTCGCCGCAGCTTACATGCTCAGGCTGGGATCCAGCAGCGATCGATATCCGCTTCTTTGCCCATCACTATCTGAGCTACCGAATGCCAAGCACCGGCGGAACGGATGGTGCTCCCTACCATCTGACAATTTATGCTGATGGCGCCGAGGTCCCCGCGGCCGAGATTGATCACACCATTCTGTTTTCTCATGTCGCCGGGCGGTTCCGGCGGGTCAAAGGGCTTGCCGGGCAGTCCGTCACCGCATCCTCTGCGACCGCGATGCTCCATGCGGTCGCCTCTCGCTCCGGCCAGGTCGTTCATGGACCTGGGCCGCTCGGTCTTGTCGGCGGCTATCCGATCCGTGTGTCGCCGACGGGTTTTCTCGTCGATCTGCCGCCCGGTCTGACGCTTGACGAGGCAATCGACATCAACCGGCGATGCCAGCGCTACGACGGTATCGAGAGCGTCGATGATGACGGCACTATTCGCATGACGGAAGCGTCGTCGAAGATCATGAGGGAGGTGATCGGCTACGACTGCCGTCCGTATCGGCCGGAAGAATGCGAGGAACGAGCCGAAGAGCTTGCGTCCCGCTTGGCTGAATATGCTCGTAGATTGGGCATCAGCGATCTTGTCGTGGCCTAGGCCGCCGCGGTCCATGCGGTGTCGAAGGCGTGAAAATCACCCCGGTCCGGCCGTCCGAGGCAAATCGATGCGCGGCGGCTCCTGCAATCGAAGATGACGGAAAATGCAGTCTGTGTCGGTTCTCGCGAGGACGCGGTCTTGCATATCGCGTCCGGCGAACCGTTGGTGTCCGACAGAAGGCGGCGGATACCAGCGACGTCACTGATGCAATGGAGCTTGGCGGCTCGAAGACGCTCTCGGCTGGAGGGATAGACACGTGCCACTGTTTCTATGTCCTCCATGATCGCAACCGCCGGCGTGACAGGATGATTTGTATGAACGATTGGGTTTCCCGTGAGGGTGACAGGGCCGATTGATGGTGAAATCTCCACACCGTCCACCTGGCCCGAGGCGTCTGCGAGGAGGTAGCAGCGTCCGGACAGGTGGCTGACCCGTCTAAGTGTCGCCAGCGCACCGGCAGCGTGGCGCTCCTTAAGGATCAGGCGTCTGACCACGAGGCTTGGTATTCCATGGGCGGCAGCATCAAGCATGAGATCGTTCGTCACGAACGCCAACCCGGCACGATTCATCCCAACCCAGCCGAGCGTGCCGGGGGACGTCACCATGATCAGGCCATCATGATCGTCAGTGCCATCGTGGACGAGAAGAACGAGCTCCTCTTCCGTGCCAGGATGCGCGTCCCAGTTTTGCGCCAAGACCGCGCCAGCTCCTGTGGCACATGCCACCGTCGTGCAGCCGCTGGCAATCGCACCATCGAAGAACTCGAAAGCGGAAAGGAGATAGATATCAAGGGGAGCCAATCCACTTCCGTCAGCGATACCTTTGATCTCCGCGACAAGGGTAGGCGCCACGCTCTCAAGCAACCTCCAGGAGTTTGCCGCGCGCCGCTCCGCGCACAGCCAGCTCCGATCCGCCGTCGATCGCCTGAGGCGCCCGAACGACGTTTGGATCGATGTGGACAATGCAACTCCGTGTAGCCTTCCGCGGGTGTAGGCATCGCCGCGCAGATGGAGAATCGGAATCTTACCAGAACTCATAGGTGGCCCGCTCTTTCGAATATGCATCCACAATATGGATTCTCGTTTTTTCCGAGTCTACGCGTGTACAAGCTGTCGCTGTGCGAAAGTTGAGTGCTACTACGGGTCGAGGTTCGGGCTCGTTTTGAAAAAGTAAGGTTCTTACCCCCAGACAAACAAACAAGACGAGATCGAAGCTTAAATAGCCGCACGGCGAGGAACCGGTGTTGCCAGCTCAACTCGCCGCGCGTCACCGTCGCCAACAACGATCGGCGCCAGGTGATTCAGATCGTCGGTGAAGCGGCGGCCCACTCACGGCAAACACTGCTCAACGCTATGAGCCGACCTCGCGCTGGTCGTTTTGGGAACGGGCCCAGCGCATTTTGATGTGGGGATTATAGCGTCTGGTTTCTAGGTTCCCCAACGTACGAAGTGAGATAGCAAAGCGGTAGGCAGCGTGCCTGTGGTCAGGTTGCAGGCGCATGACCTCCTGGGGCTGTTATTACCTTATCTTTGATCGAGCTCGATGCCGTCCTGCCTGACGTCGCCCACCTCAACACGAAGGGAGTTAGCTCGATAAGGAACTCTCCATCCTCGGCGTGCGTTCACGTCACGAGGAGACAAGGCATGGCACTTGGAATTGCAGTCGGAATTGGCGTTGGGACGGTCATCGGCGCCGCACTTTATGACATCTCCATCGGCACCGCGATCGGCATCGCGATCGGCGCAGCAGTTGGCGCTTTGCGTTACTCGATTTAACCATCTCAAATAAGCAAACGCGGAGAGGAGCCAGTGTACGTCGCTGTGCTCTCCGCCTGATCGCCCTGTCGCCGCACCGCCGCCCCGCCAGGTGATGGGATGGAACAGGAAACTTGAGCATGAGTTGCATGTTCATGCGGCTCGAGGAGGAGATGGGTTTCCCATGAACAACGTTATTTGGTTTGTCGGTGCGATCGTTATCGTTCTCGCCATTTTGAGCTTCTTCGGCCTGCGCTGATCCGTCGGGGCCACGAAGCTAAAGCTGGTCTCCAATCGTCCGGCCCCATCCACTGGTCGAGCGTCCGTCGCAGGAGGATTGCGCCTGGCGCTCGCTGCAAGGTCCCTAAAATTTCACGGAGCATGTCTTATTTTATTGCAAGCTAAAATAGACTTTAGTAGCGTCCTCACGTCAGGGGAGGATTTCATGCAGCAAGTAGAGCTTGAAGGCACCAATTCCATCATGGCGACCAGGGTCTGGAGCGTGCCGGAATTTTGCGCTCGCCACCGGTTGGACAATAATGAGGAAGCGAGGCTGATCGCGCTGTTCGGCCCGTTTGCGACGGCAGCTGAGCTTATGCACAACATGACACGTGCGCCAAAGTTCAGGTAAGAGGTACTTACATTTATCGCTCACGCGGGCTCGGTCGCAAATGAAGCTGCGCACCGATACCGAAACCCGGCGCTTTGGCCGGGTCCAATTCCGATCTTGACCATAAGTGATGCATAGGCCTGTGGCGATATCCGGATATGGCGTGGCGCCTCGTTTACCTTCTGGGCTGAACGACGCCGTTGTCTGACGCTCTGTAAACATCCGCGACACCCACGCATGGGCCGGCAGAGCGGCGTTCGATAATTCTGGAGGCGATATTGATGCGGCGGGCGGGATCGCCCGGCAGTCGCTGCCTCTCGATGCGTGTTGGTTTCCACGCAGAACTGAGCCGGTTAGGCGCATAATTTCCATTGAGAATTGAGCCATGTGAACCTTCCCCCCAACGCGGTGAGCGACGGGGGCCACGGAGTGATCCACATGGGACTTTTAAACATCATCCGTCGGATGGCGCTGCGCGAGAAGCAGTCGATCCGCGAGATCAGCCGGCGCACTGGGCTGTCACGCAACACGATCGCGAAGTATTTGAGCGCTGGTACGATCGAGCCGACGTTCACGGTACCGGAACGTCCGAGCAAGCTCGATCCTTTTGCCGACAAACTTGCTGGCTGGCTGAAGACCGAGGCCGGGAGGTCGCGCAAGCAGCGCCGAACGCTGAAGCAGCTTCATGCGGATCTGGTGGTTCTCGGCTTTACCGGCTCCTATGGTCGGGTCGCCGCGTTCGCCCGCGACTGGCGGGCTGAGCAGCTGACAGCGGGCCGCGGCATATTCGTTCCGCTGTCTTTCCGCCCAGGCGAGGCATTCCAGTTCGATTGGAGTGAGGACTATGCCGTGATCGGCGGCGAGCGCACGAAGCTTCAGGTCGCACATATCAAGTTGTCGCACAGTCGGGCCTTTCTGGTCAGGGCCTACCTGCTGCAAACGCACGAGATGCTCTTCGACGCCCACTGGCACGGCTTCCGTGTGTTCGGCGGCGTACCTGGTCGCGGCATCTACGATAACATGAAGACGGCGGTCGATCGTGTCGGTCGCGGCAAAGAGCGGCAGGTCAACATCCGTTTCCTCGCGATGACGAACCACTACGTCTTTGCGCCAGAGTTCTGCAATCCCTCTGCCGGCTGGGAGAAGGGGCAGGTCGAGAAGAACGTCCAGGATGCTCGCCCACGACTGTGGCAACAGATGCCTGACTTCCCGGATTTGGCGGTATTGAATGCTTGGCTGGAACAGCATTGCCAGGACCTGTGGCGGGAGACGGCGCATGGCACCTTGCCCGGCACAATCGCAGATGTTTGGGCTGATGAGCGGGCAGCATTAATGGCACTGCCACCCGCATTTGACGGCTTCGTTGAGCAGAGCAAGCGCGTCTCACCGACATGCCTGATCACCTTCGAGCGCAATCGTTACAGTGTGCCAGCATCGTTTGCGAACCGGCCTGTCAGCCTGCGCATTTATCCCGAGAGACTGGTCGTTGCGGCCGAGGGCAATATCCTATGCGAGCATGAGCGGGTCATTGAGCGGAGCCACGATAAGCCGCCACGAACGATTTACGACTGGCGACATTACCTTGCCGTCATCCAGCGCAAACCCGGTGCCTTGCGCAATGGTGCGCCCTTCCTGGAATTGCCGCTGGCCTTCAGACAGTTGCAAGATCAGATGCTTCGCCGCCCCGGCGGTGATCGTGAGATGGCCGACATCCTCGCTCTGGTGCTTCATCACGACGAACAGGTCGTCGTCAGGGCCGTGGAACTGGCTCTGGATCAAGGCGTGGCGACCAAAACGCATGTGTTGAACCTGCTGCATCGGCTGATTGATGGCAAGACGACCGACGGTCCCGACATCGATACGCCACAGGCACTGACCCTGCTGCGCGAACCCAAGGCCAATGTAGAACGCTACGATGGCTTGCGGGTCCGGATCGTAGGAGGTCGTCATGCGTCATGACCCCGCAAGTGCTGCCGTCGTCATCATGCTGCGTAGCCTGAAGATGTATGGCATGGCCCAGGCCGTCACGGACCTGATCGAGCAAGGTGCTCCCGCCTTCGATGCGGCCGTGCCAATCTTGTCCCAGTTGCTGAAAGCCGAGATGGCCGAGCGTGAGGTCCGCTCGATTGCCTATCACATGAAGGCTGCTCGCTTCCCAGCCTACAAAGACATCTCCGGATACGACTTCGCCGCCAGCGAGATCAACGAGGCCACCGTGCGCCAACTGCACCGATGCGAGTTCATGGATGGGGCGCAGAACGTTGTCCTTATCGGTGGCCCTGGCACTGGAAAAACGCATGTCGCGACCGCTCTTGGAATCCAAGCCATCGAGCATCATCGCCGAAAGGTCCGCTTCTTCTCGACCATCGAACTGGTCAATGCTCTCGAGCAGGAGAAGGCTAAAGGCAAGGCGGGCCAGATCGCGGAGACCTTGGTCCGCCTCGATCTGCTCATCCTGGACGAGTTGGGATACCTGCCGTTCAGCGCCTCAGGCGGAGCACTACTCTTCCACCTGTTAAGCAAGCTCTACGAGCGGACCAGCGTCGTGATTACCACCAACCTCAGCTTCAGCGAGTGGGCAACCGTCTTCGGCGACGCCAAGATGACGACCGCTCTGCTCGATCGTTTGACCCACCGTTGCCATATCCTGGAAACCGGTAACGACAGCTTCCGCTTCAAAGCCAGCTCGGCTGCCGCAGCACAGAAGAAAGGAGAAAAAGCCAATCCCTTGACCAAATCCTGATCAGAAAACCATACTTAGAGGTGGCTCACTTCTTGGTGGAAAAACCGGCTCAGTTCCGCGTGGAAACCAACAGATGCGCTCAAGCAGAAGGCGCAGACCAACTGCGCCGCACTCCTGACCTTCCATGCGCGCAGTCGTTGGTACGAGCGTGATCTGGATTGCCGGGGAAAAATCGCCGAAGCAGACAACCGAGATGTCATCGGGAATGCGATAGCCCTGGCCAATCGACCAGATACTGGATGACGGCCTGGCCGGCCTCGTGATCGGTGCCGGAGACCTGATCTGCCTGCTCCAGCGGATCGACCCAGCCGAAGAGGCGGCAAAACCAACGGTGCCTTCTTCGCCGCACTCATCGGATGGAGCGGACGCAAAAAACACGTGACGCTATCGAACACCAGTCTCGTTGCACGGATCCATTCGGGCGAAAAAGCCAGCTTTCTCCGGTTGGTCAACCCGACACGGTCAGCGCAGTCAACGGATGTGACCCTCGCTGTGTTGAGGGCTTAGGCTCGACCACTTCTATGACGGCCGAAAAACCGAGGTGCCGGCGTGCGAAGCGCTGATCCTTGCTCTCGGCTAGCTGTGGGAAAACCGGAGAGTTCGCGATATCGTTTTGATCCAACACTTCTGGCAGAAAAAGGGCTCACGAAGCACGCTCGATCTGGCCCTGCCGGATGTTCGGCTTGCGTGGCAAGCGTTGCGCAAAGAGTCGAGGTCACAAGCTCAGCCCATCATGGCCACCGCGGCCGAGGAGATGCGTCGCCGAACGCCAGGCATGATAGGCGATCCGGTCGAGCCGACGGGCAGCATCGATCCGCGCAAGGGCATCCGCGGCGGTCAGCTCTCCCGGCGCGACGGAGGCAAGGGTGGTGGCGCGATGATCTCGCTGTAGGGTATCGAGCTCCCTTGACGCGCTCTCCAGCTCAGCGAGCGCCGCGGCAACCTCCGACGAAACGTTCCAGCCGATTGGATCCGCCTGTGCGCTGAGAGCGCATTCCGAGGTGATCGAGCCACCGACCGCCTGTGCGGCATGCATGGCTTGTGTGCACAGCTCGGTGGCACGAAGGTCATGGGCGGAGCCGGCTGGCTGTCCTTCGAGCCTGCCCTCCTCCATGGCTTCCACGAGACGGGAGGCGTGATCGAGCGCGTGTAGCGTGCTCGTCATGCGGAGCCGCTCGGCCTCCGTCTCGGGCGGCTCCTTCAATTCGGACAGGAAATCCCGCACCTCCTCGAGCTTGGCGGCGGCGCTAGTGCTCTGTGCCGCGGGGCCGGCTCCGCCCGAAAGTGCTGCGGAAACCGAGGCGGCGGTTGTCGAAAGGACGTCTGCCACGACACGCCGGGCGGTCTCGACCGCGACCACCGGACTAGCGAGGGCGCTTGGATCGAGCGCGCGTTGAAGCGCCGTCTGCTTGGCGGGCAGGAGCCGCTCCACGACGCGGGTGAACCACTGCGTCGCCGGTAAGAGTACCGCGACCCCTACAACGTTATAAGCCGTGTGATAGGCGGCAAGGAGCGTCATTCCGTCGACCGACACAGACAAGACTTTCATCAGCGCCGTCGTGAACGGGAAGGCGGCGATCGCGATAAGCGCCGCTATGACCTTGAACAGTACATAAGCAAGGGCAAGGCGCTTGGCCGTCGCGCTAGCGCCGATGGCCGCCAATGCGGAGCTCGTTGCCGTCCCGATATTCTGGCCGACGATCAGCGCTGCGCCCTGCTCCAGGCTCACCGCCCCGGCGTAGAAGGCCGAAATGGTGACGGCGATGGCGGCCGTAGAGGACTGCATGACCGCGGTCATGGCCAGGCCAACAACGATGAGGGTCATGAGACCGACCGAGCCTTCGACCCAGCCAACTCCCGCTACGCCGAGCACTGCGGGCAGGTCAGACGGATGCAGGCTCTGCGCAAGACCTCCCATGCCTTGCTGGAGGGTGGTCAGCCCGTAGAGAACCAGCGCGAAGCCCGCGAGGGCGCCGCCCACCGCCGCTGTACGCCCGCCCGCCAGCAACTTGGCAAGCGCGCCAAGGAAGATCAAAGGCAGCGCATAGGCCGAAAGCGAGACGCGCACACCGATCAGTGCCACGAGCCAGCCCGTGCCCGTCGTGCCGATATTGGCGCCAAAAACGAGACCGAGTCCTTGCGGAAAGGTCAGAAGGCCGGCGTTGACGAGACCGATCGTCGTCATCGTCACAGCGCTCGACGACTGCACAAGCAGCGTCACGATGGCGCCCCAGAAAGCACCTGACAGCGGCGTAGCCGCCGCCTTGCCAAGGGCGGTGCGCAGGGCGGATCCCGCCAACGCCTTCAGGCCGTCCGTCATGACGGTCATGCCGAGCAGGAAGAGCCCGACGCCGCCGAGTACGGCAATTGCTGTCGACATGCACGCCTCTTCCGGTCTGCGCTTCGGCCTTGAGCGCGTTGAAGTTGTACTGCCAGCCGACCCTATGCCGCTAGCCTATTCACGGCAATGACGCCCTCAGCGTCGGAAACGGGTGAGTTGCGAATAGCGATGCTCAGCGGTCCGAGTACCTGGAATTGGCGCCGAGCGTCGATTTCGCACTCCGATTCCTCCAGTGGCCTGTGCGTTGTGCTCCAGGGGAGAAGGTTCTATTCGTGCTGAATCGGCGGCTTTCTCCGGCTAGTCAACCCGACACGGTCGGCGCAGTCAATTGCGAGCTTGAAACCGGATGACGTCAGGCTTGCCAGGGAGATGTTTGTCGCCGCAATCGACGATGATCCCGGCTATGCGCGCGGATACCTGGGCCTCGCCTGGCTCGAAATACGGAAGCTGAAATGGAACGAGCGTGTCGATCTCGAAGCCACGCTGGCCAGCGCCTTTGCTTCGGCGAGCAAGGCGCTGGAGGTTAGCCCCTGTGACGCCGACGTGCACTGGGCGCTTGGCGTCATTTACCTGTGGCGGGGGGAGGCCGAACGGGAAATAGGATGTCACGAGCGCGGCCGCGAATTGGCTTCCAACAACTGTGATCTCCTCGCTGAATATTGTGATGCCTTGGGCTATCTCGGACGCCTGGAGGACGCGATCAGATTGGTGAATTGGCCTTGAGGCTAAACCTAGCCGACCCGACTGGTATCTCTGGAACATCGCCGCCAGCAAATACCTTTCCGGAAACTATCTGGAGGCATTGCCCCTCTTGGAGAAGATGCAGACCGCGGGTCGGCTTACCGCCTGCCGGCGGCAACATATGCCCAGCTTGCCCGTTTCGAGGATGCACGCCGCGCTGCGAGCGAGTTGCTAAAACTCAATCCGGAATTCTCTATCGACCGATTCAGCTCCCGGGCCCCTATCGGGACAAGGCTCTCCTTGCCCGATACGTCGAAAGGCTGCGGCTTGCGGGTCTGCCGGGGTGAACGGCCGGTCATTGGCAGGTCAACCACTTTGCAACAAATGACATCAGGTTTTGATGGCCTGCACCTAGTCGGTGACCACGCGCGCTCGCGCTTTGAAATCCTCCGATCGACATTCGCTACAGGCTCAAAATGCTCCCAGCCGGCTCGACATGCCCTGGTCGGCGATAACTTCGCTTCCGCTCAGGGCGGACGCCTTGTTCGAAAGCAGAAAGACCGTTTGATGAACTTCCTCACCGAGGTCGACCTCACTGACGAACAACTTGATACGGTGACGTCTGCCATCTAGGCATGGTGCGCGAGACAGCATGATGACCCCGAGGGGGTTTCAGCCCGTGCGGCTGCTGCTCTTGCCCTCGAACTGCTTTCAACACACCCGTCCGCAACATCGGCAGAGTTGCTTGATTTACTCTCGAACCGACTTTCTGGCGTGGATAGCAAGTAGCATGGAACT
Organism: Rhizobium sp. T1470; assembly: GCF_042140505.1. Classification (NCBI taxonomy): domain Bacteria; kingdom Pseudomonadati; phylum Pseudomonadota; class Alphaproteobacteria; order Hyphomicrobiales; family Rhizobiaceae; genus Rhizobium; species Rhizobium sp. T1470. The sequence continues at coordinate 257,693 of NZ_CP148094.1, forward strand.
CCTAGCCATCGTGATGGTTCACAGAGTGGATCACCAGGTGAGGTTTATCCCCTTGTGCCAGACGCTGGCTAACTGCGTGGTCCACCATTTAGCCCATCACTCCAATGTAGAATCGGAGAGCCTGTGTCGGCACCTGGGTGGATCGCCGTAATCGTTGAGCGCAACCAAGCGTTCCACATGATCGGATCCGCAGAAGACGCCCTTGATCTACTGTTTACGAATTGGCCGGTCTTTAGCGGCACCGCCTTCGTCTTAGCCATGGAGACCTGCGCGGGCACAGCGACGGGCGCGGTGACTCAAGGAGAAACCCTGTCCGCATTTCTTGCAGCGGCTCATGATGCGAAGGTCGTCTGCTGGATCGCTTAGTAGGTTGGACAAAATAAATAGGAGTCGGCGGAACAAACCTTCTAGCATAGGGTTTATGCACCGCGTTGAGAACGTAACTCCTCTCAATGTCCACACAATCCCCTTAAGCCCCGCGCTCTCGGTGGGGCATTTTTTTGCAACCTTGCGAAACAAATTAGCGACAATTGCGTTAATATTCTCGCATTGCTTGCATTTAGGACCCGCGTCAGTTTCATTGCAAAACGGTTCTCGGAAGATGGAATCCTTACGCTTCGACAGCTTTCGCTATGGATTGGCGGCTCTTCTCATGCGCCGCCCACACCTCCGTCCCTATGCCCATATTGCACACCGGTGGACCGAAGATATCGAGAACTACGGCGACGCAGTCAGGTTCCGGGAGAAGTTGCGTGCTGGGGATGGCGACAAGATGCTCCTGGAGGAATGCGAGCGCCTCTGCATCGAGCTCGAGGATGAGGTGCAGTCCAATTTTGCCACTTCCGGCCTCGACCTGCCGTGACGAATTCTCTCCCCAACCCACCGCCATGAACGTACGATGGCACTTATGCCAACGACGCTTCTTTGGCTTCAGGTGAACCCTCCTTAGCCCGCCCGAAGTCTCACTGGTGTCCTGTCGTCAACGGCAGGATGCGTTGAGGGGCCAGGTTTTCGACAGCTTTCCGATGCTTGCGCGCTGCTGTACCTCCCCCTCGATTTTCTTGCTCGTCTAGGACCTTGGTCCGACTGGCGCCCCCCATGATTGGAGTAGTCTTTGGGTGTCCTGATCCTTGATAGGCAGGATAAAAAGGGAAGCCCCTCGCCATCCCATCCGGGGCTTCCCTTCACGGGGTGAGCCGAATCCTAAGGCAGGCGTCGCCTCTATCGTCTCTATCGTCTCTATGGTTCTGTTCGCTCTCTCCTATCGGGTGATGATCACAATGTGGCGAACGATGTCGGCAAATGCGACACCCAGCGCCATCCTTCCGATCCCAATGACCCTCGGTATGCAATGCCGCGAGCGTCCTCGCGTCGTAGACACCTGCAACCAGCCCCTAGCACAAAACGCTCGACGCGATCGTCGAAGCCGTTCTTGCCGCCGTTGATCTTCTTGGTGATGGTCTCGATATCGCCTTGGCCGGCATAGCGATTGAGGTTGTAGCTCTCCTCCCAGAGCTGTACGAGCCCTCCCATAGGTCGGTGTTGACCAGATCCGGACTGGTTAACTAACTCCGAATTTTTCACCGAAAGGTAGGCAACCTACGCTAATGGACGAAGTGCCAACAATGAGCGGTTGTGGTTTTATGAAGCCGACCGAGATGCGGTCAGTTTCTCTTGTAACGCGTTAGGAAGCTCGCCCGCCCCGGCGGGCTTCTTGCTGTCAGGGCCGATGGGAGCGAGGAAAGCCAGTAGCACCGCGCCCGAGGGTGCGGCGGCGCAGCCACGGTCCCTATCAGGTCCTCAAGAAGCAGAACGGAGACGATCCACATGCGGGCATGGGCGAGGCAGGTGTGGGAGATCTGCCAAGGCATTGACAGCGCAGGACGCGGATCGGCGTGCAGCGGCGATTGGCGTCTCGCCGCCTAAAGCTGGCTGGACGTTGCGAGTGGTAAGCACGACCTTGCCATGAGCACGATGGACACAGCAGTGCTGCAGGATCCACTATCCAGGTGAACCACTGGCGGACGGTCTCCGCAGCCGTATTTGAAGCTGGCCGTGTCAGAATATGTTCTTTGGCAAAGTGAAGCCTCAGTGGCGACGTAAAGAAACCTCTCCAACTCCGCCGATCGCCAATGGAGAAGTTCTACGCGGAATCGCGTCGGCCCCGGGATAAACATCGATCAATCTGGCCGCGATCTCCTCGGCCGTGTTGATTCCCGCGTTATGGAGAGCGATGGCAGATCTGCAAAGAACCTCCGAACGAGACACGACGGGCGACACGTCGTAATAGCGGTGCCACAAGACCACTGCCCTTGAGAGCATCTGGAACTCGTCTTTTGTCATCATAGTCCTCATTCTCCCGAACCCAAGCGAAAGGGGCTTTGTCGGGCGGCAGTTGGTGATGGCCAGACGGCAAACAATGGCTGCCACCTTTCAAACCGACAGGGCGCCGGGACGTTCCAGGATTGGGACTTAAGTCGGAGGCGCGTGGGCCTTTTGTCCAATAATGGCCGAGGGAATAGACAGCCGACCAATCGCCGCGTGGTCGAGCGACAGCCGGCTTTCCCGTAGATGCTTCGAATGGCTGTCGCGGCCTTGTGTCGAAGCGCGATACTCTTCAAGATTCGCAATCAGTAAAGAAGAGCTGATCTGGTTGGTTGAGCGCGTCAAGGTCGCGAACGGCATTCTTAGCGCCGTCGAAGGCCTGGTCTTGACCAACCGCATGCGCAGGCTCCTCGACAAAACCACGAGCGACGCCAGGCGATCCGCGCGCAGTTCGCCCGCAAGCCCGCCGAAGCGTTGGTCTATACCGCCGAATCCAATCCCCTCTGTTATCCCGGCACGATCGTGCTCCGGAACAAGCTGGACCTCACGAACCAGGACGAACTCGACGAGTTCGAGACCTATCTCCCTCTCGTCGATGGTCAACACGCGATGACGTAAGTCATCGCCGTCTCTTTCAAGGCGTTTGCCACAATTGCTACAAAGGCGCCGGTACCTGCAGCGATGCGGATTAAGTTACAAGGACGGCCGCGCCATTGAGACGACCTGCTCGCAAATCCACCAGTGCATCGTTGGCCTGCGCCAAGGGATAAGGGGTTGTGACTGCGCGGCGACAAACAAGGTGAGACTCAGCGTCAATCAGGATGAGACTCGGCGGCGGGGGTGTGACGAAGGGAGGGCGTAGCCCGACTGGAGTTACACCCCCGCCGCGGCGCAATTTTTCGGCGTCTCATGATCGCGGTTGGCCCGGTAGCGTCGGTGATTTTCTGAGAATGGAGAATCACCTTTGTGCCGGGTCGCCATGTAACCGATCATCAGACGAGGCTTTTTATGAAGTACCGACAAAACAACCCCATTGAGGTCGCTGCCGCCAAGGCGTCGATCAGCCGGGCGACGGCTTACCGCATCGAGAAGGATGCGCGTCTTCCATCGCAGACCAAGCCGCCGCGCGACCGGCGTCGCCCCGATCCCCTTGAGCACATCTTCGACGCCGAGGTTGTTCCGCTCCTCAAGGCCGCGCCCGGCATCCGAGCGGTCGCCGTTTACAACGAGATGCTGCGGCGTCATCCAGAGCTGTCAGAAGGTGTTCGCCGTACGATTGAGCGTCGTATCCGATCATGGCGGGCTGTTCACGGTCAGGAGCAGGAAGTGATCTTCCGTCAGATGCACGAACCCGGTCGGTTAGGACTGTCGGATTTTACCGACATGGGCAGCCTCGGCGTGACGATCGCCGGCCAATCGCTCGATCATCTGCTTTATCACTTCCGGCTGGTCTGGTCGGGCTTCGAGCATGCCCATGTCATCCTGGGTGGAGAGAGCTTCGTCGCTCTGGCCGAGGGGCTGCAGAACGCCCTGTGGTCGGTTGGCGGTTCGCCGCTCTATCATCGCAGCGACAGCTTATCGGCCGCCTTCCGCAACCTCGATGCCGACGCCAAGGTCGATCTGACGCATCGCTACGACGAACTGTGCGCCCATTATCGCATGACGCCGACGCGCAACAACAAGGGCGTCGCGCACGAGAACGGCTCGATCGAAAGTTCCCACGGCCATCTCAAGAATGCGATCCGCGATGCTCTGCTGATGCGCGGAACCAGGGACTTTGGCGACCTCGGATCCTATCGCGCCTTCATCGATGAGATCGTCAGCCGCCGCAATGCCGCACATGGCAAGCGCATCGATGCCGAGCGCACGCATCTGCAAGCTCTTCCCGATCGTCGCACCACCGACTTCGAAGAGGTCATCGTCACCGTATCGAGCACCGGCGGCTTCGCCTTGCGCAAGGTCTTCTACACCGTGCCTTCCCGTCTGATTGGCCACCGGCTGCGGGTGCGTCTGTTCGACGATCGCCTCGACGTCTTCATCGGCGGCACGCATCTGCTGACATTACCCCGAGGCCGCGCCCATGCGAGTGGCAAGCACGATCAAGTCGTCAACTATCATCACGTCATTCATTCCCTGCGCAAAAAGCCGATGGCGCTTTTGGGGCTCGTCTATCGCGACAAGCTCTTCCCCAGGCCGGAATATCGCAGGACTTTCGACGCGCTCATCGAGCAACTGCCCGAGCGGCAGGCTTGCAAGATCACCGTGGAACTGCTTGCCTTGGCTCACGATCGCAGTTGCGAGCGTGAACTGGCCGAGGAGCTTGCCAAAACGCTCGACGCCCACAAACTGCCTGATCTGGCGGCTTTGAGAGCGGTCTTCAGCCCGGACCCGGATCAGTTGCCGATCGTTCATGTGCAACTCGCGTCGCTCAATGGTTATGAAGCCCTGATCGGCACGGCCTATGCGGGAGAGGTCGCATGAAGAGCAACATCCACACAGTCGATGAAGCCCGCCTCGGCATCATGCTCAACGAACTGAGGCTGCCGACGATCAAGACGTTCTGGCACCAATTTGCCGAGCAGGCCGATCGGGAAGGATGGCCTGCTGCCCGTTTCCTCTCGGCCATCGCCGAGCATGAATTGGCCGAACGCGCCCATCGCAGGATCGAAAGACACCTCGCCGAGGCCCACCTGCCACCCGGAAAGACGCTCGACAGCTTCGCCTTCGACGCTGTTCCCATGGTCTCCAAGGCCCAGGTCATGGCGATTGCAGCCGGCGATAGCTGGCTCGCCAAAGGCGCCAATATCCTGATGTTCGGTCCGCCCGGCGGCGGAAAGAGCCATCTCGCCGCAGCCGTCGGCCTCGCGCTAATCGAGAACGGCTGGCGCGTGCTCTTCACCCGCACGACCGATCTCGTCCAGAAGCTTCAGGTCGCGCGGAGGGAGCTTCAGCTCGAAGCCGCCATCGCAAAGCTCGACAAGTTCGATCTTCTCATCCTCGACGACCTGGCCTACGTCACCAAGGACCAGGCCGAAACGAGCGTGCTCTTCGAACTCATCTCCGCAAGATATGAGCGGCGTTCCATCATGATCACCGCCAATCAGCCCTTCGGAGAATGGAACCGCGTCTTTCCAGACCCGGCCATGACGCTTGCCGCGGTGGACCGACTTGTCCATCACGCAACAATCTTCGAGATGAATGTCGAAAGCTACCGGCGGCGTTCGGCCATGGAAGCCAAACGCCAGCGCGGCAGACCCGCCTCATTCGCGACAATCAAAAGCTCTTCCCAGCTTGTCGCGGAGCGGCAATCAGAACACGATGAAACTCTTGCCAGCGACAATCAACATGATAACTTCGCTCCAACCGCGACATAAGAATCTCATCCAGATTGTCGCTCGCGTCTCATCCTGATCGTCGCGCTATAGTGACAGTTCGAATGTTTGCTGCTCGTACGACCTTCAGGAACTCGTGAGCATCAGTCCGGGTAAGATTGGCCACTGACACAACTCGTCGTTCGCCCCACAGTAGGCGATAGGGCATGGCAGGAATATCGCTCATGTGGATGCCACCGCAGACGACGACACCACCCTTCCGAACGGCAGCCAGTGCCTTGGGCACCAGCTCGCCCGCTGGAGCGAAAAGGATGGCAGCGTCGAGCGGTTTCGGCGGAACTTGATCAGACGATCCCGCCCATACTGCTCCCATTTCCAATGCAAAGCGTTTTCCTGCATCGTCTTCCGGTCGGACGAACGCATAGACCTCCTGCTGTTTCCAGCGGCACACTTGCGCCAAGATATGAGCGGCCGCACCGAAACCATATAGCCCGATGGTTTTCCCGCCACCCGCCATCTTCAATGATCGCCATCCGATTAAACCCGCACAAAGAAGCGGCGCAGTAGCAATCGGATCCGAGCTCTCCGGTAGAACGAACGCGTAATTTGCGTCGGCGGCAACATGTGTCGCAAACCCGCCGTCGAGCGTGTAACCCGTGAAACCCGGAGCGTCGCAGAGATTTTCCTTTCCACCACAGCAAAACGAACAACTGCCGCACGTGTGACCAAGCCACGGGACGCCAAACCTTCGACCTAGCAACGTTTCCGGCGCGCCGGATCCGAGCGCGACGACGATCCCTACGACCTCATGGCCAAGTACCAGGGGAAGCTTTGGGTCTGGAAGATCGCCATCGAACACGTGGAGGTCCGTGCGGCAGACGCCGCAAGCTTCAACCCTGATCAAGACCTGTGCCGCCGACGGAGACGGATCCGGCAGCTCGACAAGGCGCAGAGGCGTCCGAACTCGGTCAAGCATCATCGCCTTCACCTCAGCCTCCATTTATCGAAAGGGTAACTCTAATCAGCAACACACCGAACGCTCCTGCCTGGACCCGGATCAAAGACTCCTGCCCTATCGCGCGATAGAAATGGTGCATCGGCTTAACTGAAGTCGATGCGCTTGCGACGACGAGGAGGAAGGCAACGAGCGACATTTGAGAATCCCGACCTCGTCGTTGTCTGCGTGAACGGCGACGAGGAGGCAGAAACCGGACCGTTGGTCACAGCGTGGCACTCCACGAAGTTCCTTAATCCGGCACGCGACGGCGCAATCCTGCCTATTCTTCACCTCAACGGCTACACGATCGCTAACCCGACGATAGTGAGACTAAAAGGTCGATTTTATGGTCGGTTTATGCATTCCTCGCAGATGCCGTATTCCATCGAATTATCCTCAGACGGCGCGACTTGCTTTCTGCAGCATAGACAGGTGACCGATTCCCGACGACGCGTCGGGCATCGGGGCGGAGGAATGATTTCCATTTTGGTGCTGCAGTCGCGAAACCCCTTCGCGCGTTCCATTTTCGCCACTCCTCATCCGCGTTAACCTAGAAATGGTAACTGCGAATGATCGAATCTAGGTCTGCGCTTTACCGCCGTCACAATCCCTGTCTTCGGAACCTCGGTTCTACCCGTGTGCTCTCCCAGCTTCGCGTCGACGGCGGCCTCCCCCAATGTGCGCGTGGCGTCTCCCCGGGCACGCGACGGTGCCAGGTTGTCGAGCAGCTTGCGCTCCGGACCCGCGAGGTGCGTGCCCAGATAGGGATATCGCCTGCCACGTTGCCGCGGCACCCTTCCGGGTATTGATCGAAAGGCCCGGCAACTCGATGATCAATCGGCTGCGGTCAGCCGAGACGTAAGATCACGTGGCGACCGTTCTGCACATGCTGGACGGGTCTGGCCTAGATGCCGCTGCGGTTCGTGACAACCGCGCCCGGCACGAGCTTGGCCACCAGTCGCGGCCAGTTGCGTCGTATGACCATATCGTCCGGCTCAGCTCCCTTCTCAAGGTACACGCCATTCGCAAGCCGTCGAAGCTCGCCCGCCTCATAGTGTCGTCGGATGCGGAGCGATCCTCGGCGTCGTCTCCGGATGGGGTGAAAAAGAGGCTCAATTCTTCCTCCTAAGGGGTCGACTAAGATCCGGTCTGTCCGCCCCGATCGCATAAGCCGATCGAATTCGCCCGGCTCGTCAAGTCAGCGGCCCTTGCCGCCGGTGTCTCCGCGGCGATCTCAGCGAAGGCGAGCGCGCGGCAAATTCTCCGGCCATTCGCTGCGCGCCGGTTGCCTCAGCCGAAATGACCCGTAAATATCAACGCCGCCGTGACCGCCTCCGGATCAACGCTCGCAGAGTTTCTGATGGAATCGCCGCTACGCGGCGCTGATCTGGACCTTGAGCGTCAACGCGACGAACCACGTGATCCGCCTCTGTGAGACTGCTGCTCGACACCAATGTACTTTCCGAGGTGACAAAACCGCGCCCCGAAGCCCGCGTTTTGCAATGGCTGGATCGGCTTGATGAGGATCGCGCCTTCATCAGTGTCGTGTCGATTGCAGAGATTCGCTGAGGCGTTACCCTGATGGACAACGGGCGAAAACGCGATGCGTTGGCTGAATGGCTCGCCGGGATCTCCCACAACGTTTTGAGCGCCGCGTCATTCCGGTAGATAAGCCGGTTGCTCTCGCTTGGGGTGACCTGGTAGGGCTTGCGAAGCGAAGCGGTCGCGGGCTGGCGTCGGTGGACGCTCTGATCGCTGCTACGGCGATTGCCACGACCTCACTCTCGCCACGCGTAATGCCAGGGATTTTGAGGGGCTCGGAATCGAGATCATCGATCCATGTACCATGTACCACATGACATGCGTTTATTGCCGACAATAGGTTGAAAAAAGGTGGACATGCTTGCTCTCATTGAAAGTCGCCCTCGTCCGGGCGCAACCGGCTATCGCGGCTGTCGAGGGTAAGTGGGGCAGATTGAGTGGCAGCTTTTTTCGTCCATGAAGCAGACAAGTGTGTATAAGCGCACGCTTTGATAGCTGCCTATCGTCATGAGGGATTCCTCGGCTGGGGCAAATCATGATTCAGTCCCGGGATGACGAAGAAGCGGCTTCGCTCGTCCGAGCACGCCGATACGCTTTCACTGAATGCGTTGCGCAGCTTGGTGGCTGGACTTGTTGATCAGGTCACCGCTCTTTCAGCGGAGGTCAAAGAGCTTCGCATAGAGAATGCGGCCCGTCGCGAAGAGAACGCAGAACTTCGTCTGGAAAACACCCGTCTGAAGGTCGACAACCAGTTGCTGCGCGACGAGATCGCACGGATAAGGACCTGCCGCCACGCCCGCCCTTTCGCCCGTCCGGCATGGAGAAGGCAACGGATGTGAGTGCGGGCGATAAGCAGGCGGGCAAGAATGCGCCGCGTGGCCCGAAGCGCGATGTCGAGCGAACAAGCCGAGAAGAGGTTTTGCGCGTCAGTGTCCCGGTTGGCTCGCGTTTCAAGGGATATAAAAGCTGCTTTGTTCGAGACGTGGTACTTGCGGCCGAGCTTGTGCACTATCGGCGTGAATGCTGGATCACGCCTGACGGTAGGACGGTTACTGCATCGCTGCCGCAAGGCATCTTAGGTGGCTGTGGCCCGAACCTGAGGCGGCTTAGCCTGATGCTGCATGCCCAGGACAGGTGACCACAGGGCGGCTGACGACCTTGTTGAACGGTATCGGTATCGACATATCGAAGCGCCAGGTCGTGGGCCTTCTGACCAAGGGACTGGATGGTCTTGTCGCCGAGGATACAGCGGTGCTACATGCCGGCATGGTTTCTGCACCTCATGTCACAGTCGACGACACCGGCGCACGTCACGCTCATGACAACTTCCACACCACCCAGATCGGCGGCGAACATTTTACTGTGTTTCGCACAACCGCATCGAAATCGCGGCTGAATTTCCTATCGCTGCTGCGCGGCAGTTATCACGACTATGTCCTCAACGACGCCGCATTCGACTATCTGCACGGCCACCCCTCCTATATGGCCCTGACTGCCAGGTTGCGGGCACCTGAGCCACGGCGCTTTTGCAACCAGGTGCCCTTTCTCGAATATCTGGCAAGGAAAGGCGTCGACATCTTCGACAAGGCTGCGATCCGCATTCTGGGGGAGGCGGGCATTTTGGGGTTCTATCCGCCATCACGGCCTTGTGGGCGAGACGGTGATCATCTCCGACGATGCCGGCCAGTTTCGTGTCGGCAATCATGCTTTGTCCCGGGTTCACACTGAACGCCTTCTGCAAAAGCTGATGCCTGCAAAGCCGAAGCACGCGAAATCGGTCGCTCTGGTTCGCGATCTAATCTGGCGCTTCTACAAGGCGCTGAAAGCCTGGAAGCAAAAGCCTTCGCCACAGGCTGCCAGCGGATTCCGCCAAAGGTTCGACAGGATTTTTACCCTGCACACCGGCTATGCAGAGCTTGACGCATTGCTGGCGCGTCTTCACCGGCGCAAACATGAACTGCTGCGCGTGCTCGATTGGCCGACGATCCGTTGCATACCAACGCGTCGGAGAACGACCTGCGCAGCTTCGTTACCAAGCGAAAGATCTCCGGCGGCACTGTCAGCCGGGACGGCCGCGTTGCCCGTGACACCATGCTTGGTCTGGTGAAGACCTGCCAAAAGCCTAGGCTTTCCTTCTATCATATCTCGGCGACCGGCTCGGCAGAGACGGCTTCCCTCACCTGAGCATGCCGAGACGCTTTCGCTTAAGGCTTTGCGCAGTTTGGTGACCGGCTTGCTGGAAAGAGCGGAGCAGGCTGAAGTTCGCCTTGCGAAACTCGAGGCCGAGAACGCAGCCCTTCGTGAGGAAAACGCGGCGCTTCGTCTGGAAAACACCCGGCTGAAGGTCGAGAACCAGCTGCTGCGCGACGAGATCGCGCGGCTGAAAAACCTGCCGCCGCGCCCGCCGTTTCGACCGTCCGGCATGGATAAGGCAACGGATGACAAGCCGGGCGTTCAACAGGCGGGCAAGAAGAAGCCGCGTGGACCGAAGCTCGATGTGAAGCGGGTCAGCCGGGAGGAGGTTTTACGTGCAAACGTACCGTCCGGTTCGCGCTTCAAAGGATACAAAAGCTGCTTCGTGCGGGAACTGGTTCTAAAGGCCGAGCTTGTGCACTACCGGCGCGAATGCTGGATCACGCCGGATGGGAAGACGGTGATCGCGCCGTTACCTGCGGGGATCATTGGCGGCTATGGCCCGAACGTCAGGCGGCTCTGCCTGATGCTGCATGCGCAAGGACAGGTGACGACTGGGCGGCTGGCGACATTGTTGAATGATGTCGGCTTCGAGATCTCGAAACGGCAGATCGTGCGCCTTCTGACCAAAGCGCTGGATGAGTTTGTCGCCGAGGACGCGGCGGTGTTGCATGCCGGCCTGGTGTCGTCCTCCTATGTCACGGTCGACGACACCGGTGCCCGTCACGCTCATGGTAACTTTTATACGACGCAGATCGGCAGCGACCACTTTACCGTCTTCCGAACGACAAAATCGAAATCGCGGCTGAACTTCCTGTCGCTGCTGCGCGGCAACTACCGGGATTATGTCCTCAATGACGCGGCCTTCGAATATCTGGAAGAGCGCCGGGGCGATCCGGGCCTTTTTGCCAGACTGCGCACTTTCGAGCCGCAAGGCTTCTGCAATCAAGTGCCGTTCCTGGAATATCTGGCCGGCAAGGGCATCGATATTTTCGACAGGCAAGGGATCGGGGTCCTGGCCGAAGCTGGTCTCTGGGGTTCCCTCCGCCATCACGGTCTGCTGGGCGACGTGGTGATTGTCTCTGACGATGCCGGACAGTTTCGTGTCGGAAATCATGCCCTATGCTGGGTCCATAGCGAGCGCCTTCTACAAAAGCTGATGCCGGCCAAGCCGAAGGAGGCGCGATCGGTTACTCTCATCCGCGATCTTATCTGGCGCTTTTACAAGGCGCTGAAGGCCTGGAAACAGAAGCCCTCCCCGCAGGCAATCCCAGGCTTCCGACGACGGTTCGACAGGATCTTTACCCTGCACACTGGCTATGACGCCCTCGATCAACTGCTGACGCGCCTGCATCGGCGAAAAGACGAGTTGCTGAAGGTGCTCGAGTATCCACATATTCCATTGCACACAAACGCGTCGGAGAACGACTTGCGGACCGTCGTCACCAAGCGAAAGATCTCGGGCGGCACCTTGAGCCGGGACGGCCGCGTTGCGCGCGACACCATGCTCGGTCTGATGAAGACCTGCAAAAAGCTCGGGCTTTCGTTTTACCATTATCTCGGCGATCGACTTGGCATCAGCGGCCAAACCATCCCGCCACTGGCAGGCCTTGTCGCGGCAAAAGCCTGAGTGCTGCTACCTGGCGCCGGGCTTTGTAAACGGCACGACACGGCCGTCTTTGGACGCCTCTCCATCCAGGCCATGCCGGCCCACAAGCGTCAGCAACGACGGCGAGACGTTCCAGTGCTTCTCATCGTCGGTATGAACCGTCACGGTCTTGCGATTGCGGCGGATGACGATGCCCCTGATCGTTCTCCCATCCGGCCCTTCGAACACGACACCGCTGCCGATCTTGATCTCCTGCAGGGCGGCGGCGGTCTTTTGCTGATGCAGAAAATGCAGCCTTTCGACGATACGTCCATGCAGTGCCATCAACGTGGCTTCGTCGAGCCCCTCGATATCGATCTCGCGCATCTTGCCGCTACCCACGCCTCTGGTCCCAATGCCGTCTTATGCTCTGCCATCGAGTATGGTAGAAGAGCATCGACAGCACAATTGCCCAGCGCTTCGGCAGTGCCCCCAAATCAGCCCCTTTTACCCCGGTGTAAGCGGGGCAAAATCGGTGGCAACATTTTAGTACTCTCTTATGAAAAGTGTGCATAAGCCGCCGCGTGGAATCCTGTTGGTCGGCGCAGGGATTCCTAAAACGCGGCAAATCATGATTCGCTCCGGGGATGGCAAAGAAGCGGCTTCCCTCACCCGAGCATGCCGACACGCTTTCACTGAATGCGTTACGCAGTCTGGTGACGGGTTTGCTAGAACGGTCGCAGCAGTCGGAAGCCCGACTCGGGAAGCTCGAGGCCGACAACATCCAGCTGCGGGAGGGAAACGCTGCCCTTCGGCTGGACAACACCCGCCTGACACTCGAGAACCAGCTTTTGCGCGACGAGATCGCCCGACTGAAGAACCTGCCGCCGCGCCCGCCGTTTCGCTCCTCCGGCATGGACAAGGCAACCGACAGCAAGCCAGGCGATAAGCAGCCATCGAAGAGAAAGCCACGTGGCCCGAAGCTGGACGTAAAGCGGGTGAGCGGGCAGGAGATCCTGCGCGTCAATGCACCGGCCGGCTCACGCTTCAAGGGGTACAAAAGCATCTATGTTCGCGACCTGGTTCTCAAGGCGGAGCTCGTGCATTACCGTCGCGAATGCTGGGTGACGCCGGATGGAAAGACGGTACTGGCAGCCTTGCCGGCGGGGATCATCGGTGGCTATGGCGCCAATCTCAGGCGGCTGTGCCTGATGTTGCATGCACAAGGACAGGTCACGACGGCGCGTCTGACGACATTGCTCAATGACATTGGTATCGACATCTCAAAACGCCAGATCGTACGGCTTTTGACCCGGCAGCTGGATGGCTTTGTTGCCGAGGACGCGGCGGTGTTGCATGCCGGCCTGGTGTCGTCGTCTTATGTCACCGTCGACGACACCGGCGCCCGACATTCCCATAATCCATGTTACGCCACACACATCGGCGGCCCGAATTTTACTGTCTTTCGCACCACAAAATCGAAGTCCCGCCTGAATTTCCTGTCGCTACTGCGCGGCGGCTACCAGGATTATGTGCTGAACGATGCCGCGTTCGATTACCTGAAAGAACGCCGTGCGGATGCGGCCACTACTGCCGGACTTCGCGCTCTTGAGCCGCAGCGCTTCTGCAACGAGGTGCCATTCATGGCCCATCTGGCCGACAAGGGTATCGACATCTTTGATCGCCAGGAGATTGGCACGCTTGCCGAGGCCGGCCTCTGGGGCGCCATCCGCCATCATGGCCTGGTCGGCAACATGGTGATCGTGTCCGACGACGCCGGCCAGTTCCGAGTCGGCAATCACGCCCTGTGCTGGGTGCATGGCGAGCGCCTTCTGCAGAAGCTGATGCCGGCGACCGCGAAGGAGGAACGGCTGCTCACGATGGTCCGCGATCTCGTGTGGCGCTTTTACAAGGCGCTGAAAGCCTACAAGCAGAATCCTTCCCCTCAGTCCGCACCCGCGTTTCGACGACGGTTCGACAGGATCTTTACCCAGCGCACCGGTTATGAGGCCCTCGACAGGTTGCTCGAACGGCTGCATCGACGAAAGAATGAGCTGCTGAAGGTCCTCGAACATCCCGATATTCCGTTGCACACCAATGCATCGGAGAATGACCTGCGAGCGTTTGTCACGAAGCGGAAGATCTCCGGCGGTACGATGAGCGAGGATGGTCGTGTTGCGCGCGATGTCATGCTTGGTTTGATGAAGACGTGCCAGAAGTTGGGGCTTTCCTTCTACCACTTCCTTGGGGACCGGCTCGGCATTGGCACCATAGGTCACACGATCCCGCCGCTGCCGGCGATCATTCTCGCCAGGGCCTAAACACCGGAGCCGCACGGCTCGGCCGCATTCAGCGACGTTGCCCAACGATCCGGCAGTGCCACCAAATCTGCTCCACGTACCCCCGGTTACCTATCGAGGAACGGTTTCGCTAACCCATAATGCTTTGAAACTATGGTAAATAGCGCATTAACCAGAAGCAATATGCAGGATTACTTCCGCTACGCGTGCTTCGCCGTGCGATGGTCATCGCTTAGATAACTCGAATCGGTAATTGGCATTTTTTCACTTGGATGGCCGGATTTCCAGGAAATTCGGGTCTTTCCCTCGATGGTCATTGAGGTTCACTAATCGATCTGCCTCGCGACGTCCCGATCGGCTTTTCTGCCGAAAAGTCCGGAAGTTCGCGGTCGTTGGGCCCCCACCCTCGAAACTCCCCTTCTCGCTCAATTTCGGCCACAGGAGACCGCCAGCGCGCTTGGATGTCTCTGATGATCTGATGCTCGGCCGCGGCTCGCTTTTTCGCTGTATGGCCTCCTATTTCGATCGTAAAACACGCTTGCAAAGGAACCTTTTCTCATACAGTATTTCTCTGTACACAGCCCTGAAACAGGCCGCCAATTCCATGGCAAAAGCTTCGAGCGCCGGTGCCCCCGCCCTGTCCCGGAGACTGATCGGTTATGCTCGCGTTTCGACCGACGATCTGGTGAATGACGCCCAAGTCGACGCGCTCCGAGCTGCGGGCTGCGAGCGGATACATCAGGAACATGGTTCCGGCGCGTCGCGCGCAAGGCCGGTCCTGACTAAACTGCTGAAGGATCTTGCCGCTGGTGACGTGCTCGTCGTAGTCCGTCTGGACCGCTTAGCCCGCTCGGTCAGCCATTTGCTTGACGTCATCGAAGACCTCCAGAAGCGAGGCATGCATTTCCGCTCGCTCCTCGATCCGATCGACACCTCTACGGCCCAGGGGATGTTTTCCTTGCAGGTGCTTGGCGCCGTTGCCCAGCTCGAGCGAGCGCTTATCGCCGAGCGAACCAAGTCCGGCATGAAAGCCGCCAAGGCGCGTGGCAGGCTTGCCGGCAATCCGGGCCTTCGGGAACGAAGACCAGAAGCGGTCAGAGCGGTTTCTGCGGCGCGTAGGCGAGCCTATCTCGATGAGCTAATTTCGTCGGCGCAGACATGGCTACCGACGGTGCGGCAGTTGCGGCCGCGGCATAGTTGGGACGATGTCGTGCGGATTCTCAATCGCCGAGGTCACGACTGGACGGTAGAACGCTTGCGTCGGGCCGTTCATCGAATGGTGGGGGAGAAGCTTGCGGAACCAGAACTGTTAAGCAGATCTCCTCGACGGCCACAAGAGGACTATCTCATGCGGCTGGTCGCCGGGATCGCAATCGCCGATCCTAAACTGTCAATTCGCGAGATTGCTGCCCACTTGGACCAGATGGGAGAGCGACCCCCACGTGGGGCCGGAATTGGCAGCCGTCCTCCGTCAGGGCGTTTTTGGATGAGGCCCGCCGCTTCGGCCTCGTTCGCCCCTGAGTACCTGGTGTATGAGGCGGACTGGCTCATCTACCAGCGACCGCTCACAGCAGATGGACACCGGCGCTTGTCTGCGATGGAAACAGAAAGCGGACAACAGTATCGGAGTTCGCACCTTCTGCGCTCAATCGCGGCCAGCCAATTTGCCGGACACTCCGTTGAAGCCCGCGTCAATAATTTTACTAAACATCCTCTCAGTAGCCTTGGGCTTTGACGTTGTGCAGGCGAAAGAGCCTGCGATAAGGTACCTGCGCTTGCGCAGAGGCGATTTCATCGCTTTTGGGTTCGGCTCCCTTTGGATGGTGACCCGGAAATCGGCTGGGCCGTATCAATCCTGCTGACAACAGCACAATCGACATTCCGGTTGGGGGCAGTCGGGCCATATAGGGGAATCGCAATCGGAGAGCGCGGCTTTGGTGCCGGACAGCAAGACCATTCATAAGGTCGATCCGCAGGCGAGCCGGGTTGTGATGCGCCCCCCGCAGACTTATCCGACAGCGAAGGCACCATTGGTGTCGGCGCGGGGGCGGTCTGGGTTGTCACAACGGCCAGGAAGAACGTCACTTCGAAAGACTATAATCGCGAGCTTAGCCGCTTCAACGGCCTCAACTGGTGTGTTGGAAGCAACGCTGCCATTGCCCGCGGTGGGCTCCCGCTCCGCGCTTCCTGGCATCCGGTGAAGGGGTCAGTTTGGGTCGCTAATCAGGGCGACGGCGGCGGATCGACAGGAGGAGCAATGAGGATCGCAACGATTGAGGCCGGCGCGGTCGGCGGCGGTGGGGGTATCACGATTGGCGGCGGTTCGCATAGGTCGTCTCCCCTGAGTGGCCCGTCACCAAAATCGATGCAAAGAGCAACGAGCTGTCGAAGAATTCAGTGCGCCTAGGAGCGAGGAAGGCATTATGGGAGATGCCATCCGGTACGGCGCTGGCTCGGTATGGGTTTCGGGTAGAGCGCTCTTTCGGATCAACCCCTAGCGATAGAGTCTGAACGACCGCAAACTCCCCGTGCGCGTCGTGGCAGAACGACGCGCACGGGTCCGCTGTTGGGGTAACGTTGCCGTTAGCGGTCCATCGTTTGTGCAATGGCTGGTGGGCCGTTGCGATCAACTACTGAATGCCGAAGTACCCTTTAAGTCGCATGGTGTGTTCGATCGCCTCAAAAAAGTGAGTTTGCCAATGACGTACAACGGAGGCCTACCTGCTCCAGGCTAGCGTACGAATATTCAGAGCGTCTCGGCAGTTCTCAGCTGAGAACTTGGAAAGAGGCGAAAGATGCCCACCAACAGCAGTAGCGAAAGTCCGGCTGGCCCGTAGAAAGACCAATCGAAAATCCTCTTCAAGTCGGCTCGCGTTCGAAAAGTTCTCAGCTGAGAACTTTCGCAACCAAGAGCGCGCAGTAGGAACCTCTACGCTTAGTATTTCTTAGGTTTTAGAGCAGGCAGTCCATGCAAAAATCCCGCCAATCCCAATTGCGCGGGGAACATTTGCTGCGCAATTCATTGGAACGCCGACACAAAGAGGATTAGTGACATGAAACCCCAACGGCCGCCTCTCGAACGGCGTGGGGCGTTGCGCGGCCCTGCCTATTCGCTGACAGAATTTCAACAAAAAGTACGGGCTTGGCCACGCCGTCGCCGAAGATCTTTTCATCCGGTTCGGCCCCTCGGCGGTGGACCTCGATCTTCTGATGGCGGCAAAACGGCAGAAGCCATGGATCACTGCACTGACTAGAGATACTACGCTTTGGTCGTCGGTATTCTGACGGGCGGCCTATCGGCCTGGGTTTTGGCGAACTGACCTTTCGCGTCTCCTTCAGGATTGCTCATTGATGACCCCCGTTGCTTCAGCGCGTCAGACACCTTCTTCACCTCGGGGTCGCTGCTACGTTCGCCCTTGGCATCCGCTCTGCCTTCCCATCGTCGCTCTCCTCTATCGTCGAGATAACAAGCCAACGCGACGCGGGATCCAGAGCCATAGCTGCTATTTCTCCAACCGTCAGACCCGTCCAAGGGTTTAAACTGCGGGTGTTCAGTGCCCTCCTCTGATCATTCGCCGCCGCTTTCACTATTCGGAGCACCCATCTTCGCGCGGGCCTCGGCGAGCATTCCGGCAACGACTTGAAGACCTCGTTTTTTCCCACAGCCACGTGAGGATTGCCGCGGAGAAAGGCGGCGTGAACTCGCTTGTGACAGTTGCGCCGAAAACGGAGGATTTCGCACTGATGCCGCAAGCAGCGATATGTTCGAACTCGAATCCAACAATCGGCGTTTGGGCGATCTGACGATGCCACGAAGGCTTTTGCTCAGCAGATGATCACCGATCATCAGAAAGCCTCTGACGAAATGAAGGGCCGCTCTTCAGCGGAAAGGTAAAAGCCAGCGCTCCAACGCGCAGAAAAGCATACTAGACAAGCTGAGGGGACTAAGGGTGATGACTTGACGCCGTGGATCTGTCTAAGCGCCATGGTGATGAACGTGGGAATGCCGTCCTAAAGGCTTGGGCGGCCAAGATGTGGCCGGCACTCGAATATCATCTGGAGATGGCAAAGGAGCTGAATAAGGGATCAGAACCATCGATCGGCCCCGAGGCTGTCATTCGGTAGCATGAGGAGATCGTTCCGACCCGTGCAGCATTTAGAAATACACCCTTCAACGTGCAAACCGGGGGGCTTCTTGGAGAGGCCCATCACGCTGGAGAATGACGCTGGGTGGCTGTCCCTCCTCGCCGAATTCGTCGATTGCCGGCGGCAGCGCTGATCAATAGCCCAGCCAAAATCCCTTTCGAGCGCCATCGGAGTCGCATCGGGTCTCGAAGTCATGTCTGGCCGCGAACCGGCTAGGCCCGATCGACATTGCCGCAACTCCGTTCGACAACTTTCTTCCCCACGCGCATACGTTCATTCTTTACCAACCAACAGGGTCGTCTGTTGCAGTCCTCCCGTTTCGTCTTTTTGCATGTAGTCCGATCGTCCCGGGTATTTCTCCAACGGTCGCGATCGGCGCGATGGAGCAGCCACAGTCACTCGCAAATTTGCGGGTGGATTGTCGTGGCGATCTTCGCACCTGTTGCGACCAGGAGGCAGATGGGAGGCAGTGGTTCCATGGGGTATCGACGGACTCTGAAGGTGATTTTGTCTTCCGAAGGTTTGACAGCCGTGCAAACGGCGAAACTATCCAAAAAAATCAATTGGTTGATTCGATTCTCGCGCACGCTTCTTCGAATTTGAACAGATCGAGCCTCAACCCGGGATAGCCGGAGGTGATTAAGGTTTTGTTAACTAAAAATTTCTTGCGGAAGCTTGAGAATCGCATCTAAATCACGCTTGTGGTCTAGATAGCTTGAGAAAAGCGTTATTCCGGGGAAATGGCAAGAAATGAACATGGCTCCAGCCTTTATCGAAGACCTCGACTTTGACAGGGAAATACTTGAGCAAGGCGAGTTGATCTCCGACAAGCTGAACATGCTGCGGCTCGAGCAGTATCCTCCAAACGCGCTGAAAGGGCTACGCCGCTTTTCGTCTGCCGAGGTCGCTGATTTTCTGGGCGTTACGCAGAATCACATTAAGAAGCTCCACCTCGAAGGGAAGGGGCCAGAACCGCAAGTATCGGGGTCCGGTCGTCGTTCGTACACTGCCGAGCAAATGATGGAACTGCGGCAGTACCTCGACAAACATGGCCGCTCGGATTTCAAGAAGTATGTGCCGCAACGCCGCCGCGGCGAAGATCTTCAGGTCATCTCTGTCGTGAACTTCAAGGGTGGCTCGGGCAAGACGACGACTGCGGCTCACCTCGCGCAGTACCTTGCACTGACCGGCCACCGCGTTCTTGCGGTCGATCTCGATCCGCAAGCCTCATTGACGGCCCTCCATGGCATCCAGCCGGAACTCGACCGCAATTTGTCTCTGTACGAGGCGCTGCGTTATGACGAAGAGCGCAAATCGATCAAGGAATTGATCCGCCCCACGAACTTTCCGGGCCTTGATATCGTACCCGCAAATCTCGAGCTCCAGGAATATGAGTACGAGACGCCGTTGGCTGCTACCGGCAGGCACCAGCCGGAAGGCAAGCTCTTCTTTACGCGTATCTCGCAGGCGTTGAAGGAAGTTGACGACAGATACGATGTTGTCGTCATCGACTGCCCTCCACAGCTTGGCTATCTGACCCTCACTTCGCTCAGCGCCTCGACGGCAGTTGTCATCACGGTTCATCCGCAGATGCTCGACGTGATGTCGATGAGCCAGTTCCTGCTGATGCTTGGCGGCATTCTCGAATCGATCAAGGCAGCGGGGGCTTCCGTCAACCTCAAATGGTTCCGTTACCTGGTGACACGCTATGAGCCGACAGATCAGCCACAGGCTCAAATGGTTGGTTTCTTGCAGGCCTTGTTCAACAAACGAATGCTCAAGCATCAGATGTTGAAGTCGACCGCGATCTCCGATGCTGGGATAACCAAGCAAACCCTCTATGAAGTCGAGAAGTCGCAATTTACGCGCTCGACCTACGAGAGGGCGCTCGAAAGCCTGAATGCGGTCAATGGCGAGATTGCTTCCCTCATCCATAGCGCATGGGGGCGAAAGTGATCCTTTTGACAGCCGTGCAAATGCTGAAAAACAGACGACCTTTCAACATGATGATCGCCAACGCGGGAGATGGAAATGGCTAGAAAGAATCTCTTGGCACACATCACGGCGACGATCGGTGACGATGCCGAGCGCGGCGCAAATTCTGACACCGAAGCTCGTGCTTCCTATACGAGACGAGGTGCGTCCCGCTCGATGATCCAATCGCTGGATGAACTTGCCGAAACGTCGATGCGCATTCTCGACGGAGATACCATTATTGCGCTTGATCCTGTTGAACTTGACGGGTCGTTTGTCGCCGACCGAATTGGTGACGACGACCAGGCCTATTCCAGTTTGAAAGAGGCGATTCGCCAGTCTGGTCAGTCGACACCGATTCTCGTGCGTCCCCATCCGAGCGATGACGGGCGCTATATGATCGTCTTTGGTCATCGACGAGCACGAGTTGCACGTGAGCTGGGTGTCAAGGTCAGGGCAGTGGTCAAGCCGCTCGCTGATATTGAACATATAATCGCCCAGGGGCAGGAAAACACCGCAAGAGCCGATCTGACCTTTATCGAAAAGGCGATCTTTGCAGGCAAGCTGCTTCGCAGCGGCCTGTCGAAGGATGTTCTTAAGTCGGCTTTGACAGCCGACGATAGCCTCCTATCTCGCATGCTGTCGGTCGCGGATGTTGTTCCGGACGTGGTTCTTGATGCGCTTGGATCTGCCAAAGGCGTCGGCCGAGATCGCTGGGAAGAACTGAAGAAGCTCGTATTAAATCCGGCGGCCGCGGCGCGCGCTAGGGAACTGGTACAGGAAGAGATGTTTCTCTCCCAGACGACCGACGAGACCCGATTCCAGCACCTGGTTGTAGCCCTCAAGGCTGCGCAGAAGGCGGGCAAGCGCGCAAAGCAGAAATCAGCGCCAGCCGCATGGATGCCGGCTGATCAGTCGGTCAGTGTGGTCGCACGGCAAAAGCCAAACAGCCTTGTGATGGAATTCGGGAATCCCAAGGGCAAGTCCTTTGGGAAATGGCTCTCCGGCAACATGGATAGCCTCTTCGAGCAGTACTCGAAAGCGAACGGGGAACAGGAAACAGGAGACTAATCCGCAAAAGAAAAAGGCCCCCTTAACGTTGCCGTCGTGGAAGCCTTCCTCTCGTGTGGTAGCTTGAGAATCGCATTTCCCCGAATCCCAGTCAAGAGTCTTTGGCACCGTTTTTGGTGAGCGGATTTCTTTTGCCTCTTGGAAGGTAAAGGAAGATGCAAGGTGGACATGTAACGACGCCCTTTGGGCGGCGGCCGATGACGCTTGCCCTGGTGAAACGACAGGTCGCTGTAACAGGAATGACGCCAGGCAAGTCGGTCGACAAATGGAGCGTCCTTAGAGACGTTTCGGAGGCCAGGGGAGTGCTGGGATTGCAGGACCGCAGCCTGGCGGTTCTCGATGCGCTGTTGAGCTTTTATCCGGGTAATGAATTGCGCCAGGACGCGCAGCTTATCGTCTTCCCATCCAATGCGCAGCTGACGCTGAGGGCCCACGGCATTGCGGGGGCGACGCTTCGCCGTCATCTGGCACTCCTTGTCGAGGCGGGAGTGATCATTCGCAAGGATAGCGCCAATGGCAAGCGCTATGCCCGCAAGGGTGGGGCAGGGGAGATCGAAAACGCATTCGGCTTCGATATTTCGCCTATGCTCATGCGCGCCGAAGAACTTGCCGGCATGGCGCAACAGGTTGCAGCCGATCGCGTTGCGTTCCGCAGGGCAAGGGAGAATCTCACGATTTGCCGGCGTGACGTCCGCAAGTTGATTACCGCGGCTCTTGAGGAAGGCGCATTCGGAGACTGGGAGATGATTGAAGAGGTTTATCTTGGTCTCGTCAGCCGCATTCCGCGCTTACCAACACTTGCCGAAGTTGCTGCCATCCTGGACGAGATGGACCTCCTTCGCGATGAGATCGTCAATACGTTGGAAATGCAGCAGAAAACTCAAGATATTGGCACCAATGATGCTCATGATGAGCGCCACATACAGAATTCAAACACCGAATTCATCAATGAACTTGAACCTCGCTCTGAATACGAGCAGAGCGAGAGGCTGAGTGAAAGTCGCCCTCCAAAGAGCGAACCGAACCAGACGGTCCCGTTGGGACTCGTGCTGAAGGCCTGCCCGGATATCTGTGCCTATGGGCCGGGCGGTGCGATCAACAGCTGGCGGGATTTGATGAGCGCGGCCGTCCTCGTCCGTTCGATGCTTGGCGTCAGTCCGTCGGCCTATCAGGACGCGTGTGAGGCCATGGGGCAGGAGGATGCTGCAGTCGCAATTGCCTGCATTCTGGAGCGAGGCGACCAAATCAACTCGGCTGGTGGATATCTGCGGGATCTGACACGCCGAACCGAGAGGGGAGAATTCTCGCCCGGTCCGATGCTGAGGGCGCAACTGCGCTCAAATGGCAAAATGGAGCAGGTTTCCGGTGTGCGCCCGAAGAGCCGCGACGCAGAGGTCCGGACTCAAAAGCGAGCGGATCCCGTTCAGACGCGGTTGCATGTTCAGGGCTTCGTCATCGAAAATTTCACCTCCGCCGCCCCTCCTAAAAGAGAAGCGGAAAGAGATTTGGCGAGCAGATGAACTAGAATTGCCCTTCACGGGCAGACAGACGCTCTATCGTCCAGACAGGTCCCGCAGGATTGAAAAATTGGCGCAGCTTGCCTCGATATTGCCGATACGGATCGCATGCTCGGACCGGGGCGTCAGAAGCGACAGATGTACGTTTTTGGCGCCCTTTGCCCTGACCAGCAGTTCCTGGCGAGCAAAGATAAGGCCCGCTCGGTCCGAAAGCTCATAGGCAACGGTTTCGCTGTATCCGTCATCCGCAATGGTGATTGTCGCCAAACCAGACTGCATTTGTGAGTGTTCCTCAGTTTTTCCACAGATTGTTAGAAAACTGCGGGCAGGGTCAATGACACCGACCGGTTTTCGTCGCAATATCGAAATTACAGCAACTGCTGGCACGCACGCGAGGCGAGGGCTACTCGTCGACTTCCGGCACGAGGACGTCGAAAACCTCCAGAAGGGCCGCAGTGATGGCTGCACCGAGCGCATTTCCGCTCTCAGCAATTGCCTTCTCGTCCATGTCGCGGGACGCGATCGCCAGATTGCCTCCTTGCTCGCCGACGATTGCTCGGGCTCGTTCGATCGCCCACTGGGCGAAATCACCCCGGTTCTCGATGGTGACCGTCTCAGTTTCCATGTCACTTTCCCCTTTCAGGATTTGTTCAGGACTGCCAGGCAGAGTGCGATAGCGCGTTGAGTTGCGCGTACGCGCTACCTTATCCAACCCGAGCAATCAACAGCGCAGCCGACCTGCTGAACCCTCGACCCGACACTGAGGTTGCTTTCTGCATCCACCAAATACGACGGCCGGCGAGGTGACACTGGAGCGGCGCCGAACTCCGGAAGCAAAGGCGGTCAGTGGGATGGCGCTGTCGCGAATACAAACGATGCTATAGCCGCCCCTGGTTGCAAGTGCCCGTCAGGACGTTAAAGAAGCCGTTTGGCTGGTCCGAATGGTGCCCCGGTGTTAGGTTCGTGTCCGTTCCGAATACGAGGAAGCGATATGCCATCTGAAACTCGGTCACCGCGCTTGGCGGTCCTGATCGACGCCGACAACACTTCGGCCAAAATCTCCGACGGGCTGTTTGAAGAGGTCGCCAAGATCGGCGAGGCGAGCGTCCGCCGGATCTATGGCGATTTCTCCGGCACGCGCTCGAAGGGGTGGGCGGATGTGCTGGCAAAGCATGCCATCATTCCACAGCAACAGTTTGCCTATACGACGGGAAAGAATGCCTCTGACATCACTTTGGTGATTGATGCAATGGATTTGCTACACAGTGGCCGCTTCGACGGCTTCTGCCTCGTTTCGTCGGACAGTGATTTCACGCGACTTGCCGCCCGGATTCGCGAGCAGGGCGTCGATGTGTTCGGCTTCGGCGAGCAGAAGACGCCGGAGAGTTTTCGCCAAGCCTGCCGGCGGTTCGTCTATACCGAAAACCTACTTCCCGGAGCCATCAAGGACGAGCAGAGCACTGCGTCTGCCGATAAACCCCTGCAGCCGGCCAGCGCCGCCGTGCCCTTGATCAAAAAGGTGCTGTCACAAGAGGACACCGAAGATGGCTGGGTCAATCTGGGCACCGTCGGCAAGCAACTGTTGAACCTGGCGCCGGACTTCGACCCACGCACCTTTGGCTTCCGAAAACTCAGCGATCTTATCCGTAAGACAAATCAGTTCGAGGTTCGCCAAGCCGAGGGCCGTCCCATCAGCATCCGTGTGAAACAACGAGGCAGAAAGTAGCGGCCACCAGCGCGGCGATTGGCATGAGCGGGAAATTCAGAGCAACCGCGACAGTTCGTATGGCTTTTCGTTGCGGTCGGAAGCGTCTATCGGTACTAACGCAGTCGAGCCCAGAGGTTCGGCAAGTCGATGATCAAAGGAAGATGTTATGGCGACCGGTACAGTAAAATGGTTCAATGCGACGAAGGGTTTCGGCTTCATTCAGCCGGACGACGGCAGTGCCGATGTCTTCGTTCATATTTCGGCGGTGGAGCGGGCTGGAATGCGCGGTCTTAACGACGGCCAGAAGATTACCTATGAGCTGGTGAAGGATCGCAAGTCCGGCAAGATGTCGGCCGACAACCTGCAGGCCTAAGGCTGTTTAAGACAATCCACCAGGAGGCCGGGTTCGCCCGGCCTTTTTCGTTTGCGGCGCGAGGGATCCAACATCGATGCAATCGCGAGACTTGAATTTGCTGCAGCGCAACATTATCTTCCGAGTACCGAAGCGATTCACCTCCTCCCGAGCCGCTTCGGTCCGACGGACAGCACTCCTCCTCCCAAGCTGTCAGTCACTATCGAGGCCCGGCGCACCTCCTCCCGCGCCGGGCTTTTTCGTTGAGCAAGCGGACGATCGCCGCAGGGCAGGGCGCCTCGCGATTTTGCCATTGTTGTCGATCACTGCCTCGCTTGAACAATGCAGCGAGGGATCATGGACATCGGCGCCAACGACCGCGAACTCATCGCGGTGATGAGACGGTACTTTGCGGCGAAGGCCGAGCTACAAGCGCTGAAGGCGCAGTTGGAAGCAGCGCGACAGGCGGGAGGGCCGGGCGATCGACGCCTTCTATGACCCGCGCAGCAACTTGAACCACGCCCGCGACCTGCAACGATCCTATCGCTTGAAAGGCGGAAAGGCGAGATGGTGTCGCTGATGCAGCGCGCCGAGGCCTGGGGCAGGATAGAGCTTGCCGCCGATCGCGCGGAGACGCGAACCGGCTTGGACGAACCGTCCGATGGATCAGTCGATGCGCCACTCGGCGCCTAGTCGCACTCAGACGATCAGTCGCGCCGCACGCCCGTTCTTGCGTTCGACGTTGTTGTAGTAACTGGCCGCCTGCGTCACTGACTTGTGCAGCGACTGCTGCATCGCTTCGAGGAGCGGAATGCCACGGTTGGCGGCCTCGGTCAGATAGCCGGAGCGCAGGCCATGCGCCGAGAATGCCGCTGGATCGTTTGACGCGGGCCTTCAGGATGAGGTTGACCGATTGCGGCGTCAGCGCCCGCCGGTCGATATTGCCCCACTGATCGATGCGTCGGAATGCCGGTCCGGTGTCGATTTTGGCTTCAGCAAGCCAGTGCTTCAAGGCAGTCACCGGCCGGCCGATCAACACGACGTGTCCGTCGTCATCGGCCGTCGTCGTCTTGGTGCGGCCCAGATGGATCGTCAGGCAGGGCAGGGGAGGGGAGCTCTTGTCGGCCGGATCGGTGCGTACCGGCTCCTCGTCGACCAGATCCTCGACCCGCAATGCCGCCACCTCCGAACGCCGGCGGCCGCCGGAAGCGAAGGCGACGAGCAGCAATGCCCGATCACGCAGATCGACTAGCCGATCGCCGGCGCAGGCGGACAATAGCTTTGCCAGGACATCCCCTGTCACCGCCCTTTTGCTCTTGCGCTGCCGCGGCCGTTTGCTCGCATTCACCGCCAGCCTTAGCGAGGTTTTCACGGATAGGGCGGCAAAGGCGCCGGACAGGCCGCGCCAGCGTGTCAAGATCGACCAGGAGGTCAGGCGCCGACGCACCGTGTCCGGCGCGTGCGGACGATCGGCTCGCAGCAGCCGTTCCGCCCGCAATCCCGTTTCCACGGCCGCCGGCATGCCGTGGCTCGGATCCTCGGCGCGTTTGCCGGGTCCCAGAGATGATGCGCGACGAATTTTATCAGCAAGCTTTCAGGCGCGGGCCAGGGCAGGGGGGGCGCCGGTGGCAAGTCCGCACCAGGCCTCGAGATAGCCAAGGTCGGAGGCGAGCGCCCGCAAGGTGTTGTCGCCCATGCCCTGCTGCGCCAGATATTTGAGTGTCGCGACGTCCTCGTCGGTCAAAAGTGCCGCCAGCTGATCGCGGCGACCGAAGGGCAGGATGGCGTCGAGCGCATCAAGCTCTTCGGCGCGTCGGATTTGGATGGTTTTCTGCTCAGAGGTCTTGGCCATGGATCGCTACTCAGTCATCATGGGCGACAAATAACTTGTCAAGAATCCGGAAATCCCGTAATTTACGGAAAATTGGAGATGCGTTATGACGTCGACTGTGACCGCCGCTGCAGTGTCGAAGAATTTTGGAGCCTATCAGGATGCGGCCGTGCGCGAGCCGGTGATCATCACCAAGAACGGTCGACCGCGCACCGTTTTGATCGCCTATGAGGACTATCTCCGCCTGGCAAAGCGTGATCGTCGGGTCGAGCTGACGACGGCGCTCGGTGACGATGAGCTTGCCGCGATCGAGGCGTCTGAGATGGAACCGGGTCTCGATCATCTCAATGCCGAACTGCTGACGGACAAGCATGCTGCCGACTGAACCGAAAGTCGGCTGGGTCTTCAGCTATTCTTATCTTTGGCATTGGCAGCATCTCGAAGGTCGGGAGGAGGGCGACAAGGATCGCCCGGCTCTCGTTCTGGCAATTGTTGCCACCCTCGACGATGGAACGCCAGTTGTTCGGGTTCTGCCCATTACGCATTCGCCTCCGTCCGATCCGCGAGACGCTGTTGAAATCCCGTCAGCCACCAAGCTGCGCCTCGGCCTCGATGACGAACGCTCCTGGATTGTACTGACGGAGAGCAACCGATTTATCTGGCCCGGACCCGACGTCAGGCCGATCGACGGTGAAACCGGCTATTACGGGGCGTTGCCACCGGCCCTGTTTGGAGAGGTCAAGCGCCGGTTTGTCGAACTGGCGCGGGCTGGGCATCATCGCGCAACGGCCCGCAGCGAATAGCTGCCGTTTCCTCGTCGGCAAGAACGTCCGATTCCCCATCGTGCGTTTCGTTTCAGATGCCAATTTGTGATCGCCGCGACCGTGATTTGCCCCGACTTTACCCTCTCTGCGAGTCAGAATCTATCACTATCGATACGCGATACTTATCGGCAGCGAGGCGTCGCAGCCGTTTTTGTGTCCAATGGCAGAAGCTATCGGCGATATCGCTTCTGGTTAATGGCACGTTTACCATGATTTCAATGTTTTGAGATCTCGCAACATTGCCCGTCCAGAGGTAACCGGGGGTCCAGAGTAACCGGGGCAGATCTGGAGGCAGTGCTGTTGTGGCTTTTACCTCCCGATTTCAATTGAAGCTCTAAGCTGAAATTTCGTCCCTCGTTTTCGACCTAACGGCTTCACGCAGGGCAGGGGGAGGGCAAGCAGTCTCCTTTGTAAGTGCAGGAGACTCCCACATTTGCGCCCGATTTGGGATCGAGTTATATACGGCGACGACAGGCTCGTGAGCGGCAGGACGGGAATGGCGGTGGACTTCAGCGAGCTTCTGGATGCGTTCGAATTCGTGAGCTCCGTCGGAAGCGGCGAAAACACGGCTTATCTGTGCAAGGAGACGGGCAAGATCTACTGGCATTCGGACTGGGCGGACGATGTCGAAGAACTGCCTGACGTGGAGGACAGCGAGAAATACATCCCCATTCCGGAGAAGAGAGAACTCGATCTCGGCAAACCGCTGGTGCTGAAGTTCGCGCGCCACCACCTGCCCGACGATTGCGATAAGGTTCGGGAGATCTTCAGCCGGGCCGGTGCCTATGCCCGCTTCAAGGATCTGTTGGAGCACAGGCACGCCATCGATCGGTGGTACGCCTTCGAGCAAAAGGCCACGGAAGACGCTTTGAGGATCTGGTGCGAGGATAACGACATCGAAGTCAGCGGTTGAAGTTGAAAGTGTCTGGCGTCAGGATCGTTCCGATGACTGGCTCCCAGGGAACAGTAGCCTGAGCTGTTTCCCGCACAGCTTTCCGCAGTCACGTGGCCCGAGCGTCGTCCGAAAAAAGCGACACCAGTTGAAATTCGCTGGAGCACCACCGTCCAGAAATTCAGGCCCGGGACATCATGTGGCGCTTGGCGTCTATTGCAAAGCGCTCCTTGATTCTGTCGACGGGCGTCCCATCGTGAAGTGCAACCTGGACCAGCCTGTCATAGGTCTCAAAGCCCATCCTCGCGTAGTAGGAGACCGCTGACGTTGTCGGCACGAATTGTCGCGTTGATGAATTCGAGCCCGAGCTCTTCCGCTGCGCCCCGGGTTGCGGGAAAGAGGGCGCTGCCTGCGTGGCGGGCTGTCCCTCAAAAGATTGCGACATCAACCGGCGGGTTAGGAGGCGTCGCGCGACGGATATTTGACGAAGTTCACGGGCAGACTTTGCACTCGCCCCACCAAAGGCCGCCGGGGCAAGCGTTCGCGCCAAAACGGCGCCATGTTCCCTGCGTCGATGCTTCCATTTTCATGAGATGTCCTTTCGCTAACCATCTCCTGAAGTACGCCCAAAACGCCTGCCTCATCGAGTGGAACAGGATGTCGTCGACGTCAGACCGGCAGACCGAGCTGCTTTCGCAGGCTCTTGTCGAATGCCAATGCGGGGACGAAACGGCGCAGAAAACTGACCTGGCGTGCCATTTTCCCGGCCGCATAGCGCCTCTTCGGAGCGGCATCGGTCGCAGCCGCCAAAACGGTCTTGGCCACCACGTCGGGGGCGTCGCCTTTTTCCATCGCTTTCCCCACGATTACATTCATGCCAGCGCGCGCAGAGTCATAGATATCAAGCAACTGATCCGGCTTGGCGAGATTGTCTTCGAATGACGTCCGGGTATAGGCGGGCTCCACCAACGAAACGCGAATGCCGAAGGCGCGCAATTCGTGATCGAGCGACTCGGAATAACCCTCGATGGCATGTTTGGTCGACGAGTAGAGCGCGAAATAAGGTGCGGGGATGAACCCCTGTACCGAGCTCAAATTAACGATCCTGCCCTTCCCTTGGCGTCGCATTGCCGGCAACACCGCGTTGGTCACGCGGAAAACGCCGAAGACGTTCACATCGAATAGCGACTTAGCCTGGGTCATTGAGGACTCCTCCGCGCCACCAAGCAGGCCCATGCCAGCATTATTGACAAGAAGATCGATGCGCCCGGCCTCTGCCAGTACGTCATCAACCAGTTTCGCCACAGAGGTATCGTCGGTCACGTCGCAAGTCAGCATGAAAACGCCGTCGCTCCTCTGGGCAGAGAGACGGCGACTGGTTCCGAAAACGCGAAAGCCCGCGTTCTGCAGGGCGGCGGCGGTTGCATACCCGATGCCGGTGGATGCCCCAGTCACCAGGGCGACGCCGAGATTGGTCTTGTTCATGGAAATCACTTCTTTCTGTGTGCTGAACCGCGTTTTTGAAAATGTCGGGCGGGCTGTCTGCGACTTAGGTGCCCTGTCACCTTTTTAGATTGCGATAGAAATCTATGCGCGATATAGAGCTCGAACGCAATCTAAAAAGGAGATGTGATCCGCAAATCTTAGGCGCATCGCTCCGGCGGCGCTGCATGGTGGTCTACTACGCCTCGATCGACGCGATCTGCTGGAGGTCACCGTCAACTGCACGCCGCCGCAGGTCGTCACGGGCTT
This sequence comes from Rhizobium sp. T1470, assembly GCF_042140505.1. Classification (NCBI taxonomy): domain Bacteria; kingdom Pseudomonadati; phylum Pseudomonadota; class Alphaproteobacteria; order Hyphomicrobiales; family Rhizobiaceae; genus Rhizobium; species Rhizobium sp. T1470. Next base: position 288,037 of record NZ_CP148094.1, read on the forward strand.
CGCCGAGGGCGTCCCGTGGCACTATCATGCCAGGCTATCGGGACTCGGTATACGCGTTGTCAAGCTCCGGCCAGGAGGTGACGGTCTCGATCGCCGTACGCCGCCGGTATGAGCGCCTCGGTGATGTCCTGCCCACTCTCGAACTTACCGTCGTGATCTGTTCATCCCGAGGTGGGTAAAGTATTTGCGCTTGAGGACTTTTTACGGTTCACAGGCGGCGGGCCGCGGTCTTGCCGTCCAGGCGGCAGTTGGCCACGAAGAGGCGGTCGCCGAACAGATTGCAAGCTGCATGTGCATATTATCGATCGGAGGAAGCCTTGCATTTCAGCATTATTCGAGCGAAATAGACCCGAAATCGTCAGCACTCTCTTTGTTGTTTAATCGACCGCATCTATTTCTTCGCCGGTCAGTTCCGTTTCGACAGCGGGATCGAAACCGAACTTCATTCTGAAACATCTCACGCGCTTCTTTGATGTTCGAGAAGCCGATCATACTGACAAACCTCAACACCGTCGAGCTTGAGACCCCGGCACGTTTTGCAATGTTATTGGCAGAGCTAAAGGCAAGCACGTCGGGGCAATCCAAGCACAATCTTGCAACTTCCTCGACCCGAGCGGGGAAGAGCAGCTCTCGTTTAGCGATCTGGTCTTTGAGGCTCCGGAAAGTGGAATCCGGAGCCATGGCCGTTTCGAGCGCAGGCATGGCTCCCCACCAGCCTTCAGAATATGTCGGCAAGGCGAACGGTTTGTCCGGTTGCCAGGGAGCGTGTCGCCGCCTCCGCGACAGCGAGCGCTTTGACGCCGTCATCAAGCGAAACTGGCAGCGCTGATCCGGACGTAATGGCTTCGACGAATGCGTTCCATTCGATGGAATATGCTCGCATGTAGCGTTCGAGGAAGAAGAATTCCGGCTTGGCGCCTGTCACTCCATCCTTGGTGGCCTTGGTCAAGGTATTCTCCAGGATGTTGCCGGCTGCCAGCAGCCCCTCCGAGCCCAACAACTCAATACGCTGATCGTAGCCGTAGACGGCTCGCCGGCTGTTCTTGATGACGGCGATGCGGCCATCGGCGAACTTGAGCGTGACGGCGGCGGTATCGACGTCACCGGCGGCGCCGATATCAGCATCGACGATCGAACTTCCGATGGCCGTGACAGTCTCAGGCGCTCCACCGAAGATCCAGCATGCCATGTCGAAGTCGTGGATCATCATGTCCCGGAACAACCCGCCAGAGACCCTTATGTAGGACACCGGAGGCGGTGCAGGATCGAAGGAGGTGATCGACAGCAGTTCCGTCTTGCCGATCTCGCCCCGGTCGGCGGCAGTCTTGAGAGCCGCGAAGTTTGGATCGAAGCGGCGGTTGAAACCGATCATCACGGGTTTGCCCGTTGCAGCAGCTGCGATCTGGCATGCGCGTGCCCGTTCGAGGCTGAGATCGACAGGCTTCTCGCACAGCACTGCCTTGCCGGCCTTCGTCGCTGCCTCTATCAGGTCCGAATGGGTGTCCGTCGATGTCGCTATAAGCACGGCGTCGATGGCGGGATCGTTGATGATGTCGAGGCTGGAACGGGCCTCGGCTCCGTATTGGGCCGCGAGCTTTGCGGCGGCGTCCGTGTTGACATCCGCGACCGCGACCAGCGCGCTTCCGGGATTGGACGTCATCGCTTTGGCGTGGACGTTACCAATCCGCCCTGCACCGAGAAGACCAACTTTCAGCATTTGCATTCCTTTTGACATGTCGTCGCACGTGCCTGACGAACGGGCGCGCAGAGAGGGATCGTTAGAGGGTGAACGCCTGGCGGAAACGGCTCAGCGCCAGCTCGTCGTCTTCGGATGGCCAGGCTTCTAAACCGATGACGCCGGCGTAGCCCATGGCATCGAGAGCACGGGCGATGGCAGGATAATTGATCTCCCCGGTGCCGGGTTCCTTGCGGCCGGGCACATCCGCCACCTGGATTTCACCGATGAACGGAAGCGCCTGACGGCAAAGCTCGATGAGATTCCCTTCCCCGATCTGTGCGTGATAGAGATCGAGGTTGAGCTTCAGCGATGGCCGGTCGATGGCTGAAACCAGTGCGATCGTGTCGGCCGCCTTGGCGAAGGGCGTCTTCGGATGATCGACCGCTTCGTTCAGGTTTTCGAGAACGAAAGTCACTCCCTCTTCTTCGCCAAGATCCGCGATGCGGTTGAGCGTATCTCTCGCCTTTAGCCACATGGCGCCAGTGACGCCTTCCGACTTGACCACCGGCAGCCCCTGTCCGTCGAGGCCTGTCCCGTGCAGATTGAGCCTGGGGCAACCGAGTTCCTTTGCAACAGGGATAGACAGGCGCGCCGTCCTGATCAGCTCATCGGCGCCCTCATCGTCCGCGAGCGTGCCGGTGATGTACCCCGTCATCGACGAGAACGTCGCGCCGGACCGGGCAAGCGCAGGAATGTCATGCTTGGTCCAGTCCCAGATCTCGGCGACAAACCCAAGCTCTGCAATCCGCTTCAGTCGCTCCGTGACCGGCAGGGAGCGGAAAACCATTTCCGCGCAGACTGCCAGCGTGAAAGGCCCTGGATGTGCGTGTTCTTCCGTCATCATTTCAGTCCTGTTCTATGAATTAGATGGTGCCGCCGAGCTCGTTGGAGAGCGCCTGCAACTCCTTGCCGCCGGCCATCATGTTTTGAAGCTCGTCGATGGAAATCTCGCTCTTGGCATAGGTGCCCAGCGTCTTGCCCCGATTTAGGATGGTGAAGCGATTGCCGACGGCGAAGGCGTGGCGCACATTGTGCGTGATGAAAATAACCCCAAGTCCCTTCTGCTGCACATGGTTGATGTATTTGAGAACCATGGACGTCTGTGCCACGCCCAGCGCAGATGTCGGCTCGTCGAGGATGAGAACCTTCGCCCCGAAATAGACTGCACGGGCGATCGCCACGCATTGCCGTTCGCCGCCCGACAGGGTTCCGACTGCCTGGTTCGGATCACGGACATCGATCCCGATCTTGTGCATCTCCTCCCGGGTCACGGCATCGCAATGCTTGAAGTCGATGTAGCGGAAGGGCGGGATCCCCTTGCGCGGCTCACGCCCCATGAAGAAGTTGCGCGTCACGGACATCAGCGGGATCATGGCCAGATCCTGGTAGACGGTTGCAATGCCGGCATCGAGCGCGTCACGCGGGCTGGAGAACGTGACAGGCTTTCCTTCGACGAGCAGTTCGCCACCGGACGGTTTGACCACGCCGGACAGCGTCTTGATCAGCGTCGACTTGCCGGCGCCATTGTCGCCGAGCAGGCAAAGGACTTCGCCCTGCAGCACCTTCATCGAGATTCCCGACAGCGCGATGACCGAGCCATAGTGCTTCACGATGTCCTTGGCCTCGATGATCGCGGCTGCGGAATTGGATTTCATGTCAGCCATGCTCAGCGCTCCCCTGTGACCTTGCGACGGATGAAGTTGTTGAAGAGGACGGCAAGCAGCAGCATCGAGCCGAGAAAGACTTGGAACCAGTCCGAGTCGAACTTGGTGTAGGTGAGGCCAATGGAGACGAGGCCGAAAATGATGGCTCCGAAGAACGCGCCGATGGCCGAACCATAACCGCCCGTCAGCAGACTTCCGCCGATGACAGCTGCAATGATGGCTTCGAACTCCTTCTGGAAACCGCGCCGGGCGTCAGTCGATCCGGCATCGAGCACCGTGATGATGGCGACGAGGGCGGCAGCACATGCGGTCAAGGCAAACAGACCGGTCTTGACGCGATCGACCGGTACGCCGGAGTTTCGGGCAGCATTGGCATCACCTCCGACGGCGAAAATCCAGTTCCCAACCCGGGTGCGCAACAGGACCCAGGTCGCGACGCCGGCAAGACCGATGAACCAGACCACGGAGACCGGCACGCCTGCGACCTTCGGCACGCCATTGTCGAATTTCTCGATCAGGTCGTTTTCGGCAAGCCAGGCAAAGAAGCCTTGGAAGGCCAGGCCTGAGAACAGGCTCGCAATGGGGGTGTCGCCAACGGCTTCGCTGATACCGCGAAGCTGCGTCGATCCGCCGGTGGCCCATTTCAGGCCGACAAGCGTCAATCCGCGCAGGATGAACAGAAAAGCCAGGGTGACGATGAACGAGGGAAGCCGCGTCCGTATGACGATCTGCCCGTTGACGGCGCCGAGCACGGCGGCAAAGAGCAAGGTGAAAAGAATCGCGATCCAGAGTGGCTGGCCAAAATTGACCAAGAGGCCACCGAAAATCAGACCTGCGAAGGCCACCATCGAGCCGATGGAGAGATCGAACTCGCCACCGATCATCAGCATGGACGCTGCGATGGCGAGGATGCCCAGCTGCGACGCCGGCGCCAGGATGGTCATCAGGCCCGACAAGGAGAACATCGACGCGTCGGCGGTGAAGAAGAAAAAGGTCACCACCATCAAGAGGCCCGCAACGGCGCCAAGTTCGGGACGTCGCATCAGACTTGTCAGAACACTGACCTTCTTCATGCGTTCGTCGGATTTAATCGGTGTGGCTGGAATTCTGCTAATTTCGGTCATGGTTCCTCCCGTGGGCGTCATACGCCACAGCCATGCAGGACAATGCGAAAGGGTGATCGGCAGCCCTCCTGTTGGCGGGGCTGCCGACGCGCGCTAGCGCGACTGGAGATGGATCAACGGATACCCTGTGCGGACAGCTCGACGACCTGAGCGGCCTTATCCTTGGTGATCAGGTTCGGACCCGAGGGTACGTTGCCACCCGGGATGAGGCCGTATTTCGCGTTGTTGGCCAGGAAGACTAACCCTGCAGGAACTGCTGCTGATCGATGGCAAACGCGGCTTCGCCCGCAGCGACTGCTTTCAGGAAATCGGCAGAAAGATCGAAGGTCGCCACACTGACCTTGCCTGTCTTGCCAACGTCCTTGACGGCTGCGAGAGCGGGCTCGCCGGCAGTGCTTGCACCCAACGCCATGATGGTGTCGACCGCATCGTTCGCGCTCAGAGCCGCTGTGACCTTGGCTTCGACTTCCGCCGGATCGTTGGACACGGGAAGGACAGTGACAGTGCCGCCAAACCCATCCGAGAAGCCCTTGCAGCGCAGGTCGAGCGAGACGTTGCCGACTTCCTGGTTGATGCAGATGCCGGTCTTGCCGCCCATCTCCTTCAGCTTCTCTCCGGCAGCTTTACCCGCACCGTACTCGTCCTGGCCGACATGCAGCAGAGCGCCGAGTTGCTTCGATACATCGGAGCCGGAGTTGATCGAGATCACCGGAATACCAGCAGCAACGGCTTTTTCGATCGACGGTCCGAGAGCCGAAGCATCCGGGATCGACACGATCAGACCATCGGGCTTCTGGTTGACCGCAGCGTCGATCAGCTGGCTCATGGCCACCATATCGAACGTTTCGGGCGCGCGATAATCAACCTGGACGCCGGCATCCATCGCACCGGCTGTCACACCATTCTTGACCACCGACCAGAAGGGGTCGTTCGCCTGGCCATGTGTCACAGCAATGATCTTGATGTCTTTTGCGGACGCCAGGCTTCCGGCACCCGCAACAGCTGCAACGATCGAAACACCGAGCGCAAGCTTCTTAATAAGCGATTTCATAAAAACTCCTCCCAAAGGGCGTCCCACACCTCGCGAGAACCACCAAAACGCCTCAGACGGCGCCGTCCTCCAACTTGCTACCGGGTGCATATTTTTTGCTACCGGTAGCAAACGTGCATAGCTATAAGATTCTTGCTAAAAGAAATCAACCATTCATTTCGCCATTCGGCAGAAATGGAATAAACGTTTCGAAAGGGAGAAGATCGACCATGAAGCGAGCGACGGCGCAAAATGTGGCGTTAGAGGCGGGCGTTTCAAAGTGGACGGTCATCCGCGCATTTACCCCCGGTGCATCGATCACGGAAGCAAGCAAAGCCAAAGTGCTGGAGGCGGCAGCACGACTCAATTATCGGCCAAACCTGTTGGCTAGGAGCCTTGCCACCAATTCTACACATCAGGTCGCGGTTCTCATCGACGACTTTGAAAACCCGCACAAGCTTCCGTTTCTTGAAAAGCTGACCGCCAGCCTGCAGGCTGAGGGGCTCGTGACGATGCTGATCAATATCAATCAGCACTACAGCCACGTGCATGCCATATTGAATGCCGAGCAGCGGCAGGTTGATGCGATCGTGCTATTTGGCACAGCGTTTCGCGACGAGATGTTGACGGACCATAAGCTGGGACGCGGCGGCCCTCCGATGTTTGTTCTCGCTCGGGATAGCCAGATCGAAGGTGTTCCCGCCATCTCCTGCGATGCGGCCGTGGCGATTGCCGCGATCGGCAAGCACCTATTAAATAGGGGGTATCGGAGGCCGGGATTTATGGCCGGAGCTCGCTCCCTGTCTACGGCGCTTGGCAGGCGCAGGAACTTTAAGGAGTTCTGGCGAACCACTCTCGGCGTCGAACTCGTGGAGATGTCTGCCGAGCGCTATAGCGCAGAAGCAGGTGCGCAGGCAGCCCGGGACTATCTGTCCCAAGTTGCGCCGGAAGACCGGATCGATGTCCTCATGTGTGAAAACGATGCCCTCGCGTTCGGAGCGATGGATGTTGCCCGCAGCGAGTTCGGCTTACGTGTTCCCAACGATCTCGCCATTGTGGGCTTCGATAACGCTGCCCCAGCGGCGTCACCAGCATACGGCCTGACAACCTATGAGCAGCCGACCGATCAGATGGTCAAAGCGGCAATAGACATGATTTTGGAAAGAGCACCGAGAGAGACAGTTAACCTCCAGGGCAAGCTTGTTGTGAGAGATTCAGCTTGATTGATCAAACAATAAGGCGCGGTCGATTTACTTACACTTGGTTGTGCTCGGAATCCTCGCGCTCGAAACATCCGACGCGGAAGAACGGTTGCGGCTGTGAGCATTCCGTAAGCGAGCGCCGCCACGGCGACGGTTTGGAACAGGACGCCGACGCTCGCTCCATACCAGATCACCGCGGACCATCCCAGACCCGCAGCCACAATCATTCACGGTTCAGGCCAGTACGGGAAGAAGCACACGCTTGGTTCCCTGGCTCCCGAAGTAAAGGGCCAGACCCAATCCAATCGCCCCGTATGCAGGTGCTACCGTTCGCAGATAAAGGGATCCCATTTCCTGTACGTTCGGGTCGCTGGTGAACGGCTTCATCCAAACATGCGGGAACACCGCAGCGAGGAGGCCGATGATCAGTGTGACTCCAAACGCAATCCCTGCGCCAATCCAGGCGACCCTGCGCGGCCGCTCGACCTGGTCGCTTCAGAAGTGGCAGGCAGAGAATCATGCTGCTTGAATATAGATTGCGTTTAAAATCTAAATCACGTATAGAGGTTGGGCGCAATCTAATTTTGATGGTGAGCGGACGCGCCACCCGGGGCCATACAGGAATGACGAAAGCGATATTCTTTGATCGGGAACCGATCGCCACCGACATCGCGGAAAACCCCATCGCCAATGATCTATGCTTTGTACTTCAACGGGCCAATCGCATTATTTCGCGCGGCGCTGACTCTGCATTGCGAGCGACAGGACTGACTGCCGAGCAGACATTGCTGCTTGCGGCAATCGCCGAGGCGGGGGTCCCCTAGAGCCGCCGATCTCTCCCGCAGCCTCGGCATCGATGCTTCGACGATTGCGGCGAACCTCAAGCCTCTGATGAGGCAAGAATTGGTTTTTGCGCCGGTCGATGTCACCGACCGCAGAGCGCGGCGGCTTTTTCTGACCGTGGCTGGGAGCGAACGGCTTGAGAGGGGGATCAAGCAGCTCCAGGAATACGAAGGCGGCCTGGCATCAGAGTATGACGGAAATACCGATCACTTGGCCTCTGTCAGGCTCTCAGCAGTCTGGCAGAAGCATGCCTTTAAGTAACACGCGCCCGCCTTCATGCCTGTCTTCTTTCCCCAGGAACGTTGCTGACCTCACCCACGCCAATGACGGCAATCCTTGGCTGGAGGGGACGTATATTCGGTGCAGTAACCATCGTTTGGTTCATAGAAGGTCAGCTCCCAAGCAAGGGTAGTTTCAGGACGGGGCGGCCGCTGCGATGAGTGTCAGCCAACGGTGGATTGCTACCACTAATCCCTTTATGTCCACCGTCTGAAGAGTGCGCTGGCATTGACCCCGCCAAAGCCGAAACCGTTGGATATTGCGTATTCAGCGTCTAATTGGCGCGCTTGGTTTGCGACGAAGTCGATACCGTCGGCTTCCTGATCCGGAGAACTCAGGTTCAGGGTCGGTGGCGCGATCCGGTTCTTGAGCGCCAAAATCGTGAAGATAGCTTCCAGTCCACCAGCCGCGCCGAGCAGATGTCCTGTGGCTGATTTCGTACCGCTCACAGCGATGGTGTTGTCGGAACCGAACACAGTCTTGATGGCCCTGATCTCACCGAGATCTCCAACTGGTGTCGAGGTGGCGTGCGCGTTCAGATGACCGATCTCATGCGCGGCTATTCCAGCCTGCGCGATAGCGATCTCCATGGCTCTGCGCGCGCCGTTCCCATCTTCGGGACCGGAGGTAATGTGATGGGCGTCGGCTGTCGTGCCGTATCCGACGAGTTCGGCAAGCGGCGTGGCACCGCGAGCAAGTGCATGGCTCAACGCTTCGATGACTAACATGCCCGATCCCTCGCCCATAACGAAGCCATCGCGCATCATGTCGAAAGGGCGGGATGCCTGGCTCGGGGTTTCGTTGAAGCCGGTCGATAGCGATCTGGCGGCGGCAAAGCCCCCAAGACTGACGATATTCATGCAGGCTTCCGTTCCGCCGCATATCGCAATGTCAGCTTCATTGGATCGGATTAGCCTGGCGGCATCGCCGATCGCCTGAACACCGGCAGCACATGCCGTCACGGGCGCGCCGAGGGGACCCTTGAAGCCGAAACGGATCGAGACTTGTCCCGCTGCGAGGTTGACGAGAAACGACGGTATGGTGAAGGGCGAAAGACGGCGGACACCGCGTTGATCGACGGTGCGGACCGCTTCGGTGATTGCGGGAAAGCCGCCGATACCCGAAGCGATGATCGTCGCGGTTCGCAGCCGGTCATCATTCGAAACCGGCTTCCACTTCGCCTGCGCGAGCGCCTCTTCAGCGGCCGCCAGTGCGAAGATGATGAACCGGTCGACCTTGCGTTGGTCCTTCGGCGCCAGGACCGTATCCGGATCGAAGCCGCCTTCAGGATCTTCAGTGAACGAGGGGACCACTCCCCCTATTTTTGACGGGAGGTCTCCGACCACGTCGTCTCCCAGTCGCCGAATGCCGCTTCGACTCGCAAGGAGACGTGCCCAAGAGATACCGACATTGGCTCCAAGGGGGCTGACAGCTCCCATTCCTGTTACAACGATACGACGCATCTGTTTTCCACTTGTCTTCTTATTAAAAATTGGCACGCCTCAAGCGTGCCGGCCGACGATACCGCCAGACCCATTCTCAAATCATGCAGTTTGCGCAAGAGTTCAAAGGGCGGGCGCTGTGCCCGCACATTCGGGCGATAGCTCAACGCGGGTCCTCATCCGCACCAGGTCATCGAACCCAACGACAGCCTTCAGGCGACATCATCACCGTGCGCAATGCGCCTGACTTCGCCAGCAGCTGCGTCGAGGATGCCTTGCGACAAACTCTCGTCCTCCATAATCCGCGACAGCGTGACGGCGCCCACCATGAGAGACAGTATCGCCATCGCCTTGCCGCTGGGATTGGAGCTCCGGGCGTCGCCCATCAGTTCATCCAGCACCTCAAAGTGAGCCCGGATCCCATCCTCGAAAGGGCGTCTAACTTCTGCATTCTGCCGGGCCGCGTCCGATCCCAACGCCACCAAAGGGCAACCGTCGGCCTTTTCCCCGAGATGGCCCGGTGAGAGATAGAACTCCATGACTGCTTCAAGGGGATCGGAGCTGGTCGCGGCCGCCGTCGACCATCTCCGCGTAGCGCTTTCCAGTGCGCGCCTGGACGCCTGGGCTGCGAGATCGTCCTTGGATGAGAACTGCTTGTAGAACCCGCCTTGCGTCAGGCCGGCACCCTTCATCAGATCCTTGAGGCCAATACCATCGAAGCCGTGCTCTCGAAACAGACGGCTGGCGACGTTGATCACGGTCTCTCGATTTTCCTCGGCCTGTGCGCGGCTCACTCTCATATTGATCTCCGATTAGATTTCATTTGACATCTATAACGCAAATAGAGTTAGATCGCAATCTAAATCATCCCGGTCGCTGGTCAAGAAGAGAACTTAAAATGAAACGCAAACATGTCCTGACTTTCGTGGGTCTCGTTGCAGCGGCGGGGGCGGCTGCCTTTTTCCTGGTTTTCGAATCCCCTAAGCGGGAAGCCGAGGCTGCGGACCCACGGACGGCTTCACCACTGGTAAGGGTGGCAGAAGCGACAAAGACGGAAACGGCGGAGCGCTCGTTTACCGGCACGGTCGCTTCGCGCGTACAGAGCAACCTCGGGTTTCGGGTCCCGGGCAAGATCGTTCAGCGGATGGTCGATGTGGGCCAGCAAGTGAGACAAGGCCAGACCCTGATGCGCATTGATGAAACCGATCTCCAGCTCGCGCTGACAGCGAAGCGCAATACGGTTACCGCAGCGCGTGCCGTCCTGACCCAAGCACAGGCAGATGAAAAACGATATGCGACGCTGGTGAAAAATGGATTGGCTGCCACTCAACAGCGTTATGAACAGGCAAAGGCGGCTCTCGATACGGCCTCCGCACAGCTCGCCGCGGCTGAAGCCGACGCCAAGGTTGCGGAAAATGCGGCCACCTATTCCGTTCTTCTCGCAGATTCGGATGGAACGGTCGTCAATACGCTTGGAGATCCCGGGCAAGTCGTGACAGCAGGCCAGACGGTGGTTCAACTCGCGCAGGCTGGACCGCGGGAAGCTGTTGTGTGGCTACCTGAGACTTTACGACCCCGGCTAGGGTCCGTGGCGGAGGCCAGTGTCTACGGAGGCGACGGTCTCAGCGGAAAAGCTCGTTTGCGACAGATTTCCGACGCTGCCGATCCCCAGACCCGGACTTATGACGCGCGTTATGTTCTTGAAGGCTCCGCCGCATCTGCTCCGCTCGGCTCGACGGTGACGATTAAAATTCTGGACGCGGACAGGCAGTTGGAGGTCGCTGTTCCCGTAGGCTCCATCCTGGACGACGGTAACCGCACGGGTGTGTGGGCTGTTGATGGCGGCACATCCACCGTTAAGTTCACCCCGGTCAAAGTTCAGCAGATCGGCGAGGAAACGGCATTTGTCACGGGAATTGGAATTGGCGAGCAGGTTGTTGCTCTGGGCGCGCATCTCCTCGACGATGGTGCGGCCGTCAGGATTGCCTCGCAGCAAGAGGTGACGAAATAATGAGCTTCAATCTTTCCGCCATCGCTGTCCGCGAACGCGCCGTCACGTTATTCTTCATAGTCCTCTTGGCCGCCGCAGGAGCCTACGCCTTCGTCAAGCTGGGCCGGGCTGAGGATGCCTCCTTCACCATCAAAACCCTTACGGTCACCTCGGTTTGGCCGGGCGCTACGGCGCGAGAAATGCAGGACCTTGTCGCTGAGCCGCTTGAGAAGCGTATCCAGGAACTCACCTGGTACGACCGTGTCGAAACAACGACGCGGCCTGGCTACGCCTTCCTCACCGTGACACTGAAGGATAATACTCCGGCGAGCGCCGTCGCAGAAGAGTTCTATCAGGCTCGCAAAAAGCTCGGCGACGAAGCCCGAAATCTTCCGCCCGGTGTCATGGGTCCCTTTGTCAATGATGAATACTCGGACGTGAGCTTCGGACTTTACGCACTGAAGGCGAAGGGGATGCCGATGCGCGACCTCGTTCGCCAGGCGGAGGTCATCCGTCAGGATCTCCTGCATGTTCCGGGCGTCAAGAAAATCAACATTCTCGGAGAGCGCCCAGAACAGATTTTCGTCGAATTCTCCTATGCCAAACTGGCAACACTCGGAATATCGCCGCAGCCTTGCAAAGACAGAACACGGTCACGCCGGCCGGCTCTATCGACACGCGTGGCCCCCAGGTCTTCATCCGTTTCGACGGAGCCTATAACAGTGTGCAGGCGATTGCCGACACGCCGATCGCTGCGGCCAGCCGGACGCTGAAGCTCTCCGATCTGGCGGATGTGCGGCGCGGCTATCAGGATCCCGCAACCTACATCATCCGCCATGAGGGCGAGCCGACAATCATGCTGGGTGCAGTGATGCAACCGGGCTGGAATGGCCTTGAGCTCGGCAAGGCGCTTGAAGCGCGGTCCGCCGCGATCGCGCAGACACTGCCGCTCGGCATGACGCTCACGAAAGTCAGCGATCAGGCCGTCAATATTGACGAGGCGGTCGGCGAGTTCATGCTGAAGTTCGCCATGGCGCTTGGCGTCGTGCTGTTCGTCAGCCTGGTCGCTTTGGGCTGGCGCGTCGGCATCGTTGTGGCGCTTGCTGTGCCGCTGACGCTCGCCGTCGTCTTCCTCATCATGCTGGAAACCGGACGGTTTTTCGATCGTATTACGCTTGGCGCATTGATCCTTGCACTGGGGCTTCTAGTGGACGATGCTATCATCGCGATCGAAGTCATGGTCGTGAAGATGGAAGAGGGCATGGACCGCATCAAGGCGGCCGCCTATGCCTGGAGCCATACGGCGGCGCCGATGCTGTCCGGTACGCTGGTCACGATTATCGGGCTGATGCCTGTGGGCTTCGCTCGATCGACGGCTGGTGAGTACGCTGGCAACATCTTCTGGGTCGTGGGGTTCGCCCTGATCGTCTCCTGGATCATCGCGGTGACCTTTACGCCATACCTCGGTGTAAAAATGCTGCCGAACATCAAACCGGTCGAAGGCGGACACCACGCCATCTATGATACGCCGAACTACCGGCGCCTGCGCTCCATCATCAAGTTTGCGGTTCGCCACAAGTTCGTGACTTGCGCTGTGGTCGGCATCACGATGGCTGTTTCGGTCGTCGGGATGGGAAGCGTAAAACAACAGTTCTTCCCGACATCGGATCGGCCCGAGGTGCTGGTCGAAGTTCGTATGCCCGAAGGTACGAGCATCGAAACCACGACAGCCGCAGTAGAGAAAGTCGAAGCCTGGCTGCAAACGCAGCCGGAAGCGAAAATCGTAACCAGCTATGTAGGGCAGGGCGCTCCCCGCTTCTTCTTTGCCATGGCGCCGGAACTTCCCGATCCTGCTTTCGCCAAGGTCGTTGTGCTGACGCCCGATGCCCATGCACGCGAGGATTTGAAGCACCGCCTTCGCGCCGCCATTTCGGAAGGGATCGTTCCTGAAGCATCTGTCCGTGTAACGCAGCTTGTATTTGGCCCCTACACGCCGTTTCCGGTCGAGTTTCGGATCATGGGACCGGATCAGGATGAGTTGTACAAGATTTCCGAGCAAGCCCTGGCAATTATGAAAAGTGTACCCGATGTACGACAGGCCAACCGGGATTGGGGCAACCGAACCCCTGTGCTGCGGTTTGTTCCGGATCAGGACCGGCTCAATCTGATCGGTCTCTCACCCTCGGAGGCAGCCCAGCAGATGCAGTTGCTGCTCAGCGGCATTCCGGTCACACAGGTGCGCGACAACATCCGCAACGTCCCCGTTGTCGCACGCAGCGCAGGTGATAACCGACTTGATCCGTCACGGCTGAGCGATTTCTCGCTCATGAGCAGGGATGGCCGTCAGGTCCCCCTCGATCAGATCGGGCATTCGGAGATCCGGTTCGAGGAGCCAATCCTGAAGCGCCGTGACCGCACGCCGGTGATCACGATACGCTCCGATATCAACGAGTCGACGCAACCCCCGGAAGTTTCCCAGCAGGTCATGAAGGCACTTCAGCCGCTCATCGCATCGCTTCCGGTTGGATATCGCATCGAGATGGGCGGCAATATCGAGGAGTCGCTCAAGGCCAATGTCGCACTTGTTCAGGTTTTTCCGCTGATGATCGCGGCCATGTTGATTGTCATTATCCTCCAGGTGCGCAGCCTGTCGACGATGACGATGGTGATGTTAACCGCGCCCCTCGGACTTGCCGGAGTCGTCCCGACCCTGTTCCTGTTCAATCAGCCTTTCGGCTTCAACGCCATTCTCGGACTGATAGGATTGGCCGGTATCCTCATGCGCAACACGCTGATCCTGACTGAGCAAATCAAGGAAAACAAGGCGGCTGGCCTCGACGACTATCATGCCGTTATTGAAGCGACGGTGCAGCGGACACGACCCGTGATCCTGACTGCGCTGGCAGCCATTCTCGCATTCATACCCTTAACGCATTCGGTGTTCTGGGGGTCGATGGCATACACACTGATTGGCGGAACGGCAGCGGGCACAGTGATGATCCTGCTCTTTCTGCCAGCGCTTTACGCTGTGTGGTTTCGGATCAAGCCAACGAGAGAGGAGAGACATGGAGAAACGATTGATGAGCTGGAGCCACCGAGGGCGATGGCCGCTGAGTAGCGTTTCGTGTTCAAGACGTCGCGCCGGTTTCTCACGTGCTATTTCCCATGCCTGCCGATGTGCGTCAGAGAAGCGGACCACCGGCAAAAATCGGAGGTGTCTAGGAACGCCAGTTGGTTAGAAACTTCGCGCTGGAGACGCCATGAGCCGCCGTACCCGTATAGAGATTGACGTCGACCTCTTTCGGGAGCGGATTCTGGATGTGGCGGAAGAGCACTTTCGCCGCATCGGTTACCAAAAGACCTCGGTGGCCGACATTGCATCCTGCCTCGGAATGAGCAGCGCCAATATCTACCGTTTTTTTCCCTCGAGGGCGGCAATCAACAGGTCGATCTGTGGCCGCTTCTTCGCGGAAACTGCTCGGCGCGCAGATGCGATCGCCCGGATGCAGGCGCCGGCTCACGAGAAGCTCGTAGATCTTTTGAATATCCTCCACCAGAAAAGAAAAACGACGTTCATCAAAGAGAAGCCGGTCCACGATCTGATCGTCGCAGCAACGGAGGAGAACTGGGCAATCATCAGAGCCCATAGTGACCAGATCGTGGTGATCATCGAGACGATTGTTCGCGAAGGGATGGCCGCACACGAGTTTGGTGTTGAAGATGCCGCGCAAGCCGCCCGAAGTATAATGAACGCCTTCATGCCGTTCTACCACCCCATTCTCGTCGAGCAGGGAGTCCAAAGCGGTGAACATACCGAGGCGGGCTTGCGTGACCAGATCCGTTTTATATTCAGAGCTCTCGGCTGTCCTGACTAGCATCCTCCGCTAGACGCAACCAGAGTTATGGATTCGGCTCGATTGCAATTGCGGTCGCCTGGGCGTCTCAAAAGCGGGTAATCCACGGCTGCGAACGGCGATGGTCGAGCTTGCGTGGTTATGGCTGCGCTACCAACCGGGTTCAATGCTCTCGTGCTGGTTTAAGGAACGCGTCGCACGCAATGGCGGACGCTTCAAAAAGTCGATGATCGTGGCGCTCGCCCGCAAGCTGCTGGTGGCGCTATGGAAATATGTAAGCGCCGGCGTCGTCATCGAGGGGGCGGTCATGAAATCCGCCTGAGCGACGACAGCCCAGCGGCAAAACTATTCCAATCCCCAGGGCCTGATCAGCGCTGGCGGATCCAGTTGAACGTGTGTGGACGCCCCGGTAAATGCAAGCGATGCGATGGAAACGAGCCGTGCACAGTCTCGTGGACGAACGGCACTCTTGACCGAGAGCGACGTCCACCCTTAGGTCTGTGAACGGCAGCACTGCGCCATCATGCACGAACCCGCTTCGCGGGAGGGCGTGCGCGGTGAGGTTGGTGTGATTATCTGAAGTTCTGGGCAGGCTGTTGGTGTTGCCTGACCATTGAGTTCCCTTCAACGAGAGGAACGTTCAATGGCCAGCTTCTCCAATGATGCCCCGACCACCCCGCTTCGCCAGCGCATGCAGGAAGACATGGTGATGCGAGGGTTGGGATCCCACAGTCAGCAGGACTACATCCGTCATGTCCGGCGCTTCGCCACGTTTCTTGGGCGTACCCCTGACACCGCAATGGTCGAGGACATACGACATTTCCAGTTGTATCAGCATGAGAACGGTGTGGGTCCGGCCACGATCAACGGCACGGTTTCGGCGCTACGCTTTCTGTTTGCGGTGACGCTAAAGCGGCGGGATCTGGCGCGAGCGCTGGTGATAACCCGCAATCCACGCAAGCTACCCGATGTGCTGAGCATGGAGGAAGCTGCGCGGTTGCTCGAGGCGGCGCCAGGCATCAAATACAAAGCGGCGCTTGGCGTGGCCTATGGCGCGGGCTTGCGCGTCTCCGAGGTCGCGCATCTCAAGGTCGATGACATCGACTCGACGCGCATGCTGATCCGCGTTGAACAAGGCAAGGGACGCAAGGATCGCAATGCCCTGCTTTCTCCGCAACTCCTTGAACTGCTGCGACTGTGGTGGCGCGAAGGAAAGCGGCGCGGCGTGATGCTGCCTCATGGCTGGCTGTTTCCGGGGCGCAGTCGCACCGACCCGATCTCGTCGCGGCAACTGCATCGCGCGGTTCAGGAAGCTGCGGAGGTCGCCGGCATCCACAAGCGCGTCAGCCCGCATACCCTACGGCACAGCTTTGCCACCCACCTTCTGGAGGATGGCACCGATATCCGCGTCATCCAGGTTCTGCTCGGACATAGCAAGCTGGAGACGACCGCGCTCTATGCGAAGGTCTCCACCCGGACTATTCACGCGGTCGCAGGGCCCCTCGACCGGCTGATGGCGCTGATGGAAGGCAAAACGCCCGACGGCTGAGCCATGCGCACCTCGATTGAGGTCGCCGATATCTTCCGTGTTGCCGGGCCGACCTATCGGAAAGCCCATGGGGGACACCTCAGCTTGGCCCAGTTCAAAGTGATGTCGGCGGTCGAGCACTGCCGCACCGCTGCATTGGGCGGCCATGTCGAGGCCTGCGAGGATTGCGGAGAGTGGCGCATTGCCTACAATTCCTGCCGGAACCGGCATTGCCCGAAGTGCCAGGGCGCCGCCGCACGCACATGGCTCGCCGAGCGCGAGGCTGATCTCTTGCCGGTCGGATACTTCCATGTCGTCTTCACGCTGCCTGCCGAGATCGCCGCGATCGCCTTCTACAACAAGGCGCTCGTCTACGACCTTCTGTTCAAGGCCGCATCGGAAACGATGCTGACAATCGCCGCCGATCCGAAGCATCTCGGCGCGCGCATCGGCATGACCGCCGTGCTGCACACATGGGGATCGGCCATGACCCATCATCCCCATGTTCACATGATCGTGCCAAGCGGCGGCATCTCCCTTGATGGGTCACGCTGGATATCGTCACGTCCTGCATTCCTCTTGCCGGTGCGTGTGCTAGGCAAGCTCTTCCGGCGCTTGTTCCTCACGAGACTGCTCCAACTCCACGATGCCGGGCGGCTCGCCTTCTTCGGTTCGGCTGCGCATCTCACTGACCGTCGGGCATTCGTACGGTACCTGTCGCCGGTGCGAAAGAAGCGTTGGGTCGTTTATGCCAAGCCGCCCTTCGCGGGACCTGAGGCGGTTCTTGCCTATCTGTCACGATATACGCACCGGGTGGCCATCTCGAACAGTCGTCTGATCTCGTTCGACGAGACCGGTGTCACCTTCCGCTACAAGGACTACCGCCGCGACGGCCGCGACCGGCAGCAAATCATGACGCTCGCGACCGTCGAGTTCATTCGCCGCTTCCTGCTCCATGTCCTGCCGCGCGGGTTCCACCGCATCCGGCATTACGGTCTGCTCGCCGGCAGCTCCCGAAAGATCAGCATCGCTCGCGCCCGCGAACTCCTGAACGCTGTCCCGCCGCCCGCTGACGACGCAACCGATGAGCCGAACGATATCCGCCCGCCATGCCCATGCTGCGGCGGACGTATGATCGTCGTCAAGGTGTTCGAACGCTGGCGGCAACCGCGCGGACCGCCAGATAAGGCAACAACGAACCGGGAGAGTGCGTCATGACCCGGCATGGCAGATCCATTCATATGGTCCACTCAAAACAGAGCCGGCCAACGGGAGGGCCTGCGCCAGTCCGAATGGCGCTGGCTTCCAACCGGCCAAACGCTCTCCCAATCACCACGAAACTCTCGGCCGTCACACCCGAAAACACCAATCTTCACCCGCTGGGACCGACAAGCGACGCTGCGAGCAGCGGCCCGCCGGAAGATCCGATACACAAAACCCCATAGCTCACGGAATGCCGACCGCGGGTTCCTGCATGAGAGGCTTTCGTACGCCTGACGGCACCCGAAACCCTTCACCATAGTGGTCATCGAGCCACCGGCCGCCGTTGCTGCAAAGCGGACATGACGCAGTGACAACGCGGGCCGCGTTGCGCCAAAAGCCGCCATTGCGCCCCATGCGGGTGATTAGATCACGAATTCCTCCTCGTACGTCTGTGGCTCGGCAACGACACTAACCTCCACCGGAACGATCCAATTGGCCGCGTAGCTCTCGCAGTCGGAACGCTGGAGGTCGGGCTGCACGCACCCCGCCCCATCGATCGCGCGACATCGCAGTATATATCGCCCCACTTCTTCAGGGGTCCACATGTACTCCCACAAGCGCCATGCAAAGGGACGTTCTGTTTCGAGGAGCCTCCCCTCGCGCCAGCCCCTGCCATCTCCGGTGCAGACCTGCACCTGCCGGATAACAGCCTCTCCGCTCCAGGCGGCTCCGAAAATCCGGTACGGTTGGCCGACGATGAGATGCGCCCCCTGTACGGGACGCGCGATCTGCGCTTTGACCTCCATCTCCGCAAGGGGGACCAGCCTGGGTTCCCCGAGGCTGCGCTCCCAACGGAAATAGTCGCGCGCCTGCCAGTAGCCAAGGAACGGTTGCTCCACAACCGTGATATGCGTGATCCACTTGACCCAAGCCATGCCGAACCAGCCACCCACGACCGCGCGTAGCGGGTAGCCGTGATCGCGCGTCAACGGCTCCTCGTTCATCGAATAGGCAAGGATCGTGCTGTCAGCGATGGCCTTCTCAAGCGGTAAACTGCGCGCAAAAGCGATGGGGCCGGGAGAAGCCGTTTTCTTGTTCGTGTCGACGACGCCGCTGTCGGCGCCTGCGAGCAGAACCTCACGTGCGGTTCGCTTAACGCCCGCCATTTCCAAAATCTCGCGCAGAAGAACACCTGTCCACGCGGCATTGCCGACGGCTCCGTTCTGCCACTGCAACCCCTCCTTCGGCGGCACATAGTAGACGCGCCCGTTCCCTGCACACTCGACGACGGCGGTGAAAGTCGTGCTCCGCATCGCCTTGATGCTGTCGAGGTCAAGTTCGATCGGCCGCTCCACCGCCCCGCCAACGCGCAATCTCCAGTCTCGCGCATCGAGGTCCGGCGATGGGAAATGGTTTCGCACGAAGAACAGCTCGGTTGGGATCAGCCAATCGGAGAGCGACGCAAACGGAAACTCGATGTTCTGTGGGGATTTCTGTCGAACTATTAGACTGGGCTGATGTGGTGTCGGCATCGTCCTCGTCTCCCCTTTCAAGAGCACAACGTCGGCTCTCGGTCGCGCGAATTCCGGTACGATCACACCGCCCCTCGCACCGCGTCTGTCGCATTCCGCCTTCGGGCCGCATTCTAGCACATACCGCACGTTCCTCGGATCGACCTCGAACGGCAGCAAAGGGGCCGAATGCTGCTATAGGCCCACGTCTCTTTCGCGCCCACTTGTCGTTCAGGCACTACTGCTGGAGAAGACCAGCAACATATTGTTGGTAGGCATCTCAATCGTCTCGCGGAGATTAAGTCCAGCGGCCTCACCCACTTGTTCAAGATCAGCGATATCACGCACACCCCAGGATGGGTTGCGCTCCTTTAGAGCCGCGTCGAAAGCAGCGTTCGAGGGGGCGTTGTGTGCCCCGTCGCGCATGAATGGACCGTAGAGAAGAAGAAGCCCACCAGCGTGAAGCAAACGGCCAGCTCCTGCGAACAATCCTAAGCTTGCCGCCCATGGCGCGATATGGATCATATTGATCGACATGATGGCGTCAAAATGCCCCGTTTGTTCGACGCCCCATTGTCCTGAGCACACATCAATATCCCGCGGTGCCAGCACATTCTTCAGCCCTGCGAATTTGATCCAGCTAGACGTGCAGGTGCGGGCGTCGGCATCCGGATCGCTCGGCTGCCAGGTGAGGTTGGGCATTGCTCCCGCAAAACACACGGCGTGCTCGCCGGTCCCGCATCCAATCTCCAGCACGGCGCCATGTGTTGGAAGGACACGTTTTAGGACCGCGAGGATCGGCGCCGAATTTCGCGCAACAGAAGGCGAGAACATGCGCTGGTCGGCGCTTACGTCGCGCTGTTCCAGCGCAACAGGCGAACGGTCCTTCTTCTCTGGGGGCATTGGCCTTGAATCCCCTTTGGGCGATGTCTCCCACCTTATAGCTGAAATGATGGGACTGAAACCAAGGATTTCGGACTTACGAAGGGGGCGTCGGCGCGTGCGTTCGAGGGCGACCGAACGTCCACTTCGCGTCAGATCATGCGCCCGCCAGGCTCAAGGTCTGCTTTCGAAAAGATGATGTCCCAGGGAGTGGTGTAGCTCGCGGCTAATGGCCGTGCTTTCCGGCAACAGCCGGAGGGGGATATCGGCGTGCGACTGCAGGCAGGCCGATTTGCGGATCATCGCTCATCGACGCCATAGTCTCAAGTGTCATGTACCTAGCCCGCTGAACGGCCCACTCATCGCTCTGTTTGAGCAGCAATGCGCCGACGAGACGGACTATGCCTTCGTCGTTGGGAAAGATGCCAACAACCTCGGTGCGGCGCTTGATCTCGCCATTGAGGCGCTCGATTGGATTGGTCGAGTGCAGCTTTGCCCGGTGCTCTTTCGGGAACGTCATGTAGGCCAGCACATCCTCTTCCCGGCATCTTTGCCATGTGGCGCTGAGAACCTTGGTGACCGCGGCCTTGAGCCCTTCATGCGCATCTGAGACGACGAGCTTCACGCCGCGCAAACCTCGGCGCGTAAGCTTGCGCAGGAACTCCGTCCAGATCGGCTCGGCTTCGGACGTACCGACTTCCATACCCAGTACCTCGCGCCGGCCATCACTGTTGACGCCGACGGCGATGATGACCGCAACGGAAACGATGCGACCGCCGCGTCTGACTTTCAGATAGGTGGCATCGATCCAGAGATAGGCCAATCTCCTTCGATGGGTCTTTCGAGGAACGCCTTTACCTTGACGTCGATCTCTTCGCACAGGCGGCTTACCTGGCTTTTGGAGATGCCGCTCATGCCCATCGCCTTGACGAGATCGTCGACAGAACGGGTCGAAATCCCTTGAATGTAGGCTTCTTGGATGACCGCCGTCAGGGCATTCTCCGCCATGCGACGCGGTTCGAGGAAGCTTGGGAAATAGCTGCCCTTGCGCAGCTTCGGAATGCGAAGCTCGACCGTTCCGGCGCGTGTCTCCCAGTCCCGGTCGCGGTAGCCGTTGCGTTGCGCCAACCGCATCGCATTCTTCTCGCCGTAGCCAGCACCGGTCGCACTGCCGACTTCCAGCTCCATCAGCCGCTCGGCCGCAAAGCCGATCATCTCACGCAACAAATCGGCGTCAGCACTCTTCTCAACAAGCGAGCGCACGTTCATCATATCGTCGGTCATCGGTGGTCTTTCCATCAGGTTGGTCTTCAACAACCCGACCCTACCGGAAAACACTGGTGACCACCGCTACCCTGCTACACCACTTCCTGGGAGTACGTCATGCCAAGCTGATAACTGCTTGTGGGTGCAAGTCCCATCCGGCCAAAGCCCGAGCAGGCAAGCCGGGACCGAGTCTTGCGGGCGTCGCGGTAACGCGGGGTCTGAAGTGTAGACAGGAGCCATGCGGGGTGCGGGAATGAGCCTCGAAAGGTGGATGTTCACGGAGGCCGAGTGTGTTCCCTAAACACGAAGGCAACATGAGTATCGTCGTTACGCGAGATGATGCCGCTCCGTCGGGGTCGATGGCCGGATCACGCATGGAAGGCAGTTATCGGAACATGAGAGGCCCGACCGGGTCCGCCAGACTGGTCTCTGGTGGGGGTCAGCAACAAGGCACTGCCGGAGTTGTTGACCGAGCTGAGGTCGGGAGTCGGACTGGTTCATAGTACCAATGAAACCGTTGAAGGAAACGAAACGCGTGGAGGGAAGGGACCGGCCCGAGAGGATCTCGCAAGAGGAGGCCAGGGTCCGGACGCAGAGCCGGGTTATCCTGATGCCAAACCTCGAGCGGGTGAACGCGGCAGCCAGACATGCTGCCCAAACTCGGTTCACTGCACTGCTGCATCACGTCGATCTGAATGCGCTTCATCGTGCATTCAGACGGCAAAAGCGGCAGGCAAGCGCAGGCGTCGATGGGATGACTGTGGCGAAGTACGAGGAGAGGTTGGAGCAAAATCTCCACGATCTCTGCGAACGGGTCCACACGGGTCGCTACCGGCCACAGCCGGTGCGACGTGTTTACATTCCAAAAGCCGATGGCGGAAAACGGCCACTTGGAGTGCCCGCCCTGGAGGATAAGATCGTCCAGGGCGCGGTCGCTGAAGTGCTTAGTGCCGTCTATGAGGCCGACTTTTGCGGGTTCTCCTATGGCTTCAGGCCAGGGCGTAACCCGCACATGGCACTGGATGCATTGCATACAGCGATCATGAGCCAGCGCGTGAATTGGGTGCTCGATGCCGACATCCGCAGCTTCTTTGACTCGGTTGACCACGAGTGGCTGCTGCAGATGGTGGCGCACAGGATAGCCGATCCCCGTATCCTCGAGCTTATCAAGCTGTGGCTGCGGGCGGGAATCCTTGAGAGCGGCGAGACGTATGAGACTGACAAGGGTACCCCGCAAGGAGCTGGCATTAGTCCGCTCCTCGCCAACATCTTCCTGCACTACATCCTCGACCTGTGGGTTCATCAATGGCGTCGACGCTATGCACGCGGCCGAATTGTGATCGTGCGCTATGCCGACGACTTCGTCATGGGCTTCGAGAACAAGGATGATGCGCAGGAAATGCTTCTGGCCCTCAAGGAGCGACTAGGCAGTTTTGGCCTGGCGCTTCACGAAGGCAAGACGCGGCTGATCGAGTTTGGCCGGTTCGCGGCTTTGACTCGGCAACGGCGTGGCGAGCGAAAGCCCGAGACCTTCGCCTTCCTGGGCTTCATTCACTATTGTGGAGTGACCCGTGATGGCAGGTTTATCGTGAAGCACAAGACGGAAGGGAAACGCCTGACGCGAAAGCTGAAGGCGTTGCGCGAGGGAGCATGGCGGCACATGCACATGGCGTTGGCTACCCAGCACAAGTGGCTTGCCGCTGTGCTGCGTGGACACTACGGCTACTACGGCAGGCCGCATAACTATCCAGCGCTCAACGGGTTCTATAAGCAAACACGCCGCATATGGTTCCGCTGCCTGAGGCGGCGAAGTCAGAAAAGCCGGCGAATGAGTTGGTTGGAGTTTGAAATCCTGACCGCACGCTTCGCGCTGCCAGTCCCACGTATTACTCGAACTTGGGCGCAGGCCAGGAGATGACGCGGGTTACTCTCGGGAAGAGCCGGGTGCGGGAAATCCGCCCGCCCGGATCTGTGAGGGCGAAGCCGAATGGCATAGCTACTCGACCATCATCGGCTGGTTGGTCAAAAGGCGCCAGCAAAGGCCAAGTCCGGTCGATCTGGCGTTCGTTGACAATTAACATGCCGTTGCCGACTGGTGCGCCAAGCCATTTGTGAAAGCTGGTGATGAAGAAGTTGCAATCGAGTTCGCGAAAGCTGACTGGCATTTGAGCAAATGTCTGTGCGCCATCGACAATCGTTATGATTTTGCGCTCCCGCGCTATCTCGCAAAGTCGTTTGACGGGAAGGACACGTCCATTCCAGTGGTACGTGTGGGTCAGTTGAAGGATGCGGGTCTGCGGCGTGATGGCTGCGGTATAGGCTTCTACTATATCATCGTCGCTATCCATCAGGCCGAAAGCGCAGTATATCCCGTTTCGGGACGGAGCGATCAGCGACGTCGATGGTGGCAAACCGGAAGCGGTCTGGGTCACCGAGCAGATCAAACGACCCATCATCAAAGCCTGGAACGCGGTGCTTGCCGCGACCCTGCGGAAAGGGGCCTCGACAAGACGCAGCCCGGTCGCATCGCCCTTCCGGTAGCAGGCGATGATCCCGAAAAGAAGTCGCGCCTCATGGAACTGGTAGAGGCGACTGGCTTCGACGCGTTCGACGCTGGGGGCCTTGCGACATCATGGCGACAGCAGCCAGGCACACCTGCTTATTGCACGGAACTGACGGCCGATGAGTTGAAAACGGCTCTCGAAAAAGCAGACGCCAACCGCTCGGCGGATAACCGCGAGACTCTGATCAAGGGGTTCATGGAAGGGGGCGACAGCCTGACTCACGACGACATTGTCGCCCGCAACCGCACCGTGACTGTGCCTCCGAAGGCGAGAGCACCGTCAGATCATCGGGACCAAGCTGTCGTCCCGCCGAATTTTCGTCGAAGAAGCAGTAACTCCCTTGGCCTCCTTCGAGGTTGACGAAGGCAAGCGTCGTTGGCCGGCCAGATACCATCACATGCGATGTGTCGACCCGGCTTTCCCGAAGCGCGGAGATAAGTTGCTCTCCGAACAGATCATTCGACAGGCCGGCCAACATGCCGGTTCGTGTCCCAAGTCGTCCCAAAGCAATTGCAGTGTTGAAGACGGCGCCGCCGGCATGAGGTATGAATCCCCTGCTTCCGTCGATGCCGGAATCATGTCAATCAGAGCCTCGCCGCAGCAGAGGATCATTTCGAATACCTTTCCAGTACCTGCGCTGAAGCGGACGATGAGATGTCCAGGTGATCGGGCTCGATATTCGCGTAGCCGCGGCGCGTTCCGCAAACACTTCCACCGTCTGCAAAAATCTCGACAATTCCGCGGTCATGAAACAGACGAAGGTCTTTCCCGCAGCCAAGCTCCGCCACGTATTGGATCGAGCCGTCGTCCTGGGCGAGCCGGATCGACAGGATACCGTCGGCGACGCTCACCTCGAAAGCAAGTTCGCCGCCCTGCGTCGCGACAAGCTTGCTGCCCTCCAAGGCTCCGGAAAGCCTTATTTCAATGGGACCCTTCGGTAGCGAGAATGTGCCGCTTTTGTCCTCGACGATAAGATCGGCGACAAGGTGCTCGTCGACCTCCATCGCCGGCAGCATGCGCAGCCTCTTCCTGTCTTCACTCAGGCTTAGAACACGGGGCAGGGACATCTCGCCAGAATAGGATGAACCCTCAGGCTTGCGGTATTCCCAGTTGAAAAGCCAGGCAAACGCGATCTGACGTCCGTCTGACTCGACACTCTGCATCGCGTAATAGTCAGTCCCGAAATCCAGCAATTGCAGTTCCGGCGTGTCGGGTACGAAGCAGTCGTCGACAAACTCGCCGATCAGGGCATAAAGGAGATTGTGGCGCCGTGTTCGTGGTTCGACATGGCCAACAAAGCCCATCACCAGAACCCACTTATCCTCCAGCCGGAAGAAATCCGGGCATTCCACTGCACGCGCACCTTCTTGGCGGAAGTTAACCGGCGCGCGGTAGAGCGGCCTGAGATATTGCCATTCGAGGCCGTCGCCGGAGCCGAACAACAACACTGCGGGATCGCCCTCCATTGATGCGCCGAGGACCATACGATAGGCGTTGGCTGCGTCGTCCCACCAAACCTTTGGATCGCGGAAATCGTGCTCGACCCCGTCGGGACGCTGCTCCAAAACCGTCACAATCCCTTCCGCCTTGATCATCCGCCGATCTGGGCGCGCTAATTTCTGAATTTCCCGATACCCCTTGAAAAGGTCATAAGCGGGCAGGCGCTCGGTGTAAAAGAACATCAAGCTTCCATCTCGATCCCGAAAGGCGTTACCGGAGAATGCGCCTCCTGTGGCGCCGAGCCGCCACAGGTTCTGTTCTGGATGCAGAAATACCGGCATGTGAAGCCAATTGACCAGATCGCGGCTGGTCGCATGTCCCCAATGCATCGGTCCCCAACCACTGCCGCTCGGATGGAACTGGTAGAACATATGCCAGGTATCGCCGATCTTGCAGAGACCTACGGGGTCGTTCATCCAATGACGGATTGGCGAGAAATGAAGCGCAGGACGATCCGGATCGGACCGAAGCCAATTTTCAATTTCCGCACCCGTGCGTTGAAGGATCCCTCTGTCCGAAAATTCAAACACCGTTATACCGGTCTCGTTCACGGTTTGAGGCTGATACCCATAGGCCCAAAGAACTGCGTCCGGCGCATTGGTGACAATGGTGACCTCGCAAGCTTCCCTGTGGTGATACTTGAAAAACTCCGGATGGATGGCAAATGACGGAATCTGCCAAACCGTTTTCCCATCAATGTTGATACGAAGAAAGCCGTCGCCCGCGGCCCAAAATTCCAAGCGGTACCCCGAGGGTAGGAATAGGTTTTGCTTCAACGGGCCGTCTTCCCGTTTTCCATTTGGTTCGTCATGAACACCACTCCGAATAGTCACTGAATTTTGACAGACGCTCTAGCTACGCTCGGTCCGCTTTGAAACTTTGCCGACTATCTATTGCCGAGGAACCGGAGTACCCCTGAATGCATTCATTGTTCTGTCCATCTCGACCTGGTCGTCACTGCCTGAATCCAAGACTGTATTCCGCACCGAACCCCTTTGCACCAGCACTGCAGTTACTTCGAGCGTCTTCAAATTGTTCGTTGACAGCAATGCGCCTACCTGTGTCGAAAAACAGGCACTGTTTGCTGCATCATTGATGTGCGACATTTCGGTTGTGGCCACGATGTGATTATTGGCTATGTAGTTGCCGTTGCCGGCAACCACGTGGACGATCACGGGCTTTACGCCGAGAGGCTTGATATATTGAGTATCGATCGTCTCTGAAATGTGGTTGGCGATGAACGAATTGTTGCTGCCATCAATGTGCAAAAGTCCGAACAGATCATCCAGACCGTTATCGTACTTCTGCATGGGTGCCCATGGCTCGCGATCTCGCAAGAAGTGATTTGAGGAAACAAGGTTCTCGCAGGAGTTCGCAGCAAAAACCAGCATTCCGGGGTAGAAGGAATGGAATCTATTTCCTGTGATCGAGGAACGCACCACGCCGGAAAAATAGATGCTGCTGGCGCCTCGAGGGAATACGTTGTTTGAGGATACGAGAATGCCCCCATAATTCTCAGCGTAAATGGAGTGTCCCCTATATCCGGCTCCGACAAAATTATTTGCTATTCTTGAGGCCTGCCCCATACCTTTCAATTCGATACAATTGCCGCACTCTGCAATGAAATTGTTGTCTATCGCCAGCGCATCTGCATCATGGACAGTAACACCATGCTCCAGATAGATAAGCCCCATCCCCGTTATTCGAAATGAGTCATTGGCGCTGCCTACATAGATTCCCGTTTTGCCATTCTTGTATGTATTTTCTGCATCATTCTGCCCCGAACCATCGTCAATGAAGTGCAGGCCATCGATGCAAAAGTCAGCAAACTCCACGGAGCTTATACGAGGATTTCCGGTGCGCTTAACGTAAAACGCGGCTCCAGCAGCCTCACCGTCGGTGGCCTCTGGAGAAATGTCTACACGTATGCGACTTCCGCCCGGCCACACTTCGCGCCACTGTGCCAGCTCGTCTGCGGGTGTGTTGAAACGGATGCTCGACGACGTAAAACCATGTCCCGAGCCTGCAATCTTCAGATAGCTCACGTCTATAACGACTTGAGTGACAAGACGATAATCGCCTGGCGGTATATAGATCACTGCTCCAGGCTTTCCGCCGCCATTCAGGTCGGGAACCGTTTGCCTGCTCTTAATATCCGCAATGATGCTGTTGATGACCGATCCGATATCCTCATAGGGGTTTCCTGCGTGATAGCATGTTACGTCGTAAAAGTTTTCACTTGCCATTGTTCATCTTTCCTCGGCCATTTCCTGCTCCACAGCGAGAGCGACCGATGTTCTTGATTGGCTTGTCGTGCGAAAGCCGCCTGGGATATGCGTGCAACCGGCTCTCTCGTTCGAGTTTGGAACAAAAGCCCGCGAACCATCACCAGATGCTGGTGCGGCTGTCGGGTTGAAAGAAATGGAGTTCGTCGGCATCGACAGCGATGCGCGCGATGTCACCTGCGCGTACGGTGCTCTTTGGGGAAAAGCGGGCTACAGCAGCCTTTTCGTCGCCGATGTCGGCGACGGCGTCCGGGTCGCCAGCATCCACCCAGGGTGCGTCGATATTCAGATGCACCATGGATTCAGAACCTAGCGCCTCAACAAGAGTGACCGGGGCCGAGATCTCGGCCGAAGAAGGCCGGACTGCGGCGTCGTTCATGTGCTCGGGCCGGATACCGACAATGACCTGCCGGTTAGACGCACCATTGAGCGAGGGGCGGTATTCGAAAACCCGGTCAGGGATTTCGAAACTGTTGCTGCCCAGGGTCAGCGTCCTTCCATTCAGAACGGCCTCGTACAAGTTCATCGAGGGCGATCCGATAAAGGCGGCGACAAAGACATTGTCAGGGCGATTGTACAGGTTTTGCGGCGTGTCGACTTGCTGCAGCACGCCGCCTTTCATGACAGCTACGCGGTCACCCATCGTCATCGCCTCGACCTGGTCGTGGGTCACGTAAATCGTAGTGACATTCAGTTTTCTTTGGAGGCTGGCGATCTCGGCGCGCATCTGCACGCGCAGCTTGGCATCGAGGTTCGACAACGGTTCGTCCATCAGGAAGGCCGCTGGTTTGCGGACGATCGCTCGTCCCATGGCGACACGCTGACGCTGGCCTCCTGAAAGGAATGCCGGCCTGCGGTCGAGCAAAGTCGTCAGTTCGAGGATGCGCGCGGCTTCGTCTACGCGGCTGGCAATCTGGGTCTTCGGCAGGCCTGCCATCAGCAAGGGAAAGGCAATGTTCTGCCGCACTGTCTTGTGCGGGTAGAGCGCATAGGACTGGAAGACCATGGCGATGTCGCGATCCTTGGGATCGACATCGTTGACTAACCTGTCACCGATCCTGAGTTCACCGCTAGTAATGCTCTCCAGGCCAGCGATCGTCCTCAGCGCCGTCGACTTTCCACATCCTGACGGACCGACGAACACCATGAACTCGCCATCCCTGATGTCGAAGCTCATATCGTGCAGAGCGTGAAAGCTGTTTCCGTAGACCTTGTTGATATTGCGCAGTTCTATGCCGGCCATACCTTTGCCTCCTTCATCCCTTTACAGCGCCGAAAGTTAGGCCGCCGACGATTTGTTTTTGAAGTGCTAGCGTTACGATGATGACCGGCAGCGAGTAGAGGACGGCTGCGGCGGTCATCGCCCCCCAGGCAAGCCCGTAGACCGAATTGTATTCGGCGATGACGATCGGCGCCGTTTTGGTCGCCTCGGACGTCAACAGCAGCGCGTAGAGAAACTCGTTCCAGCTTGTGATGAAGGTGAAGAGCGCGGTGACCGCTATCCCCCCTGTCGTGACCGGAAGGACGATCTTTCGAAACGCCTGGAATCGTGTGCAGCCATCCATGCGCGCCGCTTCTTCGAGCTCCTTCGGTATGCCCTCGAAGAAGGCGGACATGAGCAGCAGGGCCAGTGGTACCGCGGCCGATGTGTGAGCGAGCACCAGGCCTGGAATGGTATCGAGCAGACCCAGCGACTTCAAAAGCTGGAACAGTGGCACCCCAAGCGCCACCGACGGCACCATGCGCGTCACCAGTGCGAAAAGCAGGAAAATGGTGGTGATCCGGCGCCGGTACTGGGTGGCAACGTAAGCAGCAGGCACGGCCACTGACAGTGAGAGAGCAGTCGTCAGCACCGCGACGGTGAGAGAACTGACGAAGGCTCTCGGCAAGGTTGAGGATCGCAGCACTTCGCGAAAGTTCTCGAATGACACGACAGCTGGAAAGAAGCTTGGCGGGATCTGCTGGACATCAGCCGCCGGCTTTATGGAGGTCATAAGCAGATAAATGTAAGGCAGCGCGTAGGATAGCACTAACACGAGGGCTGCCGCGTTGATCAGGACTCCACTGACATTGAGGCGGGGAGCTCTATGCATGTACCGGCCTCCAAATCTTCCAATAGGCGACCGCCGCCAAAAACATCATCACGATGAGAAACAACGTTCCGGAGGCGGACGCCTCCCCAAGATCGCCGAACCGAACCATGCGCTGGTAGATATTCATCGAGAACACCTCAGAAGCATGACTGGGACCACCCTGTGTCTGTATCCAGATCAGGTCGAATGTCTTTGCAGCATCCACGCCCCGCACGATCACGACGACGGCGATCACCGGCCGCATCAGAGGAAGAGTGACATGCCAGAAGCGCTTGAGCGCATTCGCCCCGTCGATCCGTGCTGCCTCCAGCAGGTCTTTTGGGATGTTCGTCAACCCCGCATAGGACACAAGGGCGACAAAGGAGGTGGTCAGCCAAATGTCAGCAAAGGAAACAGAATAGATGACGATATCTTCGCTGGACAACCATGCGATAGCGTCGGGATCGCTGATGAGACCCAAGCGGACGAGTCCATAGTTCAGAATGCCGATATTGCCGACGAGCAGAAATCGCCACAGCAAACCCGCGACAATGGGCGGAACCATCAACGGCAGAGCGAAGATCGTGCGATGCCACCGCGATTTACCGGCAAGCGCCGAAAAAAGCAGCGCCGCAGAGAAGCCAAACGTAAACTCGAAGAACAGCGCGAAGACCGAATACTGAAGGGTCCGCAGAGCGCTCTCTGCGACACGTTTCGATGTCAAGGCGTCGACATAGTTCTGCAGGCCGACCCATTCGCGTATATGAGGCGTGATCGTATCGACTTTGAAAAACGAATCGAATACCAGAAGCCCAACCGGATAAGCGACCAGCAGGCCGAGGATGGCGACTGCGGGCGCGAGCATGCAAAGTACAAATCGGTCTTCACCCGACATGTCCGTCTCCGAAAGCTAAGGGTGGGGCATATTTTGCCCCACGATGTTGAGGAATGTACGAGGCTAGTTGAGAATGTCCTCGATCGTTTCCTTGGCTTCCGTCAGGACCTCCCCGATATCTGCCTTGCAGGTGAGTGCCTGCTGGATAGCCGGCAAAACAGCTTCATCGACTATTTCTTGATATTTTTCATTGATCGGCCGGCCCTGCGTGGCAGGAGCACTCAGCGTCTCAAGAAGCGGGGGGAAGTGCTCATAACCGGTCTTGCCTGAATAGCTACGATAGGCGGAATTCGTCGCGGCGAGGCCGAGGGGAGCTTCGATACCCAAGGCATTATTGGCGATGGCAAACGAGATGAATTTTTTCGCCGCGTCCTTGTGCTGGGATGTTGAGGGAACGACGTTGTACCAAGGGCCGGGAATAGCGGCGATTCCGGCGTCACCGGCCAGCATTGGCACCACGCCGACCTTGCCACTGACCTTTGAATCCGGAGGCGTCATCTTGTAGGCGTGCGCCCAAAACTTCATCATCGCGGTCTTGCCCTGGTAGAACAGGTTCTGCGCCTCGCCCCAGCCGATCTCGTTCACATTTTCAGGAACAGAATGATCAATACAGTGCGGCGCGATGTAAAATTCAAGTGCCTTCTTGTGGGCCTCATTGTCGATGATGACTTGCCCGTCCTTATCGAGGATCACCCCTGGCGAACCCGCCTGCAGCACATGCGTCATCCACTCCTCTGAGAACGTGCCGATGGTGTCGGCGCCCCAGAAGTCAGTCTTTCCATCACCGTCAGTGTCACGCGTGAAGAATTTCGCAATGTCGCGCCACTGTTGCCAGGTTTTGGGTGGCGCCAGAGGATAGCCATACTTGGCCTGAAAAGCTTCCTTTTCCTCTGCCTTTTCAAATAGATCCTTGCGGTAGAACACGATCTCGGCATTGGCCCAGGCAGGCATGCCGATCAGCTTGTCACCGACCTTCGCATCGGCAAGCAAGACAGGCGGCAGATCCGCACGAACCGCATCGGTGAAAAGAGGTGCGAGGTCTTCGACATGGTCTGCAAACTTCGCATTCCACACGACGTCGATCGTCACGACATCGAACGCGGAAGAGCCAGAGGCGATTTCGGCTGAGAACTTGTCAAAGACACCCTGATAGGGAACGATCGTGAAGTTCACCTTGATGCCTGTTTCGGCAGTAAACTTCTCGGCGACCGCCTTTTGCAACATTTCGCCGCCGCCCTCGACCAGGATATTGATGGTTTCGGCGTTGGCAGCGGCGGCCATGAAAACAAGCGCGAGTGCGCTCGCACCAAGCAATTTCTTCATCGATACCTCCCATTTGGCTCGTTGCGCCTTGCACTGAGCCCTCCTTCTTGCCGCGAACATAGTCCCCGTATGACGACGTTGTCAACGTCTGATGTCGACGTTGTCATAGAAATATGTCGACGTTGTCATGAGCTTGCTTTAAAAGGGACCCCAACAAGGAGAGAAGCGGGTATGGTCAGCATAGTCAGCGTCGCGAAAGTGGCGGGGGTTTCCAACAAAACCGTGTCTCGGGTCATTAACGGCGAACCATATGTGACCGAGGAAACGAGGGAGAGGGTAGAAAGGGCAATTCGAGACCTCGGATACGTACCCAATATGGCCGCGCGCCAAATACGCTCAAGTCGCTCCAACACATTTGGCATAATCGCTGACTACGTGTCGACGACGCCATATTCAGTGGATATCGTTCGCGGGATACAGGATTGGGCTAATGTTAACGGCAAAACCATCCTGATGGCAAACACCGGCGGTGCGTTCGAGCAGGAAATTAAAATTTGGAGAATGTTCCAATCGCATCGCATCGACGGTGTTCTCTACATAACGATGTACCATCGCATCATTGACCCCGAAACCGGCGATGTCAGCATCCCCACGGTGATGATCAACTGTCGGCCTCAAACGAGCGAGTTGTTGCCATCGATCGAACCCGATGACTACCAGGGTGCTCAGGATCTGACACGCTATCTGCTTGAAAGGGGCCATCGAAAGATCGGCTACATCCGGCTCAATCCCATTTTGCTTGGCGCGGAGCTGCGGCTCGATGCATTCCGCAAAACCGCCGGGGACTTCGGCCTTGCAGAGAGCGATCTGACTATCCGTCTCGGGATGGAAGGACCGGTAGGAGCAGAGAAGAACTACGTTTTTGCTGCCGCCACCGAGATGCTTCAACAAAAGGATCGACCGACCGCGATCATGAGCGGCAACGACGAAATGGCGATCCAAATCTACATCGCGGCCATGGCGTTGGGTCTCCGCATCCCCGAGGATGTCAGTATTGTCGGCTTTGACGATTTCCGGACGGTTTCCTTGGCGCTGAAGCCGGAACTGACCACTGCGGCCTTGCCTTATTACGATTTAGGTCTGGAAGGGGCGGAATTGTTGAATAGCGTGGTGGCGGGAAGCAAGGCTCGTCCGAGCAGTCGCGTTATGCCCTGTAAACTGGTCGAGCGAACTTCGGTGTGCTCGTTGTAATCTGACTCACGAGCGGGAGCGCCTGGTTGAGCGAGCATTCGGCCGATTTTTCAGCGCGTACGCGGCAAGGAAAGAGGTAATTATGAGGACATGGCGGATAATAACTGGATGTTGAAATAGGCCCCGCTGGTTCAGCCAGGCTGCGTCGTAGGATCTGACTTATCGGTGATCATGACACGCGGTGTGACGCACTGGCCCTCCAGGAGCTTTCGCATTAGCTTCAAGGCCGCCTTCTTGTTCCGGGGGCTTTGGATCAGAGCATCGAGACATAACCATTGGCATCGATGGCGCGCCACAGCCAGTATTTGTTGCCCTTGATAGCAACGACCATTTCGTCCAGATGCCATCTGTCGGCAAAACTTCCCCTGGAGCGCAGCCGGATGGCACGGGCATATTTCCGGCCGAACTTGGCAGCCCATCCCGCGAGTGTCTGGAACGAAACTCCAATGCCTCGCTCAGCCAGCAGATCTTCAACGTGACGCAGGTGGAAAGCGGAAGTAGAGCCACACAGCATGCGCTATAATCTCAGCGGGAAAAACCATGACGCTTGTAGCGGTGCGTCATAACATCGGTCGGCGGGTTCGGGCTCCTGCCTGTAAACACCGCCGCAAATGTTAAGGCGACGCTGCCTTCTGATCTGTGCAGGGGCGACGGTCATCTCTCTCGCAATTTGAAAGGATTACCCGATCGAGTCATGGCCTTTCCACAGACAAACGGCCATCCGGCGCTGACCGAAATGTTCTCCAGGGAAAATACGGGTATCTCTTCGCCAATTTGGCTATTCATTCTTCCATCTGCCATAGCGGCTGCCATACCGGCGCCCGCGAAAGGCGCCTTGATCGGCCAGGTCCTCTCTGGGCGCGCGCGCCAGCGTTCCTTCATCTCGATCTTCACCGCGACCGGACCAACACTGCCGAACATCGCAAAAACGAAACGCCGCCATGAACACGTGGCGCGAGATCACCCTGTCGACCGCGGCATAAACTGGAACCATGGTGGCCATGCTGTGCCCCAACCAAGTTAAGGCGACGCTACCGCTTAGGCCAGCTGGAAATCGCCGAGCATGCTGTAGGAGGGTAATGCCCTATTGGCATAGAGGCCGCGGCGGAGGATGACGCGGTCGGAATGCGGGCGAGCAACGACCTGGTCAAGGCTCCATGCTTCCAGGATCATCAGGTCTGCGGGACGCCCGACGCCGATCCTGCCGGTGTCGATGCCCAAAATGCCGGCCGGTGCCGGTCCGGCAAGCGCGGTCGCATCCGCGTAAGGGTGGTCGAGATGCAAGATGCGCACCGATTGCCGCCAGGTGTCGAGCATGTCGTGATCGCCATAGGCAAAGAACGGGTCACGGCAATTGTCGCCGGCGACTGCTACCGGAATGCTGGCCGCCCGCATCTCCTGCACGGGCGTTACCCCGCGCCAGCGCGGCGTGCGGCCACCTTGGCGGTCCTGGAGATACATGTTGACGGTTGGCAACGTGATAATCGAAACGCCGGCATCGGCGATCAGGGCGATCCTGTCGCGCAACTCCTCTTCCTTCAACAGTGCAAGCGAGCAGCAGTGACCGCACGTCACGCGACCCTCGTAGCCATGGCGGATGGCGGCGCGCGCAACATGCGGCAGCGCATCGGCCTGTGCCGCCTCGTCGACATGCAGGTCGACATCCAGTTCCCGCTCCTTCGCCAGCGCAAACAGCCGGTCGAGCAGCTGGTCGATATCGTCAAGGCCCGAGGCATGCGTGCCCCCGGAGGCGCGCGTCACGCCGCCGAGCAAGCCGCCATGGCCGGCAACGATATCGGCAAGGCGAGCGCCATAGTCACCGCGATAGGCATCGAGCGGGACGAGGCCGGCAGCCTGCAAAAGGATGTGGCCTTTCCAGCGTTCGCGAGCTTCGGCAAACACGTTCCAGGTGATCTCCGCCTGCCCCTCGTGACTGTCGAGATGAGTGCGAATGGCTGCCACGCCATGAGCGTCGGCCGTAGCAAGGCCGAATTCCATCCGTCGCACAAGGTCGTCGGCAGTCCAGTGGGCAAGGCGGTCTGCCGTCGTTGCAGAGCGCGCGCCGGGGTGTGTGCCGCCAGAATCCGGCGCCCGTCCCAGAGTGTGACCTTTGTCGAGATGAGCGTGGGCGTCGACCAGAAGTGGCCAGACATGGCGGCCGTCCAGAGCGACTGCATCGTCGCTGCTATCGGCAACGGCGGGCGTTATGGCGCCGACCCTGCCATCCTCGATCAGAATATTGACGAGAGCTGAACCGTCGCGGTCCATCTCTGCGTCAACAGGCATGCCATCGCAAAGCAGCGCCACCGGCACGCGCGCCTTTGTGAGACGGATGCGTTCTGCTCTCGCCAGACGGGCGGCAAGGCGTGGAAACATGGAAAGATCGTTCATGGCGGGAGTCTCTATCGGATGGTTGCTAAAGCGTTCCACTCTCGTCGAACGAGGCGAGCAGACGCTCCTGCGCGAATTGCATGAAATGGCTGCCGGCAGGCGAAAGCGAGCCGCGGGCGCGGTGGAGGATATTGAGCCTTTGCAGCGAGCCGGTTCCCGTCAGCGGGATGAAGACGAGGTCGCCGGACGCCATTTCTCGGTCGACGTCGAGCCGGTTGAGGAAGGTGATATGCGGGGTTGTCTTGGCAAGGCGCTTCATCAGTTCCATCGAATTGGTCTCAACGACAGGAACAAGGCTAGCACGCGCCGGCGCGGTTGCCTCGACGACCTCGCGCAGCGACAGCGATCGATCCGCCAGAACCAGCGGATAGAGGAGACAGTCCGACATGCGCACAGTCTTGCGCGTCGCGAGTGGGTGGCCAGGTGCGACGACCGCTCCCAGCGCATGGCGGAATTCAGCGGCACGTTGCAAGCGGGTATCGTCCGACAGGTTATAGGCGATGGCGAGATCGGCCTGACCGAGCGCCACCATCTCCGCGACGGTCGTCCTGTCGCCAACCATGATCCGTAGGCTGACCTGGGGATGCTTTTCGCGGTAGGCGGCAACGATCTCGGCAATCCGGCCGGCAGCAAGTGTCGCCATGGTCGCCAGCACCACCTCGCCGCGATTGAGCCCTTTGAGGGACTGGATCTGTGCCCGCATCCGCTGATGCGCCTGAAGGGTCTCGCGAATGTGCTGGATCAGGATCTCGCCGGAACTCGTGAGCTTCAGGCCGCGCTGCAGGCGCTCGAAGATGGGCGCCTGCAGCTCTTCCTCAAGCTCCAGAATGTAGCGGTTCACCGCAGAGGCGGCGACATTCAATCTCTTCGCCGCCTTGCGAATGGAGCCCTGTCGGGCCACCTCGTCGATGTAGCGCAGCGCGCGTCCATGAAGCATGATTGGTCCATTGCCTGACGGGAGTCGGATTGACTGTTCCACGATGTCACCGCAGCGGACCATCTTCAACGTCACTTCTTGGCGAAATTGGCGTTGATGCGCCGGGTCAGGTATTCGCCGGCCGTGATCGCTTCATATTTGCCGAGCGGCCCCTGCATGATGGCATCACGGTTTGCCTGGCAGAAGAAGGGCAGGGACAGGCGGCGTCCCATATACTCATCCTCGCGCGGCATGCGTACCCGGTGCAGCGTCGACTGCAGCTGGTCATCCGACCAGCGCATCAGCATGTCGCCGATGTTGCAGGTAATGTAGCCCTTGCGCGGCGGAACATCCGTCCATTCATGCAGGGCGGCATCCTTGCCCGGGCACACCTGAAGCCCGCCTTCGCCTTCCTTCTGGTGAAGGATGGTCAGGCAATCGAAATCCGAATGGGCGCCGGCACGCCACGACGTGAAGTCCTCCGGCTTGGCGCCTTCCATCGACATATAGTGGATGAGACGCAGCGTCGACTGATATTGGTCCGAAGACGGATCATGCGCCTTCGTGAAAAAGTCCTCGGTGAAGCCCATCGTCAACGCAAAGCAGGAGAGAATGCGCATGCCGAGTTCCCAGTTCTGGCGCTCGAAGCGCAGCATCTTGTCTCGGAAGGTCGGAAGGTCGTCTTCGCTCGGCCACAGGTTCAGGCGGATCATGTCCGGCCGGGTAATCTGGAAGCTTTCCTTGTTATCCGGCGTGCCGGTGGAGGGGCGGACCTGCGCCTTGAATTCCCAGCCGGCATTGATGCCCTTCGGCATCGGCGGTTTCGCCTTCACCTCCGTCGGCAGTTCGAAGAACGTCCATGCCGTGTCGAACGCCGCGTCGATACCGTCCTGGTCGATGCCGTGATTGTAGACCTGGAAGAAACCGATCTCGACCGACGCCTGCCAGAGCGCGTCGGCGATCTCGTGCTTGCGGTTGTCGAAATCCGCAAGGTCGATGACGGGGATTTCCCGGTCGACCGTTGTGCCCACGCCACCGATGATCGCTTCCTTGGCCAGTTCGGCGAGTGTGTCTGTCTGGATATTCATGCCATTCTCCTGGGTGAATGCCGGCGAACCGGCGGTTGAGGAGCAATGTCCGGGTGGTGCCCGACTGCTTCTACTCCGGGGTGGGTTCAGCCGTTTTTCGGCACGCTCCAGGGAAAGAGGAGCTTCTGTGTCAAAACGACGGCCTGAAACAGCAGGAGCGACATTGCGGCGAGCACCAGCAGCCCGGCCCAAGCTTGTGGAAGCTTGAACAGCGACGTCGACAGCTGAATGAAATAGCCGACGCCAGCTTCCGACGCGCAGAACTCCGCAACCACGGCGCCGATGACGGCAAGCGTGATCGAGATTTTCAGGGCCGAGAAGATGTAGGGTACCGCAAAGGGCAGGCGGATCTGGGTGATCTCGCGCAGGCCCGTGGCGCGCAAGCTGCGCGACAGCTCGATGAGTTCCGGTGGGGTTGCCGCAAGGCCCGTTGCCGTGGAGACGACAATCGGGAAAAACGTGATGAGAGAAGCGATGACGATGCGCGGCGCATCGCCGGCCCCGAGCACCACGATGATGATGGGCGCAATCGCAACCACCGGCGTCGACTGCACGACGACTAGCAGCGGATAGAGCGTTCGCGATAGGAACGGCGAGCGCATCATGAAGACCGCGAGCGGAATGGCGATGGCAATAGACATAGCGTAGCCGATGAGTGCCACGCGCAGCGTCGCAGCGATGTGACCCGCCCAGCGTTCGAAGCCGATAGACGAGAACGAGCCAAGTATGGCGCTCGGGGCGGGCAGCAGATAGGTCGGGATCGACAGAAGCCATGCTGCCCCTTCCCACAACAGGACAGCACCGACCAAGGCTGCCACAGTCGTGAGGCCCGGCAATGTTAGCACGTGCTTGAGCGGGGCGACCGGCTTTCCGCTCTGCACGACGTCATGCCGCGTGACGGTTGAGGAGTAGATCGCGGAGGTAATCGGAGAGGTCATGGATCGCCTTGTCCTTTGCAGTTTCGGGGCTGCGCGTGCGGCCGACGGGAACGGTGACTTCGGTCAGGATCGAGCCTGGCCTTTCGGTCATCACCAACACGCGGTCCGACAGCAGCGCCGCCTCGCTGACGGAATGCGTGATGAAGACCACGGTTTTGGGACGCTCGGAGAAGATGCGCAGCAGATCAAAGCCCATCACCTCGCGCGTCAGGGCATCCAGCGCCGAGAAGGGTTCGTCCATCAAGAGGATGTCCGGGTCCATGAGGAGCGCGCGGGCAATACCAACGCGCTGTTGCATGCCGCCGGAGAGTTCCTCCGGAAGGCGCTTCTCGAAGCCGGAGAGCCCGACCATCTTCAACAGTTCGCCCGCCCGCTCGCGGTCCTTTGGCGTCACCCTGCCGGTCTTGTGGCGCGCTGGGAACACGACATTGTCTTCGACATTCGCCCAGGGAAGCAGCGTCGGCTTCTGGAAGACGATACCGATGTCGTCACGCGGAGCTTCCACCCGCAGACCGAAGACGGCCACCGAGCCGGATGTCGGCTTCAACAGGCCGGCGATCATTCGCAGCAGGGTCGATTTCCCGCATCCCGAAGGGCCAAGGATCGAGACGAACTCATGCCGTGCCACATCGAAACTGACGTCGCGCAGCGCTTCGGTGGGTCCGGACCGGGTCTTGAAGACCTGGCCCAGCTTGTCGAAGCGGATAGCGGGCATCGCCATGGCGGTTACTCCGTTGCGGCCAACGTGCGGTTGACCACGGTTTCGGGATCGAGCTTGGCCGGATCGATGTCCTGCGCTTGGGAGACGCGGCGCCAGGTCTCGGCGAGGCGGGCGATTTCGAAAACCCCAATGCCATCCTTCTTCGTCACCTCGTTGAAGATGAGCGGCAACGTGTCCTTGAGCGATCCTTCCACATCTTCGGAGCCGAGCTCCGGGACGATGGCGGTTACCGCCTCGGCGGCCTTCGTCGGATTCCCCTTGGCGAACTCGACGGACTTCTTGTAGGCCGCGACGAAGCGGGCGGCGACCTGCGGACGCTTGGCAAGGAAATCGTCGCTGGCGATGAGAGATGCAGAATAGAGCTCAAGGCCTGCCGCGGACCACGGCAATGCAACGATCTCCTTGCCGGCTTCCTTGCCCTGGTTGCTGTAGCGCGTCAGGTCCGTCATCCACGCGATGATGCCATCGGCATGGCCGGTCATCAGCATGGGGCCGAGCGCGCCGGGATCGGCCTTGATGAGCTTCACATCCGCCATGTCGATACCGGCATCCTGGAGCACCAGTGGCAGATAGACATTCGAGGACGTGAAAGGCGACGTCGCGATCGTCTTGCCCTTGACGTCCGCAACGCTTGCGATCGAGCCGCCCTTGGCGACGTAGAAGGCATGTGGTCCCTTGTTGAACAGCGACATGACGGCGGTGACCTTCACACCTTCATTGGCGCGCGCAGCCATCAGGGCGCCGATATCGGAAACACCGATGTCAGAGGACGCGGCGGCAAGGCGCGAGATCGCATCGGTCGAGCCACGACCCGAGGCAATCTCCACGTCCAGACCGGCCTTCGAACAGAAGCCTTCGTGGATGCAGACATAGATCGGCGCCTTGTCACCACCAGGCAGCCAATCGAGCTGAAAGATCACCTTGTCGGCGGCACATGCCCCGCCGGCAGAAAGGGTTGCGGCCAGTGCATAGAAGACAAGCTTGGTGCGAGGCATGGGTCGACCTTTCGCAGTTAGTGTTCTGTTTTTAAGAACGGATAGAGATTGGCGATGCGCTCTGGATCGAAGCCATCCGCGACGAGCCTGGCAATCGCGCAATCGCGCTTTGCGGGACGCTTGCTGCTCAGACACGCAAAGCAGCGGTGTGAGCGAAGTTCGTCAGATGCGGCGTCGATCTCCACGAGTCCCAGGGCGGGATAATGAAATTTCCCTCGCATTTGAACATCTCCTCGACAGATTCACCCGTCGAGCAATGTCCAGAACCAAGGTTCAGACCGCTTCTACTCGCAGGTCTTTGTCCCATGATTGTCAGGCGTTCTGCAAGATTTTTGATGCATTAATTCTTATGCTGAAAAAGTAGGCATTATGCCCCATACTCTGGTTCGAAACCTGCAGCGCCGTCACTTAAACATTGAATCCAAAGACGAAATTTCGCCGCGGTCGATCGGGGAAATGCTGAAGAAATTAGCGTCCTAATATTTAGGACGCTCGGCACGTAATTTTCTTGTCGTGCCCTCGACTTGCAACAGCATATTTCGGCTCATTTTTTTGAGCGATCGCCGCATGAAGCCTCGGCGTCTTCGATGGTCTGGCACGGCGCCTAGGGGCGAGGCCTCCGGGGTGACGATAGTGACATCCCTTTTCCATGACGCGATCGAGCTTGTTTCGCTCAGAAACCTGGAGGCTGACGAGCGTTTTTCGGTTGACCTTCAGGTGAGGTTCAAGGTTATGACTGCTCGTCATTGAGCGAAGGAGGGGAAACGGTGAAACGCAATTTGCACGTGGTCAGCACCGTTTCCCATTTCGCCCGATCCTGCGCATCCGACCGGCTTATGGCTCTCCGAGCTGACTCACCCCCACGACGTCTTCGCCGCCATTGGATACGAGCAACGTATCGTCAGCCCCAAAGGTGGCGTCTCGGCTCTGGAACCACGCGCACTTAAATGGCCGCTTCTGGGCGCAGCGGCGAAGGAGCTCGACGATCCGAAGCGAATGGCACTGTTATCCACGACCGCCCACCCGAACGACATCAATCCGGCCGACTACGATGCCATCTACTTCACTGATGGCCATGCGTTCATGTGGGACTTTCCCGACGATGAAGGACTGCAGCGGATCACTCGCGTCATCTGGGAAAAGGGCGGAATCGTCTCGTCCGTCCAGGACCGACGGCAACTACCGTTCCTACGATCGGGAGGACCTGTCGTTCAGCTTGCGGTTGTAGTACCGGCGTCGAACGCGCCGTCCTGACGCATGGTCACGTTGTGCGGCCTTCGCCATGAGCAGGGCCTTGTCTGCCGGATCGCGACGCCCAACGAAAGCGCACGTCACCCTGCAAGCGTATTCAGCGTCATTGGGACACGCGGATCCGGACCAAAGGTCCGCATGGGAGGTCGAACACTGCCGTTTGAGGTCACGGCCACTTGCCTCATCGAAAAACATCGGCGCGTTCGTCGGCGAGGCGGTTCTGAGCGCAGGGATGGGCAGCGTGATCCCCATTGCGGCGCTGATCCTGGTTCTGGTCGTCCGTCGTGGATCTGCGAGCGTGCCGGCGATCGAGGCCCGAATAGGGAACTGCGACAGGTTCCATTACGAGCCAAAAGTGTCCTCCTGGCTCATGAAGCGGAAGACCAGATCGGCGCATTCGTCTGATCCCGCGTTACCTCTCCGGGCTCCCCAGCGAACGCCACAGAAAGGAATTCATCCATGACAAGAATAGCAGGCGTCGTCGTGTTCAAGGCCAAGCCGGGCCTGGGCGAGGAAGCAGCAAAAAGAATCGCGGCAGCACTGCCCGCGGTCGAGGCGGAAGCAGGCACGACGCTCTGGCTCGTCCTGCACTCGAACGCCAGTGCGGACACGATCTACCTCGTCGACCTCTTCGACAGCGAAGGAAGCCTCAACGCCCATATGACGGGCAGCGCCGCAAGCCAGATTTTCGCGACCGTGCCCGAGTTGCTGGCCGCAGAACCCGAACTGCATCCGAGCACGGTGATTGCGTCGAAGCCAGCCGCATAGGGCGTCTGGAGGCTCAAACCCCGCTTTTGCCGACCATCTCCGGGCATCAATATTGGCCAGACAAATATTTCTCCGAAGCTGCGTTACCTCGGGGGAACCTGCATCGAACTTCCATACAGACAGGTCGAAACCGGCCGTCGCAGTCAGCAATCGAAAGCGCTGGCTTAACCTTCAGGAGAACCAATATGTCTGATCGTCTGATTTCTACGCTGGTAGCTGGCGCCTTCGCTGCCGCCTTCGCTGCCGCCTTCGGTACGCTTACGGTCGCCCCGGCCCATGCCCAGGACTTCACGGAGCAGCAGAAGAAAATCCAGGCCGGCAACACAGTCAAGGTAAAGTCCGGCAAGGTTGAGCCTTGCTTCGGCGTCGCGCTCAAGGGCCAGAACGATTGCTTTGCTGGCG
This sequence comes from Rhizobium sp. T1470, assembly GCF_042140505.1. NCBI lineage: Bacteria > Pseudomonadati > Pseudomonadota > Alphaproteobacteria > Hyphomicrobiales > Rhizobiaceae > Rhizobium > Rhizobium sp. T1470. The sequence continues at coordinate 330,893 of NZ_CP148094.1, forward strand.
CCGGCACGACCTGCGCGGGCACCAGCGCCGCCGACTACCAAGGCAATGCCTTCAAGCTGGTTCCGACCGGCACCTGCACGGGTATCTCGACCCCGAATGGAGCCGGCAGCCTGAAGCCCAAGGTCTAAACGCCTTACTGGCCGGGCCGCGAAGGCCCGGCCTTTCCCAACTTATCGGTCCTGTATAAGTCAAGGTAATTGCCATGCCGGAACGGACATTTATATCCTCGCAGACAATGATGCCGGAACGTGCGGGCGTCGGCCTGAAGGCTGAGCACTACCGGACGATCATGCAGACCTCGCCCGATGTCGGCTTCTTCGAGGTGCACGCAGAGAATTACATGGGCGCAGGCGGGCCACCGCATCGCTACCTCTCGGCCATCCGCGAACGCTATCCGCTATCGTTGCACGGCGTCGGCTTGTCGATCGGCGCTGATCGGCCCCTCGACAAGGATCATCTCGCTCGCCTCACGGAGTTGATCGATCGCTACTCTCCGGCACTGTTCTCCGAGCATCTCGCCTGGTCCAGCCACGACGTCGGCTTTCTCAACGACCTGCTTCCTCTGCCCTATACGGACGAGACACTCATGCGCGTCGTGGAGCATGTTGATCAGGTGCAAGAAGCACTTGGGCGCCAGATGTTGCTGGAGAACCCTTCCACCTATCTGGCCTTCGCCGAAAGCACCTGGACAGAGACCGATTTCATTGCGGAGATTGTCCGACGGACCGGATGCGGTCTTCTGCTGGACCTCAACAACATTCACGTCGCCTGCACCAATCAGAACTGGAACCCGATCGCCTACCTCGATGCCTATCCGCTTTCTCATGTGCAGGAGATCCACCTGGCCGGGTTCGCGCCCGACGTCGACGAAGAAGGCCGCCCGCTGCTGATCGACGCTCACGATCGCCCGGTTGCAGAGACCGTCTGGGGTTTGTTCGCCCATACGATCGAGTGCATCGGCCCGGTTCCAACCTTGATCGAATGGGATGCAAATCTGCCTGAGTGGCCGACACTGAAGGCCGAAGCAGAACGCGCGGAGTTGATCATGGCCGACATCGGCAACATTCGCCAGCGTGCAGCCATCCCCGTCTACGCGCGCTAACACTGGAGGAGGCGCATGCCAGCCCGGAGAGTTGCGATTTATTACGCCTGGAGTCGGCCTGACGAGGCGAAAGCTCCGCTCGACGTCATCGAGGATCGCTTTCCGGCGCTCTTCGAGAGCCGCCGCATGCTCTTCCCTCGGTTCGAGGAACTGAGTGATCCTTCGCGCTTCGATCAGGGCATTGCTGGGTTTCTTGATCACATTGTGAAGAAGAACTTCGCCGCCGTGACGCTCAGCGAGGCGATAACCTGCGCACCGGTTATCGAAATCGAGCGGGTCGATGAGGACGGACGGCTTACCCCCATAGTCCCGGAAAATCTTAAAGGTACCGACACGCTCGTCGTTATCAGCTTCGATTCTCGCCGGACCGTTCAGCAGGCAAGCCAAGCCGAAATCACTTTCGTTCGCTCGTTTCTCTCCATTCCGGACCATCTCATTTTTGTCTGTCCCCACCACGACATTGGCGAGGAACCGTCTGTTTCGCATGAGAAAGCAATCTTCCGGCAAGTTGCGGACTTTTTGCATCATGGTGACAAGACAATTCCGCCGCGACAGGGGTTTGGCGGCTTCGGGCGCTCGTTGCTCGCCGGTCTGGGCGTTCCCGTTGAAAACAGGTTTGGACTGCGTCCGGCCTCCGAGGCCGATGGCACGCCTTTCCCCATCGAAGCCGAGGCATCTCTCGACCGCCTTCATCTGCTCGCAGGTGTGGACACCTTCAATCTTCATCCCCATCTGCCCCACTTCGAGCGCATGGACGCGGCCATCCCGAAACTCGATGTGCTGGCGCGCCAGAAGATAGACCCTGCGGCTCCACCGCATCCATTCACTGCTGACGGTCGCACCTCCTTCGACGCATTGCTGCAGTCGAAGCCGGACACATTCGCGGGGACGCTCTTGGTTGGCGACGCAACCCTGTGGAGTTCAACGGCCGGCGGTGTCGACAGCCTTCGCGCCTTCTGGACCAACGTTGTTCAGCGTCCCCATCGAGGAGACCACCCGTGACCGGCGCGATTCGCAAATTGACTCCGAGCTGGGTGGGACACGCTGTTGGCATGAACGGGTTCGCCGACCGCCAAGCTGACTTCGCCAGAGCACTGCTCAATCCGGAAATACCGGTTCCTTCAGGTCTGGTCGGTCCGGACGGACTGCCAAGCGTCAAGCGGTTCGCCGTCTACCGCAACAATGTCGTGGTCGGGTTGGTCCAGACCCTGAAGGCGGCGTATCCTGTGGTCCACCGCCTCGTTGGCGAGGAATTCTTCGCTGCCATGGCGCGTTTGTATGTGTTGGCAGAACCGCCGGCCTCTCCGATCATGCTCGACTACGGATCTGGCTTTCCCACCTTCATCGCAGGCTTCGAACCCGCAGCGGTGCTCCCCTATCTCGGGGACGTTGCCCGGCTCGAGCGGGCATGGGTGAAAGCATACCACGCAAGCGAAGCAACGCCGCTGCCACCTTCTGCTCTCAGTCGGGTGCCGCCAGCCGACCTGCCAGCGCTACGGTTCGCCCTTCATCCTTCCGTCCGGATCGTAAGGTCCGTTTTCCCGATCGTGAGCATCTGGCAGGTGAATATCGATGGCATCGAAGGTGCGCAAATCGATCTGGAAGAGGGCGGAGAGGATGCGCTCATCGTTCGTCCCGAGGCGGATGTCGAGGTTCGGCGTCTACCGGCGGGTGCAGCCGCTTTCATGGAGGCTCTGCAGGCAGGTTCGCTACTCGTCCACGCCCTCAAGCAAGGGCTGTCCGCCAGTCCGTGTTTCGATCTTGCCGGCACGCTCCGTGGCATGATCGAGTCAGGTGTAATCATCGGCTATCATATGCAGCCGATCCGGTCGTTGGAGATCGCATGAGTTCGCAACCGACATTGCTGAACAGGATCGTCGCGACCATCCATCAGGCGCATCTTCAGATCAGAATGATCGCACGATGGATCGCACCGTCGGTGTTGCGCATCGCCCTGGCGCTTCCCTTCCTTCGCTCCGGCCTCACACGATGGGACAGTTTCCTGTCCCTCTCGCCGGGCACGCTGTTTCTGTTCGAGGAACAGTTCAGGCTTCATACCTTCGGCGGCGAGTATGCCCTTCCCGCACCAGACCAACTCGCGTCGTTAACCGCGACTGCAGAGATTTTGTTGCCCATACTGCTGATCTTCGGCCTCGCAACGCGCTTTGCCGCACTCGGCCTGTTGGTCATGACAGGCGTGATCCAATTGGTGTTTCCGGATGGCTGGGCCAACTTCCATCTCTATTGGGCGGCTTTGGCCCTGGGCGTGATCGCGATCGTCCCCGGCGCAATTTCCGTCGATTGCGGGTTCAGACGCATGGTCAATGGCTTCCGTCCGTCGGGATCGAAATGGTAATGTCCTGGTGTAAGAGCATGTTCAACCGGCTCGCGCCTGTGAGGGTGCGGGGATGAAGGATGAAAAGCGCAAGCGCCTTACCGTTGTGACCTCAGATGGGGAGCGCACCCGAACGAAAGAGAGAGATCGTTTGCAGGACGAGGAGACCGCCGCATCACGCGACCTCGACTGGACTATTCTCATGGCGCGTGCACAGGATGGCGATACCGTGGCCTATCTCCGTCTTCTTCAGGAAATCACGCCTTATCTCAGATCACGGGTCAGACGATGGCATAGGGACCCTTGGGAGATCGAAGATACAGTGCAGGACATCTTGCTCACCCTTCATTCGATCCGGCAGACCTACGACCCTTCACGTCCGTTCGGTCCCTGGCTTGTCGGCATCGCCAATCGTCGCGCCATCGACCGGTTGCGTCGCCGTGGTCGGCAAACACAGCGCGAGGCTCCGCTCACTGCCGAACACGAGGCAGCAGCAACGGCGCCCGATGAAAACGATGGCATGCTCGACAATCGCAAGCTGACTGAAGCCATCAAGGTGCTGCCGCCGATACAGCAAAGGGCCGTCGATCTCCTGAAACTCAAGGAAATGTCGTTGAAGGAGGCCTCCGATGTTGCCGGGGTGTCAGTGGCATCCCTGAAAATGGCAACGTATAGGGCACTTCAGAATTTGCGTGCCCTGCTCTCGGATCGGAGGGATTAGTGATGGAGACGTCCGACTTGATCCACTCCCTCGCCACCAATGCAACCCCCGTCAAGCGTCTTCGGCCGCCGCTGGTCCGTGCCGCCGGCTGGCTCGTCATCGCGGCGGCGATCATGGCTCTGATGACGATCAGCCATGGCGTGCGGCCGCAATTCACTGAGCGCATGCAGGACACAGTATTCACCATCAACGTGATGTCGTCGCTACTGACGGGGGTTCTTGCGACCTTCGCCACCTTCTTCGCCAGCCTGCCGGACCGGCCCCGCCGATGGCTTCTGTTGCCCATCCCGCCGCTCGTCGTCTGGCTCTCGACCATCGGCTATCAATGCTTCGCAGGATGGGTGCCCATACCACCGGGAGCAGTTACGGTCGAAGCGGCATCGAGTTGCGTTGCCACACTCGTCCTGACCAGCCTGCCGCTGTCGCTTTTGATGCTGGCGATGCTGCGTTACACGGCTGCACTCCGGCCAACGTCTGTCATTCTCATGGGAAGCCTTGCCGTTTCGGCAGTCACCGCGACAGCCTTGTCGATGTTCCATCCGCTCGATGCCACCGCAATGATCCTCGGATGGAATCTCGGCACGGCCGTTCTGTTCGTCGCGGGCGCCGCGATCGTCAGTCGGAAAGTGGGAAGGTCGAGCGATGAGCGGAAAGACCGATCGCCAAGATGATGTTGCCAGTGAGCACACGAGCGAATGCGTCGTCACGACAGCCTCTGAAAGGTGATTAGTCGGATGATCGCCTCAGCGGCTCAATTTTCAATCCTGAGACAGCGCTGCGATGGCCGAACTTCGGAGGCCATCGAACGTTTTTTGTGCGAAGCGTCGGACTTCCGCGTGAACCGCATCAATCCGCTCGCTTTCGCCATGGAGGCCGGCCTTGACGAGACGGCCTGCATCGGCGCCTTCCTTCACGCGACCCAAATCGGGATGGTCGATCTGGCCTGGAACGTCGTTTGCGGCGGGTGCGGCGGCATCCTGCATTCGGCTAATTCCCTTAAAGCAATAAACGATCTGCACTATCGATGCGGGCTCTGCGCTGTCGACTGCCAGCCGAGGCTCGATGACAGCGTAGAGGTGACCTTTACGGTCAGTCCGCAATTGCGCGCCATTTCTGCCCACGAGCCGGATACCCTGCCACTGTGGGACTATGTCCGCCAGGTCTACTGGAGCTCCGGGAGCGATCTGCCCGCAGACCTCCGGCCGGTGGTCGACGGAGTCGCGCTGGATGCGATCGAGTTGCCGGCCGGCTCCTTCGCGACCCGAACGCTGCGGATGGCCGAGGGGTTCGTGGTGGTTTTCGACCCGGTCACACACAGCTCGACCCTGCTTCGCGTCGTTGGGACACCGCAGGATGCTAAACAAATGCTGACGATCGCTCTCGCCGTAGGAGTGGAAGAACGCGCTCAGATAGAGGTGGCGCCGGGCCTGCTTGAGCTCACGCTGGAAAATAGGACAACACAACGTGCAATGCCGATCCTGTGGCTTGCGGGCGACGCATTGCGCACGCTAGTCAGCCGACGGGTGCCGTCTTTGAGCGCCAAGCGGTTGCTCAGCCACCAGACATTCCGCGATCTATACCAAACGGACGTGCTCGATATTAACCAGCAGTTCCGCATCACCAGCCTGACATTCCTGTTCACCGACCTGAAGGGATCGACGGCGCTTTACAGGCGCGTCGGCGATCTCGCAGCGTTCGATCTGATCCGGGCACATTTCCTTGTGCTAACCAATATCATCGCACGGAATTCCGGGGCGGTGGTAAAGACCATCGGCGACGCGGTCATGGCATCGTTCCCCACACCGTCCGATGGCATGGCGGCTGGACTGCTCATGAAAAAGGCGATGATCGAACTCAACGCACAGCACGGCAGCGAAGACATTCTCCTCAAGATAGGACTACATACCGGCTCCTGCATTGCCGTGACCCTCAATGAACGGCAGGATTATTTTGGGCAGACAGTGAACATTGCATCCCGCGTGCAGGGACTGGCCGGAATCGAGAAGATCGTTGCTACCAAAGCTGTACTGGAAGACGCGGGCGTCCGGGCGCTGTTTGGGGGGCGCGAAGTCGGTATCATTCATTCCCGCCGGCGGCTACGCGGGTTTGACGAAGAGATTTCTGTCTACGAAATTGCGTGAAGGAGTGGCTCCCTTGACGGATGTAACCACTCGCCTTGGTTTTGAGGACGTAGGAGAGCAGCGATGAGCTATCACGTCGGATTGAACGTGACACTTCTGACGCCGAATTCAAACTGCTATACGTGATCAACGAGTCCACACCTGCCCGCGCTGCTGACCAACGCTGAGCGGTGTGAGAAGTCGAGAATTATGCTCCACATGTGCAGATTCGTTGGTGTGGGACCCTAAATATCGTAGCCACTTATCGCGGCATCTCGAAGCGGGAGGCCGTCTTCGTGCCGGTCCTTGGATACCTCGACGACATCGTCATCGTCCCGTTGGGCATTCTCCTGGGCGGTCAAGCTGATCCCGCCCCACATCCTGGCCGAGCGCCGTGCGACGGCGGCGTGCTCGGAAAGACCCCTGGAGTCGCGCCGCCATGGTCGCCATCGTCGCGATCTGGATTGGCGTCGGGCTGATCGCATCGACAATGATGCTGAAGGCGATCTCAGCTCGAGCCTGAGGATTTGCCAGGCATCCCTAAAGGTGCATGAAGCCGCCGAACCACAACCAAAGGCCGGCGAAGATCATGGACAGAACCGTGATCGGTACACCAGCTTTGGCATGATCCCGAAAGGTCAGCCGTACGCCTTGGGCTGACGCACGCTCGGCCACGATCAGATTTGCAAGGCTTCCGACCAGAAACAGGTTTCCGGCCAGCGTCGAAAGAATGGCGAGGCCAACCAGGACCCCCTCCGGAATCCCCTGCCAGACCTTCAAGATCATCACCACCGCGGGAACATTGCCGATGGTGTTGCTCAAAAAGAGCGAGATCGGCACAAGGAACGAAACTCGATCGGGAAGGAGGCCATGGGCGGCGAGCATCCGCACCGCCTCCTCCGGAAATCCTGTTCGGGCGAAGGCGTCGTTGACGACGAACAAAGCCGCAAACAGGATCAGCAATGGCAGATCGATTTCGCCGAAGAGCTGCCGGGTCGGAAGTGTGCGGCTTACGATCAGGCAGGCGGCGACCAAAAGAGCCGAAATCTCGCGTGGCAGCGGCGTGGCAAACAGGACAAGCAGCGCCAGAAGGGCGATGGCACAGATTCCGACCTGAACGCGGTCGAAGGCAACAGGCTCGAGGGGTGCGCCGTCGTCTGCCGCTGCGAGACTTGACCGCCAGATGAACGCGATGCATCCGAAACTGAGAGCAAGAGCTGCGATCGCCGGGGCGACGGCCTGTGCGAAATAGGACCAGAACCCCAGCGCGCCGGCCTGGCCGATGAGGATGTTCTGCGGATTGCCGATCAAGGTGGCCGCCGAACCCGCGTTGCTGGCGGCTGCAAGACCAAGCAGGAATGGCCTTGGGTCGAGTTTCCGCACTTTGAGGCCGGTACACAGCAGCGGCGTCATGGCGAAAACAACGATATCGTTGACAAGGAAGGCGGAGAGGATACCGCCGACCGTGATCGTCAAGGCGAGCAGGCGCAGGGGCCTGCCCGCCTGGCCCGCGATCCAAACCGACGCCGCATCGTAAAAGCCGCTTGCACCAACACGCGCGGAAAGGATCATCAAGCCGCCGAGCAAAAGCAAGGTCGGAAAATGGATCGCTTCGCTCATCCCGTCGACGGGAACTGCCCCGAGAGCTACAAGCGCGACTGCGACGATCATCGCGATACCGGCGCGGTCGATCCTCAGTCCTGGGACGCGTCCTAATGCCATCCCGAGATAGGTGAGCCCGAAGAGAATAACGACGAGGTTTGTCATTGTGTGAAGCCGTCCATCGCGTCCGTTTACGATTGGACCACTGTGTCGACAAAGGCGAGCAGTCGGTCAAGCGTCTCCTGACCTGCCCACATCATTGTTTCGCTAATTTCCAACGCGTGAGGAGACGCTCTCCGCCAGCATTTATCCAGCTTCGCATCGTTCCCCCTCCCACCTTATTATGTTGGGACGGCGGCTGCGTAAGGGAGGGCGTCGCGTTGAAAGTACGCCTGGCAACGCGGCCTTTATCAACCAAAACAGCGAAACCCTTGCCGGAAACGATGCTTGCAGTTGCCAACATTCGGATCGCTGAAGATATGATCGTGACTCCGGGATGATGAACAATATCGGCGGTTGCTGGAAGGCGTGGTGTGGCTGGATGAGAGAACAGAGGCCGGTTTGATCCAGGTCATGCGAGTGCCTCGGCCAAGGAGCAGCGTAAATAAGATCATCGGTGCCCACCGCGCTGCTTCGTAGTTGCGCGTCCGAGCTGGAGCATCATCGCGGCTTCAAGCATATTTCACGTCCGCCACGGGGACGGTGGCTGGTCAGCAATGGCATTGGGGCCGAACTCAGCGAGGTGGCGCGCTTCAGCGTTTGTCACTCCCGTCGTAACCACGGCCAATCTCCCGCGCCGCTCTGACCTGAATCAAACGATCTGAGACGCCGCCTTGCACCTTGCACTCAATGTTGATGCGGCATTTCGTCCTTTGCCATTGCCAGGTGGTGCGGCTGATGATGCGAGCTCGCTCACGAGCAGTCCAATAAAGCCGAGACCGCGGATGTCTACCTCCTGGGGGTGGTCGACGTGACCGTCAAACGCACGCCGCCGGGCAACGGTTCGGTCTTGGCACGCCAGCCGTTCATTTGATTGAGCTCTTCAGCATGCGCAGGCAGCATCCGCTGAATGGCGGCGGACGTGCGATCGTCTCCCGTGATGTCAACCTGCAGGCCGCCGTTGACCGGTGTCGGCGCGGCGTCTGCCTTGAGTGTCACCTCGTTCATGTCGATCAGATGCTGACGCAGCGCTTCAAGGTCAATCTTCGACCAGTCGGTCGCCGGATCGGCCTCCACATGCGGACGATTTCCTGGATCGCGCCGAAAGCGTCCTGACCCGCCATGGTCGGTATGCTCATGCGGGAAACCCGCCCGCGTGGATCTGTGCGGGGGGCGCCCAGTAATGGGCGTCCCTACCGCGATACGCCGTATTGCCTCATTGGTGAATGCTCCTTGTCTGCCGGATCATTGCCTCACGAGATTGCTCCCTTTCGCCTCGGTGTAATCGACGGGATGCTGGGCTGTTTCGGAACTCACGCCAAAAATCATGGCATGGGCTTTATTTCGACGCCACTCCTTCACGCGCCTTTGGACTGTTCGCAGGAGGCCATCGGGATATTTATTCGGATAACGCTTCTGTAATCGTTCCAGCAGCTCGCGGCCTGTCCGCCATGGCTCCTCGTCAAACCATGAGCGTAGATCGTCCGTGACCCCGATGAGAGGGTCTGGTCTACGCCGCTGGCGAACGGCAGGCCGTTGTCGCTACGGATCGCGCTTGGCAGGTCATGTTCGGCAAACAATCGGCGGAACGCCTCGAACACACCCACCTCCTTTGTCGATTCGAAGCCGCGCTGGCAAGCAGGTAACGTGACGCCTGGTCGGTGACCGTCAGCGGGTAACCCTAGCGGCCGTCACCGAGCTTGAACTCGCCCTTGAAGTCGGCACACCACAATGCCTGAGACAATGCTGTCCCTTCGGCTCGATGGCGTTGTCGTTTTACGTGCATGGGCGACCGGCCCGTGCCGGTCAAGAACGGCATGCACCGTACTCTTCGACGGCACGCGCACATCGCCGGCCAGACGCTTCACCAGCAATTCTCTGATCTTCCTGGCACCCCAATGCGGCTTCTCCTTCTTGAGCCGCACGATCATTGCCTCCACCGGCTCGGGCAACTGGTTGGCGTAACGCACCGGCTGTCGAGACCGATCCGTCAGCGCCTCCAGGCCGTCGTCCTTGTAGCGATTGAAGATTTTGTAGCCGGTCTTGCGCGAGATGCCGAACTCCCGGCACACGTCGCTCATGCCTTCGCCCTCAAGCAGCCGGGCGACGAAACGTAGACGTTCCTCCATCACCGAAGTCTCTTTCCACGGCATCAACACCTCCCGCAAAAAGCGAAAAGTGTTACCCATGTCTCCGGTACAAAACGTCACCTATCTCTCAGGCCGGACAAGGCCGCCATTGGCCTGTATCGCACCAAAAGCTGTTGCGAAGTCGCTCGCGGACACCGCACCGGCTATCTCTTCATATGGCTTCCGCCCAGGGGGGCAAGTTCCTTTTCGTCGCAAAGCAGTTGTAGCTCGCTCTTGTCAAGTTCGATTTGATTCCAGCGTATGCGATAACCGCGATGCTTGCGGCGCAGGCGGAAAAGACCCAAGAGCTCTTTGCCTATTGGCGATGCAGACATTCGCTCCATGGCTGCGTACAAGCCGACATGGAATTCGGTTATGACAAGATCTGGACCGTCTTGTTCCGCCCGTACCTCTTCAATATGACCAATTGTTTTCCCTGACCTCGATAAGACGGCCCGACCCACCAACAATTCGATATTGATCTCAACCAATTTATGCTCCGGGAATTTTACTCACCACTCTGTCTCGTAACCAGTCTTGCCAATCAAAAATTGCGGTATCGCTCACGGCCGCGTCCAACTCAACGTCAAGCCCAATATCGCGGACGGCGCTCCATGCAACGCGATGGGGTCTGGAGTGTCCATCTCCGCCGAGTTTGGATGCGAGCCAAGTTATCCATTGCTGTGGCCGTCGGCCAAATCGACGGGCCAATACAATAGCGCCGACCTCTATCGCGACCACCCGGGGCGGGGCGCCTCGCCGAAGTTCGGCGACGATGCCGTCTACCTTGCCCATCTTCACGCCGTTTCGATCGACCAGTTGCTTGTCGAGAACATCACGCAGCAAATCCATCAGATGCCTCCGAGTAGCTCAAGCGGGATAGTCACAATCGCCAAGATAGAGCCCAGCATGATGATCAAGACGACTGCCGAATTGGAGATGGTTCCGTTCCCATGTTTTCCAACATATCGCTCATCATTCATCAGGAATAGAAACGGGATGACTGTTAGCGGGAGCGTTGCTGCGGTCAAAGCCATGGATAGGATCGTCAGATTTAGCGGATCGAAGCCAAAGACGATCGGAATGGCCGCAAGCAAAAGTGCCAGAGTATAGGCAGCGCTAAATCCTGGGTCTTCGCTTGGTTTGCGGTCTTCGCCCCAGTTCCAACCAAGTCCTTGAGCCGCCAGATAGGCCTGCTGTAACCCGAGTTCCAGGATCGCGCCGAAACAGGCGATACCCAAGGAAGCAACAAACAACCAGTATCCCCAGCGACCAAACACGGGGACCAGCATGGTCGACAACTGATGGTAATCGGTGATTTGATCCACCCCATTCGGAGCCAGCACAAGGGCGGCCACGATTAGGACGGCGATCGATATCGTGCCGCCGAAACTCATGCCCAGTCCTGCGATCGCGCGATTGGTGCCTAGATACGTTTCGTCCCACTTATCTTCGACGGCGCCAGAAGAATAGAACAAGAATAGGTATGGCGATATCGAGGCGCCGAGAATGCTGACGACCATAAACCAGTAGCTGGCATGGTCGTGCTGCGGTATGCTTGGCAAAGCACCGGCCGCCACCGCCTTCAAATCAGGTTCAAGCAATACTGCCGCAACGACGAAACAGAGGGTCACCAATCCGAGAATGGTAACGCCTTTCTCGATGAAACCGAAAGTGCCCTTCCAGAGCAACAACCACGCAAGGAACGCAACTGCCAGCGCCCACCACTGAAAGGCAATGCCCGTGGCAAGCTCCAGAGCAATGGCAGCGCCTCCTGTTTCGGCGGCAAGAACCATCAGATTGAGCAACAGGGTCGAGAGAAAAGGTAGCAGGAAAAAATTGAAACCGAACCGCTCACGGATGCCGTCCGAAATCGTGTGGCCACTTACCGCGGCGAAACGGCCAGCCATTTCAACAAGGAAAATGATGCAGATAGTGCCGAGCGCGATCGCCCAGATGAGTTGAAGGCCGAATGCCGATCCCGCTTGGGCCGCCGTCGCCAGCGATCCGATTTCAAGAAAGCCGCCAACACTCGTGACAATTCCAAGCGATATTTCCAATATCTTCTTCATGTGGATCGTCTTATACCTGAAGTCAGGCTGAGACGCTCGGTTGCATCTTTAAGGTGAACCGCCGTTTGCACGGTGTCGTGATCTCCCCGCGCAACCTGGTTCTGCGCTTGTGCAAGTAAATTAACGATGTCGGTTACGGAACTAGTCAGCAACTCGCGCTCTGTCGTGTCGACGTCGCGGAGAGCTTCGATTTCAGAAGCGGCAGTTTCGACATTGCGCTGCATCGAATGCAAGGTCTGCCGTACATAAGCATCAGGCAGTTGATTCAAGTGCCAGCCATTGAGCGCCATGCGCGCCGAATTCGAGCAGGACGAAATAATTCTTGATTGCAAGCTGACTTGATCAGCATCGGAAGAGGAGCAGCCTGCCAAGGCTGCGACCAAGCAAAGAACGCTTACGTGGATTTTCGAGAAATTCCGATGGTCCATGTTAAGTCTGCTTAGCGGTTTATTGCCTTCGCCATAAAACGCAGGTCCAGTCAGCATGTTCCGGGGGACCAAACCCGTCTGGGAACTTTCGCAGGTCGAAAACACTGAGGGTTCTGAGCAGTAGCGCCGTGGGCGCCGGGAATGTCATGCTGTGCAATGCGTGGAAATTTGCTCTCCTAATGATTCTGTGCGCAGGCATCGCGGCAGCGGCTGGCTGGTATGTAACTGCAGCCCGCGCGCCGTTTGCAGCAGGAGACCGGCGGTTCGACGGTGCGGGCGACATCGCGTACGGGCGCCTCATATTTGCTGCCGGCGATTGCGCTTCCTGTCACGCAACACCAGGCCAGTCCGATCGCCTTAGGCTCGGAGGCGGCATGGCGCTCGCCTCACCGTTCGGGACCTTTCGGCCGCCCAACATTTCCCCCGATCCGGTGGATGGTATCGGCGCATGGACCGTCGTGGACTTCGCTAATGCGCTCATCGGCGGCGTATCGCCCCAGCGAGAGCACTATTATCCTGCTTTTCCCTTTACGAGCTTCACGGGTATGACGACCATGGACATTAAGGATCTCTATTTCTACCTGAAGACACTTCCTGAGGTTTCGGGGCGCGCGCCGCCGCACGATCCGTTTTTTCTGTTTCACATTCGCCGAGTCGTCGGGTTTTGGAAACTGCTATTTTTTCGCCAAGGCCAGTCGGCTGCCCGGCTGGACGGCGAGGCGGTCCATGATCGGGGCGCTTATCTCGTCGAGAGCATTTCCCACTGCGCCGAGTGCCATTCCAGCCGAAACGTCTTCGGAGCAATCCGATCCGATACCCGGTTTGCCGGGGGCGTCGATCCCCAGGGTACAGGATTTGTGCCAAACATCACGCAGCAGGAGTTAGGCCGGTGGAGCGAAAGCGACTTCGTGACGATGCTAAAATCTGGCGACACGCCCGACCATGGGCGTGTCGGATCGTCGATGTCCGATGTCGTGACCAACACGGCTATGCTACCCGACAGCGATCGTGTTGCTATCGCTCGTTATATTAGGGCTCTCCCGCCTTTGTCCACGCCTCGTCACTGAACTCAACGGCTGTAGATGTAGGCGGCGAGATCCCGCGCTTCCCTCTCCGAAATACCGCTGTTGGGCATTGCCGTCTGCGGGGAAAAGGCCTGAGGGGAAACGATCCACGAGACAAGATTGTCGGAGCGATTTTCCAGCACGCCAGCGATATAGACGCGCTTGGAAAACCCCGTCAGAGGGGGGCCGACCTCGCCATCCGCACCGGCTATGCCAGGAATCGTGTGACATCCGGTGCAGCCGTAGCGGCGGAAGATCATTGGCGCGCGGGTGAGATCGCCGCCCGTCAGCGCCATAGCCGTAGCAGCTTTTGTGTGGTTGTCGCGCAAGGTGTTTGTTGCGATCATAGTGGCCAGGCCCGCGAGGACGGCGGCGGCTGCCCAGACAGTGCGATGCAATGCCGAAGCGGGGACATCAGGCATTTTGCGTGTCTCTTTTGCTGGAGTTGCGAATCCATAGGGCCAGCATCGTCATTGCGGCGGCTGCGTAGATGATCCCGGCCGGCACCCACATGATCATCCCGGCGAGTTGCTGGTCCCCCAGAGGTGTCAGCTCCCAGGCCGGCGCCGTTTGCGTCTGGGCGACGTAGAGCACGCGCGGCGCGAGCGCGATCAAGGCTCCGAGGATGCTAGTGTGTATCATCGTCAAGAATAGGTGCCAGGCCGCCGCGCCGTAATCGCTTTTCCAAAGAACCGCCCAACAGAACAGGATCGCAGTCGCAAAAAAGCTGAGGTGCTGGAGGCGATGCATCGTGGTGTTGGTCACCGCCGCATCAAACAGGAAGGGCAGGTGCCAGCTCCAGATGACAATACCATGAATGATGGTGGCGTTGGTCGCACCGGTGCCCCAATCCCATGACCGACGGACCAGGGGAGCTTGCATGGCAGCACCTAAGCCCCGGCGCGGTCGTCTAGGCAATCCCCACAGGAGCAGACCGACCGGTCGCGCAAGTACGATCAACGGCGCGGAAATGACCATGACAATCTCGTGCTCGATCATATGAAAGGTAAAAAGGTGCTCTCCAAGCCAATGAAGCGGCGAGATCAGCGCAGCCGCCAAAGTCAGCACGCCGACGTAGAAGAATAGACTTTGCCGTTGTATCTGCCCAAGCCGGCGCGCCCGACCTGAAAGCCTGACGACGCCGAAAATATAGAGTAGGCTAACCGTCGCAATGGGGAGCACGACCCAAGGATCGAATGTCCAGCTCAACGCCGCCGTATGAGCATTGTCACCGTGCGCCAGGGCCGGGGCAGCCATCATAAGTGAGATCAAGATGCAGATCAGCGCTGACATGGATCCAGCAGCATGGACGCCGCTCCCTGCAGTATCAGCGCAAAGACAAATGCCGACGCGATCAGAAATCCTGCATCGATAATAAACCGCTCCGCCCTGCCTACGAGCTTTGGAGACAGACGAGATGCAGCGGTCCCCGCAATTGAAACGAGCAAGAGGGTTCCGCAAACGGCGGGCGTCAAAGCCACATGTCGGCTACAATCGATATAGGGGGTAATCTGCCCAAGCTGGGTTCCGACGACCCAGGCCAGAGGCGGGACAGCAAGTCCGTTAAATCGCAGCCAACTTATCGTCATAGACGCGGCACCCAATACAGGCAGACATACATAGGCAACCAGGTTGCCACCACGAAGTTCCAGTACATCGCGTTGTCACTGACATCGCCGTAGCGCCGCGGATTGTCACCGTGCCTGGAAAACATCAGGCAGGTCAGCACCAGCGTTTCGATCAGGTCGGTAATGATATGGGTCGTGTGCAGCCCAAGCATCACCCAGACGATCGAGCCATAGGCATTCTGGTCCCATTTTACGTGCATCGCTGGAAATTCAAAAAAACGCAAGACCAGCGGCGCGGCGCCCAGCACCGACATAATAATCAGACCGATGCGTACCTTCACCAACTTCTGATCGCGCGCCCAGTGCGCGATGAGGAGGTTTGGCAGCAGGCTGGTGATCAGGAGTGCCGTCAGCGCCGTTCCGGCCAGCAGATCGGGTGTCGGCGCATGCAATCGCCACTGCGATGCGAGGCTCATGAGATAGAGATAGACGACGATCGAAAGCGCGAAGCCTGTTCCCTCGATCAGCATGAAGGCGAGCGTCCCCCACCAAGTCAGACTTGCCCCGCCGAGACCATGCGGCGGAAGCCTCGTCAGGTCGAGCACGACGGCTTGTTTCATGAATCATCCTCCGGCGCGCCTTTCGGCCAGAACCAACAGATGAGAGCGATCGCAACTGGTATCGAGCCCCAGACAACCGCCCAGGGCGAAAAGATCGACCAGATTAGCATCACCGTGGTGGCAAGCGCCGACCACAACGGCCAGATCGAATTCCCAGGTGATGACTCACGGGCCTCCGGAAGCGCTTCGACAACGCTGCTGACGATTAGTTCGCGTCGGTTAACGGACAGGCCTGTGACAACGGAAAGCGTGTCGGGATCGGCGGACAGCGGTTCGAAGCTGCCGACTACCGGCAATCGTGCGAAATTATAAGAAGGGGGTGGCGAAGACGTCGCCCATTCGAGCGTCGACGCGCCCCAGGGATTGGCTGGCGCGGCGGAACCTGACGCGGCGCTGCGAACGGCGTCGATGAAAAATACCAGAAATCCGGCCACAAGAATGACGGCGCTCAGGCTGACGAACATGTTAAGGGCGGACCACGGCATTTCCGGCTGATAGGTATAGATGCGGCGCGGCATGCCCTGCAGCCCAAGGATGTGCATAGGAAAGAAGGTCAGGTTGAAACCGGTGAAGATCAGACCGAATACCCAGCGGCCCAGCGTCTCGCTCATCATCCGGCCAGTCAGCTTCGGGAACCAGTAATAGATGGCGCCGAGCAAAGGAAAGACAGCACCGCCAACCAGGACGTAGTGGAAGTGGGCAACGACGAAATAGGTGTCGTGAACCTGTGTGTCAAAGGGCACGGACGCGACCATCACGCCTGTCATCCCGCCAATGACGAAAATCACCATAAAGCCGATAACAAATAGGAACGGGGTTTTGAAGAGCGGTCTTTCAGTCCACATCGTGGCCAGCCAACAAAATATCTGCAAGCCGGCAGGAATGGCGATCGCCATACTCGAGGCCGTGAAGAAGCTCTCCCCGAGCCGGGGCAAACCCGCGACGAACATATGATGGACCCATAGCCCGAAGGCCAGGACCCCTGTCGCGATCAAGGCCATCACCATGGCGAGGTAACCGAAAACGGGGCGTCGCGTGAACGTCGCGACAATCGTCGAGACCATGCCGACGGCCGGCAGGAAGATGATGTAAACCTCCGGATGGCCGAAGGCGGCGACGTGCTGCTATGGCAGCACGTCGCCGCCTTCGGCCGGATTGAAGAAGTGCGTGCCTACCAGTCGGTCGAGGATCAGCGCCGTGCTGGCGACCATGATTGCCGGCATGGCCATGATGATGAGAAACGATGTGACCAGCATCGACCAGACAAACAAAGGGATCCGGTCGAGCGACATGCCCGGCGCACGTTGCTTGAACACGGTCACCACAATTTCGACCGCAACCGCGAGCGCCGAGACTTCGGTGAAGGTGATCATCTGCGCCCAGATGTCGGCGCGCTTTCCCGCGGCATATTGCGGCCCCGACAGTGGCACATAGGCAAACCAGCCGACGTCGGGGCCGGTATCGACCGCAAAGGCGATCCACAACAGCAGCCCGCCGGCGAGATACATCCAGTAGGAAAACGCATTCAGGCGTGGGAATGCAATGTTGCGGGTACCCACCATCAACGGCACCAGATAGACCGCCATAGCCTCCATGACGGGCACAGCAAACAAAAACATCATATTCGTGCCGTGCATGGTGAAGATCTGATTGTAACGATCCGGGCCAATGAACCGGGCTTCTGGCTGGGATAGTTGCAGGCGCATCGCGAGCGCCAGTGATCCTCCGAGCGCCAGGAATATAAAAGCTGTCACGATATAGCGACGGCCGATGATTTTATGATCGACGGTCGAAAGCGCGCCCCAAAAACCTGCCGGCGTCGACCACGTGGCGGCGAGACGGCGGTCGAGTTCCAGCTCGTCCATTGCCGTATCGCGCAACACCTCGCCGTCATCTCTAAGGGTCATTTGAGGCTTTCCATATAGGCGGAGATATCTCGCAACTCCACGCTGGTAAGGGGAACCATCGGCATATTGTTTCCGGGCTTGAGCGTCTGCGGATCGGCAATCCAGGCCGCCAGCGATCCGCGGGTCGTCTCAAGCAAGCCGGCTGCGATCGTCTGACGGCTGCCGACATGCGTGAGGTCGGGTCCAGTAGCACCGATGGCTGGCGTACCCCGTACAGTATGGCAGGCAGCGCAGGGCTTCGCCAGAAAGGCAGTCTTTCCGGCGGCGGCGTCCGGGTCGCCCGGCATCGCTCCATCATCGCGTTGGGCCGCGACCCAGCGCTGATAGCTTGCGGGTTGCTCCGCGATCACCACCATATGGGTGTGCTGAAGCCCGCAAAACTCGGCGCACTGACCGCGATAGACGCCTGGCCGCTCGGCACGCAGGACAAGACTGTTGCTTCGCCCCGGCACGAGATCCTGTTTGCCAGCAAGGCTTGGCACCCAGAATGAATGAACGACATCGACACTTTCAAGCTGGATTCGAACATCCTGACCGACCGGGATATGGATTTCGTTGGCAGTCTGGAAGCCGAGCGCAGGATCAGGATCGGCATAGACGACCTGCCACCACCATTGCTGCCCTCTGACGGTGATCGTCAGCGCCGCGTTTTCCGGCAACGCGATGCTGCGTGTCGTGTAAAAGCTCGCGATTGTTAGTCCTGCGATGATGACAACGGTTGCTCCCACGGCAGTAGACACCGTTATCGTCAACTTTCGTTCACGGGACCGTTCACTCTCGTCGGGACGGTTTCGCAGTAGCGCCCAACCGAGCATGATCATCACCAGCAGCCAGATGACCGAGCAGACAATGATCATGCCGATAATCAGATGCTCGACATGAATCGCCGGATGGCCCTGAGGATCCAGTGCCGACTGGTTGCCGCTGCAGCCCGAGGCGGCAGTGACAACCAGCAGCAGAAGGATGCGGGCTGTTTTCAAGGGGATGGCCCCTGGTCCGGATGGGCGCCGACTGGCCCTTCGTTGAAAAGCATCTTGGCGGGCGCCCGGTTCTCGGCCGGCCGCGTCTGATGGTCGTCGTTCCGCCCGGTCGCCGCCACTTTGGCAGAATAGGCGCCGATGGTTTGAACATAGCCGGCAAGCTGCCAGATCTGTTCGATCGTCATTCGATCACGAAAAGCGGGCATGCCGTGTGGGCGGCCATCGCGGATGGAAGCGACGATGGACACCATCTCCGGTCCGTAAAGCCACCACCCATCGAGGAAAGAAGGGCCTAAGTTGCCGCGACCGTCGCCGTGGCACGACTGGCAACCGAACCAGGCATAGAGGCGTTTGCCCTGGCTGAGACTATATGCATCGGTTTCGTAAGGCTTACCGAGCGCGAAATAACTCTCAGGGGGTGTGCCGCTGATACCGTTGGGCATCAGCCGAAACCGGTCAAGATCGGCGACGACCGGTGCAAAGGTACGAAGTTCCCTTGGCTGTCGCATCCAGCCAAGTAAAGCGCCCCCAGCGACCAGCAGGAGAAAGGTTGCCAGAAAGGGCCACTTTGCATCCTTGAATGCGCGAGGCATCATGGGGTCATCCGGCGCAGCTCTCCTTCATGTGGAATCTCGATCGATCGACTGAGACGCACGGGGAGAAGTTTATAAGAGGGTGTTTTTGACTTCGGGTCATGATGCGCCAGGGGAAAGAGCGGATTTGTCTCCGGATAATACGCCCCACAACAGCCCTTTGGAATGTCGTATGGGACGATCCTCAATGCCGTCACTTTGCGAACGTTGTTCGCATCAATTGCGGTGGTCACATCGACGCTCTCGCCATCCGCGAACCCCCACCGGATGATATCCTCCGGATTCATAAAGACGATTTTCCGAGTGCCTTCCACCCCGCGAAAACGGTCGCTGTAGCCATAAATCGTCGTATTGAACTGATCGTTGGACCGCAGCGTGGCAAGGTGCAGGACGTCGGCGTTCTGCGACGTCGAAAATTCCGGAAACAGTCTTTCTGGCGTTAGGAAATTCGCCTTGCCGCTCTTCGTCACCCATTTGCGCTCGCGAGCAGGAAGCGCCCTGGCAAATCCACCCGGCTTGAACAGCCGTTTGTTGAAGTCCTTGAACGTTTCCGGATAGGTTCGCTCGATGGCGTCCCTGATCTCCGCATAATCGCCGACCCAGGTATCCCACGGGACCTTGGTTTCGCCGAGAGTGGCCTTCGCCATGCCGGCGACGATCGCCGGCTCCGAGAGCAGTTCAGTGCTGGCTGGTTTCGTCATTCCGCGGGACCCATGAAAATTGGCAATCGAGCTTTCGATCGAGACTGCCTGCGGACCGGTCGCCTGCTCGTCCAGTTCGATCCGACCGAGACATGGCAGCAGATAGGCAATCTCGCCGTGGACAACATGGCTACGATTGAGCTTGGTGGCGATCTGCACGCTCAGCCCCAGCTTTCGCCATCCTTCTTCCATGGCGGCCGTGTCGGGTACGGCTCTCAAGAAGTTGCCTCCGAGACTGATGAAGCCTCGCGATTGGCCGCTCATTATCGCCTCGCACGTTTCGATCGTTGAGCGACCTGTCCATCGCGGCGGTTCGAAGCCGTACAGTTCGGAGAGCTTATCCAGCGGCGCAAGTCCCGGTTTCTCGGTGATTCCGACGGTCCGTTGTCCCTGTACGTTCGAGTGACCACGAACAGCGCAGATATTGGCGCCGGGCTTGCCGATATTGCCCCGGAGCAGTGCCAGATTGCAGACCATGTGAACGTTCTGGACGCCCATGAGCTGTTGGGTCAGACCCATGCCGTAGACCATCATTACGGCATCGGATTTGGCGTAGGTGGCCGCAGCCTGCATCATCTGATCACGGCCAAGGCCAGAGACCCGCTCTAGTTCCTCCCACTGATGCCCACGTGCGGCTTGAGCAAATTTCTCAAACCCCGTGGTGTGCTCGTTGATGAAGTCGTGATCGAGCACATGCAGCTTGTCGGCGGCTGCAATCGACGCGGCAAAGGCGACCATTGCTGCGTTATCCGGATCTTTCGGTTTTGCGTCCTCGCCTGCGACACGGCTTCCCCCCGATGCTTTCAAGGTATCGTCCGCCTCGATGAGCGCCTTGCAAACACCAAACAGAGCCGCGATATCGCCGCCATTCTTCACCTGATAATATTCGGAGGAGATCTTTGTTTCCTTACCCGTGACCATCTGCGTCGGCGATTGCGGATTGACGAAGCGTTCAAGGCCACGTTCCCGTAGCAGATTGAAAGTAACTATCTTCACCCCACGATCGACGGCGTCCTGGAGATCGTGGAGCAAGCGGGGCGACGAGGTACCGACGTTCTGAGCAATGTAGAAAATGCAATCGGTATTCTGAAAGTCCGACAAAACGGCAGTTCCGACCGATGCCCCGATACTTTCAGGTAGTGCCGCCGAAGAGCTCTCGTGGCACATGTTCGAACTGTCAGGCATGTTGTTGCTGCCGTACATGCGTGCGAACAATTGGTACATGTAGCTAGTTTCGAGCGACGCTCGACCCGAGGTGTAAAAGTCGACCTGATGGGGGTCGAGCCCACGCAATTCTCTGCCGATTTCTTCGAATGCCGCCGCCCACGCCACTGGAATATATTTATCCGTGGCCGCGTCCCAGCGCATGGGATGGATCAACCGGCCCTGTGCCTCAAGGTCGTGGTCCGGCCAGAGCTCCAGCTCGCGAAGTGTGTATTTGTCGAAAAATGCCCGATCGGCACGCCGTGATGTGACCTCCCACGCCGTTGCCTTTGCGCCGTTCTCACAAAATTCGAGCGGATGCGGCTTCGCGGGTTTCGCCCAGGCGCAACTCACGCACATGTAGCCTTGTGGCTTGTTCTGCTTCGACAGCAGCTCAGGCGCCTTCAATGTGACATGCTCTCTGACGGCAATCTCGGCGATGGATTTGGCAGATCCCCATCCGCCGGCGGGCCCAGAATAAGGTTTGATTTTAGGGAAGCGTATTTTCGATGTCATGTATGCCTCACGCGGTGCGAAGAGGGCGAACCACCCCCGCGGCACTAACTTCCGATGTCGCAACGTGTTCCGTGCTGCGCCGCTTGTGTCCGAATGCGGCGCATTTCGTTGCCCTTAGGCAATCCTCATCATCTGCGGTTGATCAATTATTATGGCCGTTGGGATCGTTTGCGGTTCGGGCCGGTCTTATCCTCGGCTCTTTCCCTGAGACTCACCCACGTTCGTATCACGCTCGTCGTAATTGACGTCCCAGTCCTTAGCGCCTTTATCCTTACCGGGCTTTTTCTTGTTGCTGGTGGCGTCGTCCGAATGGGTGATAACACGAGGCTTGGCGCTGCTCACGCCATCGTTGGTTCCGCCTTGCTTTCGGACTGCCCTTTGGCGTCCTGCTCGATCTGCGTTTTCGAGGGTCGGTCATTTTTTGCGATGTTGGGGCTCCTGAATAGTTGGTGCGACGCGCTCAATTGCTTCGTCGCTCTGGGTTTCGGCGATCGCTCGGCGCAGCCCTTTTTCAGCCTCTCGAGCCAGATTGCTGCGACGGCGTGTGGCGGTGGGGCCATCGCGGGAAGCGCAAACTGGTTTCCTTCGCAGTTGAAGGTCTCCGCCCGTTTCACGCGCAAACGGGCGCCTTGGAGAGTGTAGCTGCGGGTACGATTGTCGCGGCTGAGCCGGCCGCGTGCACGTCTTCGTCCGCTATCGCACGCATCCTTTTGAATTGTCCTGCGTTTCTACGTCACTAACATTGGAGACGATCATGAAGAAACGCGAACTCATCGACACCGGGCGGGCAAGCCCTATGTCCGCCGCGACGTACGGCTGCTTCAAGGAGAGCGTCGACGTCGGCCGCTCCCTATCCGCGGACAAGCGGTGGAAGGCGAAGAACGACGCGAAGCCGGGCGAGGGTGATCGCGGCGACGATCAAGAAGCATTGAGGAGGGGTCGATGACCAACTTCCGCGCCAAAGGCTTCAACGGGAAGAATCTCGATTCTTATCTCGCAGAATACGACGATCCGGGTGTCGAGGAGACTGTGGACGCCGCCGAGGACGACGACATGGACGCCGGCCAGAAGGAAATTGCCTGGCTCCGAAAGGAAGTCGCCGATCTTCGGGAGCGGCTTTCCGTCATTCGCGGTGAGACCGGCGGTATCCCAGCCGCGAAGGACCGCGCCCGACCCTGGCTCCGTATCGCGGCGACGGCTGCTGCCACGTTTATCCTCGGTAAGGCCTTCCATCGATTGCGGTTGGGCGCGGCGGGCGCCGCCGCGATTCCGAGGATCACCCCACAGCTCGCCCGCAAGCTTTGGTAGGGATCGAACTGGCGGAAGGGACGCTCGAGTGTGCTTCCAGAGAGCACCAAGCGTCCCTTCCTCTGGCATTCGAGATTTCGTCCAATACAGGATGCTCGTCCCGCTCCGCCCTGTTGGGCCGCACCGTTCGGTTGCGATGAGGGACATATTAGCCAGCTGAAAAAGTGTTTTGAACCAAATCCGGGGCCTGTGGCGATTTTTTCCAAAGGCGACGGCGCGGACGTCAGAGCCAGCCCGACTTCTTGAAGCGCCAGAACAGGATACCGCACAGCGAGAAGATGACGGCCAGTACAACGAAGTAGCCGTGCTGTGTCTTTAGCTCCGGCATGTTCTCGAAGTTCATCCCGTAGATGCCCGCGATCGCTGTTGGAACTGCCGCGATTGCCACCCATGCGGCGAGCTGGCGCTGGATCGCGCCGACCCGCTGTTGCTCGAGAAGATTGCTGGCTTCGAACACGGAGGTGATGACGTCCTTCAAACCGCCGACCACGCCTTCGACCCTTCGAACATGGTCGTGCACGTCTCGGAAGTAGTTCTTCGCTTCGACGTCGATGCAGGGGAGGTCGACGTGGACGAACTTGCCGCAAACTTCCGACATCGGGCCAACGAATCGCTGGAACCGGATCACCTGGCGGCGGAGCTGGAACAGCCTCGTGATCTGCTCCCGCGCCAGGAACGTATCGAGCATCTGCTGCTCCATTCCCAGCACACGATCCTCGACACTTTCCACGACCGGGAGATACCCGTCCACGATGAAGTCGAGAACCCCGTGGAGAACGTAGTCGGGGCCGTTCTTGAGAATCTGCGGTGACGCCTCGAGCTGCTGCCGGAGAGCGCTATGTCCTCGGTCGGAGCCATGTCTGATCGTGACAACATGGCGCCGGCCGACGAAGATCGAGGTTTCGCCATACTCGATCACGTCATCTTCGAGATGGGCTGTCTTCGTCACGACGAAGAGCTGGTCGTCGTAGACGTCGACCTTGGGAACTTGTGTGTGGGATAGGGCGTCCTCTACTGCCAACGGGTGCAGATGGAAGATCCGTTGGAGAGATTTCAGCTCGGCTTCGTCCGGGTCGTGCAGTCCGACCCAGACAAACTCGTCGGAAGCCTCCGGCGACCATCCGCTTTCGATGTCGAAGGAGGAGGTGCGGCGACCGTCCTTGTATAGGTAGGAGGCGACGACTGTCATGGGAAGGACTCGTTGGCGGGGCCGGGTATGATGATGTATAGCGCTGGTACCGGGCTGCGTTTGTGAAAGTGCAGCCGTCGCCACCGTCGATCCGGCATTCGAAACGATGCCGCCCAGGCCGGAGAAGGCCCCCCCGACAAGGGCACCGACCGACGTGGTCAAGAGGTAGACGACCACCAGCGTGGTGACGGCCCAGGATGTCACGCCATGAAGCGCTCCCGTGGGAGGGACGGGACGTCCCGACAGGCGGCTTGCGATGTAGCCGCCGACGAAGGACGCGATAAGTCCGCTGACTACGAACCACGCCGCCGAGCTGACCGACAGGGTTGTCGCGCTTGGGTTGTCGTTTGATTGGGGGTAGATCACGGCAGCACCAATGCCCGCACCCAGGAGATTGAGCAGGAGTTGCACCACGAGAGCGACCGCAACGCCGGCAAAGACCGCTCCCCATGAGACTTTGTTAAAGGCTGCGTTCAGATATGGGTTGTCGTCACGAGTATGTATATGAGCGACGGGGAGACAGATTCGGTCATCAGGAGCTTCCTCTTCTTCACGGATTCGTCGAACTCGCTAGGGACCGGGTTGTTCCCCGTCAAACGATGCCGGCCTTCTACGACTTCAGTGAAGAAGGGGCGGCCGCGGTCATCGAGATCGAAGGCCGCAATGAAGAGAAGAAAGGTGCATGATATCCTCAAGTGAAGGCGAGGAACTTTCACTGAGTCTGGGGGTTCACAAAGCGTCAATCACTCGATGCAAGTTAGAGCTTCTCTCAAACGAGCACGCTTCCATCAAAGGCTTTCCTCAGGATTGGCGAACTTTTGCTGCGAGTCACGGGAACCGTTTCGTCTGATCGAGGTTGGGACACCGGAGATCATTTCCGATCTCATCAACGAGGAGTTCAACATGCCATCTACAAGCGGATCACACTCGGGAAAAACCGGGTCAAAGTCTGGGGCTAGCAAAAGCGCTGCTGCTAAAAGCTCGAGCTCAACAGGCAAGCAGGGCGGTTCACATGAGCAGCATGTCAAGGCTGGCGAACAGAGCCACAAGAATTCGAAATAGTCGCTGCAGGCGGGGGCCTCTCTTGGGGCTCCCGCTCATAGTGCAGAACTTCACGGGGGCGATCCGAAGTCAATCAACACGGATATTCGTCCGACGCTAACATGCGAGGCTGGAAGCGACTGGTTGCCTCCTCCCTCTCTTCGACACGACCGCCTGTACCTCATGTGCTCGCCGACGGCTACAGCAGCCGTCGGCGACGTGCCGAGATAAACTGGCTGAAACGAAATAGTTCCTGATCGGCTCTTGGATTTCGTCGCCGCTGGAAGGCATCCGGAACAACCGCCGTTCTCCTGCATTCTCTCGCGACAAAGGAGAACTCCCATGCAGCTTATCGACACCCACGTGAGCAATCTGAACGACGGCACCGTCACGGTTGAATTTCAAGGGGAGGGTGGTGATCGCGTGTCCGTTCGGATGGCGACCGACGGTAGCCTCGACCACGACGGCGCTGTCCTGCGGGCAAAGGAGCTGATGGTTCAGCTCGCTGTCCTCGGAACCGAGAACGACAAGGATCTGAAAGGGGAGGGCAACGGGAACGAGCAGGGCTCGCTCGAGGACGAACAGCCTTTTCTTGAAGTTGCCGCCGAAGGGCCCGAGGAGGGTCGCGGGGATACCGTCGAGGCAAGCGATCCCGTCTCCGTCATAAACCCCACCGGATCGCGGGACTGACGGATGGCACGGCCAGTCGCGTTCGTCACCGGTGCGAGCTCCGGGATAGGTCTCGCCACAGCGACAATTCTTGCGTCGTCGGGTTACGATCTCGCGCTCTTCGATCTTAATGACGAACCACTGGAAAACCTGGCTCGAACACTCCGACAACAGGGTGGGCAAGGTAGTACCTGTGTACGGAGACTTCTTCTCCGAAGTAGATATGGACCGCGCCATAACGGCCATTAGGAGCGATTTCGGTCGGCTCGACGCTGTGGTCGCCAATGCCGGCATCAACGGCGTCTGGGCGCCAATCGACGATCTCACACCGGACGAATGGGACGCCACCATCCGCGTCAATTTGCGTGGAACCTACCTGACGCTGAATAGGACGGTCGCGTCGCCGACCCAGCCTTGGTTTTCCGGGGGACGATGCCCGATGGAGACGGTCACAATATTGATCGCCGATGATGAGGCATCAGTGCTGCTGGTTTCCGCCCGCGCACGGATTGGTCACCGACATTCCGCTGAGAGACGCGCCTGACGGCTGGGAGGTGGCCCGCGTTGCGCGGGAAATCGAGCCAGGAATGCCTGCCGTATGCACGACTGACGACAGCGCCGCCGACTGGCCATCGAAAGGTGTTCCAAACAGCATCATGCTTCAAAAGCCATTTGACATCGCGCAATTGGTGACCGCGATCTCGCAACTGCTCAACGAAAGCTCACTACGTCGGACAAGGGCGAAACCGAGGATCGCGGTTGATGTTTCGGTACCACCGCACGTCAATCGGATGTCGCCGATGCTGAATTGGATGAGCCCACGGTGACGCAAGCTGGGGCGACGCTGCGAACAAAATTCGTGGTGCCTCGTTCTGATAAAACGGTGCCAGCGATGAGGAGAGCGGCTCGTCTTGAACAAGTGAGACCAGTTCTCCTTGGCCATATCATTCCGATCGCCGTCGGATCAACCCTCGATGGACTCACGATCGTGCGAGCTTGGCAGGTCTAAAGCATCGCGAACGACGAATGATCCAAGAAATCCCCGATGGCGTCGGCAGGCATCGGGGCGCCCAAGAGGTTTCCCTGTAGCCGGTCGCATTTCCTTCTGCCAAGCCAGGTCGCTTGGCCGACAGTCTCGACGCCTTCCGCAGTGACCCGCATCCCCAATCCGTGAGCAAGGCCGATGATGAAGCGCACGATCGTCTGGCTCTTCGGGTTCGTCTCGACATCGTTGATGAAGTGCTTGTCGATCTTGATCGTATCGAAAGGAAAGTTCTGTAAGTAGCTAAGGGACGAATATCGGGTACCGAAGTCGTCGAGCGCGATCCGGATGCCTAGGATCTCGAGTGTGTTGAGCGTGTCAAGATTGTTGGTCGTGCGCTCGAGCAAGACGGTTTCCGTTATCTCGAGTTCCAACCGATCGGCCGCGAGTCCGACCTCGTCAAGGATTGCCGCTACGCGATCGGTGAAACCACCGAGTAGGAACTGGGCCGGGGAAAGATTGACCGCAACAATGAAGTGCGAGGGCCAGGTTGTCGCCTGGCGGCAGGCGTTTTCCAGCACCCACTCTCCGATTTCTCCCATCAGGCCGTCAGCTTCGGCCATGGGAATGAAAAGGTTCGGTGGAATGACTCCAGCATAGGGATGGCGCCACCGCAGCAAAGCTTCGAAGCCGACGATCCGCTCCGGCAGCTCTACGAGCGGCTGGTATTCAATGAAGAATTGCCCTTCCTGGAGCGCGACACGTAAGCTGCGCCTCAGCATCTCGCGCTGCTCTAGCATGATCAGCATCGAGCGGTTGAATGCTCTCGCGCGACCGCGTCCATCGTTCTTCGCAGCGTAGAGCGCGATGTCAGCCGCCTTCATCAATTGCTCGCCGTCGTTTCCGTCATTTGGCGCGACGGCGATTCCAATGCTTGCGCCGACAAAGACATCGATGCCGTCGATGGTGAACGGTCCCTTGAACGCATGGACCAGTGATTCCGCCAGCCGCTCTGCTTCACCGGGCTGATCGTCATGGCATTGAATGACGGCAAATTCATCGCCTGCGAGCCTGTAGGCGGTCTCCCCATCGCGAAGCACGGCTTGGATCCGTTCCGCCGTCATCTTGAGCACGATATCGCCAGCGCCGTGACCAAGGGTGTCGTTGACCGGCTTGAAGCCATCGAGATCCATCTGCATCAACGCAAGCTTGTGCCCAGCAAGCACAGGGAGATTCGCCTGAAGATCGCTGCTGAACTGCCGACGATTGGCCAGTCCTGTCAATGCGTCATGCCGAGCCTGGTGAAGAAGCAAGGCTCGATCTGCGTATCCATTCGGGGCTTTCGAACGAGCCGCCTCGTTTCGCGTCTCGATGACCCCGAGTCCCCGTTCCGTGCTGAAAAGGAGAAGATTGCGCCCCTCATCGGACGCGCCAGGTTCAATCGCAATATTGCACGGGATGCCGCCGGCAAGCACCGCCTCGACAAACGGCCTGCGGTCGGAAATCAGCAGCTCTGGATAGACCTGCCAAAGAGTTGCATCTGTCGCGGCCACGATTCTGTAGGCCTGGGCAACCTTTGCAGAGCATTTTACCAGCTTTAGGCTATTCCCATAATAGGAAACAAATTCATCGGTTTGACGATGCATAGACGCCACATTAGAATCTTTCATTCCCGCCTCAGCCTGTTGAGACAACGCTAACATGCTGACACTAAGTTTTTCAATCAAGTGTCGCGTGGTCACCGAGAGGACAACTAGGGAGCGTCAAATAAAAAGAAAGTTCCGGAATCGGCGTTCAAAGGCGCGGTCGGCAGCGGAGCAACTAACACCGGCCGCCAGAAGATCGTGTGGTGACGGCCCTTGATGGGATGAAGTTGCTGGTGATGATGATCCCCGACAGCGGGATTAGGGATTGCCCAAATCCACTGGCCACTTCTTGGGCTGGTGAGATCGAGCAATATCCGTCCGAACTGCAAATCGCCGTTCCACGCGGCGAAATCCTGATGGCCTTCAGCCGGCCACGTTTCTCGCCAGCGATATCTCGGTTCATATTCGGGCGCACAGGGCTTCCCTCGGAAGATGTTGCCGACAGCCGCATGTCGATGGTTTGAATTCTTGCTCCGCCCGACCCTCATGCCTGGGCGCTGGCAGTACGACGCGGGCTTCTGTTAACACATAGTCGATCTTGGCAGCGGTCGGCGTCTTTTCGTCAAAAGTAGACATGCTCGTATCTCCATCGCCGTCACGAAGCAGGATTGGACCGTACCACAACCCAAGCGCCACCAGGCCCCCTAAGATACCGGCTACGATCCCCGCCAATATTCCGAGACTGCGGCTCGTGGCAACGCCGAGACCCAAGCCGAGTGCGAGGGCAAATGGGGCAAGCGTCAAGCAAGAAATCCGCGTGACAAACCCATTGAAATCTCGTCGCTTCTCCTCGCTCCACAATCCGATGGCGCGCGCTCGGCGTAATCAGAACTGCGATGACCCCGACCATGATGCAAAGCAGGATCACTTCGATCCCTTTTTGGAGGAAACTGAGATTGGAAAAAGCATTTTGAAATGGCGCATGGAACTGAAAGCCGAGCAAGATCTGCGCGCCCAACATCGGCATGCGCAATTCATCCAGAGCCGTCTTTCTCTTATCGGCCAGAGACACCTGCTCGACCTTTTCTTTTGCGCAAACGCGAATGGCTGGAACTGCGTCTATGCCGCGTCACCCGACATGAAATGGCAAGTTTCATAAGGCATCCCGCCCCGTCTATGCCATAGAACCGCTACTCCACTCGGAAGTTCCACGAGTGAGGATCTAAATCAGAGTTAGGGTCTGGGGTGCTGACCAATCCAATTGGGCACGAAAAACAATGGTCGCTTAGAAGCGCCTAAGATTTTAGCACTTCGATTCACAACAATCGGGTGTTGGTTACGCGTTCGAATTCAAGGCCGAAAAAGAACGGGATGCCGATGGCGGCACCCCAGCTCCAATCACATGGAAACTGATCCGGTTGGTTACGCCGCTCTTTCTTCTGCTGCGTTCGGTCTCCACTTAATGAGCCGGCCTTCCAAAACATCGAGAATGCGGTCGATGATGAGCACGAACAAGGCCAGGATGATGATGCCGGCAAACACTCCGACCGCGTCGAAGTTGCCTTCCGCCTGCGCGATCAGATAACCGAGCCCCGCAGAGGAGCCGAGATATTCACCAATGATGGCGCCTACCACCGCGAAGCCAACTGACGTGCGAAGGGAAGACAAAATCCAGCTGGCCGCCGCCGGAAAATAGACATGCCGCAACAGATCGGAACGTTTGGCCCCGAGGATCCTTGCGTTTGCGAGGACGACCGGGTTGACTTCGCGGACGCCTTGCATCGCGTTGAAGAAGGTGATGAAGAAGACAAGCGTTACTGCGAGCGCTACCTTCGACCATAGGCCGAGACCAAGCCAAAGCACGAAAATTGGGGCGAGTACGACGCGCGGAATGGCGTTCAGGCCCTTGATGAAGGGGTCTAAAATCCGTGCCGTGCTGCGGCTGAGACCGAGCCATACCCCGGCTGCGACGCCCAGGCCCGTGCCGATGATGTAGCCGAGCACAGTCTCCGTCAGTGTGATTGACACATGTCGATAGAAGCTGAGGTCAACAATCCAGCTGACCATCTGGTTGAAGATGTCGAGCGGGGCTGGAAAGAAGAAGACATCGATGAAGCCGGCGGTCACGCCGAGCTGCCAGCCGCCGAGGATAAAAACCAGCATCCCGAGCTGGATGATGCGTTCAGTCACGACGTTCATAGCTTTTCTCCACTTCGCCGCGCAGGGAAGCCCAGATATTTCGATACAAATCCATAAAGCGTGGATCGAGCTTGATTTCCGCGACGTCGCGGGGGCGCTCGAGTTCCACCGCGAAGCTTTCGATGACCCGTGAACGAGGGCCGGCTGCCAGAATCGCGACCCGGTCGCCGAGGGCTATTGCTTCCTCAAGGTCATGCGTGATCATTACGACGGCCCTGCGCTCTTCCTGCCACAGACGCAGGAGTTCGTTTTGCATGAGGTGCCGTGTGTGAATATCGAGGGCCGAAAAGGGCTCGTCCATCAGGATGACTTTGGGGCCGGAGATCAGGGCCTGCGCCATCTGAACGCGCTTGCGCTGGCCGCCCGAAAGCTGATGCGGATAGCGATGCTCGAACCCTTTGAGTCCGACTTTCGCAAGCCAGTTCATAGAACGCTCGCGCCGCTCTGCACTCGGCACACCTTTGAACAGCAGTCCCAGCTCGACATTCTCGATCGATGTCTTCCAGGGCAGCAGTGCGTCCTGCTGAAAGAGATAGCCGATATCGTTCTGGACGCCCTTAATCGGAGCGCCGTCGATCGCCACTCTGCCGCTGGCAGGCTTCAGAAGACCGGCAATGGCGTTGAGAACGGTACTTTTGCCACAGCCTGTCGGTCCCACGATGGCGAGAAACTCGCCATCGGCAACTGTCAGGTTCACGTCCTGCACCGCGACATAGGAGCCGAATGACATCGTGACTGTGTCAATCGATACCATTGGCCTTTTGTTTAGCTCGCCCGTCGGAACGGACATGGGTTTTACGACAGCCAATGCCATGGCCTCCTCCTGGGGTTAGTTGATGGTCTTGTCGGTGACTTTGTCCACGAATGCGCTCGTGTAGGTTTTGGAAAGATCGATGGTCGCGGCAGCAACCTTTTGGTTGAAACTCTTCAAAACGGCGAGGGGTGTCTGAGTGTCGGTCTCGCTGAATTTGCCATCGACCGAGAAGATCGGTTTGGCATTCTCGACAGCCTTCACATAGGTGTCCCGGTCACCGGAGATGAATTCCTTCGGCAGTTTTTCGACAATCTCTTCAGCGCTGTGTGTGTTCATCCAGGCCAGCGCCTTAACGGTCGCGTTTGTGACTTTCTGGATGGTTTCCGGATTCTCATCGATATAGGCCTGCGTCGCATAAAGGACGGAGGTCGGGTAGATCCCGCCGTAGATTTCCGTGGCACCCTCGTCGCTGCGGGCGTCAATCAAAATCTTGCCGACACCCTTGGCTTCGATAAAGGTTGCCGCCGGATCGTAGTTGACCAATAGATCAACTTTTCCTTGCTCGAGCGCCGCAACAGCAGCCGAACCGGAGCCGACTCCGATCAACGAGACGTCATCAGCCGATAGGCTGTGGCGCTGCAGATAATAGCGAACGAAGAAGTCTGAAGACGAGCCCGGTGCTGTGATACCGATTTTCGCGCCCTTGATCGTTTCAGGTTTGGCAGGATCAAACGTAGCGTTCTTTCCACCGGCAAGCACGAGCCCGGAATTGCGGGCCAGCTGCACGAAGGCGACAACAGCCTTGTTCTGCGACTGCATCTGGATGGTGTGGTCGTAGAAGCCGACCGCGATATCCGTGGAGCCGGCAACGAGCGCCTGCAGCGTCTTGGAACCGCCCGATGCGAAGTTTTCGACGGTCACCTCAAGACCTTCCTTCTCGTAGAGACCTAGGCCAGCTGCGACCGGAAAGGGCAGGTTGTTGAGGTTGTAGGACCCGACGCTGATGCGGACGGGTTCCGCAAAAGCCGAACCTGCGAAGGCGGCCGTCGCTGCAAGGGCGAGCAAAAGTTTACGCATGCGTATTCCTCCCTGATGCGTGGCGCCCTCCCGGCAACCACTTTCGATTATGCCGCGCAAACCATTTGCGCGATAGGTTTTGCAAAGACCCGGCCTTCGAAGAGGCGGCGGGCCGTACGCAGGATTCCGGCAACTGTCTTGCCGTCGCGGGTATCCAGTTTCACTTCCAAACGACCACTTGGATGTTCGAGAACGAGAACGACCGGCGGCTTGCGGTCGCCGATCAGCCGCGAGGCGACGGTTCCGTCGCTGATGCAGGCTGTGGCAATGCCGACCGCACCGGTCGTTGCGAGAGACGGGTGGCATTGACGTGGCATGAAATAGCGCACGCCGAGATCGCCACTCTTGTTAGGCGTCGAGATTAGAACCGGCTTTGGCGTGACCTGACTGCTGACGTCACCCATACCCATGCGCCGGCCGGCTTCGAGCCTCAGAGTTTCGAGACGTTCGAGCAATGCGCCGTTGGCATTAAGCACGGCCGCAGGTTCGTTCCCCGTCACGCCGAGGGCGGTGGCTTCCAGCAACATCATCGGCATCGCGCAATCGATGCAGGTCACATCGATGCCATCGATCCTGTCTCGCGGGTTGCCGGTGGGAAAAAGCATGCCCGTGCGTGCTCCGGCAGCATCCATGAAGGTCAGCGCGATTGGCGCAGCATTGCCGGGCACGCCGTCGATCGACGCATCTCCCATGTAGGCAACCCGGCCATCAGGGGTCGGAACCTCGGCTTCGATCAATTTGTCGGTATTAACGTTGTGAATGCGCACGCGGGTTACCCCCGTCGTCGCCTTGATCAGGCCGGCCTCGATCGCGAACGGCCCGACGGCCGCCAGCATATTTCCGCAGTTGGGCGAGGTATCGACGAATTGCTGATCGATGCGGACCTGAGCGAACAGATAATCCACATCCGCATCGGACACGGTTGCTGGACCAACGATGGCGACCTTGCTGGTGACCGGATTGCCACCGCCGATTCCATCGATCTGTAACGGGTGACCGGATCCCATAACCGAAAGCAGGATCTGATCGCGTTGACGCGAATCCGACGGAAGGTCGGATGCGAGGAAGAACGGTCCTTTGGAGGTGCCGCCTCGCATCAGAACGCAGGGAATGGAAATCAGGTCGTTCATGGTTGTGTCCGCATACTGATGTGATCTAAATATCAATCAGCTTCTTTGTTGCAGTAAGCGGCAAAACGATTGATATGTGAAATGCGAATATCAGATGGAATGATGCGTTGTGAGCATTAATTGCGAGATACTGGATCTGCGCGCGTTTCTATCAGTCGTCGAACTGGAAAACTTCCACCGCTCTGCCGAAGCGCTTAATCTGTCACAGCCGGCACTCAGCCGGCGAATTCAGAAGCTCGAGCTGGCAATCGGGGCACCGTTGCTCGAGCGCACGACGCGTCATGTCTCGACAACCGCCCTTGGCGCGGAGCTGATCCCCCTGGTACGGCGCATGCTTGAGGAGTTCGACACGTCGCTGTTTGCAGTGCGCGATGTTGGGTCCCAGCGCAGCGGTCTTGTGACGATCGCATGCCTGCCGACGGCTGCTTTCTATTTTTTGCCGACTATAGCGCGACGATCAGGATGAGACGCGAGCGACAATCTGGATGAGATTCTTATGTCGCGGTTGGAGCGAAGTTATCATGTTGATTGTCGCTGGCAAGAGTTTCATCGTGTTCTGATTGCCGCTCCGCGACAAGCTGGGAAGAGCTTTTGATTGTCGCGAATGAGGCGGGTCTGCCGCGCTGGCGTTTGGCTTCCATGGCCGAACGCCGCCGGTAGCTTTCGACATTCATCTCGAAGATTGTTGCGTGATGGACAAGTCGGTCCACCGCGGCAAGCGTCATGGCCGGGTCTGGAAAGACGCGGTTCCATTCTCCGAAGGGCTGATTGGCGGTGATCATGATGGAACGCCGCTCATATCTTGCGGAGATGAGTTCGAAGAGCACGCTCGTTTCGGCCTGGTCCTTGGTGACGTAGGCCAGGTCGTCGAGGATGAGAAGATCGAACTTGTCGAGCTTTGCGATGGCGGCTTCGAGCTGAAGCTCCCTCCGCGCGACCTGAAGCTTCTGGACGAGATCGGTCGTGCGGGTGAAGAGCACGCGCCAGCCGTTCTCGATTAGCGCGAGGCCGACGGCTGCGGCGAGATGGCTCTTTCCGCCGCCGGGCGGACCGAACATCAGGATATTGGCGCCTTTGGCGAGCCAGCTATCGCCGGCTGCAATCGCCATGACCTGGGCCTTGGAGACCATGGGAACAGCGTCGAAGGCGAAGCTGTCGAGCGTCTTTCCGGGTGGCAGGTGGGCCTCGGCGAGGTGTCTTTCGATCCTGCGATGGGCGCGTTCGGCCAATTCATGCTCGGCGATGGCCGAGAGGAAACGGGCAGCAGGCCATCCTTCCCGATCGGCCTGCTCGGCAAATTGGTGCCAGAACGTCTTGATCGTCGGCAGCCTCAGTTCGTTGAGCATGATGCCGAGGCGGGCTTCATCGACTGTGTGGATGTTGCTCTTCATGCGACCTCTCCCGCATAGGCCGTGCCGATCAGGGCTTCATAACCATTGAGCGACGCGAGTTGCACATGAACGATCGGCAACTGATCCGGGTCCGGGCTGAAGACCGCTCTCAAAGCCGCCAGATCAGGCAGTTTGTGGGCGTCGAGCGTTTTGGCAAGCTCCTCGGCCAGTTCACGCTCGCAACTGCGATCGTGAGCCAAGGCAAGCAGTTCCACGGTGATCTTGCAAGCCTGCCGCTCGGGCAGTTGCTCGATGAGCGCGTCGAAAGTCCTGCGATATTCCGGCCTGGGGAAGAGCTTGTCGCGATAGACGAGCCCCAAAAGCGCCATCGGCTTTTTGCGCAGGGAATGAATGACGTGATGATAGTTGACGACTTGATCGTGCTTGCCACTCGCATGGGCGCGGCCTCGGGGTAATGTCAGCAGATGCGTGCCGCCGATGAAGACGTCGAGGCGATCGTCGAACAGACGCACCCGCAGCCGGTGGCCAATCAGACGGGAAGGCACGGTGTAGAAGACCTTGCGCAAGGCGAAGCCGCCGGTGCTCGATACGGTGACGATGACCTCTTCGAAGTCGGTGGTGCGACGATCGGGAAGAGCTTGCAGATGCGTGCGCTCGGCATCGATGCGCTTGCCATGTGCGGCATTGCGGCGGCTGACGATCTCATCGATGAAGGCGCGATAGGATCCGAGGTCGCCAAAGTCCCTGGTTCCGCGCATCAGCAGAGCATCGCGGATCGCATTCTTGAGATGGCCGTGGGAACTTTCGATCGAGCCGTTCTCGTGCGCGACGCCCTTGTTGTTGCGCGTCGGCGTCATGCGATAATGGGCGCACAGTTCGTCGTAGCGATGCGTCAGATCGACCTTGGCGTCGGCATCGAGGTTGCGGAAGGCGGCCGATAAGCTGTCGCTGCGATGATAGAGCGGCGAACCGCCAACCGACCACAGGGCGTTCTGCAGCCCCTCGGCCAGAGCGACGAAGCTCTCTCCACCCAGGATGACATGGGCATGCTCGAAGCCCGACCAGACCAGCCGGAAGTGATAAAGCAGATGATCGAGCGATTGGCCGGCGATCGTCACGCCGAGGCTGCCCATGTCGGTAAAATCCGACAGTCCTAACCGACCGGGTTCGTGCATCTGACGGAAGATCACTTCCTGCTCCTGACCGTGAACAGCCCGCCATGATCGGATACGACGCTCAATCGTACGGCGAACACCTTCTGACAGCTCTGGATGACGCCGCAGCATCTCGTTGTAAACGGCGACCGCTCGGATGCCGGGCGCGGCCTTGAGGAGCGGAACAACCTCGGCGTCGAAGATGTGCTCAAGGGGATCGGGGCGACGCCGGTCGCGCGGCGGCTTGGTCTGCGATGGAAGACGCGCATCCTTCTCGATGCGGTAAGCCGTCGCCCGGCTGATCGACGCCTTGGCGGCAGCGACCTCAATGGGGTTGTTTTGTCGGTACTTCATAAAAAGCCTCGTCTGATGATCGGTTACATGGCGACCCGGCACAAAGGTGATTCTCCATTCTCAGAAAATCACCGACGCTACCGGGCCAACCGCGATCATGAGACGCCGAAAAATTGCGCCGCGGCGGGGGTGTAACTCCAGTCGGGCTACGCCCTCCCTTCGTCACACCCCCGCCGCCGAGTCTCATCCTGATTGACGCTGAGTCTCACCTTGTTTGTCGCCGCGCAGCCGACCGTCATCAAGCAGTTCAGCGCCGAATATCCCAATATTCGTTTTCGCATTCTCGATTTGCCGGCCACCGACGGTCTGCAAGCAGTCGCCCGCGGGGAGGTCGAGTTCGGCATCAATATCATGGGCTTTTCAGATCCCGACCTTGTCTTCGACCGGCTCATCGAAGATCCGTTCGTGCTTGCGGCACGCAAGGATCATCCGTTGGCGGCCAAGAGCGAACTCGAATGGGACGATCTGGCGCCCTATCAACTGATCACGGTTCACCGATCCAGCGGCAATCGTACGCTTTTGGATGCAGCATTGGCGAAATCGAACCTGAAACTGCGCTGGTCGTATGAAGTCACGCATCTTTCGACATCACTTGGTCTCGTGGAAGCCGGGCTTGGAATTTCGGTTCTGCCGAAACTCGCCACACCACAAGAGGAGCACCCGTTTCTCGTCACGAGACCTATTCGCAATCCTCAAATCTCGCGAACGATCGGCATTGTGCGCCGTCGCGGTGGGACGCTTTCGCCCGCAGCCGAGCGCTTCATGACCATGTTGATTGGGACGTGGGCCGAAGGAAATTGAGCGGCAAAAGCGTTGATGTTGGCGAGAAGGTGACGATGCCGGAGCCCACGGCTCGGCGTACCGGTCGCCGTCGGGGGCTATTGCCTGGCGGGGCGGTATGCCTTGCCGCAAGGCTGGCGAATGGGCGCACCCTCAAGGCATTCATGTCCGCTCATGACGCCCGAGAACCCAAATTTGTGGGTTGCCGCTCTCCCATCCGCAGGTCGTCCTTGTTTTCTTCGGGTACGACCGGCATGCCGAAATGCATCGTCAACTCGGCCGCGGGAACGCGACTGAAGGAATGTCGCCGGCGACGCATATTGCGTCCTCGCAATCTCCGGTCAGACAGCTTCTGTAATCAGCTTGGTGTTGAAGAAGTTGTCCATCGCCTCAGTCCCGCCTTCGGACCCATAACCAGAGTCCTTTATTCCGCCGAAAGGCAGTTCCGGCAGCGCGAGACCATGATGATTGATCGACACCATACCGCTTTGTATATCGCGCCCGAGCGCGGCGCTCACTTTTGCCGACGTTGTGTACGCGTAAGCTGCAAAGCCAAAGGGGAGACGGTTGGCTTCCGTGATGGCTGCTTGATAGGTTGAAAAAGGGCTCAACGTCACGATCAACAAGCTCTCGCAAAAATGGATGAAGATCGGCCTCGAATAGTCGGCGATCTCTGCCTTCTACAATCGGAAAAGATCGCCGCCGCCATGCGCTCGGGCCGGCTCAATTGCACCGCC
Organism: Rhizobium sp. T1470; assembly: GCF_042140505.1. Classification (NCBI taxonomy): domain Bacteria; kingdom Pseudomonadati; phylum Pseudomonadota; class Alphaproteobacteria; order Hyphomicrobiales; family Rhizobiaceae; genus Rhizobium; species Rhizobium sp. T1470. Next base: position 369,025 of record NZ_CP148094.1, read on the forward strand.
TGTTAGTTCCATAAATACGGGTTACACAACAAAGGCCGAGTTTTCAGCATCTTTGAAAAAAGGCTGTGAGGCCGATGGTTCGTATCCCATCACATCAGGATCGATGCGGTCGGTCTTCGCCCGGCGATGCCGGTAGGGCATGGCAATCGATGCGGCCTCTACAATGTGAGCGAAAATCTAAAGTTTGGTGGCGGAACGTGGCCCGAAGTTAAAATTTTCAGCCCCTCGCGATCTGAACGTCCACTAGTTCCGAAGACCCGACGCCGCCATGCAACGTTCGGCCCAAAGCTGCCGGCATCCGACACCCTTCATAGAAGGTGACATTCGGCGAACCTCGGCGTCTGGATCCCGGCTGCCTGATCGAAAAGCGGGCGCCGAGGGCGAAATTCGACTCAGTGCTTTTTGTGTAGACGCCGGCGATATCCCAGAAAGTTCGCCGCCCGCCTAGGGTAATCCATTGGCTAAGTTGTTCCCGAGCGTTTTGTTTTGCGCCACTCTTCGTACTCTCCGCGGGCATCGTCATGCAGCGGATAGTAGCGCTGCAACGACCCGCCCCCCATAAGCTTCACTCGCGAGAACTCCTCCCAATCGTGATGCTTTTGCGATTCTTCGATTACCTTCGGGGCCATTGCGACTGGAAGCACCACCACCCCGTCATCGTCGGCGACGACGATGTCTCCGGGGATTACCGTGACACCGCCGCAGGCAATCGGAACGTTGACGGCGTTGGGATAGATGCCAGTCTGCACATGATAGTTGGGCGTCCAGCCGCGCAGCCATAGGGGGAGATCTAGCTTCTCGACATTGGGCCGATCGCGCATGCACCCGTCGATTACGATGCCAGCGCCGCCTCTGCCTTTGAAATACGTCGACATCATATCGCCAAAGACGCCCGAGCTCATGTCGCCGCGCGCGTCGACCACGACCACATCGCCCTCGTGCACGTGATAAAGCACATGGCGGTGCAACTGCGTCTCCGGATCTGCATATTCTCCCTCGGTGAAGAGGTCCGGCCGCTGCGGCATGAATTGAAGCGTCAGGGCCGGCCCGACGATCGACTTCCCGCGATTCTGCGGCACGGGACCGACCATGTGCGGATTGCGGAAACCCATGTGGCCAAGCGTGCCGGAAACCGTCGCGGCGCCGATTTCCTTCAGTGCGTCGATCAGCTCTTTGGGCGGTCGCGTAATGTCGGGTGTATGCGTCATTTTAGGCTCCGGTGGATGAAACTACCAGTTTGTGACAGAACCGTCGCGGCGCTTCAGGTGAGGCGCTTCCCAGAAACGAAAGCTCTCCGCCTTGACCGCCTCTTCGTTGACCTCGACGCCGAGCCCCGGCAGATCGCTGACCGGATAGTCGGGGCCGTCGAGCCGTGGTTGTACTGGGAAGAAGTCGGAATTATCGAAGCCCAGCTTTGCTTCGGGCGCCCTGGTCTCGAGCCAAGCGAAATTCGGTACCGCGGCGGCGAGATGGATGGTCGCGGCCGTGCAGACTGGGCCGAGGGGATTGTGCGGCATCAGGTCCACATAGTGCGCCTCGCTCCAGCCAGCGACCTTCATCGCTTCGGTGAGCCCGCCAACATTGCAAACATCGAGCCGGTTGAACTGATGGATGCCTCGCTCGATGTAGGGCAGGAACTGCCACTTGCTAGCAAATTCCTCGCCGATGGCGAACGGGATGTCGGTCATCGTGCGCAGAGATTCGTAGGCCTCCGGGGTCTCGTCTCGTATCGGCTCTTCGAGGAAATCAAGCACGCCACGGCCGAGCTTGTTGCAGAAGCTCGCCGCCTCTGCCACCGACAGCCGATGGTGATAGTCGATGCCGAGCACGACGTTGTCGCCCAGCGCCTCGCGCGCCTTGTTTAGCATACTTGCGGTAGCGCCGATCGACTCGCGCGGCTCAAAGAAGTCCTTGCTGTTTTGCCCGATGGGGAAGAAGCGGATTGCCTGCCACCCCTGTGCGCATAGTTCGCGGGCTCGCTCGATGGCAACATCGCCCTCGGCCTCGTCACCGGTCGAGGCGAAGGTAGAAATGCGGTCGCGCTGCTTGCCGCCCAGCAGGTCGTGGGCCGGCACCCCCAGCGCCTTGCCCTTGATGTCGTGAAGGGCAATGTCGATGGCGGAAATCGCCGCCTGCAGAACGCGCCCGCCCTCGAAGTATTGGCTACGATAAACTTCTTGCCAGATCCGACCAATTTGCATCGGGTCGCGGCCGATGAGAAACTCGCGATAGTGCTCGATCGCGCCGGCCACTGCCTTCTCGCGACCGCTCAAACCGCTTTCGCCCCAGCCGAAGATGCCGTTGTCTGTCTCGACCTTGACGAGCATCTGGTTGCGTGTTCCTACCCATACCGGATAGGGCTTGATAGCGGTGATTTTAAGCTTCGTAGTCATCCACGTCCTCGTTCCACACGCATCCGCTCTGTCTCAGCTGGCCTTGAGGGCCATTTCTGTTTCGCCGTCGAACAGATGCATCCGCTCCTGGTCGAACTCGAGCCAAATCTGCTCGTCGGGCGCGACGGCAATGGTCGGCGGCACGCTGACGTTGACGATGACGCCAGACAGGAACGCCTGTATGAAGGTGACATCGCCGGTCGGCTCGACCGTGTAGGCCTTCGCAGGGACGCTTCCTGGCACCGCACTCTTGTGCAGCTTGATCGTCGAGTGACGTGCGCCGAGCACGACTTTCTTGGTGGTTGCCCTCGCGACCTTCTGGGCGTTCTGTGGCGAGAGCTCGAGGCGCCAGCCCTCCGCGCTGGTCAACACAGTGTTGCCGCTTGCCGTTGATGCCTCCAGCGGAACAAGGCTCATCGCCGGGCTGCCGACGAAGCTGGCGACGAACATGTTCACCGGATGGGCAAAGACCTGCGCCGGTGAATCGTATTGCTGCAGGTAGCCGCCGTTCATCACCGCCATCCTGTCGGCCATGGTTACGGCTTCGAGCTGGTCGTGGGTCACATAGATGATCGTCGCCTTGAGGTCCTGGTGGAAGCGCTTGATTTCCGACCGCATCTGCACACGCAGCTTTGCATCGAGGTTGGACAGTGGTTCATCCATCAGGAATACCGCCGGATCTCGAACGAGGGCGCGGCCCAGGGCCACGCGCTGCTGTTGCCCGCCCGAAAGTTCGCGCGGCTTACGCTCGAGCAGCTGCGTCATGTCGAGCACTCGCGCTGCTTCTTTGACCTTCTTGTCGATCTCGTCCCTTGGCAGTTTGCGCATCTGCAGCGGGAACGCCAGATTTTTATAGACCGATTTTTGCGGATAGAGCGCGTAGTTCTGGAACACCATTGCGATGTCCCGGTCCTTGGGGTCGAGGTCGTTGACCACCCGGTCGCCGATGACGATGTCGCCAGATGTGATGGGGATGAGCCCCGCCACAAGATTGAGCGTGGTTGTCTTGCCGCAGCCTGAAGGGCCGACGAGCGCAACGAATTCGCCGTCGTTGACCGTCAGCGAAACATTATTGACAGCTTTGAAGCTGCCATAGGTCTTGACCAGATCTTTGAGGACCACGTGGGCCACCGGCAACTCCCCTAGTGCTTGACTGCGCCTTCCGTGAGGGCGCGTACAAAGTATCGTTGCAGGACGAGAAACAGGACCACGACGGGCACGCTCATCATAAAGCTGGCCGCCATCAGGCCCGGAAAGTCCGTCGTATTTTCCGAGAAGAAGCGCTGGATGCCGACCGGGAGTGTCAACTGCTCGTTCTTGGAGAGGAAGGTGTAGGCATAGATGTATTCGTTCCACGCGCCGATAAAGGAATAGATCGCCGTGGCGATGATTCCTGGCGTCGAGAGCGGCATCACGATCAGGACAAAGGCCTGGAACCGCGTTGCCCCGTCGATGCGCGCCGCTTGCTCGAGCTGCACCGGGATGTTGTCGTAGAAACCCTTCAGGAGCCAGATTGCCAGCGGCAGGCCGAATGTGAGGTAGGTGAGGATGAGCGACCCATGCGTGTTTACCAGCCCGATCGCGCGCATCAGGATGAAGAGCGGCACGAGAAAGATCACGGCCGGGAACATGTTGCGAAGCAAGACGGCGAAGAACAGAAAGTTCCGGCCCGGGAAGGTGAAGCGCGAAAACGCGTAGGCCGCAGGAACTGCCACGATCACCGAAAGGATGGTCGTGGCGGTGGAGACGAAAAGGCTGTTCCAGAAGAAGCGCAGGAAGTCCTGACCGACGCTGTTTTGCGGATCGAGCAGCTTCTGGTAGCTGGCAAGGGTGGGTTGGTCCGGCCACCATTGCGGCGGGAATTGCATGGCCGCGAAGCCGGACTTGATCGAGGTGATCAGCATCCAGATCATCGGTAACGCGGTGTAAAGCAGCATGAACACAAGGAAGATGCGTCCGCCCCACCGCCATCCATCGATGCGCACACGACGACGCGCCTGGCCTCGATGAGCATTCTCGGCAATCGTGCTCATTCGCTCCCATCCTTCTGTTCGTTACCGCTCAGCGCACGGACGTAGAAGTAGCCGAGCGACATCAGGATCAGGAACAGCAGCACCGAATAGGCCGATGCCCCCCCCCAGCGCTGGCGGCCGAAGGCGAGTTCATAAATGTGGGTGATCCAGATATGCGATGCGTTCGACGGCCCGCCGCCGGTCATGATCCAGGGGATGATGAAAGAATTGAAGTTGGCCACTGCCAGCAGAAGGATCGTCACCGTCGAGACGTTTCTCAAGTGCGGAAAGGTGACGTGCCAGAACCGCTGCCATGCATTGGCTCCGTCGACTTTTGCGGCGCGCAGCAACTGGTCGGGGACTGTCTGCAGGCCAGCCATCATCATGATCATGGCAAACGGAAACTCCCGCCAGATATTGACGACGATCAGCGAGGGCAGTACAGTGCTGACGCTGTCGATGAAATTCGGCGGCCGGTCGGCCAATCCGAGGCCGACCAGCACCGCGCCGATAATCCCAAAATCCGAATGATAGATCCACTTCCAGATATAGGACGCGGCGACCGCGCTGATGACCCAGGGAATGATCAGGACGGCGCGCAGGATGCCACGGCCGGCAAAGTCACGATGGAGCGCCAGGGCGCTGGCAAACCCCAGGACAAATGAGATGAAAGTGGATCCCAGTGTCCAGATAAGAGTGTTCGAGGTGACCTTCCAGAACACCGGACTTGTGACGATGGCGATGTAGTTGTCGAGGCCGATGAAAATTTTGTCCCGGAGCTGCAGGCCAGGCGGTGTATTAAAGAACGACAGCTCGATCGTGTAGTAGATAGGGTAGGCTATGACGATGAGCATCACGGCGATCGCAGGAAGCACGTACGCGTAATCAGCGCGGTGCTCCCAAATCTTTCGCAGCACGCCGGACCTACCGGGTTGAAGTCTTCGGCGAGTCTCGGCCTTGCCAGTCAAGATCGTCACTGTGCCGTGCCCTTATTCTTCGGAACAAACCGGCTGCAATCGAGGCGCAGCCGGTCAGATCGTCAGGCTTGGTCTAGAGTCCGCCGTCCGTCAGGTCTTTTACCTTCTTGGCCGCGTCGTCCGCTGCTTGGTCGACGGTCATGGCTCCGGTCAGGGCATTCTGCAGCATGTCCGGGACGATAATGTTCATGATCTCGGGGGACTGTGGCAGCGCCGGGAACGGGATGCCGTAGGGCAGCATCGAGGTCGTGACATCAAGGAACTTGATGTTGTCCAGACGTTCCTTCATCCATTTGGTCTTAAAGCCGTTAAGGTTTCCCGGGTTCGAGCCGGCATAGGCCATCTTCAGTGACCATTCGGGGCTCGTCCACATGCAGATGATAGCCTTTGCAGCCGGTTCGTCTACCTTGCCGCCCTCGACATATTCGGGCTTCAGGATGTGAATGTTGGAGCCCCCGAACACGACGGCACGCTTGCCGTCGGGGCCAGTTGGAATCAGGCCGTAGCGCATGTTGTCGATGACGGTCTGCGCCTTATCCTTGTCGGTATCCGTCGCTTTTTTCTGCAGGTCGAGCATGACGTTGTAGTCGGACGGGTGCGAAATCATCATGCCGAGCTGGCCAGCGAGGAAGAGGGGCTGGTTGTCGGCCTGCTGGTTGGTGAGCGCCGAAACCGGAACCGACTTGTCGCGAACATACATATCGTAGGAGGCTTGCAATGCCGCCTTGCTCTGCGGGCTATTGAGCTCGACCTTCTTATAGGTCGGGTTGGCGGTAGCTTCGTCGAAGACGCCGCCGCCGTAGGCCCACAGCTGCGGCATGAAGCGGTACGGCGTATTGCCGGCATTCTTGCGAGCCACGAGGCCGTAACCGGCAATGCCGAGCTTGTCGTGGATCTGCTTGGAATACTGGACGACGTCGTCCCAGGTTGCCGGAGCCTTGTCCGGATCCAGGCCTGCACGCTTGAAGATGTCGGCGTTCCAGATGAACGCCATCGTCTCGTTGTTGGTTGGAATGCCGTAGGTCACCCCCTCCCAAGTTACAGCCTTCATTGCGCCGGGCCAGAAATCCTCGGTCGAATACCCTACATCCTCGGGTTTGAGCGGCTGCAAATAACCCTTTGAGGCGAACTCGGTGCCCCCCAGGATTTGCAGTCGGACCGCCATGGGCGCTGCATTGCCAAGGAGCGCGGTCCGGAACTTGTCCAGCAGGTCGTTATAGGTGAGGGCTTGTTCCTCAAGCTGGATGTTTGGATAGGTTTTGCGGAAGGTCTTGAAGAACTCCTTATAATACTCTCGCAGGAGGTCGGGGTCTCCCTCGAACACGCCCTGATACCAGAAAGTCAGTCGCCCCTTGTAGTCGAGCGGGGTGACCTTGGCGCAATCGCCCGCCGTGTCAAAATCCTGGGTCCCGGCAATGGAGCGCACATATTGCGGCGACCACTTGCTCAAGTCGACCGGCGCACCCAGCGCCGACGCGGACATCAACGATACCATCAAAGCAGTGGAGACAGTGCCGCGCAGGACGGCACCTCCGAGTGAAATCCTCGTCATAGGTATCCTCCAGGTTCTCTCCCATGCCGCTCTGCCTCAAGGCGAGCGGTCTTTGCTCGTCGGCCGCAGGACGTTTTCAGCGAATGTATCCCTTCGAGCTAATCATACGTTTTCAGATCGTTGATTGCCTGTCAACTAGAGAAATCGTACATTGTTTGCAGAAGCCTCGCATGATATCTGAGCAATGTGTGTATTGATTGGGGACAGTCTTGGCCGATACAAGCGATTTTAAAGCAGAGCCACCCGAAGGGATTGACGCTATCGGGGCCTCCAGCGAGGGCGCCTCGCTTTATCAACTGATCAGGGAAGACATCATCGAAGGGCGGCTCGCTGCCAACGAACGGCTTGTGGTCACCGATCTCGCCCGGCGCCACGGCACCTCGACCAACCCCGTGCGTGAGGCTTTGCAACTGTTGCGCGGGGAGGGCTTTGTCACCCTTGTTCCCAACCGCGGAGCGCGCGTCCGGCCCATAGACCAGGATTTTGTTCGGGACATCTACGAGATAGGAGTCTTGATCGAGCCGGCACTGACGCGATGGTTCGTGAATATGGCCACCGTCGAGGACATTGCTGAACTCGAACGCATCCAAGGCTTGATTGAAGAGAACAACTTCGCCGACACGTTCAGGCACAGCGAGCTGGACACCGCCTTTCACACCATAATGTACCAAAGACACTACAACCGCCATGCCGCCGAGCTTTGGTGGAAGCATCGCGAAGTGCTTCGAGCCGTGAGCCGGCGTTTCAACTTCACGCTCGCCCGGCGCGCCGCGATCCTTCGCGAGCATCGCGAGCTCATCGCGCATGTAAAAGCGGGAAATGCGAACGAGGCAGGCGAACTCATTGCACGCCATGTCGAGGGCTCCGGCCGGCACATCCTCGAACACATGCGTGCGCGTAACGCCGCTCGGGCAGGATAGAATACATGGCGTGGAATATCGTTATCCCGACCACTTCGGATCAAGGCAATTGAGATGAAAATCACCAGCGTTCGGCCGTGGCTAATCAAGTCCGATGCTTCTTATTGGGGAGAGTTTCTGTTCGTCGAAGTGACGACCGACGAGGGGGTGAGCGGCTGGGGAGAGATCACCACCACGACAAGGCTCGCCAATCGCGCCCTCTGCACGATCCTGAGGCAGATCGGTGCCGCTGTGACAGGCGAGGACCCGGCGCGTATTGAGTATCTGTGGCACAAGATATTCCGCAGCTTCACCTACATGGGCAGTCGCGGCGCCGCAGTCGAATGCGTGAGCGCCATTGACATAGCCCTCTGGGACATCCGAGGCAAAGTCTTGGGTAAGCCGATTTACGAGCTGTTGGGTGGACCGGTACGCAATGAAATTGCGCTCTACACTCATCCCCACCAGGCTAAATTTACCAGCAATGAGGCTGTGGTCCGCGAAATTCGAGACATCGTCGAGTCCGGCCACACTGCGCTCAAGTTCGATCCTTTCCCCCACCAAGGCCGCACCGCCGATGGACAGCCTCGCGAACAGCGCGACGGCTACCTCGATGGCAGCATGACCCGCAAGGATGAGCGCGAAGCCGCCGAACTCACGGCTCTGATCCGCGAAACGGCGGGCTCTGATGTCGACATCCTCATCGATGCGCATGGCCGGTTCGACGTTCCCACCGCCATTCGCCTTTGTCGGAGCCTCGAGGAAGCTGGTCAGATCGACTGGTTCGAGGAGCCCTGTCCACCGGAGAGCCTCAACGCTCTCAGACAGGTCCGTGAGAAGGTCAGCGCCGCTATCTCGTGGGGCGAGCGCGGCCACACGAAATGGGATTTCGTGCCGGTGCTCGAAAACAAGCTCGCTGACTACATCATGCCGGACGTCACCTGGACCGGCGGCATTACCGAACTTAAGAAGATTTCTGCCCTATGCGAAGCCTACTACATCCCGGTCTCGCCGCATGACGCCGCAGGGCCGATCAACGTGGTTGCGGGAGCGCAGGTGATGATGACCGTTCCTAATTTCTACAAACTTGAAACGTCTGAGTGGAACCTGGGCAAATACGATCACCTCATCGACAGAGCACTCGATGTTTCGAATGGCAGCCTCAAGCTTACGCCCAAGCCTGGTCTCGGCGTTGAAATGAACCGCGACTACCTTCAAAATCACGAGATAGAGCTGGACTAGGTAGCAACGCTCTACGCCGCCTCAGCGTGCGCGACGACGAGCCCCGCCGACCAGAACGAGGATAAATCATGCCAGAGGCAGATGGAGCCGACGAGGCGCTCAATCGGGTGAACACGCATTCCAAGCCGTCCGACCTTCGCATCACCGACATGCGGGTAGCCGAAATTGTCGGCGCGCCGTTCACCTCAGTGCTGCTTAAGATTTACACCAACCAGGGCATCGTCGGGCTTGGCGAGGTGCGCGACGGTGCCAGCGCCACCTACGCGATGATGCTGAAGAGCCGGTTGCTTGGCGAGAACCCTTGCAACATCGATCGACTGTTTCGCCGGATCAAGCAGTTCGGCGGGCACGGCCGGCAAGGCGGCGGCGTATCGGCGGTTGAAATCGCGTTGTGGGATCTTGTCGGCAAGGGCTATGGCGTCCCCATCTACCAGATGCTCGGCGGTCGTTTTCGGGAGAAAGTGCGCGTCTACTGCGATACCGACGCCACCGTGCCGAGCGGCACCGAGACCGGCAAGCGCCTCAAGCAGCGCATGGAGCTCGGCTTCACCTTCCTCAAGATGGATTTGGGACTGATGCAGATCGCGGATGTGCCCGGTGCGGTCGTGTTTCCTGCCGGCTCACTAGAAGGATACCGCGACCACCCCGGTCGCGGCGCAGTGAAGACCTTTGACGAGCGGCGCGTCCGCAACGCTGTGTACGATTTGCATAACGTCCAGCACCCGTTTACCGGCCTCCACTTTTCCGACAAGGGCCTCGACCTGCTTGAGCAATACATCGCCGAGGTTCGTGAGGTCATCGGCATGGATGTGCCGCTCGCGATCGACCATATCGGCCATATCTCAGTGCAGAACGGCATTCGCCTTGCCAGGCGAATTGAAAAATACGTGCCAGCCTGGCTTGAGGACGTGATCCCATGGCAGTACACCGAGCAGTACCGACAACTGCAGGGCGCCACCACGGTGCCGATCTGCACCGGGGAGGACATATACCTGAAGGAGGGCTTCGAGCCTCTGCTCAAGAGTGGCGGCCTCTCCGTTATCCACCCGGACCTGCTCACCAGCGGGGGTATCCTCGAGACCAAGAAGATCGGCGATATGGCGCAGGACCATGGTATCGCCATGGCCATCCACATGGCAGTCGCGACCGCGACTGAAAACTTCATGGCGCTCGAATACCACTCTGCCGATGTCGACTGGTGGGACGATATCGTCACCGGCCTTCCCAAGCCGCTGGTTAAGGACGGCTTTATCACTGTTCCGGACAAGCCGGGCCTGGGGATTGACGACGTCGTCGACGAGGTGATCTCGCAGCATCTGCAGCCGGGTGTCACCGGCATCTGGCAGCCTACGGATCACTGGGACGATGAGTATTCCTGGGATCGCACCTGGAGCTGAGGCGAAAAGGAACGAAGATGAAGATCACCGATCTCCGCTGCGCCGTTATCGGCAAACACCCGATCGTCCGCATCGTTACGGACGAGGGCCTCTATGGCTTGGGCGAAGTCGAATTCACCAAGTCCTACCTCAAGCCCTGGGTGCTGCATTTCCGCGAGGCGCTGGTCGGCGAGGACCCGACCGACGTCGAGAGAGTAATGTTGAAGATCCGCCAACGCGGCTCTTTCAAGCCGTACGGCGCGGCAGTGAGCGCTATTGAGCATGCGCTGTGGGATATTGCTGGCAAGGCCGCGGGCGTGCCCGCCTATAAACTGCTCGGCGGCAAGGTGCGGGACAAGGTGCGCGTCTACAATGGCTCGGTTCGCCAGAAACGCACGGGCGACCGGCCGGAGGATTACGCCGCTGACGTCAAATGGATGATGCAGCAGCCGCAGAACTTCTTCATGGTCAAGCAAGGAATCTCGTTCCACTCCAACATGAAGGACACCATCGAGGGCTTCCACTACGGCGTGACGCAGAAGAAGGCCGGCTATCATGGTGCCATGGATCAGGGCGTGATCAGCGAGCGCGGTTTCAATCACATGCTCGACTGCGTGATCGCGATGAAGGAAGTGCTGGGCGACAAAGTCAGCCTGGCACTCGACTGCGGTCCGGGCTGGATGCTGCCCGATGCGATTAAGTTCGCTCGCGCGGTAGAGAAGTACAATTTGATGTGGCTCGAGGACATGCTGACGGGCGACTATGTGCCGTGGGTCAATCCGCAGGCCTATCGGGAACTGACAACCTCCACCTCGACGCCAATCCACACTGGTGAGCAGATCTACCTGCGGCACAATTTCAAGGAACTGATCGAGACGCAGGCGGTACGCGTCATCGGCCTCGATCCAGCCGATGTTGGCGGCATTGCCGAGCTCAAATGGGTCGCCGAGCACGCCTACATGCACTCGATCCTGATGGCACCGCACGGCACTGCTAACGGCCTGCTGGGCCTCGGCGCGTTGATCAATGTCTGCGCCACGTTGCCGGCAAATTACATCGCCTTCGAATATCCGACCGCCTCCGACCCCTGGTGGGAGGACCTGGTAATCGGCTTGCCGCCGCAGATCGTGAAGGACAGCATGGTGGACCTACTGGAAGCGCCGGGGCTGGGCCTCGATATCGACGCTGAAGGGGCCAGGAGATATCTCAGGGAAGAGGATGCGGGCTTTTTCGACTGAACCTCCCTCCACCTGCCGTGTCCATCTTGTTGGGCGCCAGGTAATAGGGCTTCTCGAAATAGGTGAAATCGATCTGTAAACAGGAAATGAAGGCCTCGATCTTCAAGGTCTTGTCGCTATCGGGTACGGCGGCGGCAACCTCTTCCGACTCCAGCACGATATACTGCGCGTTCTCGATAGCCCTCTTCTATTTCACCACCTGCGGCTGAATGATGTGGAACTGGCTTGCGTCAGGAATGGCAAGTGGCGGGACGTATGCTTGTTCAACGGCTCGCCCTTCGCCCCCTCAGGCAACGTTTTGTGGCACTACGCCGCTGAGGAGCGCTTCGCCATCTTCGACACATCAGCCAAATATTTCGACGCGATGCGCAAAGGCGGCATTGAACCGCTGAGGACCCATGATCTCTCTAAGCTTCGTCTCATCATTTCCACCGGCTCGCCCTTGTCTCACGAGGGCCTCACCTTCGTCTATGAGGGCATCAAGGAGGATGTGCAGCTCGCCTCGATTTCCGGCGGCACCGATATCGTTTCCTGTTTCGTGCTCGGCAATCCTGTAACGCCGGTCTGGCGCGGCGAGATTCAGGGGCCCGGCCTCGGCCTCGCCGTCGATGCGTGGGATGACGAGGGCAGGGCGGTGCGGGCGAGAAGGGCGAGCTGGTCTGCACGCGCGCTTTTCCCTCCCTGCCCGTTGGCTTTTGGAACGACGATAACGGCGCCAAATACCGCGCCGCCTGTTTCGAGCGTTTCGACAATGTCTGGTAGCACGGCGACTTCGCCGAATGGACGGAACATGGCGGCCTGATCATCGATGGCCGCTCGGAGGCGACCCTCAACCCGGGCGGCGTGCGCATCGGCACGCCCGAAATCTACAACCAGGTCGAACGGCTCGACGAAGTCGCCGAAGCCATTTGCATTGGCCAGGACTGGGACGACGACGTTCGGGTGATTCTTTTCGTTCGCCTTGGACCAGGCCTGGCGCTGGACGCCGATCTCGAGAAGAAGATCAAGTCGAAGATCCACACCGGCGCCTCACCGCGTCACGTGCTTGCAAAGGTGACCCAGGTCGCCGATATTCCGCGCACCTCCGGCAAGATCGTCGAACTCGCTGTCCGAGAGGTTGTGCATGGAGGCCAGTGAAAAAAAGGAAGCGCTCGGCAATCCGAAAGCGCTGGAGCTTTATGCGGGGCTCGAAGCGCTGAAGGTTTAGGAGTCAGCGTGATCGATGGCTGGCTGCACAATACAATTTCGATGATTCACGACAAATGCGTTCAATAAATTGCGCTACGCCGCAAATTATTGATTTTTTCAGGTGTTTAAATGATTTAGTTGAGGGTTCGTCGGTTCAGATCATTTCAAGGCGACCATAGAAGAACGAACTTTGCTCTAGAAAATGTCATTCAAATGAATTACGTTTGCGGTGAAGGAGATCCACAGTATGGCTGCAAATGCACTCGTCCAGACTCGGATTGATGCCGACGTAAAAGAACGCGCCACGGCGGTTCTCGAAAATATGGGTTTGACCCTGTCGGATGCTGTCCGAATTCTTCTGACTCGGACAGCAAATGAGGGAGCCGTACCGCTCGAACTTATCAACCACAGCGAGGCTCACGATGCGTGGTTTCGTGCGAAGGTATTACAGGCGCTAGAGGACACTCGACCGGATCTCGACGATGGTGACGCCGAGGTGCGTTTTCGAGAGCGCCGGGCGGTAGCATTACGCAAAGCAGAGGTGCGCGACTGATGAAGCTTGTTTGGGCGCAATATGCGCTTGACGATCGCGATGCCATCTTCAGCTACATTGAAAAAGAAAATCCACGGGCAGCGGCTCATGTCGACGAGGCGATTGTTCGTGCTGCACGTCGTCTTCTTGAGTTTCCTGAAAGTGGACGTCCCGGCCGAATAACTGGCACTCGGGAGTTTGTCATACCGCACACACCTTACTTCGCCGCTTACGTTGTAAAGATCGATAGAATACGGATCCTGCGCGTTTTGCATGGCGCGCAAATGTGGCCTACCGAGGTCGGCGACGAGTAGAGACTTTACCCGGTCCTTGGTCCGAATCTCTTCAAGACCACCAAATGAGAAACCCAGGTTAATCAATGGCTAAGAGGCTTCTTCAACGAGCCTCCGGTTCGATTACTATCAAGGCGGGCGTTATCAGCGCAGACATCCAAGTCGCGATCAGACTGGCCCCGAGCATTTGGGGGATGGCACGATATCGGGCCATCGCGTGGAAGGCAAAAGCCAGGCTATACCAATGATACTGTCGGCTCGCCATCGGCAAACCGCAACCGAAAGTCAACAATGCGATTGCCCGCGAACTGACCGGCTTCGTCTGGGACGTGAGCAGAAATTTGCGGCCAATAGCCCCTTCCGTGATGATCGCAAGAACATCTGATCCCAACAATTTTGGGGCAGTTCTGAACATACCACCTTGCCCGGCGTGCCGCGAAATCCACGCAGGATGAGAATCCTCGATATACGGTGGGGCGAGCTCAGTCTTGTGTCCTTCCTTAAAGAGTGGAAGGCTGGTGACAAACATGGCAAATGCAGTACCCAATCCGCGGATAAGAGCGGATCAATCGCGCATGATCGGATCGCGGCACACCGGTCAGGTTGAAATCGACCGCCTCGATGTAAACTCGGCGAGGTCGTCCTGTGCTTCCCACACCCACGACGGTCATGAGAGCGTGCCTGTGACCCCTACGAGCGCGCGAACCCTAGTAAGGGTTCGATCTCGTGATTGTCGGCCGCCCGGAGCGCCGTGACATAGCGGGCACGGGTCTCGCCAGCGTCAATCAGGTTTGCCCGGCCTCAGCTAAACGGTGGTCGTCCGAGCTGGCGAGCGAGCAGGTCGCCCACCAGGCGGGAAAATCGTCCGTTTCCGTTTGGGAAGGATTGGATGGCGACCAAACGGTGGCTGAACCGGACAGCGATCTCATCGGGTGGATAGGTACCGTGCTCGACCCAATAGCGGCCATCGTCGACTGTCTGCCTGACATCCATTGCGATACGATATGCAGCAACGCCAATGTTCCGGCCCGTCGTGCGGTATTGTCCCGCCCAACGCCACACCTCGCCAAACATGCGGCGGTGCAGCTCGTTCAAGGATTCCTGGTCGAGGACGTCACGCCTTCGTGACATCGCCCAGCGCAAGCCTTCGCCGATGTTGACCTGTTCGGCCTCGTTTAACTCATGCCGCAATGTGATGTAGGAAGGGATGAGCTGCTCCCGCTCCTCGGCGGTTAGCGGTGTGTTCGCTTCGTCATCGTCTTGGAACCGAGGATCGGCGTCTGCCATGGGAGTCAGTCATTCTCCCACAGGCGTCGGGGCGAACCGGCCAGAATGGCGTCAATGAGACGGCGGCGTTCGTCCTCCAGATCCGGCTTGAGCAAAGCTTGGTTTTCCAGCATCATCGTATGATCCAGGCGCGCCATGTCCTGCCCCGCCTTTTCTGCCGCTCGCTCGTGAAGGATGTCGTCGAGTGGCTTGATCGGTACGAAGGCGTAAACGAACGTGCAGTTCATTGCCGCCGCCGCTTCCCGAAGCGTCTTGATCGTCGTCGCGCCCGAAACCTCGGCTTTCTCGATGGCCGGAATGCGCGAGGGGGCTGCCCCCATCCGAGTGGCGAGTTGTCGTGTGCTCATCCCCAGAGCTTCGCGGATGGCTTTCATCCAACCGCGAGGCGGTGCAATGAGCTTAAGTTCCCGCAATGGCGCGAGACGGCGTTCCAGTTGTTTGCGCGCGAGCGCGGCCTGTTTTGTGTTCATAAATATATGTCCATCTACGGATGGATATAGCATAAAAATATGAGCGGAAAAACAGAAAACGAACATATACAAGTGATCGCGGGCGTGGCCCGGTACATTCACCTTAGAGGGGATGTAGCGGGCGCGATGGGAGGGCAACTCCAGCATCACGAAAAGGATGCGAGACCTACCCGCTCGAAGGAGGGCAAGATGAGCTTGAGGCCGATACGCGCGACTATCTATGGATTGGGAACAGTGGAACGAGTAACGGCCCGCTATCTCCAGGAAAGGAATGTAGAGGTGGTGGCAGCGTATGTCACGACGATCGATTTGTCCGACACGGGCTTCTACGGCGCGCAGGTTTCGGAGGAAATCGCCCGTGAGCCGTTGGTGCATCTGGGCCACCATCGGCGTGCGCTGGAAAGCGCTGGAGGCAACATGCTCGATGAAAACAACCTGCCGCATCGCGCATGAAAGAGGACTTATCCTGCGGGTGAAATGCAATCCGGCGTCGGTTTCCAAACTGCAATGACAATAGTGCAGCCATGGTCGACAAGTTCAAATACCGCGAAGCGGTGTCCAGACTCGGGGCGGCGGTGAGTGTCGTGACTCTCTAACGGCGGGACGTCTCGGCGGTCTGCAGCGTCACGGACGCGCCGGCACCATTACTCGCCTACGTCAACCATGCGAGCCGGTCAAACAATGTGATCAAGGCCAGCCGGGTGCTTTGCGTGAACGTGCTCGCCGGCCGCAACCGGACGGTGGCGGACCTGTTTGCAGGATGGACTGGGGTGCCTTCCGACGAGCGGTTTTCTCTCTATTTTAGCCGGCAATACATTTCTGTCAGCGCCTCGGCAGAGCAGCGCAGCCACCCCAGCCGGCAAAACCTACCCGGCCATTCGACCGCTCTCCAATCCGGACTTCAAGATGGCAAGCAAACGCGCGTTGCCAGCGAGCCGGGTTTGATATTCCTGCTCAGCACGCTCGTCGCGATCGGCGCGATGTCGATCAACCTCTACCTCTCGGCATTGCCCGAGCTCGGTGCGGTCTTTGGCGCGTCGGCCGGGACGATGCAGCTGACCGCCTTCGGTTTCCTCATCGGTCTTGCCTGCGGTGGCCATATTTCGCCCGCTAGCCGACCGGCACGGGCGGAAACTGCCGCTTGTAGCCGAGTGCTTGCCGCGCTTCGAATGCGGAGGGTTTCATCGCCGCGCGCGTGATCGTCACGGCAAAAATGAACCAAGTCGATCCTCAGGCCTGGCTTGCCGACCTTCTTGCCCGTATCGCAGATCATCCAGCGAGCAGGATCGACGAACTGTTGCCTTGGGCTTGGAAGGCCGAAAAAGCCGCTATCGCGGTGCCCGCCCAAATAGCTCGACAAAGAGCGCTTTTGAGCGCTCCAGGCCTTCATCCGTCAGGACCAACGACTTCGACTTGTTCACCGGATCCCCGATCATCCCCTTCTTGAACAAGCGATCGGTCGTGGCCCAGTCAAAACCCTTCCACGCCCGGTACCCGTCATGAAGCGTCAGCGACAGCAACGCCAAGACAGCATCATCGATCTTGTCTTCGTCGATATCCATCGCGAGAGCATATCACGAGCAAAGCGAAATTCCTGCGGGTCCTCGCCGAATGCGTCCAGATTTTCCTCGCCTGTCGAGAGTGCCTAATTCCGACCGAAGATCTCGTGTATCTCCATGACAATGAGACAGCTGCGACGACACTTATTCCCTGGTATCGTTGGTCTCGGCCGGGCTCGGCATCGGTTTTGCGCCCGAGTGGGCTGAGGGCCTGCCGAACCGGGCCTTCGAGCTGAAGGCGGTGCGCTGCATCGATTTCGGGATTGGGCTGGCTGTGGCCTGGAACAAGAAGATCGCGCGACGACATCGTCGATTGCGCGGCAACGGCACGGGCCGGGCAGGTGACGATGACCTGGTCGACTGGTCCATACCGGTTTCGCCATACCGGATAGCGAGGGCAGGAACTAAAGTCGGGGATTATGCAAAGCAGCCCCAATCGGCGTCGCCTTGGTGAGTCCATCTGGTAAGATCATCAAGGTGAATGAAAGTCTCGCCGCCATGTCTCTAGAGCGCGCGCCAACGACAGTGAAGGCTGCCTTGCCGCGGAACACTCAGCTGCGGGACAGGTCATGTTTCGTTTTAAACAGGCGCTATTATCAGTCTAATCTTGCCATTGCGAGTTCGGCCTGCCTGTTGAGGCTCGTCATCCAGTCGGTAAAATGCGGCTGGCTTTTGATCTGGCGTCCGTAATGGCGGGAAAGCTCTTTCAAAAGCTCTCCGTTGCGGCCAAGTTGTTCATCAGCAAATCCGATCATTTGAGAATTCGGCCATGCTTGCGGGCGGATGCGAACCAATCTCGCAAACAGGGATTGTGCGCTTTCATCCGGATCCGTCTGGGCCATCAAAGTCAGCATTGCCGCCGTCGATCGAGAAACGCCCATATGACAGTGCACGAGGACGTGGCTGGGAGCCCCACGATCCTCCCGAGCCAGATACTCGGCGCCGAATTTCAGGATGGCTTCGACATGCTCTGGTGCTGGCATGATCAGACCCCGCGTTGCGACGATGATGTCGTGGAAGCGCAATGTCGCGCGGTTGTGCTTTCCGTAAGTCTCGAATACTTCCAGTTCAGGGTGATCCGGATCCACGATCGACAGAACATGCGTGACATTGCGAGCGCTCTGCGCGGGCAGTTCCTGAATACCACAAATGGTCAGCTCAGGGGCAATAACCGATTCCAAAACTCTACCCTCTATGATGATTGTCCGACTGGAGCCGCCGGCGGTTCTAATTAGCAATCATTTCGAGAGGACGCCACAATTTTAGCCTCGGCTCACTCTCCATGGGGCCCATCTCAGTCCACAAGTGAACAAGGGGTCTGCTATCCATCTGAAATCAATGGCTGATGTACAAGCCGCAATACCGGGTCCTTAGGTTCGATGGATAGAGGCTGCGAAGTCAGCTTTTAGTGCCGGCCAGCCAGCGGGCTTCAATGCTTGCGGGGAAATGGTTTGTAAGATTGGCGGGGCTGTCGGACGAGACTAAGGCCCGTCGGCAGGCTCACCGTCTGGGTTCGGCGCTGGCGTCTCTCTTGTATCTCGCGGCGGATGTTTGCGATCGTTAGCATCCTGGGGCGCGCCCTTCTGTTCGGAGTCACGGACAGGCTGCTCTTTAGGGTCTCGCCCCCTGGGTAGGGTTGCAATTTTCTTGGGCATAGCCAGTTCCTCCAGCTTCAACGATAAGAACCGGCTGGCAGGGCTGAAGGTTCCGAGCCAGCCGGGTTGCAATCATCAACGCATAAAAAGAAACTGAAAGGGCCCCATGGCGACCATCGTGGTCGATATCGGGCCCTCCAAATGGCTCGCTGTCTACGACCTTGTTTTTATGTATGGAACGCTATCTTCTCACCTCCACGAGCAGGAGGTATCGATGCGCCAATACTTGCTTTTGACATTGTTATTTGCACCGGGAATCGTGTTCGCACAGGCGCCGGATCTAGAGAAGACCTGCGTAAACGTCGCAAAGAGCTTTTTACTTACCGACCAGATCACTGTCGGGATAGTGCAGTCGTTTCCAGAGCTAAAGCCTCCAGGTGTTCGCATGTCGTATTCCACCAAGCCCGGGGCGCCGAAAGCTGAAATGTCCGATATCTTCGAATGCGAATTCGAAAACCCCAATCCACCCCATCGTTTGTCTCGGTTTTGTGTTTCCAGTACGTGTTACTCGCCGACTGAAGAAGATGGCGAACGTAAGAGACGGTTCGCGGAAATGCGAGTGGTTCTCGATCGAGCTGAAGCCCGTCCATAGTGCTTGAACCGCACCCGCGATGGTGCGCGCCACTCCGTTGGCCGACGACTTATCACTGTGGTGTACGCCATGCATAGTGTGTGGGAAGTAGTCTTTGAAGAGCTTTGCTTCAGCATGTTGAGCGTTTGTGGCGATAGGGGATATCGCGCCACCAGCCGTCCATCCGATTTGAAGATGGAGTTTCATGCTGAATTCCAAAATTGACTAGCGTCAATCGACTGAAATCTCAGCGATTGTTAGCTCCTTTCAAGAGCAAGGGATCGAAAATATCCGGAACCTCGTGCGGTATTGTTTCAGGATTTAATTAGGCAGGTTGACCGGCATGTGCACCGAAGCCCCCGCCTTTTCGGCCGCTGCCCGCAGACGCTTGTCTCTGGTCCATAAGGTCGCTCGCTGGTCAAGGAGGACCGATGCCAGCAAGTGGGCATCCGTGTAGCCAATACCGATGCTGAACATGCCGTGGCGATCGATCATTGTCATGACTTCGTCGGGCGTGGGGCGACAACCGCTCCGCGCTGAGCCGCCAGAAAAGCCATCACACTGCTGCGATCCCGAAGGCTGCCAAGCGCCAGCTCACCGATCACGGCCGGGTGGCAAGTAGACGATCGTGCTCAATAACCCTGCGCAGTTCGGCATCGACATGGCGAAAATGATCAATCCAGATCGAGGTGTCCGCTAGTATCACTTGGCCGCTGCGCTCCGGCGGCGCGGGGCTGCCTCGGCATCGGGCATGGTTCCTCCGAGCGCGATGAGGCGCTTTCCGGACTCCACACGAACAAGCGTCTCCAACGCCTGGCGGACGAGCGCCGCGGTTTCCTTGGTGCCGGTTAAGGACCTGGCCTTTTCCATCAGTGTGTCGTCGAGGTTCATGGTCGATCGCATGATCTGGCTCCCTTGCTAAGGCATGCAACTGAACACCATTTGGTGATTTAATCTATGCCCTGTTTCCGCTCCCACATATCGGGCGCGGTCCTATAACTGAAGCAGCACGACCCAAATTTTGGACAGCGGGGAAGCCCGGCACCGTAACATTGACCGAGGGTTGATATGTTATATCGCAAGCGCCCGTTTGAGGTCGTCGTGTTCGAAGGCGCTGGCCATTCGGGTAATCTCGGCCGAGCGCGCTCCCACTGCCCTTGCGGTGTCGCGCCATTTCGCGGTCACGGTCGCAACCTCTTTGATGATCGCGCGAGCCTGGGGGAGCGCGAGTGCGAAATACTCCGACGCCTCTTCGAAGATTACAAAAAAATCCAGGGTGCCCAGCAAACTGAATCTCGCAGCTGTCGATAGCGCCCCGTAGGCGATGTTCGTCACAAGACTTCACATCAAATGTAAGATTTAATTAACTATAGAATTATGCAACTTCAGATTTTAACGTATCATTTGCAGTTAAAACAATAGCATTCACGACATAAAACTGGGGTGGGTGCTATGAATACAGTCAGTTTAAACAGTCCGACTCTGTCGGGAGAGACTTTCACCAGACGTATCATTTTCCCCATGGCCAGCATCGTGGTTGTTGCAATCGCCGTCGTGCTGGGTTTCGTGCTTGTATCCGCAAGCGGTCAGAATCGACTTGAGGTCGAAGCCTCGACCAAACTCGCAACCGCCGCCCTTCAGGTTAAGGCGAGAGAAGTTGCCCGCAACCTCCGCGACTATGCCGTTTGGGAAGATGTCTACAAGAACCTCCACGAGACTGTGAACGGCGAATGGGCCGCGACCGACGGAAACGTTGGAGCGAACATTTACGAAGGTCTGGGCTATGAGATGGCCTTTGCGATCAATCCGAGCGGCAAGACCGTTTATGCGGTGATCCACGGAGCACCCCAAAAGGTTGATGCGCTCCAAGTGATGCCTCATGGCTTGAAAGATCTCCTACATGTCGCCTCGATACAGACTGATCCGGTCACAAGCATCATCAAGTCCGGGGAAGATGTGTTCATTGTCGCAGCCACGGGAATTCTTCCGCCTTCCATCGAAAGATCGACGGTTCGTCCTAGGGATTTGTCGATGCTGGTGTTCGCCAAGAAACTTGATCAGAAGTTCCTTGACGGGATCGGCCGCGACTATCTTCTGAATGGGCTGGCGATCTCGCCCTCCAAGCCCACCGACGCAGAGGCTTCGATCCCCCTGCTTACGCAGGACCGGGTTTACCTCGGCTCGATTACCTGGTTTCCAGCCAAGCCCGGCTACCAGTTGCTTCGCTTCATCCTGCCGCCGTTGGCAGTCGCGCTTGTTATCCTCGCCGCTTTTTCCTTGCTGGTGGTCCGCAATGCTCGCCGATCCACTCGCGCCCTGGAGGAGTCGGCCAAGACAGTCGAAGCTTATGCACAGACGCTCAAGGAGAGCGAATCTCGGTTCAAGGATGTCGCGGAGGCATCCTCGGACTGGATCTGGGAGAGCGACAACATTCTGCGGCTGGTATACTTTTCGACCCGCTTCACGGAAGTGACGGGCGTGGCGGCCGCGAGCGTCTTAGGCAAGACACTCGAACAGTTTTTTTCGAGCGACGCCGATACCGACGGTTGGCGCCGGCTGATCGAGGAGACCCATGAGCGGACGTCATTTCGGGATCTGAGATGCTGCTATCGTGATGCAGGCGGCCAAACGCGTATCTGCCGGCTCGCAGGACGTCCCATCACAAGTGCGAGCGGTGAATTCCTCGGTTTCCGGGGCACGGCAACCGATATTACCGAGGAGGTCAAGGCACAGGAGCGAGCAACGCACCTGGCACACCATGATGCTCTCACCGGCTTGCCGAACCGCGTGCTCTTCCGCGAACGGCTCAACATCGCATTGGCGGCGAATGCCGTCGAGGCGTCACGCGTTTCCATCATCTGTCTCGACCTCGATCACTTCAAAGAGATCAATGATACGCTTGGACACGGCGCTGGCGACATACTTCTCCAGCAACTCTCGAACAGGCTTTTGGGCTGTGTCCGTTCGAGCGACACCGTTGCCCGGCTCGGCGGCGACGAATTCGCGATCATCCAGGTCGGTGTAAACCAGCCTCTTGAATCCGAACAACTCAGCCGAAGGCTTATCGAAGTCGTGAAAGCCCCGTTCCAACTCGACGGCCAGGACTTTCATATCGGCGTCAGCGTTGGCATCGCGGTTGCGGATACTCGTGACAACGATCCCGAGCGGCTCCTGAAGAATGCCGACATCGCGCTCTACAGGGCAAAGCAAGCTGGCCGCGCGACTTACAAGATCTTCGAAGCCCAAATGGACGTCGAGCTTCAGGCCCGCAAGGCGTTGGAATATGACCTGCGCCAGGCAGTCCTCAAAAACGAGCTCGAAGTTCACTACCAGCCACTCATCGATCTTGAGGCGCGTGCAGTGGCCGCCGTCGAGGCGCTCGTGCGGTGGCGCCACCCCACGCGAGGTCTTGTCTCACCAGCGGAATTCATTCCACTCGCAGAGGAGACGGGTCTGATTGTCGCCATTGGCGAATGGGTTCTTGAAACAGCTTGTCTGCAGGCGCTCGAGTGGCCCCAGCTCCGGGTCGCCGTCAACCTCTCGCCCGTCCAATTTCGAGGCCGTGAACTTGTCGAAACCGTCGACGGTGTTCTTGTGCGAACGGGTCTTGATCCAGCGCGGCTGGAACTGGAAATTACCGAGAGTGTCCTTATCAACGATGCCACAGCCGCGCTCGAGATATTGAACGGTCTGAAAAGCCTCGGTGTCAGGATTGCGATGGACGACTTCGGGACGGGATATTCCTCTTTGGGTTATCTCAACTCGTTCCCGTTCGACAAAATCAAAATCGACAGATCCTTCATCGGAGATATGAGCAGCAAGGACAAGTCTGGCGCGATTGTGAAATCGGTCATCAGTCTCGGCCAGAGCTTAAACATGGTAACGACCGCCGAGGGCGTGGAGACGATCGAGCAGGCTACCTTCCTCACCAACGAAGGCTGCGACCAGCTCCAGGGATTTTATTTCAGCAAACCCGTCACAGCATCGGAACTCACCGCGTTTATCGATCGCTGGGAAGGGTCGGACATAATGTCCATTGTAGCAGCCTAGCCCAAATCGAAATCAGACAGGAAAATTGAAATGACCGCGCAAACCGCGTCTGCCGTCCTGGATGGGTCGGATTTGTCCCCGCGCCAGCTCCAGGCACGGATACAAAGTTCAATTCCATCGCTGGAGAAGGCTCGCCACACAGGGACTCCGCTAGCGAGTTATCCTGACGTCAATACTATTATTGCCGAGTTGCAGCCCACGGAACCGGTTTTTTGCATCTCGCCCTCGAGGTTGCGGGAGTCTGCGCAGAGCTTTCAGTCGTTTCCCGGTCGGGCGCTCTATGCGGTTAAGTGCAATCCACATCCCTTCGTGCTCGAGACCCTCTATCGTTCCGGTATCACGGATTTTGACGTCGCGTCGCTGGATGAGATACGTCTGATCGACGGCATGTTTGGGAAGGCGGCCGGCCAGTTTTTCAACAACCCGGCGAAAACACGCCCCGCCATACGTGCTGCAAGCGAACATCATGGTATTCGCTTCTACACCGCCGACTGTATGGAAGAGATTGAAAAGATCGTCGAGGAAGCCGGCTCTAGGGACGACCTGGTTATTGCCGTCCGCCTTGCTACACGACCGGCCGATGCAAGGTATGTTCTGGCCACCAAGTTTGGTGCCCAGCCCAACGACGCGGCCGAAATGTTGAAGGCCATTCATGCGAGAGGCATCAGGGCCGGGATTTCGTTCCACGTCGGCTCGCAGTGTCTGGCACCCGGCGCATTTGCGGCAGCCGTGGAACTCACTGGAAAGGTCGCTAACAAGGCGGGCGTTCCCCTGAGTGTGCTGAACGTCGGTGGTGGTTTTCCAGCACCCTATCCCGGCGACAAGATCGAGGGGCGGGAGCACTATTTCGGCAATATTGTCCGAGCGGTGCGGATGATCGAGCTGCCCCGCAGCTGCATCGTCCTTTGCGAGCCAGGCCGGAGCCTCGTGGCAACGGCGGGGACGATGATCGTTCAAGTCGTAATGCGCCGAGGATCGAACATTTTCATTAACGATGGCGTTTTTGGCACGTTGCAGGAGCTTGGGCACCCCAAGGAGCATCGCCCGACGCGGCTTGTCAGGAGCCGCGTGCGTTCGGCGGCCCCTCATGTCGATTTCAAGATTTATGGGCCCACCTGCGATTCGAACGATGTTCTGGGAGCACCGTTCAATCTGCCTGAAGACGTTCGCGAGGGCGACTGGATCGAAATCGGGATGATGGGTGCGTACAGTCTGTCGATGCGCACACAGTTCAACGGTTTCTACACCGACAACGTCGTGGCACTGGGTGAATAAAGGCAAATCGCAATGTCTTTAGTCTGCTCGAGCCGTTTGGTCGCCTCGCTGGTCGGAGCTGTGGGGATCGTCCTCTGGGCCACCGAGACGACACTTGTCACCTTCACCACGGCCATCCCGCCTCTTCAGACAGTGGCGACTGCATTTCTCTTCGCCGCCGCCATGTCGCCTTTCGTGTGGCTTGTCACACGCAGCCACCCGCTCGTCGCTTTTCGTCAACCGCCCCGCGTCTGGCTGCTGACGGTGATTTCGCTCGTTGGCTACCATGCCTGTATTTACTATGCCACGCAAAAGGCTCCCGCGGCAGCCGCAGCCCTTCTTCAGGGAACGACACCGCTTATGATCGTGCTCGGCTCTGCTTTCCTCCCTGGAGAGAAGCTCCGATGGTGGCACGTTGTCGGCGCGATGATGGGGTTGGCGGGCGTCATCAGCCTCGTTGATGCTGGCAGCGAAGCGTCCTTTTCGGCGGGAGCGACATTCTATCTCTCGCTGATCGGCGTTGCGGCGGCTCTCTGGGGGATTTATTCCGTTCTGACCAGAGCACTGCCGGAGGTTCCTTCATCGGCCCTCGGAGTGTTCTACGCTGCCTCCGCCATCGTCTCATACATCGCGCACCTGTCCTTTGAGGAGTGGGTTAGGCCCACGACCGGGGAATGGCTGGCAATGGCTGCGCTTGGCTGCTTGCCTATGGGGCTCGCTATCTATTTCTGGGACCATGGGCTGAAGAAAGGGGACATTCAGGCGCTCGGGGCCTTCTCCTATGTTGAGCCGTTTGTCGGGGCTCTTCTCGTCGCTTCATTCACTGCGGCCGCATTCGACCCCTCCCTCTTGTGGGCCGGAGTGCTGATCGTCGGTGGCGCCGTCATCGCCAGCGCGAGCCTCTGGACGCGACAGGAGATCAACACGGCCGGACGCGACGGCGGGAGCAGGATCAAAGGCACAGCGATCCCAGAATCGCTCAACGAAGCCTCGACGCCACAAGAGCCAAGTGCCATGAAAAACCGTTTCCTACAGCGACTTGCCGAGATAGACGACAAGGATAGTGCGGAACCTCTTGCGAGGACGCTGTCAGGTTAACTGACGCAGAGGTCTTTGGATATGATTGCGTCGGGCCATGACCTCCGTTAGCGACAAACGCCACCATCGAAAACCTGCTGTTCTTCCAACACAACACGCACATGTTCTACGGCGATGCAAAGAAGTCGATTTTCGATCTTCTGCTGCAATTGGGATAGGTAACCAGAGCTGAGGACGTTGGTCCGACGGCGCCCGCCCGCCGCCATCTTCGAAGAAGGCAAGTTTATATACGTCGGGGAAAATCCTTGACGTGTCTGACGCCGTTGACGCTGAAATTGAGCGGCAAGTCGCCTCGTGTGGTGGCGCCGGATCTTCCAATTCGCGCTGGCCGAACAGATCGCCTGGGCAAAGATGCTCAACGCCGGGCAGATCTGTACCAACGTCGGTTACCTGCTCCAGCCCGAGACCGCGGGGATGCCTTCGCCAAAGCCGCGCGCAATGATCGTCGAGTTGGCTTGACGAGCCTCGTCCTGCGCACCTATGCGAACGGTCCCTCTTGATTTGAGTTTTAGCTGAAGCGGCTGAAAGCTGACTGAAAGCTTGGCCTGCTACTGTCGTCGTCGCATCGTGGAGGAGACACGAGCCCGTGTGTTAATGGCGATGCTGACAACTACTAGGAGGATACAGTCTATGCGTTGTACGCGCGCACTTCTTCATTCTGCTGCCGTTTTCGCCTTCCTTGCCAGCGCCGCCATGGCAACCGCAACGTCAGCCAATGCTTCTGATAAGATCACGATCATGGTCGGCGGTTACGAAAAGCAGATCTATTTGCCGGCAAAGCTCGCCGAGACGCTTGGCTATTTCAAGGAGGAGGGCCTCGATGTCGAACTTCTGAACGAGGCGGCTGGCGTCGATGCAGAAAATCAGCTGCTTGCCGGCGCCGTGCAAGGGGTCGTCGGCTTTTATGATCACTGCGTTGATCTGCAGGCGAAAGGCAAATTCGTCGAATCGATCGTCCAGTTCAGCCAGGCGCCGGGTGAGGTTGTGCTTGTTTCGAGCAAGCATCCAGAAATCAATGCCCCCAGCGACTTTAAAGGCAAGACGATCGGAGTGACAGGGCTTGGCTCCTCGACCAATTTCCTGACGCTGTACATGGCATCGAAGGCTGGATTGCAATCCGGAGACGTCGTCACCGTCCCAGTGGGTGCTGGAGGAACGTTCATCGCCGCTATGCAGCAGGATCAGATCCAGGCAGGTATGACGACGGAGCCAACAATTTCGCGCATGGTCAAGACCGGCGAGGCATCGGTTCTCGTCGATATGCGCACCGTCGAGTCTACGCGCAAGGCGCTCGGCGGCACCTATCCGGCTGCCTCTGTCTACATGGAGAGCGCCTGGGTCGACGCACATAAGGAGGAGGCTCAGAAGCTTGCCAATGCGTTCGTAAAGACCCTGAAATTCATCAATACGCATTCTGCCGCCGAGATCGCCGAAAAAATGCCTAAGGATTTCTATGTCGGTGACAAGGACGGCTATATCAACGCACTCGAGGCGGGCAAGGGCATGTTCACGCCGGACGGTGTCATGCCCGAAGACGGCCCGAAGACCATTCTAGCCGTACTCTCGGAATTCTCCAAAAACGTCAAGGGCAAGCAAATCGATCTTTCGAAGACCTACACGACCGAATTCGTAAAGAACGTCAAATAAGCGCCCCTTCGCAGCACGTCCGGTCAAGCCGGAACCAGTTCCCTTGAACAAAAAGCACCTGTACGCGCGCCTACAGGCATGCGCGAGGATATCTCATGACAGAACTTATAACCCATGATCCAGCGATCGAATTGATCAATGTGAGTCGCCGCTTCGTTTCTCCGACCGGCAAGTCTCTGACTGCGCTTCGCGATTTCAACATGACCGTCGAACGCGGTGAGTTCGTTGCCGTGGTCGGCCCCACGGGGTGCGGGTTGCCGTGGTCGGCCCCACGGGGTGCGGCAAGTCGACGACGCTCAATCTCGTCACCGGCCTCGCGCGGCCGAGTGCTGGCGAAGTCCGCCTTATGGGCGGGCCTGTGTCTGGCATCGATCCGCGCGTTGGCTTCGCCTTTCAGACGGATGCCCTCTTCCCCTGGAGGAACGTGATCGACAATGTAATGGCTGGTCCCCTGTTTCGCGGCAAGCCACGCGACGTTGCGGAAACGTCGGCCAAGGGCTGGCTGGCACGCGTCGGACTTTCAAAATTCATGAACCACTATCCGCATCAGCTGTCCGGCGGCATGCGCAAGCGCGCTGCGCTCGCGCAGACCTTCGTCAATGAGCCGGAAATCCTACTCATGGATGAGCCCTTTTCCGCGCTCGACGTGCAGACACGCACCGTCATGCACGAGGAACTGCTGAGACTATGGGCGGAGCGCAAGGCATCTGTGGTTTTCGTCACGCACGACCTCGAGGAAGCCGTCGCACTTGCCGACAAGGTCTATGTCCTGACCGCCGGACCCGCAACTGTTAAGTCGGTCTACAAGATCGACCTGCCACGGCCGCGCGTTGTGTCGGAAATCCGTTACGAACAGCAATTCATCGACTACTGCAAGACCATCTGGGATGATCTGCGACAGGAGGTGGAAACCAGTTATCGCCGTGCGAGCGAAGCGGCATAGGGAGGCCTTAGCAATGGCAAACGTACCCATGGAGACGGCGCGTGTAGTTTTTCGCCCGGGCACCTCTGATGCCGAAATCGAAGCTGTCGCATTGAAGTCCATCAAGCGCCGCAAGCAAACGGTTTTGTTCTGGCAGATCGCCATTCTCGTCGCGACACTCGGGCTTTGGGAGTTGTCGTCCGCAATGGTCTGGATCGACCCGTTCTTCTATGCAAGCCCAAGCGCCATCGCCGCACGGCTCTACGACTGGGCCCTCAACGGCACAACGGAAGGTTCGCTTTGGTATAACCTGTGGGTTACCATGCAAGAAGCGTTGATCGGCTTTTTCGCCGGCTCGATCGCGGGTGTATTCGTTGGCGTCGGTCTTGGCCGCAACCGCTTCCTCTCGGATATCTTCTCCGTTTATATCAAAGCGATCAACTCGATCCCGCGCGTTGTGCTTGCACCAATCTTCATCATGATCATGGGTCTTGGGTTGCCATCGAAGGTAGCGCTCGCCTTCATCATGGTGTTCTTCGTGGTTTTCGCAAACGCTTTTCAGGGTGTGCGGGAAGCAGACCGCAACATGATCGCCAATGCGCGCATTCTCGGCGCCTCCAATTGGCAGGTAACCCGTAGTGTTATCGTTCCATCGGCGATGAGCTGGATCTTCGCGAGCCTGCATGTTTCGTTCGGCTTTGCTATCATCGGCGCGATCGTTGGCGAGTTTGTCGGCGCCCGCTTTGGCATTGGCCAGCTGATTTCGATCGCCAAGGGGACTTTCGATGCAGCGGGCATGTTCGCGGCGATTATCCTCGTCATGATCTTTACACTGGTTGCAGAGGCAATCATGACCGTGATCGAGAACCGCCTAGCCAAGTGGCGGCCACAACAGATGGACGTTCAGTAATCCTCTCAAGCCTTGCTGGAACGCTGAAAGGGCCGGGTGAGATGCTCGGCCCTTTTGGTTTTCACGGCCCAAGCGGCAATGTTACAAGGACAAGAAGTCCTCCGTCTTTTCCATCACCAAGTTCGATCGTGCCTCCGGCGCTATCGACCACTTCCCGCACGATTGCCAACCCGAGACCGCTACCCTCGGTCTGTGTGCCGATCACTCGATAGAAGCGTTCGAATACCTGCGTGCGCTCGCCTTCTGGAATTCCCGGGCCGGTGTCTTCGACCGTGAGGATTGCCATATCTCGCAGTGACTTGACCGTAGCGGTTACCGCGCCGCCAGCTGGCGTATAGCGCAGAGCGTTGTCGACCAGGTTGACTACCAACTCGCCGAGCATGGTCGCATCACCAGTCACATTCACTGGACCGTTATTGTCGAAACCGAGATCAATGCTGCGTTTCAATGCCTCTTCGGCGACATCTTCGAGTACGGAACGTGTGAGAGCCGCCAAGTCGATATTGTCCCTGCGTGGGCGGAAGTTGCCGGGCTCGGCCCGGGAAAGAGCAAGTAGCTGCCCAGCCAGCCTTGTAACTTGACGCGTGCTTTTCTGCAGAGCTTGAAGTGCTTCATCGCGCTGACGAATGTCAACTTCCCTGGCAGCCACCGCGGCCTGGGTCGCGATCAGCGCCAGTGGGGTTCGCAATTGGTGGGCGGCATTGGCAACAAAGCGCCGCTGAGCCGCCATCTGATTTTGCACGCTCTCCATATGCTCGTTCAAGGCGTGAACGAGCGGCTGCAGTTCTGTCTGTACCATTGATGGCGGGAATGGGTCGAGGCGGTCACGACCACGTTGGCGCACAGCGTCGCGCAGACGCAATATGGGGGAAAGTCCGCGTTGGAGACCGATGATAGTGACAAGGCCTGCCAGTAGAACAAGCGCAAGCTCGTTTGCGAAATCGGAAAGCCAGAGCTGGCGTCGAATTGCATATTGGCTGCCATGCGTGACACCGACCGTCACAGCAATCGTTCCATCTCCCGCAAGGCCCACGACTGGATGCTCAAGCATGAGCGCTCGAATACTTTGATCGTGAAATATCAAATCCTGGCCCTTCAGCGCGACCGGCGGCGACGGCAGATCGGGATATCCTGACAGTAGGTTACCCCAGGGCGTGGTCACGCGATAGAAGACCTGATCGCCAAAGCCGGTGTCAAACATCTCCAATGCGGCGGGGGGAATTTCGACCTGAACGGAGCCACTGTCGTCGACGTGCACGGCCTCGGCAATGACACGAGCCGATGCCAGCAAAGTGCGATCGGTGACGAGCTGGGCGGCGGCAGCGGCAGAGCGGAAGCTCAAATAGAGGTTGACGCAGATTGCTCCAGCTAGCGTCAAAACGACCAGTGAGACCAGTTGGACACGCAGACTGCGCTTTAGCCGAGCAATTCCGCCTGGCAGCCTTCGGATCAGCGATTTTGGTCCTTTAAACATGGCGCAGCAGATAGCCAAGGCCGCGCAGCGTTACGATCTGAATGGAGCTGCCTTCGAGCTTCTTTCGGAGTCGATGGACGTAGATTTCGATTGCGCTCGCATCCGCAACATCATCGAATCCAAAGACCCCTTCGGAAAGGGATGCTTTCGTCACAGTCGCTCCCGCTTTCATTATCAGGTGCTCGAGCACGGCGTGTTCGCGAGGCGTGAGCTGTAGTGGCTGCCCGCGCAGCGAAAACTGTCGTGTTTTGCCATCAAGGACTAGGTCTCCAACGACAATTTGCGGCGCTGCGACGTCATGACCGCGCCTGATCACCGCGCGGATTCTCGCTTCAAGTTCCGCAATTTCAAACGGCTTGGCGAGATAGTCGTCCGCACCGCTATCAAGACCGGCAACACGACCCTCCAAGCTGGCGTTTGCAGTGAGAATGATGACGGGCACCTTATTGCCGGCGCGGCGCAGCTGCTTCAAGACGGTCATGCCGTCTAACTTGGGTAGGGACAGATCGAGGATAACGGCCGAATAGGCTGCAAGATGTAGCATATGCTCAGCGTCAAGGCCGTCGGCCGCAATATCCACAGTGTACTGCGTTTGCCTTAGAGCCTTCGCGAGCCAGGCAGCAAGGTCGGCGTTGTCTTCCACAATAAGCAGGCGCATTTTCCGTGCTCACGTCAATAGGCGACCACCAACCTATCATTGGTCAATGCCGATCAGAACTCTGGAATGACAATCTTCCGTCCTGTTTTTTCCCACGTGGTGACGAGTTGTCACAGCGATAGCGGCAGCGTGGCACGCACAAATGGCCTGCGGATCGAACTTGAAAGACCGGAACACACGTTATGAACGAGCCGCATTTATGAAAGCATCAAGGATCGCGCGATGTCCGGCATCGCTCGGATGGACTAGATCGGCTGAGGCCAAGGCGCCGTCGCCGTGAGCTTTCATGCTTTCGTAAACAGGTGCATAGAAGAGTGAGAAGTGTCGTGCCAGCTTGCGCACGACCTCGACATAGCCTTCGAAACCCATCCGCGTCTGGCTTGTGAAGCCGGTGCTGCCGACGCAGAGCCCGGCTTCCGGGATGTAGGGTGGGCTGCCGATCGCCAGCCGTTCCGCGTGCCCCGCCTCGATCAGTTTTTTCAGCATCTTCGCGTAGTCGTGGGCGAAGCTTCGGACGTTCATCGTGTCCGGGGCGGCTGTATAGCGGGCGTCGTTATAGCCGTAGAGAATCAGGATCGCATCGCGGTGGGGCGCATCCAGAAGCGCATTTTCGAAACGGCCGATACCGTTGTCGGGCCGCGGTTTACCATCCGCAAGGCGTGATCCCTGCAATATCGTGCCGGGGATCGCGTGGTTACGGACTGGGAAGCCGTTGACCTCGGCTGCAAACAATGCCGGCCAGGTGAGATGCGGCTGGCTGGCATTGAAGCCCGCAGTAATGCTGTCTCCGAACACACGCACGCCAGAAATTCCGAGTGATTTCAAATGCACCCCGAACCGCATCAATTTTTCCTTCATTTCCCGCTTGACAGAAACCGGCTCAATCTTGTTTATACGTATTAACTGCTAATACGTATTAGCAGTCAAGGGGGGGTTGGAGGAGCTCGCGTGGCAGGCCCTAAGCGATTGACTCAGCACGATATTGCAAAGCTTGCCGGCGTTAGCCAGGCAACCGTATCACTTGTGTTGAACGGCACCCCGACAGCCCTGGCGCGCATTCCTCAAGAAACTCGCGAGCGCGTCCAGCACGTCATCCGCGCGACTGGTTACGTTGCGGATCCGATTGCCCGACGCATGGCCAAGGGCCTCAACCGTATCCTCGGCGTCTTCACCTATGAACCAGCTTTCCCGAGCGAGCAGGCGGACTTCTTCACACCTTTCCTGCTCGGCATCGAGGAGGAGGCGCAGGCCCAGAACTACGACCTGCTGCTTCTGACCGGCGCCGGCGTCGGCCGGGAGCGCAAGATTTTTGCCGACGGCAACCGGTTGAGGATCGCCGACGGCTGCCTCGTGCTCGGCCGCGAATTCGACCGCGCGGAACTCAAGCGGCTGGTTTCCGGCGATTATCCCTTCGTGGCGATCGGCCGACGTGAGGACGCTGGCGGACCCGTTCCCTACGTTGGCGGCGACTACACGACCGGCACCCGCGCGCTGGTCGAAAAGGCGAGGGCGCTTGGACACGAGAAGTTGGCTTATGTCGGCCCCAGCGGATCGGCCGAATCCGTCGTCGACCGCTGGCACGGCTTTGCCGAGGCGATCAGCGAGGGCGCCGAGCTGGTCTTGCATGTCGACGATGTCCGCAGGTCGGCCGGCGAAATTCTCGATGCCATTATTACGTGCGGTGCGACCGCCGTCTTCTTCGTGGAACTGGCGGACGCGGTGCGCGTCGAGGCGGTGGCTCGCGAGCGAGGCTTGTCCTTGCCGGGTGATTTTTCCGCTGTCGTGCTCGGCAGCCACGTGCGGGCCGAACGCAGCCATGTGCAGTTCACCTCCTTCAGTATTCCACGCGAGGAAATGGGCCGGAAGGCGACCACCATGCTGGTGCGTCGCATCGAGGGTGCGGTCCCGATCGAGCAAATTCTTCTGACCTGTGAACCGGTCGAGGGCGAAACCCTCGGGCCCGCAAAGAAACGGAATTGAGAACGTGAAAGAAATGCGAGCAGATATTCTGATAGTCGGCGGCGGTCTCGGTGGCGTGGCAGCCGCGCTTGGCGCCTGCCGGGCGGGACGCAGCGTCATCATGACCGAGGAATTCGACTGGATCGGTGGTCAATCGACCAGCCAGGCAGTGCCGTCCGACGAGCATACATGGGTCGAGCAGTTCGGGATTACCCGCTCCTATCGCAAGCTGCGCAACGGCATCCGCCAGTATTACCGTGACAACTATCCGTTGACCGAGGGTGCTCGTGCTTGGGGCGACCTCAATCCCGGCGCCGGCTGGGTGAGCCGGATCTGCGCCGAACCACGCGTCAGCCTCGCAGTCATGGAAGCCATGCTGATGTCCTATCGCGGTGCCGGTCGCCTCAAGGTGCTGCAGCCTTACCGGCCGGTCGCGGCGGATGTCGAGGGCGACACCGTCCGCTCCGTCACACTTCGCCATCGCGATACGGGCAACGAGATCGTCGTTTGCGCCGACTACGTTCTCGACGCGACCGAACTCGGCGACCTCCTGCCTATGACTGGTACGGAATATGTGAAAGGCTTCGAGGCACAGTCTGACACCGGCGAGCCGAGCGCGCCTTGCGAAGCGCAGCCGGACAATGTTCAGGCGGTGTCTGTATGCTTTGCCGTCGACCATGTGGACGGCGACTGGACAATCGACAAACCGGAAAACTACGACTACTGGCGCAAATACCAGCCGCATTTCTGGGGCGGGCCGCTGCTTGGCTTCACCGCGCCGCATCCGCGCACGCTGGAATTCACCACTCGCTCCTTCACCCCGAATGTCGATGACGATCCGCTAGCGGTCGACGCCGACCAGCGCAAGGGTGGGGGTGACGAGAATCTTTGGCTGTTCAGGCGCATTGCCGCACGCCGCAATTTTCGGCCTGGCTTCTATCAATCCGACATCTGCTTCGTGAACTGGCCGATGATCGACTACATGGACGGCACGATCATCGACGTGTCGGAGGAGGAAAAGGCCAAGCACCTGAAGTCCGCCGCCGATCTTTCCTACTCGGTCTTCTATTGGCTGCAGACGGAAGCGCCGCGCGTCGATGGCGGGCAGGGTTATCGCGGCCTTCGCCTGCGCGGCGATATCACCGGGACGGAACATGGGCTTGCCATGGCGCCCTATATCCGCGAGAGCCGTCGCATAAAGCCGGTCACCCGCGTCGTCGAGCAGGACATGTCCTATGCCGTGCGCGCCGAAAAGGGCGCGGTGAACTACCGTGACAGCATCGGCATCGGCATGTACCGCATCGACCTGCATCCCTCGACAGGGGGTGACAACTATATCGACGTGCGATCCTGCCCATTTGAGATTCCGCTTGGTGCATTGTTGCCCCAGCGGGTGAAGAACCTCATTCCAGCAGGCAAGAACATCGGCACCACCCACATCACCAATGGCTGCTACCGGCTGCATCCGGTCGAATGGAACGTCGGCGAAGTGGCAGGCATGCTCGCGGCCTATTGCTTGGAGAAACGGCTGAACCCTCATCAGGTCCAGGAAGACGATGGACATCTCCACGATTTCCAGCGCGAGCTCACCCGCGAAGGCATTGAAATCCGCTGGCCCGACATCGCGGCCTATTGAACAAACCCATCTTTGGAGGAGGAACGGGAATGGACTATTACAAGAGACTCAAATCGGCCGTGGCGGCGCTTGCCATCGCCGTGCCGCTTGCCGGGAGCGGCATCGCAAAGGCGCAGGAAGCGGTCAACCTGCGCATGACCATCTGGAGCGCCAACGAGGCGCATCTCAAACTCTTCAACGAAATCGCCGCGGGCTTCAAGAAAGACCATCCGAATGTCACGATGACCTACGAGTCGCTGCCGTTCGACACCTATACGACGGCGCTCACCACTCAGATTGCCGGCGGCAATGCGCCGGACATGGCCTGGATATTCGAAACCGCGGCCTATGACTTCGTCAATTCTGGCGCGCTTTATCCGCTGACCGACACGCTGAAGGCAGCCAAGGGTTATAACCTCGACGAACTAAGCGGCACGGCCGCCGAGCGGTGGTCGAAGGACGGCAAGCTTTATGCCTATCCTTTCTCGACCTCGCCATTCGCGATGTTCGTCAACAACGACGTCATTAAGGCGGCCGGCGCCAAGACGCCCGCCGAATTGATCGCCGCCGGGCAGTGGACCTGGGATAACGCGATCGCCACTGCCTCGGCCGTCGGCCAGACGGGCAAGGGCGGCCTGATCGTGCGCGACTTCAACTACCAGATCTGGCAGAATCTCGCCTCCGTCTGGAACGGATGGGGCGCCTCGCCCTGGAGCGCAGACGGCAAGACATGCACGATGACCGAAAAGCCGATGGTCGACGCGCTGACCACCATCCACGAGGCGATCTTCAAGAAGAAGGCGATGCCAGGGCCTGGTGAGAACGTCGATTTCTTTGCCGGCGATGCGGCCATGACCATCACCCAGATCAGCCGCGCCTCGCTGCTGCCGAAGGATAAGCCCTTCTCCTGGGATCTCGTGCCACTTCCGAAGGGACCGGCCGGTGATTACGCCCTGATCGGCCAGGCAGGTATCGGCGTGATGCAGGCCGGCAAGAACGCCAAGACGGCAGCCGAATACATCGCTTACATGACGAACCCGGAAAACTCGGCCAAGCTCAGCCAGTTCTTCCCGTCGGCCCGCAAGTCTCTGCTCAATGCCGAAGTGCTGAAGAAGAGCAATCCGTTGCTCAGCCAGGAACAGCTCGACAAGGTCGTCATCTCGGGCATCGCGACGGGCAAGGTCATCCCCGGCCATACAGGCTTCGCGCAGATCCAGCAGGCGGTTCGCGCCGGCCTCGATGCCGTCTGGCGTCCGGATGTGGATATTCCGGGCACGCTCCAGCAGATTTGCGGCCAGATCGGCCCGCTCTTGAAGCGCTGAGAGGATAAACTGATGGCTGTCGCGCAGGATAACGCAATTCCGGAGCGCCGCTCCTCGTCGCCGTTCTGGACGATCGCGCGGCGTGACAGCCTCGCCGGTTTCCTCTTCATCGCCCCGCAGCTGATCGGCGTCATCGTCTTCGTGCTGATCCCGCTGGGGCTTGTCTTCTGGTATTCGCTGCACGAGTGGAACGTGCTTGCCAATACCTTCACCTATACGGGTGCGCAGAACTACCAGATGCTGATCGAGGATACCAACCTCCTCGCAGTGCTGGGCGCGACCGGCATCTTTTCCGCCGGACTCGTCGTTTTCAACCTGTCGCTGGCGCTGCTGCTAGCGGTTCTTCTGAACCAGAAGCTCGCCGGCATTACCATCTTCCGCACTCTGTTCTTTTCGCCGGTCGTCGTGTCGCTGGTCGCCTGGACGATCGTATGGGGCTTCCTGCTGCAGAAGAATGGCGGCATCAACGGCATGTTGCAGGTCCTCGGCATCGAGGGACCGAACTGGCTGCGCGAGGAAACCACCGCAATGATCTCGGTCATCGTCGTACAAGTCTTCAAGAATGTCGGCCTCAACATGATCCTGTTCCTCGCGGCGCTGCAGGGCGTGCCGAACGAACTCTATGAGGCCGCCCGCATCGATGGTGCGCCGCGCTTCAAGCAGTTCCGTCGCATCACCCTACCGCTGATCAGCCCGACCATCCTGCTTACCTCGATCATCACCATCGTCGGGTCGCTGCAGGTCTTCGCGCAGATCGCGGTGCTGACCCAGGGTGGGCCGGGCATATCGACGACGGTGCTCGTCTACTACCTCTATCAACAGGCCTTCCAGTTCCATCTCTTCGGCTACGGCTCGACTCTGTCGATCGTGCTCTTCGTGATCGTCGCCGTCCTGACCTTCGCCCAATGGCAGATGCGCAAGAGGATTGTCTTCTATGAAAGCTGAACTCTCTCCGCGTCTGAAAACGCTTCTCTACGGGCTGATGTGCGTGCTGCTCATCCCCTTCGTCTTCCCGACCTGGTGGATGGTGACATCCTCCGTGAAGCCGATCAGCGACATCTTCGCCTTTCCGCCGCGGCTCATCCCGCAGAGTTACGACTGGACGACCTACAGCAAGGTGTTCGAACTGCAGCCCTTCGTGAAGCAATACTGGAATTCGGCCTATATCGCCGCGGTTGTGACGGTTGGTACCATGGTCGTCTCCTCGATGGCGGGCTACGCTTTTGCGCGGATCAAGTTTCCCTTCGCCAACGCGATTTTCATGATCGTGTTGCTCGGCCTTCTCATTCCGTCAGAAGTGACCATCGTGCCGCTCTTCCAGATGTTCCTGAAGGCGGGCATGGTGAACACCCACTGGCCGTTGATCCTTGTGCCGATCTTCGGAGCGCCGAGCGTTTTTGCCACCTTCGTGATGCGGCAGTTTTTCGTGACACTGCCGGCGGAGCTGGAGGAGGCGGCGCGCGTCGATGGCCTCGGCCGCTTCAAGATTTTTCAAAAGATCGCACTGCCGCTGGCCAGGCCAGCGCTTGCATCGGTCGCGATCTTCACCTTCCTGCATTCCTGGAACCTGTTCCTCGAACCGATCGTGTTTCTCTCAAGTGCCGACAAGTTCACCCTGCCGCAGGCTCTCACCCAATACACCGACGCCTATGGTGGTCCCATGTGGAACATCCAGCTCGCTGCCGCAACGCTGACGGCGCTCCCCGTTCTCATCGTCTTCATCATCGCGCAGAAGCAATTCGTCGAAGGGCTCGCGCATACCGGCCTCAAGGGCTGACGAACCGGAAACCTAATTGATGGCTGAAGTTACCCTTTCCCGCGTCCGCAAGAGCTACGGCGCCATCGACATCATCCACGGCGTCGACCTCGGAATCAACGACGGCGAGTTCGTCGTACTTGTCGGTCCGTCCGGCTGCGGCAAGTCCACGCTGCTCCGGATGATCGCCGGGCTTGAGACGATCACCGGCGGCGACATCCGAATTGGCGGACGCGTGGTCAACGACCTCGATCCCAAGGATCGCGATATCGCCATGGTTTTCCAGAATTATGCGCTCTACCCGCATATGACGGTCGCGACGAATATGGGGTTTTCGCTGGAGCATCGCGGCACCGGCAAGGTCGCGATCGCGGAGCGGGTGAAGTGGGCGGCGGATATCCTTGGACTGTCGCATCTGCTCGACCGTTATCCGCGCCAGCTTTCGGGCGGCCAACGGCAGCGCGTCGCCATGGGCCGGGCGATCGTCCGCGACCCGCAAGTGTTTCTGTTCGACGAGCCGCTCTCGAACCTCGATGCCAAGTTGCGCGTCGTGATGCGCGGTGAAATCAAGAGCCTGCACCAGAAGCTTAAGACCACGACCATCTACGTTACCCATGACCAGGTGGAGGCGATGACCATGGCCGACACGATCGTGGTGCTGAACGGCGGCTGCGTGGAGCAGATCGGAGCTCCGCTCGATCTCTACGACCGGCCCGCCAACCAGTTCGTGGCGGGTTTCATCGGGTCGCCGGCCATGAATTTTCTGACCGGTACGATCACCTCAAGCGGTTTTGCCGCACCAGGTATCCTGCTGCCACTGCCAGAGGCGGCGCATGAGTTCAGGGACCGCAAGGTGGTCTACGGCATTCGTCCCGAGCATTTCGCCCTCGACGACAACGGCGTGCCCGCGCAAGTCATCCTCGTCGAGCCAATGGGTTCGGAAACTCAGGTGACGATGAAGCTCGGCGATACGACGGTCAGCGGCGTTTTCCGCGAGCGCGTGTCGCTGTCGCCTGGCGCGACGATCCGCCTGCGACCGGAACTCGCCAACATCCATC
This sequence comes from Rhizobium sp. T1470, assembly GCF_042140505.1. NCBI lineage: Bacteria > Pseudomonadati > Pseudomonadota > Alphaproteobacteria > Hyphomicrobiales > Rhizobiaceae > Rhizobium > Rhizobium sp. T1470. The sequence continues at coordinate 407,992 of NZ_CP148094.1, forward strand.
TCTTCGCAGCCGATGGTGGCCAGCGGATGAATTGAGGCCCCGAAATGCCTGCGTATCCTGAAACGAAACTCACCAAAGCGCTGCGCGGTGGCGACTTTCCGGTCATCGTCTCGCTTGCGCGTCATGACCTCGATCTTGCCAGGGCCGCGTTGGGGGCAGGGGCCTTTGCGCTGAAAGTGCATCTCAACGCCTATCACCGCGCGACTGGCACCACCTTCGGCAGCTATGCGCAAGAGCGACCCTTTTTCGAGAAGCTCGCCACATTGGACGTGCCGCTACTTGTCATGGCCGGGCAGGAGAATGTGCCGAGCGCGCAAGAGATGGATGAACTCGCCGATCTAGGCTTCGAGGGCTTCAACGTCTATATCAGCGACATGCAGCCGCATCTCTTGCAATCGAAGCTCCGGCCCATGCCGGCGCTCGGCGAAAAGAACACCGACGAGGAACTTCGGAAGATCCGCGCGATTCCGGGCGCGATGATGGAAGCCTCCGTTGCCGCCTTCGCGGACTACGGCAAGCCGCTCAACGAGACCGATCTCGCCCGCTACAGCGAGATCACCACCAAGGCCGGCATTCCGGTCATTGCGCCGAGCCAGAAGAACTTCACGCCCGAGGACATGCCGAAGCTGAAGGCGGCAGGCATCGCCGCACCGCTGCTCGGCGTCATCGTCACCGGCACGACGCCGGAAAGCATGGAAGCCGCCGTTCGGCTGATCGTGGAGAGCGCAAGGCGTTCGGCCCGCTAACCCGGTCTTGCCGGCCAGCAGTGACTTGTGGCGCACCAGATTGACCTTAATGTCGATCAAGCTCGAGCGTGCTTACGATCGTCAGGCAGGAAAGCGAGGTCCGATGAACCTCGCCCCATGCCCGAGTCAGGGAAGGCGATTTCTTCCGAGGAGATGCCGTCGCAGAATGACGCTGTCCATCCAACCTTCGGGAGTAGCGGGCAAGGCATGGGTGCGGCTCGCTGGCGATCAAGGCTGATCCGCAGTTCATGTCCTCTCAAGAGCGGGGGGTTAACGTGACCTTGTGGCCAATTCGGCGGCTTCTACCGGTTCGGTCGATTGGAGGCGAGCCGTTTTGATCGGGAGCGTTCCACTCCCGGTGCTGATGAACAGTCGTCAGGCTTAGTCTAGAAGGGTCTACCAGCGGAGCAGCCGAGGACCGGTGAAGATGCCGAGCGCGCCGGTCAGCAGGATGCCAAGTGAGTACCAGATCAGCACGAAGGGCATGCCGTTCTCGGTGCAGAACCAGGAATAGACCCAGGCGCCGGCTGCCCCTGCGGCTATACCGGCAACGAGCCCGGTTAGCCGCAGATCGATGGGTGCGCCGCCGCGCAGTGCCCAGATCGTCCCTGCATAAACGGGCATCGCGAAGCCGAATATGAGAAGCGGGCAATGGAGTGCCGAAGAACCGAGGATCAGCGCGTGGTAAGTCTCGATGGGGGCCATCATGAGCTGGATGGCTGCGACCGCGGCCATGGCGGCGAAGATCGTGGTAAGCAAACCGAAAAAGCGACCTTCAGAACCGTCGGGGCGGTAAAGCTGATAGAGAGTGAGGAAGGACGCCACGGCAATCAATGCATTATAGATCGATTTGATCCAGAAGACTGGCAGCATCAGCACTTCGGGCATATCGACCCGCAGACCGAGGATGGTCAGCATCAGCAGCAGGGAGAGCCCGAGGGCCGGAGCTATGCCAACCGCGAAGCGGCGCCATGGCGCATTGCGCGGCACCGGCTTCAGGTCGCTGACCAGGCTTTCGATGATGTCGTCCATCTTTGTCACGATGCGCCTCGCAATCTCTCCCCGAGCGCCTTGAGTGCCCGATGGATGCTGACTTTTACCGCTGATTCAGACTGCCCGGTGCGGTTTGCCGTGTCGGCGACCGACTGGCCCTCCAGTTTCACCTGCCGGATCAGCTCCCGCTGTTTCGGTGACAACCCGTCGAGCAATCGCTCGACATCCATGCGGGCGGTCAGCGTATCCTCGCTGAAGTCACTTTCGATCTCCTCGCCAAGCTCGGTTTCGGTCAGCCGACGTCCACCGCGGCCGCGATGATGGTCTATCAGCTTGTAGCGGGCGATCGAGAAGAACCAGGCCGTGAAGGGTCTTTTTCGGTCGTAAGTGGACCGGCGAGAATGCAGTGCCAGCAATGTCTCCTGGACCAGGTCTTCCATATCCGCTTTCGTCGCCGCAGCCATCCTGCGGCTGTAGTAACCGACAAGCAGCACGCGCAAAGCGGTCAGCAAACGCCGATAGGCGGCCTCGTCCCCGTCAAGGGCCAGAAGCATCAATGCTTTCAGCGCTTCTTCCGAATAAGCAGTCGTCATGTTGTCAGCGTGTTCATTCGCAGAAGCAGCCAATCGGTTACAAGGCAGATCAAAAAATGTTTGGCATCACGGATCTATCACATGCGTGTGAGGCTGTAACGCATTTCGAGGATCTCTCGAATGGGTGGATGTGAGCCATTGGTACGCAGCCGGTGGACACGACAATCCCATTCTAGGAGAATTCCATGACCAAGCTTCTTTCCAGCCTTGCAGCCTACATGTTCGTCGTCGGGCTTTCGCTCGCCGGTGCCGCGTCGGCTGAGGACGCCATGAAGTCCGACGCGATGAAGACGGACAATATGCAGAGCAGTGCAATGTCGAAGGACGCCATGAAGTCGAGCACAAAGACGGACTGCATGCACAAGGCCGGTATGGAAAAGGACGCGATGAAAAAGGCCGACATGATGAAGGCCTGCGACGCGATGAAGTAAGCGTTTTCGTATCTCGCGGCCGCTGAAACTTTATCCGCGGCGGTCGCGTCTTCTGCTGCGAACTTTTATTCGTCCGGAGAAAAATCATGGCGACGATCGATTCCGGTAGGGAAGCTGGCCACACGCTCATCTACCGCCACAGCCTTGCTGTCCGCCTCTCGCATTGGGTAAACGTGCTTTGCCTGACCGTGCTGCTGTTCAGCGGTCTGCAGATATTCAATGCTCATCCGGCGCTCTATTGGGGCCAGTATGGAGCCGACAACGACCCTTCCTTCATTGCCATGGGGGCCGTCGAAGACGGCAACCAGGCCAAGGGGCTGACGCATGTCGGTTCTCTCACCTTCAACACGACCGGCTTCCTTGGTCTCTCGACTGTTGATGGCGAGGCGACAGCGAGGGGCTTTCCAAGCTGGCTCACCCTTCCAAGCTACCAAGACCTGTCGACCGGCCGGCGCTGGCATTTCTTTTTTGCCTGGCTGTTCGTCCTCAACGGCCTTGTCTATCTCGCCCATGGGCTGATCAGCCGGCATTTCCGCCGTGATCTCGTTCCAGCCGGCAATGAACTGACGCTCGCTCATTTGGGCGATGAGGTCGTCAACCATGCCCGGCTGCGCTTTCCGAAGGGAGCGCAGGCACGGCACTACAACACGCTGCAGAAGCTGACCTATCTCATAGTGATCTTCGTGTTGCTGCCGTTGATGATCGCCACGGGGCTCACTATGTCGCCGGGCTTCAATGCTGTGGCCCCTTGGCTGCTCGATGTCTTCGGCGGACGTCAATCGGCACGCACCATCCATTTCCTGACTGCCTTCTCGCTCGTCGCCTTCGTCGTCGTGCATGTCGCCATGGTGATCCTGTCGGGTGTCTTCAACAATCTCCGTTCGATGATCACTGGCTATTACGCCATTGAACGGGGAGGCAGACGATGAGCCGCCTTATTACCCGCCGCCGCTTCCTGATCGGTTCGACCCTGACCGCTTCTGCACTGGGCTTGAGCGGTTGCGACGCATTGGTTCAAAGCGACCGGACGAAGTCGGTCCTGAAGATCGCCGAGGGTCTCAGCATGAAGACACAGCGCTTCCTGCTCGGCGACAATGCGCTCGCCCGTGAATTCAGCGAGGCGGATCTCTCGCCTGTCTTTCGCTCGAACGGCACCAGCATGCCGGATAACCCGCGATATCTCGACTGGATGGGTCGCCAGTTCGTGAACTGGAGGCTGGAAGTCGGTGGACTGGTCGAAAAACCATCGCAGTTCTCGCTTGCGCAGCTGAAGGCGATGCCATCGCGCACACAGATCACCCGGCACGACTGCGTGGAAGGCTGGAGCGCGATCGGCAAATGGATGGGCCTCCCGCTTGGCGTCCTGCTGCAAACAGTCGGGCTGAAGCCTGAGGCGCGCTACATCGTATTCCACTGCGCGGATGAATACGAAAAGACGTTGGACGGCAACGGCTGGTACTATGAGAGTGTCGATCTGGTCGATGCCTTCCATCCGCAGACGATCCTCGCCTACTCGATGAACGGCCGCGATCTTGAAGTGGCGCATGGAGCCCCGTTGAGGCTAAGGGTCGAGCGGCAACTCGGTTACAAGCAGGCGAAATATCTGACCCGCATCGAGGCGGTCGCGGACCTCGGCCAACTTTACGGCGGCAATGGTGGTTTCTGGGAGGATCGCGGCTATGAATGGTATGCCGGGATATGAGTTCCGCGACGGGCTTTGAATCCGCATTTGCAAATGTGAGCGTAGGGAAAGCGCGTCCAGGATGATGCGGTTTCCTCACGCAGGCAAAGCAGGCGACGGCCCCACGAGCCGTCGCATTTTTATGTCGAAGGTCGCCCGCATTTATAAAAAGCGATCAAAGATCGCGCGATGTCCGGCATCGCTCGGATGGACTAACCTAGAACTCGTGGACGTCGATGAAATCACGAGCAGGTGATGAGGGCCGTGTCGTGTTGCGTTCTGAGCTTGTTGTCAAGTTTCTATGTCGCGTGCACCGGGCCGCCGCGGGAGGATATCTTGGCCTGCTGCAGGTGGTTGGCGACGCCATATTGAGCCGCCAGCCCAGCCGCGAGCGTCGCCGCGTCGAGTAGCAGCGGAACCGTATATGCCTCGCGAATGACCTGTAGAACTATGCAGATCAACGACCCCCATGCAAAGACTGCCAGTCCCTGCTTTCCAAGAAGCGTAACAGCGCCAAGGCGTGTGTCAGCGGCAATCCGCCAAAAGACCCCAAACTGTGAGATGACGTAGGTCAGGGCCAGCACGTGGAGAAGGCGGGGCAGAGGCAGGATACCCTTGTCAAAGCCAACGAGGATTGCAGGATGATCTCCCCAGTTCGTCAGATCGTAGCGTTGCCCCTGGATAACGAACAACGAGAAAGCAAGATAGGCCAGTGACGCGAACATGAGCGCCGAATTGTATCCGACGAACGTCTCTCGTCTCTTCGATGCCATACCGGCGCAAAGGCCGATGCAGAAGATCAACTGCCAGGAGAATGGATTGAGAAACCACATCCCTTCGGTCGGAAAGTTGGGAAGGTTGATGTTGTAGAGGCCCGCGACTACCCAGACGCCCACCGACACAGTCAATAGGGCGGATCGGCTGGACGAGGCGATTGCCAGAAAGACTGGTGTAGCGGCGAGCAGCAGAATGTATAGAGGCAGAATATTGAAGTAGCCGAGCTGGTGCGTCATCGCCACGACGCCAAGGGTCGTCATCCACGGAGCGCTCAGATAAGCTTCTAGGTTGACACGATCTGACAGCGCAGCGGTTCCCACGAAGTGGTGACCGCTCATGAGAATGATAACCGCCAAGCCCGTCGTCAGTAGGTGGACGCCATAGAGGTGCCGTGCGCGGCGAAGGACACGGGCAATTGCTTGCACGCGGTCCCGCGCGTAGGCACTCGAATAGGCCAGCCCGGCGGACATCCCTGACATTAACACGAAGGCTTCGGCTGCATCGGAAAAACCGAAATTCTTCGAGGTGATGCCTTCAAGGAAATTGCCCGGCACGTGATTGATGAAAATCATGACCAAGGCAACGCCACGAAAGAAATCAAGACGCGGATCACGGCCGGCCGATACAGTGGCAGGATAAGGCATTGCTAAATTGTCCCGAAGATTCATGGCGATTAGTGACGATGAACCAACGGTAGCTGCGGCTACCTGAAGGCCATATGAACGAGTGGTTCATAGTGGTTCGAGTACTGGGAGATGATCCGGGGCTCGCGCCTCACTCGTCGCGATTTGCTACACCGTGCGGCGAGCTGGTTCATTGGATATTCAGCATGCCTGCACGAGGGTTGGGCGCGGTCTTGTCGCTGGCTGTAAGCCGGTAGCCGAGTGAGTCTTCAAATCAACTATCGGTCGTGAACACATGAACGCACCTTTTGATGAAACCGCGTTGGGAAGGGAATTTGACCTTTTCGCTATTGAATTGAGCCGGTTGCCAAGATCGCCGGAGACCACGGCGTTGGAACTGCGCTTTGCTCTGTTGCGAGAAGCAGTTGCAATCCGTCTTGCCGGAGCGAGCCGATTCACTGTCGAGTTGCCGTCGTCGCTGTTTGACGCCTAGACCGTTATCGGGTTGCTTTGCTTGACGGTGTGGGACCTTGTTTCCAATCCGTCATAGCTGTCCCACTTTGTGGGCGGCAATGTCCGGCGCCTACCCATACCTCGCAGAGGGAACGAAACTATGGAAGATCTGCACCCCAAGTCGGCCGGTCTGGCCACTGACTTAGAATTCTTCAAACTGTTGACCGGTAGCTTTCAGCGGCTCGTCGGCAAGCCGCTTGTTCCGTCGGAGCAAGGCCCGGACTGGCTCTATCGTGCAGCGCCTTTTGTCGTTCTGGCCCACAATACTGATCCTGATCCGCTCTTCGTTTATGCCAACATCGCCGCCCAGACGCGCTTCGGATATACGTGGGACGAGTTCACGAAGCTGCCGTCGCGATTGTCCGCTGAGGCGCCTGACCGACAGGAGCGGCAGCGGCTCCTCGATGCGGTGGCACGGCAGGGCTACATTGCCGACTACCGAGGGCTGCGCGTCACCAAATCTGGAAAGCACTTCTGGGTGGAGAATGGAATTGTTTGGCAGCTTGTCGATGAGCACGGCAGGACAAGCGGCCAGGCCGCAACTTTTTCCAGCTGGACCGACGTCTAAGTGACAGTATGGAGTTGCCCGTCTCCATTCTGACGCATCGCATGACTTAGGTCTTAAGGAGTGATCGCCGGCCTTGATCTGCGAGTTCGTCCGCCCGTTCGTTGCCATCAATTCCCGAATGACCCTTGCACCAAGCTACGGTGATGAGCGGATTTCGTGAGAGCTCACGATCAACGTTCTGCCAAAGCTCTGCATCGGCTATTTTTCGGTTTCTCGCCTTGGCATTCGCACGCACCTTCCGCCAGCCGTTGTTCTTCCAGATCGGCCTCCAGATATTGCAGCCCTTCACTGCGTAAATGGAGTCCAACCACACGGTAACCCTTTCATTGGTCCTCTCGCGATTAATCCAGCCTGCGGCGTTGAACAGGCTCAGCAACTCCATTGTGTTATTTGTGCTGTTTAACGAGCCGCCGAAGCTGAACGCGAGTTCCACGCCATTGCGGTAGACCACAAAGGCCCATCCGCCCTGACTGGAGCGGGGTTCCCAGCAACCATCCGCAAAAACATGAAGGCCGTGGCGGGGTACCCCTATCCATGTTTCAGAACTCCTTGCCGCTTCCATGCAATTGCCCGTCGTCCCAGCAGAAATCATAGGTGGAGCATTCCCTTCCCAGCCAGTTCCGCATTTCGCCGCCATTGGTGGAATCGCGCAGTATCGTTCATGAGCCGTTAATCGTGAGCGTGCGATTCGTTCGCTCGGGGTTTGCCCTCAATTAGACGGAGCAATAATGAAGAAGCTAGTCTTGTTCGCGGTCATCGTAGCAATTGTCGCCACCAGTGGCTTTGCCGTCGTCGACACGGCGTCCGCCCAGGAATGGCGAAGACCCTACTACGATAATCCGCCACCACCGCGGCGCCATCATCATCACGACAACGGCGCAGCGATTGCGGGCGGTCTGGCCGCTGGAGTGATCGGCGGATTGATTGGTGGCGCAATCGTCAACAACAGCGGTCCGCGCTACATCGATCCACCACCGCCACCGCCACGTTGCTGGTTTGAAGATCGCCGCGTGCCGAATGCCTATGACGGTGGCTGGCATATGGAGAGCCTTCGGGTCTGCAGGTAGTCGCCAGCAGCGACGATGGGTTGCCATTCCTCTCGAAACCTATCGCGGGACACACTGCGTAGGCGATGATTTGGGGGGGAACGCGGTGGGCTTGTACCGGTGCATCCATAGGGTTGCTCGAATGTTTGGCGGATGCCTCCAGAACACCATTCCGATCAGCATCAACCCTTCAGGCGACGCTCCCGTCGCGCGGAGCCCGCCCGTTTGCAAGTTGCTGAAAGGCGCGCTCCTCCGCTTCGCTCTTCCATTTTCTTACAACTTCCGCCGTGAAATTCTTCAGGATGACGAGGCGTGCTCCGATGGCAGCGCTAGCAGCGCCCTCTATCCCATTGTTCCAGCGCCAACAGGCAAAGAAGCTGCAACCGACGTCCATGGCGGCTTCCCCGGACCCTTCAAAGATTCAAGTTGGTCATGCAATTTTCACTTGTAGTTTGACGACGGCACCGAGCGTATAAAATGTATGAATTCTTTGGAAGCGTAGTCAAATCTGATATGAGACGGACATGGCTATCACCCGATGCCCCTCACGTCTGCCCACTTTTGCTTGATCGATCAGCTTGCCGGCCCAGGTCTCATTTGTCTGTTCTGCCCGGTCATCCACGCCTTTGTTTGCACGACCCTGGGATCCTGAAGACATCATAAATCGCCGGCAAGCCATATTCCTGAGGACATAATACGATGACTAGCTTCACGACACGACCGGAAATCCTCGGCACCTTCGGCGTCGTCACGTCGACCCACTGGATCGCGTCTTCGGTTGGCATGGCGATCCTGGAAAAGGGGGGCAACGCCTTCGATGCGGCTGTCGCCACCGGCTTCGTGCTGCAGATCGTCGAGCCGCATCTATGCGGCCCAGGCGGCGACATGCCCGCCATTTTCTATTCGAAGAAAAAGGACAAGGTCGAGGTCATCTGCGCCCAGGGACCGGCACCGGCCGGCGCGACGATCGAGCACTACACCTCCGAAGGCCTGAACCTGATCCCCGGCGACGGCTTGCTGGCGACGGTTATCCCCGGCGCCTTCGACGGCTGGATGCTGATGTTGCGCGATTACGGAACGATGAGCATCCGGGATATTCTCGAGCCAGCGATCTACTACGCCGAAGAGGGCCATCCCGTGCTTGCCGCGGTTTCTGCGACAATCACGAGACTGGGCGGCTTCTTCGAAAAGGAATGGCCGACTTCCCACGCAACCTGGCTGCCGGGTGGTAGCGCGCCGGAGCCGAACCGCAACTTCAAGAACCCTGTTCTGGCGGAAACTTGGAAGCGGGTGATTGCCGTGGCCGAAGCGAAGAGCGGTCGGGAAAATCAGATCGAGGCCGCCCGCGACGCCTTCTACCGGGGCTTCGTGGCCGAGGCGATCGAAAGGTTCGTCAGCACCACCGCCGTCATGGATGCGAGCGGAGCCAGGCACAAGGGCGTGCTGAACGCTAATGACATGGCAAGCTGGCGCGCCACGGTCGAGGCGCCGCAGACCTATGACTACCACGACTGGACGATTGCTAAAACGCCGGCCTGGGGCCAAGGACCTGTATTGCTGCAATCCCTGGCGCTGTTGAGAAGCCTTGATCTCGCTGCGATGGACCCGTCAGGGCCGGACTTCGTACACACCGTCATTGAAGCCATGAAGCTCGCCTTCGCCGATCGCGAAGTCTATTACGGAGATCCGAGTTTCGCGCAGATCCCCATCGAGTATCTGCTGTCGGAAAGCTATAATAGCGAACGCCGGAAACTGATCGGCGAGGGAGCTTCGCTCGAGCTGCGCCCCGGCCGCGTGCCAGGCTACAACCGCCAATTCGACGTGACCATGGCCATGCTTGCCGAAATGAGCGGCAAGGGCACGGTCTACGAGCCAACCATGTCGCATCTTCGCGAAAGACGTGGCGACACGGTGCATATCGATGTGATCGACCGCTGGGGCAACATGGTTTCAACCACGCCTTCTGGAGGCTGGCTGCAGTCTTCGCCGATCATCCCGGGCCTCGGCTTCGCACTGAACTCTCGCGCCCAGATGTTCTGGCTGAAGCCCGGACTGCCGACTTCTCTTGAGCCGGGCAAGCGACCCCGGACGACGCTCACTCCCTCGCTGGCGCTGTATCAGGGCCGGCCGACGATGGTCTTCGGCACGCCTGGCGGCGATCAGCAGGATCAGTGGCAGCTGCCTTTCTTCCTGCGCTACGTCCATCACGGAAAAAACCTACAGGCATGTATCGACATGCCGCTCTTCCACACTTCGCATTTCCCGGGTTCCTTCTACCCGCGCACCAGTTCTCCCGGCGAGATCATGGTCGAAAGCAGCGTCGGCACTTCGACGCTCGACGAGCTGCGCCGGCGTGGCCACAAGGTACAGGTTGCCGATCCTTGGACCGTGGGCCGTCTGACCGCAGCGCGCCGGGACATGGACGGTCTTCTAAGGGCCGCCGCGACCCCCCGCCTTATGCAGGCCTACGCGGTTGGCAGATAAACAATGGCTAACTAATTGGTCGCGGACTTGAGTGTTCATCGGTGAGGCAAGCAAAATCTCAATGAAAAGCGGTATTTTGACGATAGATGGCGGCTACACTACTCTCTGGGATGGCATCCAGCTTTCGGGCGGCCAACGCGCGTCTCTATGGGCAGGGCGATCATCCGCGACCTGCCAGTGTTTCTGTTCGGCGAGCCGCTCTCGAACCTCGATGCCAAGTTGTTCGTGGACGGGTCGATCGACAGGCTGAATCAGGTGCGCTTCGTGCGCTCCCAAAGGGCTTCAGCTACAGGCCAATCGTCACCTTGATTTGTTGCATCATGTTGACCGTCGCGTCGTTTCAACGTTTGTTTGTCGGCAGCGCCAGACTGGCCACGAAGTTGCCGATCACACACAGGATACACCGGCTAACGACTTCATGCCGTTGAGGGGGGTGCAGCTTGGTGTCGAGAGCGAAGGGTTCCTGCAACTTCAGCAAGTAGGAGCCTGCCGCCGCGCTCGCGATGAAACACGAGGTTCCAGCTATGGCTGGACACTGCACTCGGGATACCCACGAAACGGTGCTTCTGAAGTAGCTCGTCACCAAACGCCTGCTGTCCGGCGCTCGGAATGCCGGGGTGCAGCCAGTTGGGATTGGGCACAGTCGTGGGATCAACGACATGCATCGACGACGTGTCGGTTATGTCCGCTGCCGTCAGTACATGCGCAACTGTGTCGAGCGTACGAAAGCTCTTGTAGACGGCGACCTCTAGGATTGCCGTCGAGGGATCAACGGAACAATAGACAGCGCGCACGCCTTTGCTGTTCCAGCGTCCCCCGACCCGGTATGCGCCTTCGCCGTTATCCCATGTCGCGGCGCAACCTGCCTGATCAAACCGCACGCGGGCAGTCCGCTAAGAAGCAGTTCGTGGGCGTTGAGAGCGTTCGTTAAGCGACGAGAAAGCGTGCGGGCTCCACCGAGCAGTTCCACGACTTTCTGCAGTTCCCCGCCTTGTTTTTCGGAAGAGACCTTTATCGTTGCGACCGCCATGATAAGCTCCTATGTCATCTGTCGTAATACACGTGACAGTTGTCATGGGTTTTTTCAAGGGACGCAGAGACGGCCCTTCGATTTCCCAGTCTTCCCCGCCGATCAGAGCGAAATCGCGCCCTGCTCGACCTGCCTTAGCGCTTCCTCAATTTTGATCGGCTTCCGGACCATATAATCGCAACCTGATCGCAGCGCAGGGGACGCGACCAAATGAACAGAGTGTGGGTTTGAGCGTGCCGAGATCTTGACCATCGAGGTGCGTGGGACTCAAACCTCTAAACCGCGAGGCGCGTCGGCTCAGATCCAAGATTGCGGTAGACCGCGCCGGGATGCGGGACCGCGAGGCGCGGGCCTTTTCCACCAAGCTTTTCGCGCAGGGTGCCCTGGCGATATTCGGTCTTGTAGACGCCGCGCCTCTGCAATTCCGGCACGAGAAGGTCGACCGCGTCCTCAAAGCTTTCCGGCGTTATCGCATAGGCGAGATTGAAGCCGTCGACATCGGTATCGTCGACCCATTCCTGCATCAGATCGGCGACCGTAGAGGGCGAGCCGACAAAGACAGGGCCGAAGCCGCCGACGCCCACCCAGTCCGCCATCTCCCGAACCGTCCATTCCCTGTCGGGATCGATGGTCGTGAAGGTTTCGACGGCCGATTGCACGGCATTTGTATAGCGGTGGCGCAGCACCTCATCGGGGCCAAACTGGCCGAAGTCGATGCCTGTCCAGCCGGAGATCAGCGTCAACGCCCCCTCGAATGAAGCGTATTTGCGGTATTCGTTGAACTTTCGCTGTGCCTCGGCATCCGTTTCGCCGACCACGACGGTCTGCAGATTGAAGGCAAGGATCTCCCGGGGATTGCGGCCGACACGTTCGGCCGCTTGCCGCACATTGGCGACATAGCGTTTGAGTACGGCCTTGGACGGGGCTGCGACGAAAATGCATTCGGCATGGGCGCCGGCGAAATCCTTGCCGCGGCTGGAGGCGCCGGCCTGGTAGAGCACGGGCGTGCGCTGCGGCGACGGCTCGCTGAGATGAATGCCAGGAACGGTGAAATGCTTCCCGGCGTGACGGATAGGGTGGACCTTCTGCGGATGGGTGAAGATGCCCTTTTCCCGATCACGCACCACGGCACCGTCTTCCCAGCTTCCCTCCCACAGCTTGTAGCAGACCTCAAGATACTCTTCGGCAAGCTCGTAGCGGTCGTCGTGGTTCGTCTGGGCGGGCTGGCCGACGTTGAGCGCACCGCTGTTGAGATAGGACGTGACGATGTTCCAGCCGACCCGGCCTTTGGTGAGATGGTCGAGCGTTGAGATGCGCCGGGCGAACGTATAGGGATGCTCGAAGGAGAGCGACGCCGTGAGGCCAAAGCCTAGATGTTCGGTCTCATAAGACATTGTCGGGATAAGCTGCAGCGGATCGTTGACCGGCACCTGGGCAGAATGGCGCAGTGCCGCATCGACATTGCCGTTCAGCACGTCGTAGACGCCGAGCACATCGGCTATGAAGAGCCCGTCGAACTTGCCGCGCTCCAGCGTCTTTGCCAGATGCACCCAATAATCGAGATCTTTGTAGGTCCATGACTTGTCGCGTGGATGGCGCCAGAGTCCTGGAGACTGGTGTCCGACGCAGTTCATGTCAAAGGCGTTCAGCCTGATTTCTCGGCTCATGTCATTGTTCCTGCATGTTTTCGATTGGACCTCGCTCAGGCGTCGGCCGCTTTCCTGTTGATGAAGCTGAAGGCCAGCACCGCGAATATGAGGGTGCCGGTGGCAACCTGCTGCCAGTAAAAATTGAGGCCTGTCAGAAGCAGTCCGTTGGCAACGATGCTGAGGAGCAGGACGCCGAGGACGGTGCCGGCGACATTCGGGCGCCCGAGCGGCGAGAATGTCGTGCCGATGGAGGTGGCGCCGATCGCATTCAGCAGAAAGGCATTGCCGGAAGAGGGGATATAGACCGTGACGGTTGCCGTCAGGATGATGCCCGCGACCGCCGCGATGATCCCGGCGAGGATGAAGGTCGCGGCAACATGAGGGCCACGGCCGACCCCTGAATAGCGTACGACGCTTGGCTGAATGCCGATCGAAAGCACGACACGGCCGAACCGCGTCCGGGAAAGGAGCACCGAGACGCCGGCAATGATGAGAGCGGCGATCAAGAGTGGCACCGGCACGCCCGCGATAACCCCGTGCCCCAGAAAACGGAAGGCCTCCGGCACGCCCGCGGGCGGCAGGTAGACCGGATTGCCGCCGTTCGTCAGAAGCTGCTGGATGCTGCGCCCGATGAACAAGGTGCCGAGCGTTGCCAGAAACGGCGACACGCCGATCGCCGAGATCAGGATGGCATTGAAGGCACCGACGACGGCACCTGCCGCGAGCCCGCCCAGAAGTGCAACGGCGATCGGCTCGCCGGTAAGTACGAGGGAAACGAAGGCGAAGCTTGCGAAGTCCACCGCGGTGCCGACCGAAAGATCGATGCCGCCGGCCGAAACCGTCAGGGTCATGGCGATCGAGACGATCGCGAGCAAGGTGAAATTGTTGACCAGAATGCCCTGCAGGTTGCCCAAAGTGGGGAAGGTCGGTGCGGCTGCTGAGAAGATCGAGAAGACGACGACGAGGGCCAGTATGAGGCCGTATCTAGCCAAGCCTGCGGCGTATCGCCCGGCAAATGTCGAGGCGGACATGGTCAGATCTCCCGTTTACGCAACAGCGTCGTGGCCGAGACGACGATCAGGATCAGGAGACCCTGGACGCCGCTGACGAGCGTGCTCGGCAGGTTCAGAAGCTGGAAGCCGTTGATGAGGAAGCCGACGAAGAGAGCGGAAACCAGTGTTCCGGTGATCGTCGGAACGAGGCGGCGCGAGAAGACCGAGCCAAGCAGCGCAATGACGACGACCGGCAGCAACATCTCGCCCGAACCGGTGGTGCTGCCACTGAGATAGGAGACGGAGAGAATGCCGGCGAAGCCGCCGCACAGACCGCTGACGACGAAGGCTCCCGCAAGCAACCGCTTGAGCGGCAGGCCTGCGGCACGGGCTGCATCCGGGAACTCGCCGGCGGCATAAAGTCTCAGTCCCAGCGGGGTGTATTGGACGATCGCCGCTGCAAGCGCGGTGAAGCCCATCAGGACATAGGCAAGGACTGGAATGCCGAAGCCGTCGGACGCCGACATCGCGGTCAGGAAATCCGTCGAGGCGGGGACGACGGTGTTCTGGGTCAGGACCAGCTCGAGGCCGGCGACAACGTTCATGACGGCAAGCGTTGCCAGGAGAGGCACGATGCCGGCAAAGACCACGGCTGCCGCATTGACCGCGCCGATTGCAAGTCCCGTGAAAAGCGCGCCGCCTGCTGCGGTGAGATCGCCGTATCCGAGCTGGATCAGCGTCGCATAGGTCGCAGCGCTGAGCCCCATATTGGCGGCAAGCGACAGATCGATGCCGCCGGTGACGACGTTCGATCCACCGGCGATGAGCACGATTGTGAGGCCGATCGCCAGGACGCCTGCGATGGCCGATTGGCCAAGGACATTGCCGATATTGCCAATCGTCAGGAAATAGGGGGCGGTAAGCGAGAACACGACGAGAATCGACGCAAAGGCGAGCAGCGAACCGACGCGGAGCGCCGAAGCTGCGACCCTGCCCTTACCAGCCCTTACCCGGGGCAAATGCCTGGTCGAAGCAGCGGGGAGGGAGGCAAACTGGACGTCAGCCGACATGGCGCAATCCTTCCGAAGCGCCGGTCGAGGCCGCCAGCACTTCATCCGTTGTGGTCTTCGAGGAGACGAGCTCGCGGATCACGTGGCCGCGGAAAAACACGAGAATGCGGTCGGTCATGCCTACAAGCTCGGGTAGATCCGACGAGAGCACGATGACGCCGGCACCACGAGCAGCTAGCTCGCCGATCAGCGAGTAGATCTCGACCTTGGAGCCGATGTCGACCCCAACGGTCGGTTCGTCGAGAAGGTAGATCTCCGATTGGCGGCTAAGCCACTTGGCTATCGCCACCTTCTGCTGATTGCCGCCGGACAGCGTGCGAACCAGCGTGTCGCGGCCCGCGGTCTTGATCTGCAGGCGCTTGATGAGGTCGTCGGTATCGGCGCGCTCACGTCTTCCCTCCAGGAATCCGAAGCGCGTATATCGGGCAAGGCTCGATAGGGTGATGTTTTCGCTTAGGCTGAGATCAAGGCCGACGCCATGGCCGCGCCGGTCCTCAGGCACCAGCCCAAGCTGCCGGTCGACCGCCTGCACGGGATTGCGCGGTTGCGCCGTCTTGCCCGCGATCTCGATCACACCGGATGCCGCCTGCTGAAGTCCGAAGAGCGTGCGCACAATGTCCTTGGCCCCCGAACCCAGCAGCCCGGTGATGCCGAGGACCTCTCCGCGGCGCAGCGAAAAGCTGATGTTGTTGAAGCGGTTCGGTGCCGAAAGGGCTTGGACTTTAAGAACTTCCTCGCCGAGCTCTACCTGGCGTTTCGGGAACATCTCGGTGATGTCGCGCTCGATCATCAGGCTGGCGATCGCCTTTGCAGACGTCTGGCTGATCTCCAGGCAGGCAACATCGACGCCGTTGCGCAACACCGTCACATGGTCGCACAGTTCCTCGATCTCGTTCAGATAATGGGAGATGTAGATGATGGTCACGCCCTCGCTGCAAAGGCGGCGGATCAGGCGGAAGAGAATTTCGGCCTCACGACGGACAAGTGCCGCAGTTGGCTCATCGAAGACCAGCACTTTGGGCTGATGAAGCAGTGCGCGGGTGATCTGGACGATCTGGCGCTCGGCGGTGGAAAGCTCGCCGATCAAGGCATCCTTGGGCAGCTCCACGCCAAAATAGTTGGCGAGAATTTCTTCCGCGCGCCGCTGCATGGCGCGGCGATTGAGAAACGGTGTACCGGCTACGCGGGCCTCCCGTCCGAGAAACAGGGCTTCTCCGATCGTGAAGGTGGGTACCAGCAGCCGATCCTGATGGATGAAATGAATGCCGAGTGCCTCGCACAGATGCGGCGTCAGCCGATCGTATGGCTTGCTTTCGATCTCGATCAGCCCCTCGTCCGGCGTGTGCAGGCCGGCAAGAATCTTGATGAGCGTCGACTTACCGGCTCCGTTCTGTCCGACAAGCCCGTGCACGGTGCCGCGGCGAACGGCAAGCGCGGCGCCGGCAAGCGCCTGCGCGCCTCCGAAGTGCTTCACGACATGGTCGAGGCGAATGATGTACTCGTCATTCTCGATTGTTTGCGCGATGGCGGATGCGGTCATGTTGCAGGCTGCTCACAAGAGAAATGGGAGCGATGCGGCGGGTGCCGCATCGCCAGGACCGGTGTCAGCCGATACCGAGCTTCTTGATGATCTCGCCAACATTGTCCTTGTTCGCGAGGAGTGCCGGTACATAGGTTTCGCGCGGCAGGCTCTGGCCGGCGAGAAGCCTGGCAACGTTGCGAACCGCGACCCGGCCGATCTCGGCCGGCTGCTGGGCTGCATCTGCGCCTGCAGGGGAGTTCGGATCGGCAACGAGCTGGAGAACTTCCGGGCTGCCATCGACGCCATAGGTGCGGATTTCGTTGCGGCCGGCTGCGGCGATCGCCTGGGTGGCGCCGAGCTGCGGGATATCCCAGGCCGACCAGACGGCCTTGATCGAGCCCTTGTCCGGATACTTGTTGAGGATCGCGGTGATCTGCGTGAACGCGTCCTGAACCGTATTGGGGATGACGTCGCGCAGCTCCGGCTGAAGGATTTTCGCCTTCGGGAAGTATTTGATGACGTTGACGAGCTGGTCATAGCGGATTGCGCAGGGTGTTACGCCATAAAAGCCGTTGAAGACGACGATGTTGCCTTCGCCTCCGATGTCGGAGACGAGCTGCAGGGCGAGGTCTTTGCCGATGTCCCAGTTGTCGGAGGTCGTATTGTTGATCGAGTTGGTCGAACCGACGTCGACGGTCAGGACGGGAATGCCTGCGTCGCGAGCTTTCTTAAGCCAGGGATCGATGACGCTGAGTGTGCCGAGGATCTGTACGAGGGCGTCCGGCTTCTGGGCGACGAGCGTCTGGAGCTGGGCGATCAGCTTGCCGTCATTGCGGCCGGCATCGACCGCAATCGGCTCGCCGCCCAGCCGCTTCACCTCTTCGATCTGGGCGTTATAAACCTGAAGGTCGAAATAGTGGTCGGTGCCCGTGGCGCTGATCGCGACGCGCTTGCCCTTCAGTGAAAGACCGTCGTCTGCGGCACTTGCCTGTCCGCCGGCGGAGACGCCTGTCCCTGCAAATGTCGCCCCGGCGACCGCCGCGAGCTTCAAGATCTCCCGGCGCCCGAAGCCCGGTCCACGTCCCTCATTCATGAATAACCCTCTCGTTTCGTGTAGTCCACAAATTATATAGATTTATGTTGCAAAGGAGGAACGTTATTCCAAAAGCGATGCCTGCCAGGAAAATTTCGCAAGCCCGGTGTCAAGTTCAGCGATCGACGTTGCGGCCGAGCCCGTAGGTGAGGGCAAGCGCTCCGACTAAAACGGCACCCTTGACGAAGTCCTGCGTGTAGTAGGGAGCATTCAGCATGGTGAGACCGTTGAGAAGGACGCCGATGAAGACGGCGCCGACGACGGTGCCGAGCACGTTCGGGCGGCGCAGATTGAGAACGGCAAAGCCGATCAGCGCGGCCGCAACCGAATCCATCAGCAAAGAGCCGCCCGACGAGACGTCGCCACGTCCAACCCGGGCTGCGATGACGATGCCACCGAGGGAGGCAAGCGCTCCGGATATGACGTAAGCAAGGGTCTTCAAGCGCGGCGTGGATGCTCCAGCAAGCCGCGTAGCGACCTCGTTACCACCCGTTGCAAACAGCAGCCGGCCGATACGCGTGCGCTCGGTCAGGACGAAAAGGACGATGGCAACGACGATCATCAGCATGACGGAAACCGGGAGCGTGCCGAAGAGGCTGTAGCGGCCGATGAGGAGGAAGGCCGCATCATAGGCGCCTGTCGCCTTGGAGCCATTCGGCAGGACGAAGCCCGCGGAAATCGAACGCCCTGCCGTTGGAATGAGCTGGAGTCCCGAAAGCAGGAACATAACGGCGAGTGTCGCCAGCAGATCAGGCACGCGCAGACGTACGATCAGGAAAGCATTGAGAAGCCCGATCGCGGCGCCGAAGGCCAGAACCAGCGGCACTGTCGCAAAGGAATCAAGATGCCAGACGATCATCGCATAGCTTGCGGCCATGACGCTGGAGGCGGCGACGGCGCCAATCGAGAGATCGAAACCGCCGACGGCGAGTGTCACCGTAACGCCCGCACCAAGAATGGCAACGACGGACACGGCCTGCAGGATGCTCATCAGATTGCCGAGAGTGATGAAGGCCGGCTCGGCAATGGCAAAGCCAACGAGCATCAGGCAGAGCAGGATGAAGACGGCCCCTGAACGAAGGATTGCGCTCGCGGTTCCTTTCTGGCGGTCAATGCTCGGGGTCTCCGGCGTTTCGGCCTGTTGCGCGAGAGCCCCATCCTCGATCGTGGTCATGCATATGTTCCCTGAATGGCGGAAGAGACCGCATCGGTCGCAACCGGTCGCAGCGTGTGGCGATCGATGGTGAGGATGCGGTCGGCGACCTCGTGGGCCTCCTCCGGATCGGACGTGGCGATCAATGTGGCGCGGTCGGTGCGGGCGCGGATCGCCTCGATGATGTCGCGGCGTGCACCGACATCGACGCCCTGGAACGGTTCGTCGAGGAGGAGCAGTCGGCTCGGTTCCGCTTCCCACCGCGCAATCACCGCCTTCTGCTGGTTGCCGCCCGAGAGCGTCCAGATGGAGGCAAGTGGCCCCGCGGTCTTGATCCCAAGGCGGGCGATCGCGTCGCTCGCCTCACGTCTTTCGCGGCCGCCGAAAAGGAAACCGTTGCGATACCATTTGGCAAGATGCGGCAGGCTTATGGTCGCAGCCAGCGAATTGCCCGGCCAGGCGGGCGGCATCAGTGAGGAGCGATGGCGATCCTCCGCTGCCATGGCGACGCCGGCGGCAATCGCGTCGGCAGGAGATTTCGGTCTGTGCGGTCGACCGCCGAGCAACATCTCGCCGCCGGCGAGGCGTGCGACGCCGAAGATCGCGGAAAGCAGCCTGCTCTTTCCGGCGCCGAGCACCCCGGTCACGGCGACGACTTCGCCTTCACGCAGTAGCAGATCGAAAGGGTCGCTCGCGGGCACCAGTTGTGCGTTTCGCATCTCGAAGACTGCTGGCCCCGTCGCCAGTCGTGCGTCCGGTCGTGCGGCATCCAGCCTGCGGCCGATCATCGTTTCGATCGCGCTCGGGAAATCGATTGGCCTTTTGAAGCTGCCGACGACGCGCCCGCCACGCATGACGACGGCGCGATCGGCGATGGCCTCGAGGTCCGCCGTCCGGTGCGATATGTAAAGGATAGCAAGCCCCTCGGCGCGCAGGCGCAGCAAAATATCGAAGAGCCGACGGGTTTCGTCGCCTGAAAGGCTCGCCGTCGGCTCGTCGAGGATTAAGAGATCGGCTCTGTTGGCCAGCGCGCGGGCGATCGCGACCAGTTGCCGGTCGGCGGCGGATAGATCGCCGAAATCTCGATCGAGCGCGAGCGAAAAACCAATGGCGTCGAGCATGGCCTTTGCCTCGCGGCGGATGCTCCTGCGCGAGACGAAGAAAGGCGTGCTGCGCTCGGCAAAGCGGTGGAGGAGCAGGGCGTCCGCCACCGTCAGACCGGCAGCACCGACGATATCGGTCGATTGATGCACTGTCGCGATGCCGGCCTTTGCCGCCTCGGAGGGTGTCCTTGGGGTGAAGGGGCGATCATCCAGCCTCATCGTGCCGCCATCGGCTTCCAGCACGCCCGAAAGGATCTTGACCAGCGTCGATTTGCCGGCGCCGTTTGCGCCCATGAGGGCAACGATTTCTCCGGGTTTAATCAACAGATGTGCGCCGGCAAGTGCGCGGGTCGAGCCGAAGCTGCGGGTGAGATTTTCAACATGAAGAAGCGGCATCTGGCGGCGTCCCGGGGTCTGCTTTCCGGGCGACATATTGGCTTGCATGGCTGCTCAACTTCCAGGCAAGCCATTGCCGCCGAGACGTTTCAAACAGAACAAAGAATCTCTCAAAGGCCGCAAAATCGGATCATTTAATCTACTAAAATTATAGAGTTTATATCTAATAATTTCATGTGTCGCGGGGATTTATCGTCCGTCAGACGACGCTTGCTATGACCAGAGGAACGCGACGATGAAATCTCTTGCACGGCTTGCTTTGAGCGCCGCCATCTCATTGATGTTTGCCCAGGCCTCCTTCGCCGACGGCCTTGCCGGTGCACCCGCTCCCTTCGACAAGGGGGGCGTCAAGATAGCGCTGATCAGCTATATTTCCGCCGGCGACTTCTTCCAGGCCTACCAGGCCGGCGCTGAAGCACAGGCCAAAGCGCTCGACATCGACCTGCGGGTCTTCCCCGGCCGTCAGGATGCGGCAGAGCAGCGCGAGCAGGTGCTGCAGGCGATCAATCTTGGCGTATCCGCTCTCGTGATCGACCACGGTCTGCCGGAATCGCTCGCCGATGTGGCGCAGCAGGCGCTGGACAAGGGCATCAAGGTTGTTGCGTTCGACGTGAACCTCAACAATCCGAGAATTCCCCAGGTGGAACAGAGCGACCACGAGCTCGCCCAGCTTGCGCTCGATCAAGCGGTGAAGGACAACGGTGCGAGCTTCAATGCCGCCTATGTCTATGTTGCAGGCTTTGCGCCTCTCGATCGGCGCAACGAGGTCTGGGACAAGTTCAAGTCACAGAATTCGGGCGTCGTGGAGAAGACGCGCTTCGGCGTCGTCAACGACACGACGGCAACCTCGACGGCCGATCAGGCGAAGGCGGCCCTGAGCGCCAATCCGGACGCCACCGTCGTCTTTGCGCCCTATGACGAGTTCGCCCGCGGCGTGAAGCTTGCCGCAAACGATCTCGGCATCGCCGGGAAGCTGAAGATCTATTCGGCCGACGTTTCGACAGCCGACATTCAGGAAATCACCGAGGAAGGAAGCCCGTGGGTGGCGACGGTTGCAACGAACCCGGCCGTTGTCGGCGCAGTGTCCGTGCGTGCGGCAGCGCTCCAGGTGGCTGGTGAGGAGGTGCCCCCACAGATCGTCGTCAAGCCGACGCTCCTGACCCAGGAAAGCCTGCGGGCGGCAGGCGTCAAGACGATCGAGGAATTGGCGCAGAAGATCCCGGCCTTCAGCACGAGCGACGCGGCGACCGCACACTGGATCCCGGACAAGCTTTTTTGATCCGCCTGCCTCGATCCCTCGCGGGGGCTTTGCGGCCTCCGCCGATCCCATTTCAATGAGTCGGAGTTCAGAACCATGAGCCAATCCAACGTCGTCTTCGCAACCAGCCGCAATATAACCCGAGAAGACCTCTTTGCCCGCGCCGTGGAAATCTCGGCGGCGATTTCCGGACGCGCCGCAGACCTTGACCGCGAAGGTCGTCCGCCGCTTGCCGAGATCATCAAGCTGAAAAATGCCGGTCTGTTGAATGCATTGCACCCGCCTGAGATCGGTGGCGGTGGTCTTGACTGGGTCGATGGCCTGAGGCTGGTGCGCATTCTCGCGCGGGGCGAGAGCTCCATAGGTCAGCTCCTCGGCTATCACTACGTCAACAGCCAGTATATCTACTGGGCGCTGGAGGAAGCGCGCGCCCGGGCTCTCGCGAACGAAACAGTTGCAAAAAATCTCTACTGGGGCGCTGCGGTCAATCCGCGTGATCCCGGCCTCGTGCTGACACGGCGAGGCAACGGCTATGTGCTCAACGGGCGCAAGTCCTTTTCCACCGCCGCGCATGTCTCCGATTACATCAATGCCAATGCGAGTCTCAACGACAAGGTCGTCGGCTTTGCCGTTCCGACAAGCCGTCCGGGCTATTTCGCCAATGACGACTGGGACAATTTCGGCCAGCGCCTGTCCGACAGCGGCAGCGTCGAGTTCCGCGACTTCGCAGTCTACGAAGAAGACTTTGTCGGTGCGCCTGCTGCGCCGGACGCCGCACCGGCGGTGCTTTCGACCTTTAACACGCCGCTTATCCAGCTGGTTTTCGTGAATTTCTACCTCGGCACGGCTGAGGGTGCGCTTGCGGCCGCGGTCGACTACGTCCGCACGACAACGCGGCCGTGGGTAACATCGGGCGTCCAGCGTGCAGCTGAGGATCCATATATCCTCCAGCGCGTCGGTGAGTTCACGGCCTCGTTGAAGGCATCCGCAGCCCTTGCCGACAGTGCGGCCGCAGTCGTTCAAGCTGGTCTCGCCAAGGGCCATCACGTGACGGCTCGCGAACGCGGCGAAGCGGCGGCGGAGGCCTATGCGGCCAAGATAAACGCCACGAATGTCTCGCTGGACATCACGTCGGGGATCTTCGAACTGACCGGTGCGCGCTCTACGGCCGAAAGATACCGCTTCGATCGGTTCTGGCGAAACGTTCGCACCCACACCCTCCATGATCCCGTCTTCTACAAGGCAAAGGAGGTCGGCGAATTCGTGCTGAACGACAAGATACCAGAGGTCAGCCTCTACAGCTGAAATCCTGTCGATCTGAATGAGCAAGAACCCCATTCCCGAAATCGGGAACGGGGTTCGTCATTTTGGGAGGATGTGATCACAGTGCGCCATTCTTCGGTGGAATGACGCCGTTTAGATGATAGTTGCCGACGACATGGTATTTCCAGCGCACTGGGTCGTGCAGCGTGTGTGTTCGGGCATTGCGCCAATGGCGATCGAGGTTCAGGCCGAGCTTTACCGAGGAGGTGCCGGCGAGCTCGAAGAGCGTATTGGTTGCCTCGATCGCAATCTCGGTCGTGAGCACTTTGGCGGCGGCAACGGCGAGCGTCGCCGCCACAACCTCCTCCTCGGTCGTTGCGATTTGCGCCCGATCAACCTTTCGGCCGGCATGTTTGACGGTTGCACTAGCTGCTTCCAGCCGGACGGCAATCTGGCCAATCCTCGCAATCGTTAGCGGATCGTCGCATGCGCGCTCGACGCCGCTGTCCATCCAGGGGCGCGACTTGGTGCGCACGAATTCCAGCATCTCGGCAAACGCTGCACGGGCAATGCCGAGATCGATCCCGGCGTGGATGATCTGGCCAACGGAGCCGATCGTCGAAGGGCGCTCAAAACCCTTATGATGGGATACAATAGAATTCGCACCGACGTAGACATTGTTTAAAATCGTTGTGCCGCTGCCGGTCGTGCGTTGACCGAAGCCATCCCAATCGTCGATGACCTCCACGCCGTCCGTTTCCTTTGGAACGATGGCCATGACCAGTCGGTCGGTTTCACTCAGCGCGAAGATCGCAATCCAATCGGCAAACAGCACCCCTGTCGAATAGTATTTTCTGCCATTGATGCGGTAGCCGAAGCCGTCGCGGGTGATACGGGTTTCATAGTGGCCGACGGTTTTCGTGCCTCGCTCGGAAAGTGCGTTGCCGAACCGGTCGCCTGCAAGCGCACGGGCAAAGAAATGGCGCTTCTGTTCCTCCGTCCCGTTGGTGCGAAGCGCTTCTAGAATATAGAAGTGGTTCTGCGGGATCTGGCCGATCGAGCCGTCGGCCTCGGAGAGAATGGCGGTGATCTCCGCGAGAACTGCGTTCGACACATCCAGGCCACCGTATTCTTCCGGCACCGTGATGGCCAGCAGCCCGGATTGCGACAGCGCGTTGAGCTCCGCGAAGGGCAGCAGCCTCTCGTGATCTCGCCTTGACGCTGTTGCACCAAATCGTTCGGCGAGCTCGCGCGCGACAACGATGGCTTGCTGCTCATTTTCGAGCCGCGTCGCAGCGGGACGATCCAAGGTGAGATGGTGCAATTGCGCGTTCATGGGCTGCCTCCGATTTATTCGGCGCCACGATGCAGCATTCGCTGGTGTGCTTCGAGGAAAGACTTTTCCTTTTTGGCAGACGCTTCAGGTCGGTGTTTCTTTGGCCATAGAATTGGTAGATAATTACTGCGATAGAATTGATCTTCTGCGTAAGTGCTGCGAGAAGGTCTTGAGTTGGTCTCCTGTACTTCCTCATCGAGCATCCATTGAAGCAACGAGGCGTTGCTTTCGCTTGCAGGGCGGTCAGCGACTGATCAACGAAAAAATCTCCGCTCGCGCCGCCTAACTGCCTAACTATCTAAATCTGGGCGGCTTCGGCGAAGCGTTGGCCTGTATCTCATGAAGCGGAGCGTGCTTGCCCAGCAGTCGCCGCAAGGTGCGCTCTTCCGCGGGTGATAAACCAAGTTTTTTACAGAGTTCCGCGACATCATGCTCATTCGGTCGAGGCATTCGAACCTTATTCATTGCGTGTGACATGACTGTTTTCCTCCTGCTGGGGAAACGCTAAACGCGCGCCGACGGTTTCATGGCGGCGCCTAGAATGTGCCACTGCAGCCGCAGACACGACCGCTTTTTTGAACGGCTATGGGGCGGACGCACGCGTCATCGACAAACGTTTCCCAGCACTATTCGTTGAGATTGATCAGCTTGCATAAAAGTGCCCGGCGCTGGGGGCAGCACCGGGCCTAAAAACACTGGCACTTTGGGCGATACCAGTCGGCAACGACTTTGGGCGTGCGTTGCTAAGAATAAAACGCTGCGCGGGATCGAAGGTTCCTAGTGCCAATAGCTGCGATTTTCGGCCGACGATCGTCCGAGGAGGTATCCGATCCCGAATGCCAGAGTTCCTATGGCGAGCACGAGTGTCGTCGCCGTATGCGGATGCCGTGCCGCGCCAACTGCAAGCGCGTTGGTTTCGCGTTTCACCGCGTCGGTCGCCGTCCTCGCGGCTCTACGTACGCCTTCTGGCTGGTCCGTAGGCGATCCGGTGAAGCCCGCGTTCAATTCCTCTGCCATTTTGTCTTCTCCTTCGTTGTGGGAGGAGAACGGACCGGAGAAGTAGGAGTTCCTCGAAAATCGGAAGGCCGAAGCGGTCTGCGCGAATGTCAGCGAATTTTCTATCCAATGCCAAAGTGCTTGAGAATCGGATGCACAGTGCACCAGATGGTGGAGAGTGAACTCGTTGCTTTCGCTGTGGTATCCCAAGGCGCCAAGTGCGGCCGCGATCATTCTTGGCCTTCTGGCGTCTGCGCCGTTCACGGCCTGCTCGCTCACAAACCGATCGCTTCGGTGAGTTGCGCGAGCGCCATGCTCACTTCATTTCCGCCTGCATGCTCCAGATGCGAAATGTTAACGTCGATCGATGCGACATTCCAGGATTAACGGAGCCAACCACGCTATCGTCGACTTGGTGTCATTCAAGATCGTGGGGGATGGTCCGCCGTACGGCGCAATATGCCTTGCGGGAAAACCAGCGGAAAACCCAATTCTGGGGTTTCCGCCGGCGACGCATGAAGCCGCTATTCAGCGCTCCCATATTATGCAACGGCTTAGTTATTGTTGTCAGCACAGGTGTCTTCTGTGTTCTCCGTGCCGCTGTTGCCGCCTTGGGTCTGCAGCGATCCCTTGCCGTTCACGCTCTTGCAGTTTTGCTTATTGAGCGTGCGCGCGGTGCTGTTGGTTACTGTTTTGTCGACCTTCTTCATTTTCATGGTGTCGCTTGCGGCGCCGTTAGTTGTATGATTCTTGTCCATCGTTGATCCGGCGGGAGCCGGGTTGGATTGAGCGAGGGCCGAGCCAGCTAGGGCGACGGAAAGCAGCGAAGCTGCCAGTAGCTTAAATCGCATGTTATCCTCCTTAGAGGTTGCATCATTGCAACGAGATGGAAACAGCGTCCGCGGGTCATTGTTCCGGATCAACGCTGAATGCAGCCCCATGGAGGTCTTCTAGGCCGCAGACACCCAAATGCATGCGCGGGGCTCCGCCTCGACGCGCGCTACTGCCACTCTTCGAAACCATTTTGTTCAACAGCCGCTCATAGTCTTCGCGATACGCAACTCTTCCCAACCTCTCGGTGTGACGGCAGCGGTCGATCTCTCACCTCCGACCATGGCCACTCCACTACCATTGCTTGCGCTTGGGCCGGAATCCTCCAGCAGTAGCCGACCGACCGACACGTTCGAGTTCATTTTCTTGTAAGATTTGCTTGATCGCGACCATGATCTCAGTCGTACTGTCGTCCTAGATTGGGAACCTGCTCAAGGTCGACCTGACGCTGGCCCCGACCGCTCAGGAGCAAATGCGCGCTCCACCGAACATCATCAATCACACGAGACGTTGATGTTTTAATGGGAGGATCGAGGCAGAGGTAGCGAGGCAGCAGCGACGGGTCCTTTGACGTCGAACGAAGAGATTAGCGGCAGCAATACTCGCTTCAAGATTAGTTCAACTCCTCTGACATTGCGCATTCATGGCCAAGCCTCCTCGTTCTCAGCCTCTTCAGGCCGACTCCCAGCCACGCCTTCCATTTGATCCAATGCCTGATCGCGGCGAGCGCGCCTGGCATGATCAAAGAATATTTCAAAGTTGAGCGCGCTTTTCCCCGCGCGCAACGAATCGGGTGACCAACGGCAAAGAAAAAAGGTCGGCACCTCCCTCCGCGCCGACCTTTCTCAATCTGCCTCAACAACAACTGCCAGTACATCCGTGGTCGGTCGCTGGAGACATGATGAGTTGAATTTAGCTCAAGTTGGCGTTGCGTCAAGTACGGCTTACGAAGCAAGTCGCCGCCACTGAACGATGCGCTCGGCCTTTGCCTAACTCCGCCGTGAGCGAGTATCCTGTCTCTCCGTCACTGTGCGGCCGCTTGCACGATCCGCGCCTCTATCAACCAACCGCTCGATCGATCTCGACCCAGCTTGCGCTCTCTCATCGATAGTCTCGCATTCCGGATCCTCGGAACATGGACAGGAGGATAGACTCGAGCTTTGCGTCGCGGCCGATATCGCTCTCGCTTGCTCTTCGCCCTTTAGATTTTCGCGTAGCTCCTCGAAACACGGAATGCCGAAGGCTGGGTTGTCCGGTGGCGACGGATCGCAGGCGGATTGGTGGCCGCGCTCGAAACTCAGGCGAGTCGAGTGACGGCGGTCAAGCTCTGGATCAACTGCGCCTCTTGTTCGACGGACGGACCGCCCCTCCTTCGTTCTCCCATGTGGCGAGAGCATTCGGATCGGCGTTCCGCCTACGTCGTTTCGACGCAGGGTAGTTCTTGGACGGAATAGTGCCGGCTTGAATCCTACGGATGACAATGGCCTCGTCATGAGACGCATCGCCTTCTGCGGTTTCCATATCGGCGGTTGCATAGTTTGCGCGCTTGAGAACGCGTTGCAACGTCGAGGGCTCATTGTCCCGGCGTTGATTGTACACGGAAGACATCACGCCGCCCTCCTTTGGTTGGGGCGAAGGTCTTGCCCTCTGGCGGCAGGGCCCGGTTCATATGCTGCTGGTAACAAACACTCTGCGCTCAGAATAAGTCACAGGAGAGGCGCAGCCGTTTTATTGCGTTGACTTTCACGCCGATAGGGAGCGCTGTGTGTGCAAGGTCTTGCGACCAAACGTCGAGCCTCGCCAAGCAAAGACATCACGGCCGACACGAAGGAGGCCAACATGCCGTCCACTTACACAGCCCGATATCAGTGGGAGAAAATCGTTCGCGCCGTCCGTACCTACGACTACCAAGATATAGCGACCAACTTGGCGGTCCTAATAGCCATGTTTATTTTAGTCGCGATAGCGTCGTATCTGTTCTTGCGCGCTTAAGGGCAGCAGACGCCGAAGTCACCTTCCAAAGCCCTAAGGCAGTAGTTCCTAAGCCCCTGGACGGCGCTGGAAAGTGGCTGTTGTCGACAATAAGTACGCCGCTGACTTCGCAGCGGAATGCTCCGTCCGCTTCGCTACAACTACGCCAGTTCCGGAGTCTGTTGCCGATTCCATGCCACAAATCTCCCCTGTTCTTAACATCCTTCTCGCGGTTGCGTTTTGGACGCGCTGCGGATTCAAAAAGCTGAAATTAAAGGGGGCCCGGGCCTTTAAGTTAGGATAGTCGTGACAAGCATGCCTGTCTGGCGCGCAGATGCTATTCAAGCCAGTATTGTCATTGGACCGGAACTTTGTTCCCAAAAAACAAGAGCCCGGCGCTAGCGGAGCACCGAGCCCCTTGACTGGCGTTTTAGGGCGATGCCAGTCACCGCGCAACGTTGAATTGGGCTGCGTTGCATAGGTAGAACCTTTGTGCGCGGGAATGGTTCCCTAACGCTCGTCGGATTCGCGACGAGCTAGTCAGCCCGATAGGTCGTCTTGTTTGGCGGCTCTTCCTCAAAAAGAGCATCATGCACTGGACAGTTACTCCTGGTCGATGACGCCGACAATTGCATGAATTCCACCTTGCGCTTCCAGATCCTTTTGCCCGCTCTCGAGGCCAATTGATCATTCTGTCATACGCACGAGAGTCACCCTTCTCGGAAAGTTGCTTTCCAAACCGCGAATCTTCGCTGCCCTAGCCTTTCGAGGTGAGCATCCGCTCGCACGCATAAACTGTCCGCTACGCGATTATCGAAAAGCTGTATCGGCAAACCTCCAGCCCATTCAGAACTTGAAGGATGCTATTACACCCGCCATTACACCCATGTCGGCTGATCCTGCTGCCTCCCGCAAACGCGGTCTTCTCGCGGTCCCTGCTCAGGCTGCATCGGGACGGTGGAGCGTCTTGACCTCTAAGAAATCCTCAAGTCCAAACATCCCGCCTTCGCGCCCATTGCCCGATTGTTTATAGCCGCCGAAGGGACTCCCGTAGCGATAGGGCGCGCCATTAATATGGACCATTCCTGCCCGCAGCTTTGCCGCCACGCGCTCGGCGCGCGCGAGATCGCTGGTCTGAACGTACGCCGCGAGGCCGTAGCTGGTATCATTGGCGATCGCGATCGCTTCGTCTTCCGTCTCAAACGGCATGATGGTCAGCACCGGCCCGAACACCTCCTCGCGGGCAATTCGCATCGAGTTGTCGACATCGACGAAGATCGTCGGCTTGACGAAATACCCCACCTCGTAACCGTCAGGCCTGCCGGCACCACCTGTCAGGAGTCGAGCTCCTTCGGCAATACCCGCTTCGATCAGCGCCTGCACCCGCGCGAACTGTATGTCGCTGACCAAGGGGCCGATATGGGTTCCTTCCTGCGCCGGCTGGCCGACGCTGACCTCACGACCGACGCGCTCAGCGATTTCGAGCGTCCTCGCATAGACCGGCTTCTGCACCAGCAGACGGGTCGGCGCATCGCAGGATTGCCCAGAATTGTTGAAGCATTCAAGGATGCTGCCGGTGACGCGATCTTCAAGGTCGGCATCGTCGAAGACGATGTTAGGAGACTTGCCCCCGAGCTCCAGCGTCACACGCTTGACTGTATCGGCCGCATCCTTGCTAACGGCGATACCAGCACGCGTCGAACCGGTAAACGATACCATGTCAACGTCGGCGTGTTTCGATAGCGCTGCACCCGCGTTGAGACCGTCACCATTGACGAGGTTGAACGCGCCGGCCGGAAAACCGGCCTCGTGGATCATCTCGGCATAGAGCATCGCGTTGAGTGGCGTGAACTCGCTCGGTTTCAGCACGCATGTCGAGCCGGTAGCAAGGGCAGGCACCACTTTCAGCGCAATCTGGTTGATCGGCCAGTTCCAGGGCGTAATAAGGCCGCAGACGCCAATTGGCTCGCGTAAAAGAATGTCGCCATTTTGCAATTCCTCGCGCATGGAAAGGCGCTTCAAGGCATCGATAAAGCCTTGAAGATGACCAACACCCACATCCGCCTGCTGTTCCCGGCTCATGGTGATCGGCGCCCCGAGCTCGAGCGTGATCGTCTGGGCCATCTCCTCGTAGCGACGCTTGTAGATGTCGAGAAGCTTTTCCAGAAGTGCGAGGCGCTCGTCGACGCTCGAGCGGCCGTAGGTTGCAAATGCGGTCTTGGCGGCGGCCACGGCGCGATCGATATCGACGGCAGTGCCCATCGAGATGACCGCAACGGGCTTTTCCGAGGCGGGATTGAGAACCTCGAGATCATTTGCCGCAAGGGGAACAACCCATTCGCCGTTGATATAGAATTTACGCTTGTCGAGCATGTCCTGTCCTCCCGTCACATCTTTTTCTGTTTGTTTTTCAGCCAATCGGTGATCAGCGCGCGGTATCGCTCACCGCTGAAGCTCGGAAAATGCCCGCCGTGCACGACGCGGGCCGGAATTGTCAAAAGTCGCTCCATCGAGGCGACATAATCCGTCGCGTCGGAATGATAGGTGTCCTCGATCAACGGCCCGTCATAGAGGAAATCGCCGGAAAAAAGCGTCTCGGTCTTTGCTTCCCACAGGGCGATTCCGCCGGGAGAGTGACCGGGAGTGTGGATAACGTCGAACGTTCGATCACCGAGATCAATCACGTCGCCATCCTCCAAAATGCGCGTCGCCGCGGCCTTCTTCACGCCGTAGCATTTCGAGCAATAGGGTTGCGGCGGCAGCGCATCGAAAATTCCGTCGGTGACGTAAGGGTCGGCAAGCGTATTTGCCCTGGTGGGGTTCGCAATCAGGTCGGCCTCCGCGCTATGCACCGCGCGGCACTCGAATTCGTGGTGGCAACCGATATGGTCGAAATGCGTGTGACTGGCGACGGCGATCACCTCGCGCTCCGTCACCAGCGGCACCCATTCGCGCAGCGAGACGACCCCCATGCCGCTATCGACGAGCAAGTCTCGGTCGCGGCCGCGCACGTGCCAGATATTGCAGCGATAGAACTCCTGAATAAACGGCTCCGAGATCGCCGTAACGCCGTCGTCCAGGCGCCGGGTCTGATACCACTTGTCCGGGCTGATGCGTTCCATTGGATCAATTCCTGGCGTGGTCTGGCAAAGCTACGATATCGGCCGGATTGACGGCAAGCGCAACGCGCGTGCCTTCCACAAGCTCCGCCGATTGCGGCATGTGTGCGACAATCGAGAGACCCGGCGCGTCTGTTGCTTTGAGATGGCAGCGGTAATGCGTTCCAAAAAATGCGATGCCTGTCACGACGGCTTCGCCAAGAGCCGTCCCCAGTTCAGCCGCTTCGGTTGCGCGCCGGAAGTGCTCCGGTCGTATGCACAACGTTACAGTCCGGCCTTCGACTGGTGCCCCGCCTGTGAAATTGCTTCGCGCGATGACTATGCTGCCGATTGGCGTCTCGAGTTTGGCGCCGCCAACGTCGACACTCTTGACCTTCGCTGGAACAAAGTTCGCCTCGCCCATGAAACCGGCCGAAAAGCGCGAGCGGGGCCGCATGTAGATGTCGGACGGCGGTCCACAATCCTCGATTTTGCCCTGGTTCATCACCACGATCCTGTCTGCGATCGCCATGGCCTCTTCCTGGTCATGGGTGACGTGGACGAAAGTCGTTCCGACGCGTTTCTGGATCGATTTCAACTCGTCCTGCATCTGCCTGCGAAGCTTGAGGTCGAGGGCGCCGAGCGGCTCATCGAGCAGCAACACGTCGGGGTCGACGGCCAGAGCCCGGGCCAGAGCGACACGCTGGCGCTGACCGCCCGAAAGCTCATGCGGCTTCTTGTCGGCAGAAGCCTTGAGGCCGACAAGGTCGAGGAAGCCCTTGGCGCGCTCCTCGCGCTCGGCCTTGCCGACGCCGCGCATTCTGAGGCCAAAGCCGACATTGTCCTTGAGCTTCATATGCGGGAACAGCGCGTAGTCCTGAAACATCGTTGTCGTCGGACGTCTCGCCGGCGGGACGTTGGTCATGTCCCTGCCGCCGATCGCGATCCGCCCCTTCGTCGGCGACAGGAAGCCTCCAAGGATGGACAGAAGTGTGGTCTTGCCGCAGCCGGACGGCCCGAGAAGGACGATGAATTCGCCCGCAGCGATGTCGAGGGAAACGTCATCGAGCGCCGTGAAGCTGCCGAAGGTTTTCGTCGCGTTCTCGATTGAAACCGGAGCGGTCATGATTTTTTTGTCCTTCCGAACAGGAACACTTCCAGCATGATCAGCACGGTGACGGAAACGAGGAACACCAGTGAGCCGATGGCATTGGTCTTGGGGTTGAGGCCCGAACGAAGCAGGCTCCAGATTTCGACGGGCAGCGTCACGTCGAAGCGCGACAGCAGGAAGGCGATGATGAACTCATCCCAGCTGAAGGTCATCGACAGGAAGAAGGAGGCAAGCAGCGACGGCAGTAGCATCGGTGCCGTCACCAAGGCCATGACCTTGACATCACTCGCGCCGAGATCGCGCGCCGCGCGCTCGATGTTGATGTGATGATCCCCCATCGACGAATAGATGATCGCAAAGCAAAGCGGCAGATTGATCACCACGTGACCGATGCCGACCGTCCAGAGCGAAAGGCTGATGCCCAACACGTTGAGGACGGTCAAAAGCCCAAGCGCAATGATGAGGTAGCTGACTGTCATCGGCGCGATGAGCAATCCGCGTTGCCAGGCAGAGCCCGGCAGCTTGAAGCGCGCGAGCGCATAGGCGGACAGAAATCCGAGAAGGCAAGCGACGAAAGACGATATCGTCGCCACCAGGAAGGAGTGCAGCAACGCAGACATCAGCTTGCGATCGGCAAAGACCGCTTCATACCACTGCAGGGAAAATCCGTTGAACGGCGGCACCGGCAGGCGTCCATCCTGGAAAGAAAACAGCACAAGCACGATCACCGGCAGGAAAATGAAGCCGAAGATCAGAGCTGCGTAGACGCTCGAGACGATGCCGGTGATCGTGTTGCGTGTCATTACGTCCTCTCGATCTTTAGCCACCGCGCACAGGCGACATATGCCGCGGTAACGGCGAGCATCAGAATGATCGAGAGTGCGGCGGCCATCGGGAAATCGGCACGACGACCGAGCTGCAGCATGATGATTTGCGGCAGCACAAGCTCATTGTTGCCGCCAAGAATCTGCGGCGTGACGTAATCGCCAATGCAGAGCACGAAGGTCAGGAAAGCCCCGGTCATGATACCCGGCATGGTCAGCGGCAAGATGACGTGCCGGAACGTCTGATATGCATTTGCCCCGAGATCGGCGGCCGCGCGGCGATAATTTGGCGAAAGCTGCACCAGATTGGCATAGATCGTCAGAGTGAGAAGCATCACGAAGAAATGGACAAAACCGATCACCGTCGCCGTGCGGTTGCTGGCAAGTTCCAGTGGTTCACTGATGACGCCCAAGTTCATCAGTGTCTGATTGATGACGCCGTTGCGCGACAGCACGAGCAGCCAGGAATAAGAGCGCACGACGTAGGATGTCCAGAACGGCAGGACCGCAAGGATCAGCGCCGTTCGCTGGAATTTCTGCGGCACCCGCTCGGCGATGATCCAGGCCAGAGGATAGGCAAGCAGGATCGAGAGAACCGTCACGATGGCGGTGATTTCCAGGGAATTCGTCAGTCCCCGGAAAAGCGCGCCCTTCTCGAAAAAGGCGATGTAATTGCCAAAGTTCCAGACGCGGACGATCGAGCCTCCCTGCTGCGCCCGGAGGCTCATGGCGGCCATGAACAGAAACGGTGCCACGAAGAAGACGACCGTCCAGGCAAGCGCCGGGGCAACGAAACCCCAGGCCTTGCGGCGCTCTGTATCCTCAAGCGAAATAACAGCCATGGGCAAGCCTCCGACTTCCTCTCCCGTTGGCGGGGAGAGGGCAAGGTGATCGCACTCGCGAAAGGACAAAGCCGTCAGTTCTGCAGCATCTCGGTCCAGACGTCCTGCATCTTTGCGTCCAGTTCCGCGCTTGGTATCGGATAAAGCTGCGTGCGCTTCAGATAGTCGGCCTGCTCGTTCCAGCGCAAAGCGGTCTTCTGTTCGGCACTCAGATGTTCGTCGGCCTTTGCGTTTGCCGGCATCGCCCAGTAGCAGGAAGAGGTCGCAAGCCGCGCCTGCCCTTCCGGGCTAACGATGTATTGCACGAACTTTAGGGCGAGATCCTTTTTCGTGGAGTCCTTCATGACGCCGATCGACTGCGCCCAGCGTACCGCGCCCTGCTCGGGAATGACCCAATCGAGATTGGGCTTGTCTTTCACCAGTCCCGCCGTCAGCCATTCGCCGCCACCAAAGACAATGTCGACCTCGCCTGTCGCAAGTGCCGTTTGCGACGAGACGACATCGCTGACCTGCTTGGCGTTCGCCTTGAGTGCAAACAGCTTGTCCTTGATTGCCGGCAGGTCGGCATCCGTCAGGCTTGCCGTCGTCTTGCCAAGATCGATGCCGGTCAGTCCGATCATCGGTAGATAATAGTCGTAGACGGCGATCCGGCCCTTGTATTTCTCCGACCAGAGCTTGGACATGTCCTTCAAGTCGGCCGGATCGACTTTCGTTTTGTCGTAGGAAACCGTGTTATAGCCGAATTTCTCGGTGACGGCGTAGGTCTTGCCGTCGCGGGTATTGTTGGCTTCCATCCGGACTTCGGAGAAGATATCCGCATTCGGAAGCGCATCGGCCGGGATCTCCGCAAGGATGTCCTTGTCGACGGCGCGTTGCACGTCGACCCCATCGATAACGAGCACATCCCAATCTCCTGGACGTGACTGGTCGATGATGGAAAGACCGGCACCGGTTCCTTCGTATTCCTTCAGATTGACCTTGACGTCGTTGGCCTTCTCGAAAGGCTCGATCAAGGCGGGATCCGTGTGGTCACACCAGACGAGCGCATTCAATTCCTCCTGCGCCAGGACTGGCGACGGGTTGATCGCAGTTGTTGATACGGCGAGCGCCAGGGTGGCGGCCGAGGCCAGAAATCGATGCGCAAAAGCGCTTTCAGTAATATCAAACATGACGTTGCCCTCTGTCGGTGACGCTCATTCCGGCGCCTTCACGAAAAAGATTGAATGAGTTCATTTTTTAAGTCAATATCATTTTTGAGGGGATTCATTATTTGAGAGAGTCGACCATGACGGGACTGCGCGCCAAGCAGAAAGCCGATCGCAATCGCCGCATACTGGAAGCGGCGACGAGCCTTTTTCGGGATGTCGGATATGACTGTGCCCGCATCGAAGACATAGCCGAGCGTGCAGAGGTATCGGTCGGCACCTTCTACAACTACTATGAAAACAAGGGAGACATCCTGGTCGCCACTGTTTCCATGGAAGTCGAGGAAGTGTTGGCGTCCGGCAAGGGCATCGTTGAAAATCCACCGGCCACGACGCTGGAAGCGCTTCAAGTCCTGATCGACCAATATTTCGATCATTCGCTCGTCTATCTCAGCAAGGAGATGTGGCGCACGGCCATGGCGATCTCCATCCAGCAGCCCGAGAGCCCGTTCAGCCGCCGATATACCGAACTCGAT
Organism: Rhizobium sp. T1470; assembly: GCF_042140505.1. Classification (NCBI taxonomy): domain Bacteria; kingdom Pseudomonadati; phylum Pseudomonadota; class Alphaproteobacteria; order Hyphomicrobiales; family Rhizobiaceae; genus Rhizobium; species Rhizobium sp. T1470. The sequence continues at coordinate 443,666 of NZ_CP148094.1, forward strand.
GGCCGCCTGTGCGAACAGGTTTCAATGCTGGTGCAGAAACTGCAGCTTCGCGGCGCTGTGATGCCGGGGATCGACGCGGTCGCGGTGGGTCAGATGGCCTTCAACAACCTCAACATGATGTTCCTTGAATTCGTCAAAGATGAAGCGATGACACTTGAGACACTCAAGGAACGCGTCGCACGGCAGAACAGGCCGCTTGCCGTTTTGATCAGCCCCAAAATTCAATAGCAGGAACGTCACAAATGGAACACCAGGAACACGCTGTGCTTGCGGCCGCAGATCGTCTCGTCGAGGCCTTCGGCAGACACGATCGTGACGGCTACTTCTCGGCCTTTGCGCCCCAGGCCACCTTCATATTTCATAATCTCGACCGTTGCCTTCGCACGCGCGCGGAGTATGAGTCCGAATGGACATTGTGGGAGACACGCGACGGATTTCGTGTCCGCGCCTGCCGTTCCAGCGACAGGGATGTTCAGATCGCCGGCTCCGTTGCCATATTCACCCACTCCGTCGAGACGGACCTTGCCTTCAACGGCGGGCCTTCGACGAGCACCGAGCGCGAAACGATCGTTTTCGAGAAGCAAGCAACGGGCGAGTGGCTGGCGATCCACGAGCATCTTTCGCCGCGGCCGTAAGGGCGGCAAATCGCCCGGGCTTGCGCGCTGGTCACTCATATTGCCGTGCAATGTTATAGGAAGGACAGGATGATGGTTGAATTGAAGAAGCACCTTGAGGATCTGCGCAAGAAATTTGCCGATAGCGCCGAATTTTTCGATCCCCGCTTCCGCCGCGTCGCAGAAAAGATTTTCAAGGGGGGCACACGCGCTGCTCCCTATTCCGGCATTTCGACCTTCGCAGGTCTGCCTTACAGGGAGGTCGATTTCGCCGCCCCCGATTTCGGCGACCTACAGGTCGCGGCTGTCGGCGTCCCCATGGATCTCGGCGTCAGCAATCGGCCGGGCTCGCGATTTGGACCAAGGGCCGTGCGCGGTATTGAACGCATTGGTCCATATAATCACGTGCTCGACTGCGCTCCTGCCTACGATCTGCGTGTAGCCGATATCGGTGACATCCCATTCGGGAGCCGCTACCGGCTGGAGCAATGCCATGAGAATATCGAGGCCGCGATCCGCAAGATCGTCGAAGCAGGCGTCATTCCGCTTTCCGTCGGGGGTGACCATTCCATAACCCATCCGATTCTCAAGGCAGTCGGCGCCAAGGAGCCCGTCGGCCTCATCCATATCGACGCCCATTGCGACACGGGTGGCCCGTTCGACCAGACGAAATTCCATCACGGTGGTCCCATGCGCAATGCCGTTCTGGATGGCGTTCTCGATCCGACCCGTACCATCCAGATCGGCATCAGGGGACCTGCTGAATATCTCTGGGAGTTCTCCTATGAATCCGGCATGACAGTGATCCATGCGGAGGACATCGACGGCATGGGCATCCCCGCGATTATTGAGAAAGCCCGGCAAATCGTCGGCGATGGTCCCACCTATCTGTCATTCGATGTCGACAGCCTCGACCCGGCCTTTGCGCCAGGTACTGGAACGCCTGAGATCGGCGGCCTGACCAGCCGTGAGGCGCTGGAACTGCTGCGGGGCCTGAAAGGTCTCAATTTCGTCGGTGGCGATGTCGTGGAGGTGGCCCCTCAGTATGACAGCACCACCAACACCGCACAGGCCGGTGCACAGGTGCTATTCGAGATCCTGAGCCTCTTGGTGTTCAGCCCGGCGGTGAGGGGTCTAAAATAGGTGCTATTGGATCATGGGTGGCGGCGAGGCGTCATTAGCGCCTGCGCCGTCTCGGGTCTGGATCCGTGGCCGCGCTGCAAACTCCCGCTTGTAAAGGCCGCTACCGCCATCGCGGTATGGCGCAGGCTACTTCCGAGGGCAGGTTCACGGAAGGCATCCTTTCAACAAAGAAATCTCATTGCGATTTAAATCTATGTATTGCAGACGTTTTTGAGTCACTTTCCGGAGTTGTCCGATGCCCCTTGCCAGCCTCGCCATGTACGTCAGCCCGCCACCGATCATGGAGGCGACGCGGCAGTTCTGGGTGGCGTTGGGCAAGCGCATTCGCGCCCATGGGCTCGACGCGCCGGAGGCGCTCGACGACGAAGTCCGCTACGACGAGGCGTGGCTTCGCCCTGACCTGCTGTTCGGCCAGGCATGCGGATACCCCTATGTCCAGCATCTTCGCGGCAAGGTTCAGTTGGTGGCGTCGCCCGTCTATGGACTGCCGGGCTGCGATGGACCGCTCAAATGCAGCTTCATTATCGTCAATGCGAAGTCGCCGGCACAGTCGATTGAGGACATGAGGGGCACGCGCGCTGCGATCAATGAGCCCCGCAGCAATTCGGGCTACAACCTCTTTCGCGCTTTCGTGGCGCCTCATGCCATCGATGGCCGGTTTTTCTCCTCGGTCTTGGAGACCGGCGGTCATCGGGCAAGCATCGATGCTGTCTTGAGCGGGGAGGCGGATGTCGCGGCGATCGACTGCGTGACCTTCGGCAACACCCTGCGCTTCGATCCCGACTGTGTCGCGGGCGTGCGCATCCTCGCGCAAACGGCGAAGGGGCCGGGCCTGCCCTTCATCACCGCCGCCGCGACGTCCGCAAACGACCTGGGGATCCTTCGCCGGGTGTTGGCGCAGACCATCGCCGATCCCGCGCTTGCCGAGATATGTGGCATACTTTCGCTGCGCGGCATCAGTCTGCTCGGCGATGCGGACTACGAAGTGCTGGCGCAGCTTGATCGGGGTGCTACGCGTTATGGCTATCCCGTTATCGCCTGAGGCGTGACAACCGGTTCGGCTGCGAGCGGGAAGTGGCATGCGACGCTGCGTCCATCCGCCCCGGCGAGGAAGCGACCGGGACGATAGTCTTAATCAACCGTCTTCTTGATAGCCAGTAACAGGTCTGGGGCACGCTGCACCTCATCGATGAGGGCCTTGTCCAAGCCACGGATGAACCCGGCGGGATCGGATTTGGCAGTCGCGAGCACTGTCTGATCATCGAGTGTGATGTAGGTGCGGTTGGAAGTCCCCATTTTTCGGACGAGCGTCGTCTTGCCAAGCCGGCGTGGTCCCACCATCAACACCACCGGCGTGTCCGCAAGGGCTTCTTCTGCCCGATGCTCAACAAACCACTCAATGGTGGAATTTCACCGCGCGCCATTCAGGCGTAGGCGTCTATACCAAATTTCCTCGGGAATCACAGCAGCACGTTGGCGCCGGGACCGCTGATCGCGCCCCAACTCAGGGTTTCGTCCTGGGCGCATTGCTCAGTTGTTTCGCTGTAGAAGCGTGGAAGGTCCTGATGGAAGACGTCGCCTTTCAGCGGCGTGTTTTTCAGGGAACGCCGGTCATTGGGGCTGTCGAGCGACACACCGCTGCGAGTTTGCGCATGGCTGGCCGGGCAGTTCTGGTTCCCTGACAAAGAGAGTTAGCCCGTCCGAATTCACAGACCGGGCTAAAACCATTCGGTCATTCGGTCAGATGACGGAGACGTTTTCGGCCTTCGACTTCCCGGTCTTGCGATCCTGGCCCACTTCATAGCTGACCTTGTCGCCTTCGCGGAGCGAGGCGCCACGCTGCAAAGCAGAGAGATGAACGAAGACATCCGGTCCGCCATTGTCTGGCGTAATGAACCCGAATCCCTTGTCATTGTTGAAGAATTTAACCGTACCTTCCGGCATGAAAGTTCCTTTTCATTGTCTTGGCCGTTTGAATTGCGAGGCGAACCTACAGCGCCAATGCATTTCGATCAACCGCAATGATTGCATGGGTGGAAGGTTGCATTTGGTAGCGGACCTGCGATCTCGGAGGACCTTGTTGATGCAGGAGGTTTTCTATGAGGTGGCGTAGATGCTCCAATGCTACATCACCACGCTTTTCCACCCTACCTCCAGCGATCACTGGCAAATTAGACACAGTTGTGTAGCAAGAGCCGCCGTTCATACTTTGGAAAGTGAGACATGCCATTGCCCACTCCGATCGACCTTGACTGCCAGGCCTGCGGCGCTTGCTGCTCGTTTTCGCCCACTTGGCCAAGATTTTCCACTGAGACAGAAGCTGATCTCGACTCCCTACCGCCGCGGTTCGTCTCGGAGGATCAGGGGGGAATGCGGTGTTACGGCGCGCGCTGCTCTGCCTTGGCCGGTTGCGTCGGTTCGAGCACATCATGCTTGGTTTACGAGCTTCGGCCTGATGTTTGTCGCGCCTGTGTCCCGGGAGACGGCGCCTGTCTGGAGGCCCGCTCATCTTTTGGGCTCGTCTAGCCGATGGCGCTTCTGTTTGATCAGGCTCGGGCGGGTGCCGATGATAGCGGGCGTTCAGCCGTTTACGCCTATCGCGGGTAAATGATTATCGGCGAGTCGATGCTGCGGTTATTATCCTTTCAAGGCGTTCGACCGGGCCATGCTTATTTAAGAGCAATTATCTTGGCTTAGCTCCTTCCCTATTTAAATGAAGGCCCGCTTGCTTAAATAGCGACTGAACGCCAGGTAGAATAGGCAGCCAAAATTCAATGATAGGTGCCGCATCGCTTCGAGACTTCGCGCGTTACTGCGGTTAGCGATGGCCTGCGTCGCCAGACGTGCTTTCGCGCGGGACAAGGGCAAATCCCATATTGATTTGCTCGTTGCTCTGCCTTGTAGATGCATCGAGCGCCAAGAGAACCTTTTCGGCCGCAAGCTTGCCGGTTTCATAGCGACGGGTGGCGATTGAGGAGAGGGAAGGAGCCGCACATGCCGAGAATTCGAGGTCGTGAAAGCCCATGATCGCGATGTCATCCGGCACGCGGATGCGACGTTTTCTGCACTCCTGCATAGCGCCGAGCGCCAAGTTGTCGTCAGTACAGAAGATCGCCTCGGGAAGATCGCCCCGGTCGTGCATCTCACCAAAGAGCTCGGATCCGAGCGCCACCGAACTGTGGCGAGGTCTATGGGCAATCATTCCCATGCTTCTCAATCCCACCTCCTGCATCGCCGTATGATAGCCGTCGAACCGCGACTGGGCACGGTGGTCGAGATTGCCGGTCAGGAAGGTAATCCGCTGAAACCCGCGGTCAATGAGATGGCGGGTTGCAGCATGGCCGGCGCGCTCCTGTGACATGCCAATGTTGAGGTTGATGGGATCGTCGGACAACTCGAACGTCTGGACAACCGGAAGGTTCGCCTTCATCAGAAGCTGACGCGACAGAGGGGTGTGGTGAATACCGGCAATGATGATGGCTTCCACCCGCTGGCCGAGCAATGCCTTGATCGCATTCTCCTCCTCGACTTCCGAATATCGGCTGTTCACGACTATGACCTGGAAGCCTGCGGCAATCAGAACGTCATGCAGGGCAAACAGATATTCGGCAAAGATGACGTTATAAAGCGTCGGCACAATCACGCCAATTGTATGGGTGCGGGAGGACGCCAACCTGCTTGCCGCAACATTCGGCACATAGCCCAGGTTTTCAATGGCGCTGTTGACGCGCAGCCGCAATGCTTCCGAGACAGATCCCGGCTTGCGCAATACCCGCGAAACTGTAATCGGGCTGACGCCAGCAAGGCTGGCAACGTCGTCGAGAGTTATTCGGCGCATCGAAGATTATCCAAACACGAGATCAAGCAAAACAGATAATCAATAGATATTCCACAATTGACAGCGCTATTAAATAAAATTGACAGCGCTATCATCTGTGTTAATTTTTTGTCCTGTTCCGCAAAGGATGGGATGGAGCCCTTTCGGACCAAGCATACCAATTAGAAAATTGGAGGGGCGGCTTGGTCTGCCCGAGGAGGAGAACATCCATGCTTAGAGACGTGACATCGAAATCTGCGCGCATTGCGGCAGTTTCCGCATCCGTGCTTGCGCTGCTTTGCAGTGCCGCATATGCCGAACCGAAAGTCGTATCCGGGCCAGCAGCAGATCCAGGCTGCATGACGCCGTGGGCTTCCGATACGCAGTTTCTACAATATCCGAAGAAGGAAGGCCCGTATCGCATCGCGCTGGCCAATGGCTATATCGCCAATACCTGGCGCATCCAGATGGTAAAGACCGCAAAGGCCTATGCGGCACAACCGGAAGTGAAGGCGAAGCTGAAGGAATTTAAGGTCGTCTCCACGGGCGAGGACGTGCCAGCGCAGATTTCGGCGATCAACAACTTCATCGATGCCGGCTATGATGCGATCGTCGTCAATGCCCAGAACCCCACGGCCTTCGGTCCTGTGATCAAACGCGCCAAGGAAGCCGGCGTCGTGCTCGTCGCGTTCGATAACACGCTGGACACGAAGGATGCGATCAACGTCAACGTCGACCAGAAGGGCCTCGGCGTCACCTGGGCCGAGTGGCTTGTCAAGCATCTGCCGAATGGTGGCAAAATTCTCGAAGTGAGAGGCGTTGCCGGCACATCTGTCGATACCGACCGTCACAATGGAATCACTGAAACGTTGGCTGCCTCGGGCAAGAAGTTCGACGTGACGGAAGTCGTCGGCAAATGGGACGATAGCGTTGCCCAGAAGGCGACGGCAGATGCCATCGCGACAAACGGCCCGTTTGACGGCATCACCGCACAAGGCGGCGACACGGGCGTCGTCCAGGCGATGATGGACGCAAAGCATCCCTTCGTGCCTTTCGGCGGCGAGACGGAAAATGGCTTCCGCAAGCTCTGCGCCGCTCACGCTGGAGACGGTCTGATGTGCTCGTCCGCAGGAACCGGTCCAGCACAGGTCGCGGTCGCCATCAAGACGGCGATCGCCGCGCTCGAGGGGCAGGTAATTCCGCAGGCCGTCAAGCTACCGACGGCATTGGTGTCGCACCCCGACTTCAAGAAAGACCAGGACTACTACCCTGATCAGTCCGACAATTTCTTCGTCGGCAACTCCTTCCCCACCTGCGGCATCAATTTCACGGCCCAGGAAATCATGGGGCAAACCAAGGAAAACCAATAGTAGCCAAGGCTGGTAGGATTGACTGCGGACGTGGGCGCCCGCAGTCAGAGGCTTAATGCACCCGATGGGAGGTTGGGCGCGTGCTTTTGTCAGAACCGCTGTTGCGGATGGAAGGTATATCGAAGCGCTATGGCGGCGTCATCGCACTCAAGGAAGCCGATATTGCCATTCGATCCGGCGCAATTCATGCCGTACTCGGCGAAAACGGCGCCGGCAAATCGACCCTGATCAAAATCATGGCCGGGGTCACCGCACCCGATGAAGGTCGAATGCTCCTCGGCGGCAAGGACGTGGCCTTCTCATCGCCAGCGGCGGCAAATGCAGCGGGGATAGTATCGGTCTTCCAGGAACTGTCGCTGATTCCCGACCTCTCCGTTGCCGACAATATCGTCATCAGCAATCCACCGCGCCGCTTCGGCATGATCGACAGGCGCGCCCAGAGGCAAATCGCCGAAGAAGCGCTCAATCGCGCGGGAGCCTCCGACATTCATCCATCATCGCTGGTCAAGGACCTCCCGCTCTCGCGTCGACAGATGGTCGAGATTGCAAAGGCGCTCGCCCGCAAGCCCCGGCTGATGATCCTGGACGAGGCGACATCTGCCCTGACAAGGTCTGATGTCGAGAAGGTCTTCAGTGTCCTGAAGAGGCTGCGCTCGGAGGGATTGGCGCTGGTCTACATCTCGCATCGCATGCATGAGATCGCCGAACTTGCCGACGATTGCACGGTATTCCGCAACGGCCGCAGCATAGAATCCTACCCAGCCGGTACAAAGACTGACCACCAGGTCGTTGAATTGATGATCGGGCGGGAATACAAAAGCGTGTTTCCTGCCAAGCCGGGCGTTGAAGCCAATAAAGCCCCGGTGCTGTCCTGCCATGACCTTTCCTGGGGCGGCCGTCTGGCTGACATCACCTTCGATGCCCGTCCCGGCGAAATCGTCGGCGTCGGCGGCTTGGACGGCCAGGGTCAGCGGGAACTCTTGCTTGCCCTCTTTGGCGTGCTTCGCGACATCAAGGGCGATGTGCAGATCAACGGCCGCGGCGTGCGTTTGAGCAGTCCCAAAGAGGCGAAATCCACCGCGAACTCCATTGCGCTTATTCCGGAGGATCGAAAGACAGAAGGGTTGATGCTGCCGATGACGGTTCGTGAGAACCTGTCGATCGCCGCACTCGGCAGCGTTTCGCGCAACGGCATCATCGATCGAGGGGCAGAGGCGGCCCGCATCGACGAACTCCTGAAGCTCCTCGCCATCAAGGCGGCAACCATCGACATGCCGGTCAGCAGCCTGTCGGGCGGAAACCAGCAGAAGGTGGTGATTGCAAAATGGCTGATGAACCGACCGAGGATCGTCCTGCTGAACGACCCGACACGCGGCATCGATGTCGGCACCAAGCAGGAAATCTATCAACTGCTGAGAAAGCTCGCCGACGGCGGCGCCGCGATCATCTTCTATTCGACGGACTACGACGAGCTGATCGGCTGCTGCGATCGCGTCCTTGTCATGTACGACGGTACCGTTGTTCGCACGCTTGAAGGTGACGACATTAACGAACGCGAGCTGATCGGGAGTGCATTGAACATCGCCGCCCGTCCTGCGGAACGGAGGGCAACACCGTGACAATAGGCACGTCCGGCAAATGGCGCTTCTGGTACGAACTCAACAAGGGAACGCTGCTTGCCGCCGCCCTCTTTGTCGTGATGTTCGTGATCTATGTCTCCAACCATCCGGCGGGCTTCACGCCGAATGTCGTGCAGACTGCGTCCAACAAGGCGATTTTGCTCGCCTTTGTCGCGATGGCGCAATGTCTTGTCGTCATCACCGCCGGCATCGACCTTTCGGCAGGCATGGTTCTGGTACTATGCAATTGCCTTGCATCGTGGGTGGTGGTCGGCACACCGCTGCAGACCGGCTTTGGGATCGTGGCCGTACTTGTCGCAGGGCTTGCATGCGGCACATTGAACGGCCTCATCATCATCTTCGGCAGGCTGCAGCCGATCGTGACGACTATCGCCACAAGTGCAATTTTCTTCGGGCTGGCGTTGCTCCTGCGGCCAACGCCGGGGGGCTCTGTCAACGAAGCCCTTGCAGACGTGTTTACCTCGAAGCTCTTCGGGATATTCCCCACCAGCCTGGTGGTGCTTGTAGCCACGATCCTCCTGGTCTGGGTCCCCTTCAGCAGATCGGTCTACGGCCGCGCGGCCTATGCGGCTGGTTCCGCGGAGAATGCGGCCTATATGTCCGGCATGCCGCTGAAGCGGGCGAAACTGGCCGCCTATGCACTTGCCGGGCTCTTGTCGGCCATGGGCGGGCTCTACCTGACGTTCTATTCCTATACTGGCGAAGCGGCCTTCGCTAGCGGCAACGCCTACACCCTTTACTCGATTGCTGCGGTCGTTCTCGGGGGCGTCTCGCTGGCGGGCGGGAAGGGTAGCGCTGTCGGAGCCGTGTTCGGAGCACTTGCCTTCCGCACCATCGGCGATCTCCTTTTCGTCTTCGATCTCGATCCTCTCTGGCAGCCGCTGTTCCAGGGCATCGTGCTAATGTTGGCGATCGGTGTCGGCTCGATCGGGCTGGCGCGGGTACGCAACCGACTGGAATGGTTCCAATGAGCGAGGATGCGTCCGGCATGCGGCAATCAATCGTTCCCCTCCGGCTGCGCGGGCGAGATCCCGCCGTGGCGATCGCCTTCGCCTGCATCCTCCTTCTGCTGCTTGGTGGATCGATCTATTCCTCCAACTTCCTGTCGCCCGATTACCTGTTGCAACAGTTGAAGGTCGCCTCGTTCCTCGGCGTCATTGCGACGGGCATGATGATGGTCATCTTGCTTGGACAGATCGATCTTTCGGTTCCATGGACAGTGACCGCCGGCGCGATGATGGCATGCGCCGCGACAGCCTATGGAACCAGCGGCTCGTTCCTTGCCATTCCCTTCGGAATTGCTTGCGGCGCAGCGATCGGTTTCGTCAACGGGCTTGCCGTGGCGTACCTGCGCATTCCCTCGATGATCATCACGCTTGCGACGAATGCCGTCGTGCAAGGGTTGATGGTCGTCTACACCGGCGGCTTCTCACCGCAGGATTCGGCTACCCCGGCGATGCGCTTCCTTGCGACCGGCCATACGATCCCGTCCGTCCCGAACGGCGTCCTTGTCTGGCTTGCCGTCGGCATCCTCGCCGTCTTCCTGCTGACCAGAACCACGTTCGGCCGCTCGCTTTACGCGATCGGAAACCGGGAACGGGCCGCCTATATGTCGGGCATCGACACCCGGCGCATTGCCTTGCTCGCCTTCGTGATTTCGGGGTCGCTCAGCGCGCTTGGCGGCGTGTTGCTTGCCGGTTACGCGTCCAAGGCATCGCAGTCGATGGGGGACGCCTATCTGCTGCCGTCGATCGCAGCCGTGGTCCTCGGCGGAACCCATGTTCTCGGCGGCAAGGGGTCCTACCTTGGAACGGTCGCGGGCGTCATCCTGATCACGCTGCTGCAGTCAATCCTCTCAGTAATGCAGATTGAAGAGGCCGGCCGACAGCTGATCTACGGAGTGGTCATCATCGGCATGCTACTGCTCTACGGCCGGCAGAAGCCGAACTGAAGGCTGCTCGTTCGGCTTTGTCTTCCAGCAGCGCGTGGACGATTTGGCTGGCGGGAAGCTGCCCTTCAATCGTCAATGGCACCGCCCAATCAAACCCATGACGTCCCAGGGAGTGGTGGAAGAAACGGTGAGGCCGTGCTCCCCGGCAAGAGCCGGAGGAAGGATCTCGGCGTGCGACTGCAGGCAAGCTGATTTGCGGCCTCGGATTGCGCGCAGGCCGCTTCGGCGGTGGTGCCGGAACCTAACACCCCCAGCGCAACGCGGCGGTTGCAACCGGCGAATCCCATAGGGCAAACTCCTCGTCGCTGAGGAAGGCGAGCGTGACGGAAAGGCCCTGCATGTCGAGCGACGTGGCGTAAGTGCCGACAAGCGAGCGCTCGATCCGCAGGCCGTGGTCGACCATGAAGCGGTGAGCAGCGTTGTAGGCGAGATAGAGTTCGGCCGGTGGCGTGCCGCCAAGCCCGTTGACGAAAAGCAATGCTTTATCGGCGGTTCGGGCGATATCGTTGAGGATCGTGTTGCTCAGATGCCTGACGATGGTGTCGGCGTTGGAGAAGGGCGCTCTCGAATGGCCCGGCTCCCCATGAATGCCGACGCCCACTTCCATTTCGCTCGGTCCGAGCGCGAAAGTTGTGCGCTGCGTGTGCGGGACCGTCACGCCGGTCAGGGCGACGCCCATCGATCGGATGCGTGGAGCGAGGCCGTCGCCGAGGCCTTTCAGTTCGGAGAGGGTCATGCCTCGTTCGGCCGCTGCGCCTAGAAGCCTCTCTATGATCAGTGTACCGGCGACGCCACGGCGGCCGCGCCCGTCGCCTGTCCTTGCCGTTTCGATGTCGTCGCTGATGATCACCGTTTCAATTTTGTGGCGGCTGGATGACATCTCTACCGCCATTTCGAAATTCATGACGTCGCCGTCATAGTTCTTCACTACCAGCAGGCATCCGGCCCCGGTGTCCGCTTCCTCGATGGCGCTCACGATCTGGCTCGGCGTGGGAGACGTGAAAATGTGCCCGACGCAAGCCGCATCGAGCATGCCGCGGCCGACGAAGCCGATGTGCATTGGCTCATGACCCGCGCCGCCGCCGGATATGATCGCCACCTTGCCCGGAACCATGTGGCGACGGCGGATAAACTTGCGGTCGACGCCGAACACAACGAACTCCTCATGGGCACGCACAAAGCCTTCGAGGCTTTCGGCGACCATGGTTTCTGCTGTGTTGATGAACTTCTTCATCAAGCCCCTCCCAAGGCGATAATCGTCTCAGTCTTGTCGCACCAAGCGCAACGCCATTCACTCCGGCGGTCCGGAAATTGCGGCAATCTTCTGCACCAGATCGGCGATTGCTTCCTCCAGCAGTCGGTTGCGTCGCTCGTCGCCGAAATCAGGGACCATGAGTGAAAGATGCCGCAGTTTTTCCGAGGCGCCAAGCTCCGGCAGTTTGCCGGGATGCGCATTCTGGTAGGCCTCCAGAAAACGCTCCTGTTCGGCGGTGCTGACATGACAGACCCGGAAGATCGTCGCGAGATGCCGCGCAGGAAGAGGCGTCGCGTAGGTCGGGCTTGTTATCTGCGTAACGAAGCTGCGGTGCTTACCCAATTCCGTGGCCAGTCGCTGACGGGTTCCAGAAGGTCGGTTGTCGATGATCTGCGCCAGAATTGACTTATAGGTGATAATGGCGTCTTCGGTGTCTTCGCGCGCCATCTTATTCTCCGGCTGCCTTTGTCCCACCGGCATTCAAACCGACGATTGCCGATCTTATCGCGGGAAGTTGAGCGGGCGCCATGGAAAAATGCCGGATGCCGGCGGCCAGCAGTTCGGCTGTCCAGCGCGGATCGCCGGCCATGTCGCCGCAGATGCTGAGCGGTTTGCTACCGGCAAGTTTTACGGCATAAGCGAGCAGGCGCAGTACAGCCGGAGCGGTCTTCTCTCGGTGTGCGGCGAAATCGGCATCTTCGCGGGTCGAGGCGGCGAGATACTGCGCGAGGTCGTTGGTGCCGAATGAAAAGAAGTCCGCGCCTTCGAACTGCTCGAGCATGAACGCGGCGGCCGGCACTTCCACCATCATGCCAATCGAAGGCAGGCGGTGCGGCACGCCCCGGCGCGCAAGCTCGGCGGCCTCTTCTCGAAAGATCTGCCGCATATCATCGACTTCCGACGGAAAGGTCACCATCGGCAGCATGACGCGCAGATGACCGAAGATGGCGGCCCGCAACAACGCACGCACTTGAACGCGCGTGATCTCTGGCCGGGCAAGAAGAAGACGGATGCCGCGCAATGCGGGCGAAGCTGCGAGGCCGGGGAGCGGCTTGTCGCCGCCGACATCCAGCATGCGGATCGTCACCGATCTGCCGTCGGCCCAGTCAAGGACGCGCCGGTAGATGGCGAGTTGCTTCTCCTCGTTTGCCGCATCAGCGAGTGACGCGACTGCGAATTCGGAGCGCATCAATCCGATGCCGGCCGCCGTCGTTGGGGCGATCCCGTCGATTTCCTCGAGGGCGTTGAGATTGATAGACAACAGAATCTGCGCGCCATCCGACGTCTGCAGCATCCCGTTGTCAGTCGGTACTGTGCTTGATACTGGAAGCTCGGGCCGGATTGGCGCTGCGCCCTCCTTGCCCTTCTGAAGGACGATCACGCCTGCATCTCCATCAACGCGTATATGTTGGCCGCCAGCGGTGACGAAACGTCCCGCGCCGATAACCATCGGGACCGACCGTGATCTGGCAAGAAGGGCGACGTGGCCCGCGGCACTTCCGGCGTAGAGCGCAATGCCGCCGCCTGCAGACCAGTCATGTGCGAGAAAGCGGCTGGGCTCCATGTCCTTGCCGACATAGATAGATCCGGCCGGAAAGTCCTTTACCGGCGTTCCCGTCAGCGCCGCCAGTACGCGATTTTTGATGTCCAGAATATCGACGGCGCGTGCCCGCAGCTGGTCTTCTTCAGCGCTTTCCAGTTCACGGATGTATCCGTCGAGTGTCCCGACCCACGCGAATACGACATTCTCGCCCGCATCGATACGCACACCTGCCATTTCGGCGATCGTCGGATCGCGAAGCACTTCGAGCTGAAAATCGATGATGTCGCCGCCTTCTGCGTCCGTGCCTGTGGCAAGGTTTTGAAGCTCCTCGGTAGCGGTTTCGATGGCCGCTGCCAGCTCCGCGTGCCCCGAAACGGCCGATTGTGACAGGGCAGCGGCAGCCGGCTGTTCCGCGATATAGGCCGGCCCGGATGCGACGCCCGGAGAGGCGCTCGTTGCTTGCAATCTAAGCGGTGCGGCCATGTTTCTTTTCTTCATCAAAGTTACGCTCGATGAGGTCCTTCAATGCCCGGATTGCCTCTTCTGCGAGGATTCCGTCGGCGCGGATCTTCAGCATGGATCCCTTGCGGATCCTGGCGCCCATGATCTTGATGATGCTCTTGCCGTTCAGCCAGACGTCGCTGCCATTGACGGCGACTTCGATCGAGCAGGGAAACGACTTTGCCAGCCGCGTGAACGTCACCGAGGGGCGGGCGTGCAAGCCTACCCCGTGCTTCACTTCGACCTCCGTCTGGCAACTGGCATGCACTTGTTCGGCCTCCCGATTTTCTTTGCGCAATCCGCCGCTCATCACGGTGACAGTTCCTCTGCTGTCGCTACAACCTTTGCCAGCGATGCCCCGCCGGAGGCCTCGGCAGCGGCGATGACGGCGCCTTCCACCACCGGAGCATTGCAGATCGAGATGAGCTTTGCGCGCGGCAAACCGAGCATTTCGATGGCCATCTCGCTGTTGGTTTCGGCCCCGCCAAGGTCGACGAAAACGGCGACACCCGCCTCTGACCAGGCCTCCTCTATGGCTGTCAGGATACCGCCGGCATCCGTGCCGAGCTCTCCGCGACTATTGCCGCCCGACCAGGCGAGCGGCACGCTGTCGCCCACCATCTGCCGCACCATGTCGGCCGTGCCTTGCGCGACCAGCGGCGAGTGGGAGACGATCACAATCCCGACGTTTGGGGTCTTCACACTCATGCCGGGCGGTGCTCCTCAAGGTAGCGGCAGATAGCAATTGTCAAGAGAGCGCAGCTCGAGGCGCCCGGATCAACGTGGCCGATCGAACGCTCTCCAAGGTAGGCTGCTCGGCCGCGCATGGCCTTCATGGCGGCGGTGAAGCCTGCGGAAAGCTCCGCCCGACGCACGATATCGGTCAATGGCGAGCGGTGCGCAAGCGCATCTTGCACAGGGTACAGCACGTCGAGCAGGGTCTTATCTCCGGCGTGCGAACGTCCGCGACGGGCAACAGCATCAATGGCCTGCTTTAACGCCGAGGAAAAATCCTGTCCCTGATCCGATTTGCGAAGCTCGCGTCCCATCTCCATTAGCAGCGTTCCGTAGAGTGGGCCGGCCGCACCGCCTATGCTCATCACCAGTGTCAGGCCAATCCTTTCCAGCGCGTCAGGCAAGGGGAGGCTTGAGACCGTTGCCTCTTCGGCGCTAACCGCTTCACAGCCTCGCTGCATGTTGGTTCCATGATCGCCGTCACCGATTGCGCGATCCAGTGCGCAGAGATGATCGCTGTTTGCCGCAATCGTCGCACGGCAAACTTCAATCAATCCCGCAAGAAGAACTGGTTCTGCCTGCACGTGTTACCCTCCCAGCAGCAGCGCCGGCTATGTCAGCGTCGCTGCAACTTCGAATGCGTTTGCCACAGCGACGGCGCCCGGATCCGGCACTCCCTCCAGATCCTTCTCGCCGACATAAGAGGCGCGGCCGGCTTTTGCCTTCCGCATTGCCTTGGTCGACTCGGCACCGGCTGCCGCAGCCTTTGCCGCGGCCGCGACATTACCGGATGCCAAAGCCGCAAGTGCCGGAGCCAGCGCATCGACCATCGTGCGGTCGCCGACGCCGGCCCCTCCATAGAACGTCATCCGCTCGAGCCCGGCAAGCAGGGCAGCAGCGAAATCAGCCTTTTCCGCCATGGCCTTGGATGCGGCCGTAAAGAAGATCGAGAGCAGCACGCCGCTCGAGCCGCCCATGCTCGTGCTCAGGACCTCGCCGACCGAGGCCATGGTGGCGGCAGGATCCTTCAACGGCAGCGTGTCGATGCGGGAAAGAATACTGCGCGCTCCTGTTGCCACGGTGGAACCCGTATCGCCATCGCCGACGCGGCTATCCAAGCGATTCAGCTCGATTTCGAGGGAAATCAGATGCGCGCAAAGCGCCGTCAATAAGCGACGATTGCGACTGTCGGCGCTGGGCGGCGTCGCTGCATCCCGCACGGATACTCGCGGTGCAGCAACAATGGCGATCGCGTGCCGTTCGGTGGCAGGTACCCAGGCATGCGGCTCGACGGCAGCCTTCAGCGCGGCTTCGCGAACCGCATCCAGCCGGATCAGTGAAAGTGAGAAGCCGTTCATGTTGAGTGCGGTCATCATCGGTCCCGGGCCGATGATCAGCCGAACACGGCCGGAGAGAGGTGAAGACAACACCGCGTTGGCGATAACGCCCATCTCGAGCGGCGGCACCGCGCCAAGGTTGTTGATCAGCAGCCCAAAGTCTCCTGCCTCGTCAATCTTGGCGGCCAACCGGTTGGTCATGGTGGCCACCAGATCGGCAACCGGCTGTAGGGAAATGCGCTCGACCCCTGGCTCGCCGTGGATGCCGAGACCGAGCTCTCCCTCGTCGGCGCCAAGCCGATCCTCATGCGCCTGACCGGGTACGCTGCAGGTCGAAAGCGACATGCCGAGCGAAACGATGTCGTGTGCTGCGGCCGCCGCCTGGGCTGCGACCGTCTTCAGCTCGGCCCCGGCTTCCGCGTGATAGCCGGCGATCTTGTGCACGAACAGCGTACCGGCAACGCCGCGCGGCTGGTTGATGCCAGGAATTGCGATGTCGTCGGCGACAATCACCATCTCGACGGCGAATCCCTCGGCGCGCGCCTTCTCGGCGGCAAGGCCGAAGTTCAGACGGTCGCCTGTATAGTTCTTGACGACCAGCAGGGCGCCCCTTGGGCCTGTTACGGCACGGATGGCTGTGAGCACGGCATCGACACTGGGCGAGGCAAAGATCTCGCCGGATACGGCCGCCGTGAGCATGCCCTTGCCGACGAAGCCGGCGTGTGAGGGCTCATGGCCGGCTCCGCCGCCGGAGATGATTGCAACCTTCGATTTATCCCAGTCCGCGCGCAGGATCACCTTGATCTCGGGGAAGGTATCCAGGCGGGCAAGACGACCGGCGCTGCTTGTCAGGAGCAGACCGTCGAGTGCTTCAGTAACGATGGTTTCCCGGCGATTGAAGAAATGCTTCATGGAATGAGACCCGTCTTTTGATGCCAGTGTATTCGTTTCGTTCAATATTTATCCGAGGCGCTGGCCGCTGGCGTCGAAATAGAGCGGATCGCGCAACGTCAGGCCGATTCGATCACCCGGCCGGATCGCGAGATATGGATCGGCAAGCGTGACGAGCTTGTGGTCACGCACCCGGATGTGCAGGTGGTTCTGGTCTCCCAGGTGTTCGATCCAGTCGATTTTGGCATTGGCGTTCTGATCGACGATGATATCGAGATGCTCTGTTCGCGCGCCGATCGTCTTGGTCCCGGGAGGCGGATTGGCGCCAGGAAGAAGATCGGGGGGCAGTAGGTTGATGTGCGGTTGGCCAAGACGGGCAGCGACATGAAGACTGGCAGGATTGCCGTAGATTTCGCGGGGCGTTCCCACCTGCAACAGCCTTCCTCCCGCAACAATGCCGATCCGATCCGCCATCGTCATGGCTTCGACCTGGTCGTGGGTTACATAGAGCAGCGTCGAGCCGAGCTCCTTCTGGATCCGCTTGAGTTCCAAGCGAAGTTCCGCCCGTAGCTTTGCATCGAGCGACGACAGTGGCTCGTCCATCAGATAGATGGCCGGGCGGCGCACCAGCGCCCGCCCAATCGCAACGCGCTGCATTTCGCCACCCGACAATCGTGTCGAACGGTTCTCGAGCTTATGGTCGATCCTGACCATGCGCGCAATTTCCCGCACGCGCCGGTCGATTTCTTCGCCGCTGAGCTTGCGCACTGGCGCTCGTAGCGGGAAGGCGAGGTTGTCGTAGACCGTCATATGCGGATAGAGCGAATATTGTTGGAAGACGAATGCGACGTCCCGGTCGGCCGGAGCTTCGCCTGCGACGTTGCGCCCGCCTATCTCGATGCGGCCGCTGTCGGGGCGTTCCAGGCCGGCAATCAGCCGCAGCGTCGTCGTCTTGCCGGCGCCCGTTGGCCCAAGCAGGACGACGAACTCACCGTCATGGATCGATAGGTCCAAATCAGCCAGAGCCTGTGTATCGCCAAAACGCTTGCTGAGGCCTTTGAGAGCGACGTCAGCCATGTCGTGCCTCCGAATAGAGTGCCGAAGCAATGGCGCGGCCCGACTTGCAATCGAACAGCGCGAGCTTGGCCGGGTTGAACGCAAGACCAACCGTCTCGCCGATACGAAAGTTGCGATTTGCCGGAACGCGAGCCTTGATGACGCCGCTCGACGTCTCGATTGCCACAACCTGATTGGTCCCGAGATATTCGCTGCCGTAGACCGCTCCGCGCAATGGAGAGGTATCGCTGAAGCGAATATGTTCAGGCCTGACACCAAGCGCTAGTTCGGCTTCGGCCACGTCCTGGTGCACCTCAGGAATGCTGACATCGACGCCATGAAGCGATATCGACCGTGCTCCCGTCTGAAGGCCTGAGGTGAAGCGCATGAAATTCATCGGCGGCGAGCCGATGAAATCCGCGACATACATGGTGGCTGGCTTGCTGTAGATTTCCTGCGGTGTGCCGAATTGCTCGATGACACCATGGTTCATGACCGCGATCTTGTCGGCCATAGCCATGGCCTCGTGCTGATCATGCGTGACGTAAACCGTCGTCGCATGGATGCGGTTGTGCAGTTCGCGCAGTTCGTGGACCATGACTTCGCGGAATTCCGCGTCGAGCGTGCCGAGGGGTTCGTCCATCAGGAAACACTTCGGACGGCGCACGATCGCCCGGCCAAGAGCCACGCGCTGGCGGTCGCCGCCGGCAAGTCCGGAAACGGATCGGTCAAGGATATGATTAATCTGCAGCAGCCGCGCAGTTTCCTCGACGCGCTGGCGGATTTCCATCTTCGGCATGCCTTGCGAGAGCAGGGGAAAGCCGATGTTCTTGCGCACGTTCATATGCGGATAGAGCGCAAACAGCTGGAACACGAAGGCTATGTCCCGGGCACTGGCGCGATTGAAGGTGACGTCTTCGCCATCAAGATGGATCTTGCCGCTGGTCGGCAGTTCAAGTCCGGCAATCATACGAAGTGTCGTCGTCTTGCCGCACCCAGACGGTCCGAGCAGTGCCAGGAACTCGCCGTCATGAATGCGCAAGGTCGAGTCCTGCACCGCGACGAAGCTGCCGAATTGCTTGCGGAGATTTTCGATTCTGATGTCCGCCATGGCTCACTCCGGGAACTTCGAGACGATGATGAACATGGCCGTGCCTGCAAGCAGCGTTACCAGCGAATAGGTATAGAGAACCAGCAGGAACGGCTGGAAGAGCGTGAGAAAGCCGATCGCAATCAGTGTGGTTGCGATATTTTCCATCGGACCGCGGCGCAGGAAGAAGGGGCGCTTAGGGCGGGAAGGGGGCGGTGTTTCGATCAGATGCGTCATTTGCGGACCGCTCCGAAGGTTATGCCACGCAAGAGCTGCTTGCGCAGGAGGATGGTGAAGACGAGGATCGGGATGAGGAAGATCGTCGTTCCCGCCGCGACTGCCGGCCAGTCCTGACCGCCCTCGCCGATGATGGTCGGAATGAAGGGTGGCGCGGTTTGAGCTTCGCCCGATGTCAGCAGGGCCGCGAAGGCGTATTCGTTCCAGGCGAAAATCAGGCAGAAGATCGCGGTGGCGGCGATGCCTGTGGTTGCCTGCGGCAGGACAACCTTCCAGAAAGCCTGCAGCCGGGTATAGCCGTCGATCATTGCGGCTTCCTCGTATTCGCGCGGGATCTCGTCGATGAAGCCCTTGAGCAGCCAGACTGCGAGCGAGACGTTGACCGCCGTGTAGAGCAGGATCATGCCGAGCGCCGTATCCGATAGGCCAAGCTCGCGGTACATGAGATAGATCGGGATGGCGACGGCAATGGGCGGCATCATGCGCGTCGACAGGATGAAGAACAGCAAGTCGTCGGCAAGCGGCACCCTGAAGCGGGAGAAGCCGTAGGCGGCGAGCGTTCCCAGAAAGACCGCCAGGAACGTCGAGCCAAAGGCGATCACCAGCGAGTTTGCGAAACGCGGCAGGAAGTTCGAGGGGCCGGCGATCACCATGTTTCGCTTGCGTGTCACCTCGTCGCAGGTGCCGGTCGGCATGGGCAGGGAGGCGATGTATTCCGGCGTCTGGCGCGTCCTCGTCGTCAGAAGGTTGCAATAGCCTTCCAGCGTCGGTGTAAAAACGATCTTGGGAGGGTAGCTGATGGAATCGGGCGGTGACTTGATGCTGGTCAGGAAAATCCAGACAAGCGGGATTAAGGTGATCAGGGCGTAGAGGATCACGATAGCGCCGGCGATGCGTTTGCTGGTCAAGCTCGGCTCTACGACCGAATGGGCTGAGGTGACGGAGCTCATCGTTGCTTCACCCTGTTGAGTGCCTTGACGTAGATGTTGGCGAGGCCGAACACGGCCACGAAGAGGACAATGGCGAAGGCAGAGGCCCGACCTGTTGCCCAGCTCTCGAAGGCCGTACGCTTCAGCGTGATGGAGGCGACTTCGGTGGTCGAGCCCGGGCCACCGCCGGTCAAGAGCGTGACCATGTCAAACATCTTGAAGTTCTCGATGCCGCGGAAAAGCACAGCGAGCATGATGAAGGGGAGGGCCATTGGCACGGTGATCGACCAGAACTGGCGCCATGCGGAGGCGCGATCGACCTCGGCGGCCTCGTAAATGTAGTCCGGAATGGAGCGCAGACCTGCAAGGCATATCAGCATCACGTAGGGGGTCCACATCCAGGTATCGACGATGATGATCGCCCAGGGTGCCAATGAGACACTGCCGAGCATCTGGATCTCGGCTGTCGGTATGCCGGTGACGAGAGAGACGGCGTAGGCGAAGAGGCCGATCTGTGGCTCGTAGAGGAAGCGCCAGAAGTTGCCGACGACGGCCGGCGACAGCATCATCGGGATCAGGATCAGCGTCGTCCAGAACGCGTGGCCGCGAAACTTGCGGTCGATGAGATAGGCGAGCGTAAAGCCAATCACCGTCTGCAACAGGATCGTCCAGAACACGAAGTGCGCCGTCGTCTGCATCGCCTGCCAGATGTCGGGGTCGGTCAGGACGCGCTCGTAATTGCTCAATCCGACGTTCAGGACCGGCGCGTTTGGACGGTTGGCGCGATAGTTCGTGAACGAGAGATAGATGGCCCAGATGAGCGGGAAGATGTTGATGGCGAGAAGAAGGATGATGGTGGGGGCGATGAACACCCAGGCAATCGCTCGATCGGACAGGCCGCGGACGCGGTGAGCGACCGATGTTGGCGTCGCCCTTGCAGTCGCTTCTGCTGCCTTCTCGACCATGGATGAAGAGGAAATGTTCAAGATGTCACCTGGTCTTTGCGTATGTGAGACATCAGGCGGCCCGGCAGTCTTGGCGATCCGGGCCGCCATTCTGGCAAGAATGTTGCGCGTCCAGGTGGACACTAGATCTTGCCGTCGTCCTTGAAGACTTCCGTCCAGTCCTTCACCAGGCCATCAAGCGCTTCCTGAGCGGTGCCGTTGCCGGCCACCACATAGTTATGAACGCGCTTTTGCATATCCTGGAGGAGGGTTGCATAGCTCGGCTCGGCCCAGAAGTCCTTGACGATCGCCATCGAGTCCAAAAACGCTTGGGCGTAGGGTTGGCTGGAGGCAAAGTCAGGCGCATTGACAACCGATTTCAGGCAGGAATAGCCACCGAGCTGCCACCATTTGGCCTGGACTTCCGGCTGGGCAAACCACTTGATGTACTGCAGAGCGGCATCCTTCTTGTCGGAATAGGAGACGACTGAGATGCCCTGTCCGCCAAGCTGAGCGAAATGCTTCTTTTCGGCAGGATTGGGGAAGAAACCTATCCGGTCGCCGCCGACCTTCTCGTCCTTGTAGAGGCCGGGCCACGTGAAGGCGAAGTTCATCTGCATCGCGACCTGGCCGGATTTGAAGGCATCGGCGGATTCGACCATGTAGACGTTCGAACTGCCAGGTGGGGTGCAGCAATCATAGAGAGCCTTGTAGAATTCCAGGCCCTTGACTGCATCCGGCGAGTTGACGAAGCCCTCCATTTCATAGGGCTTGTCCGGGTTGCCATACTGGAAGCCCCAGTCGTAGAGCACGTTCGTCACGCCCATGGTGATGCCTTCGGAGCCGCGCTCGGTATAGATCGAAGCGCCGTAGACGGTCTTGCCGTCGATCTCGCGCTTCTGGAAGAACTCGGCAATCTGCTTCAGCTCGTCGTAGGTCTTCGGGGCCGCGAGATCCCGGCCGTACTTTTCCTTGAATTCCTTTTTCAGTTCCGGCTTTTCGAACCAGTCCTTGCGGTAGGTCCAGCCGACCACGTCGCCCATGGCAGGCAGCGCCCAGTAGTTCGGCGTGTTCTTCGGCCATTCCGAATAGCCAACGACCGTCGCCGGCACGAAGTCATCCATCTTGATGCCTTCCTTGTCGAAGAAGTCGTTGAGCTTGACGTAGTGGCCGTTTTCCGCCGATCCGCCGATCCACTGGCTGTCGCCGATGATCAGGTCGCAGAGTTTTCCGTGGGAGTTCAGTTCATTGAGGAAGCGATCCGCGTAGCTCGTCCAGGGCACGAACTCGAACTTCATTTCCGTACCGGTCTTGGCGGTGAAATCCTTGGAAAGTTCGACAAGTGCGTTCGCCGGGTCCCAGGCCGCCCAGCAGAGTGTCAGTTGGTCAGCTTTTGCGAGATTGGGCAGCGCCGACGATATGATGAATGCCGATGCCAGCCCGAGAAGGGCTTTCGATTTCGTTTGCATACGTTCCTCCCAGAACCAAAGGCCGACGCCTGCCGACCGCGCAAGTTCACCCGTTTCAGAGAATGCCTACATGAACTCCTCAACCCCTCATGTTTAGCAATATGTTTAGTGATAGACGTTTTTATAAACATTGCAAGTGACAATCGTTGCTGCGCTGCACACGGGGTATATGGCGTGCGCTCTTCGTCTGCTGGTCACACCAATGCCATGGCTATTCCGCCAGGTGAACATCATGTGCGGCATACGTCTGATTGGCGATTCCAAATGCTAAGGGGGAGACCCGCAGGAGGATGAGAGCCTTCGCGCTTTCGCTGCGCACAGCAGTGTTTGCGGCCATCCCTGGTTTCTCGGTGGCGCAGTCGGTGTTGACGAAGGTCGAGCTCACAAGTAAAGGCATGGCGCCTGCCTTGGTCCCTGCGAACGACCAAACACGGCCCTGGACGAGTTGACGACCTGCACGGCCAGGAGGCCGCACATCGTCTGGATTGTCGTCGATGACCCTGGCTCCGGCGATCCCGGCGCGCTTGGTGTGGCGTTACGCGGCCACACCCTGTTCAGCTTAAGGGCACGTAATCGCGCCCGCTATCGATCCGCGCGGGCCGGCCGTCGAGGGAGAGCTCGGCGATGCACGGCATGGAGCGGGCGATGACCTTGCCGCGGCGGATGACGCCAAGCCGCGTCGGCTTCAGCCGCAGCGCCTCAAGCGGGTCGGCAGCCTGCAGGATGGCAAAGTCGGCATTGCACCCCTTCTCAAGACCGTAGCCTTCGAGGCCCATTGTCTTAGCCGGAATTGACGGTGATGGCGTCGAAGATCTTCTTCTTGTCTTCGAGCCCGGCCATCTGCGCCACATGGATCGCCATGTGGCCGACTTCCAGCATGTCACCCGAGCCCATCGAATACCAGGGGTCCATGACGCAGTCGTGGCCGAAAGAGACGTTGAGGCCTGCATCCATCAGCTCGCGCACGCGGGTGAGGCCGCGCCGCTTGGGATAGCTGTCATGTCGGCCCTGCAGCATGATGTTGATCAGCGGGTTGGGGATGACGTTGATCTTCGCCTCGGCCATCAGCGGGATTAGCTTGGAGACGTAATAGTTGTCCATTGAATGCATCGAGGTGAGGTGGGAGCCGGCGACGCGGCCCTGCAGGCCAAAACGCACCGTCTGGGCGGCCAGCGTCTCAATGTGCCGCGACATGGGGTCGTCGGTCTCGTCGCAATGCATGTCGACCGCCAGGCCGCGATCGGCGGCGATCCTGCAGAGCGCTTCCACCGAGGCACGTCCGTCGTCCATCGTCCGTTCGAAATGCGGGATCCCGCCGACGATGTCGATTCCCATGTCGAGGGCGCGGTTGAGCGACCCAACGCCGTTTTCGGCGCGGTAATAGCCATCCTGCGGGAAGGCGACGAGCTGCAGATCGATATAGGGCTTCACCTTCTCGCGGACCTCGATCATCGCCTCGACTGTCACCAGGCGCGGATCAGATGTGTCGACATGACTGCGGATGAACAGCAGGCCTTGGCTGACGGCAAGGTCGCAATAGCGCAGGGCTCGCTCGACCAACGCCTCCTTCGTCAAAAGCGGCCGAAGCTCGCCCCAGAGCGAGATGCCCTCCAGGAGCGTACCGGAGACGTTCATTCGCGGCAGGCCGAGCGACAGTGTCGCGTCCATATGGAAATGAGGATCGACGAAGGGCGGCGTTACCAGCCGGCCGGTCGCATCTATTTCCGCTCTCGCAGGGCTGTCGATCTGGGGTTCGACGGCGGCAATCTTTGCTCCCTTTACGGCGTCGACGCCGGTGCGGCCATCGGGAAGGTTGGCCTTTCGGATGATCAGGTCGAACATGGGATCTCCTCGTTATCGTTCGCCGCGGCGATAGGATTGCATCAGCGCCTGTGGCACGCGGGCGCGCCGCGCCATGGCGGCGAGTGCGGCGATCGACAGCACATAGGGGGTCATCAAAAAAATCTGGTACGGTATGCCCTGCACCACGGTCTGCAAGCGTAGCTGGAAGGCGTCGAAGAAGGCGAAGAGCAAAGCCCCGAACAGGGCACGCCCCGGCCTCCACGATGAAAAGACGACAAGCGCGATGCAGATCCAGCCGCGGCCCTGTACCATGGTCGGGAAGAAGCTGTTGAAGGCTGAAAGCGTGAGGAAGGCACCGCCCATGCCCATCAGCGCGCTGCCGACGATCACCGCGCCATAGCGTATCCGCATCGGATCGACGCCCTGCGCTTCTGCCGCATGCGGGTTCTCGCCGGTCATGCGGATCGCAAGGCCAAGCGGCGTGTGGAAGACGACATAGGCAAGCAGCAGCGCCATGACGATGGCGAGATAGGTTGGCGCCGTCTGCGTGAAGAAGGCAGGGCCAACGAAGGGAAGAGTGGACAGAACGGGTATGCTGATCGGCTGAAAGGGCACAATCGTCGGCGGCGTGCCCGCGACCGGCACGATCAGGCGGAAGAGATAGTAGCTGAAGCTCGATGCAAACAGCGTCACGCCCAGACCCGAGACATGCTGGGAAAGGCCGAGCGTGACCGTCAGGGCGGAATGCAACAAGCCAAATATCATGCCTGCGATGGCCGCCACCAGAAGACCGGTCCAGAGATCGGCCCCGTGATAGACTGTTAGCCATCCGATCATTGCGCCAAAGGTCATGATGCCCTCGATGCCGAGGTTGAGCACCCCGGCGCGTTCGCAAAGCAGCGCGCCCAGGGTGCCGAATACCAAGGGCGTCGCGATGCGTAGGATCGCCGCCCAGAGGCCCGCCGATGTGAGGATGTCGACGATCTCGTTCATCGGCGGATCCTGTATTGGGTGAAAAACAGCGCTACCAGCATGGTGAGCAGCGACAGCGCCACCGTTACATCGGCGATATAGGTCGGGATGCCGAGGCTGCGGCTCATGCCGTCCGCACCGACGAACATGGTGGCGGTGAAAAGTGCCGCGAGCACGACGCCGAGCGGGTTGAGATTGGCGAGCATGGCGACGACGATGCCGGAGTAACCGAACCCGGGGGACAGATCAGTGGTGACGTAGCCTTTGACGCCCATGACCTCGATCGCGCCGGCAAGGCCGGCAAGCCCGCCCGAAAGGCAGGCCACTTTGACCAGCGTGAGCGCCAGGGGCACGCCTGCGAACACGGCACCTTGGGGATTGAGCCCGGCAGCGCGCGACTGCATGCCGAAGACTGTCCTGGCCTGCAGGAAATGAACGATGACAGCAAGCGCGATCGCGATCACGAAGCCGATATGCAGTCGCGAGCGGGCGATCAGCTTGGGCAGCACGGCGTGGTCGACGACGGATTGCGACTGAGGCCAGCCGAAGGCCATCGGGTCCTTCAGCACGCCGTTAATCAGCATCGAGACGAAAAGCAGCGCGATGAAGTTCATGAGCAGGCTGGTCACCACTTCATCGACCGAGAAACGGAGCCTGAGCCAGAGCGGGATCAGGATCATTACCATGCCGGCGACCGCGCCAATCACCAGCAGGACCGGAATGAGGATGGGGCCGGGAAGGCCCGCCAGCAGTTTCGAGCCGCACGCGGCGACCGCGACCGCGCCGATATAGAACTGGCCCTCCGCGCCGATATTCCAGAGTCTTGCCCGGAAGGCGACGGCGGCGGCGAGCCCGGTGAGAACAAGCGGTGTCGCCCGGGTCAGGGTCTCTGTCGCCGACAGACGCGAGCCGAATGCACCGGTGAGGATGCGCCGATAGGCTTCGAAGACCGGCCCGCCGGCAATGGAGATCAGGATGCCAGAAAGCGCGAGTGCCGCGGCGACGGCGATGATCGGCATGCCGACAAGAAGGTAGAACGGCCGATGCTCGCGACGCTCAAATCGCATCTTCGGCCTCCCCTGTCGTATCGCTCCAGTCGCCCGCCATCATCAGGCCCAGCCGGCGCGCATCGACATGTTCTGCATCGATTGGCGGAGAAAGCCGACCGCCGACGATGGCCTGGATGCGGTCCGCCAGCGCGATCACCTCGTCGAGATCCTCGGAGATCAAAAGCACGGCCGTGCCCTGGCGGCGGGCTTCAAGGAGCCGGGTGTGCACCGCGGCGACCGCGCCCTCGTCGAGGCCGCGCGCCGGCTGCGCTGCGATCAATATGCGCGGGCGCTGGTGAAGATTGCGGCCAAGGATGAGCTTCTGCATGTTGCCGCCGGAAAGAAGCCGGGTGCGGTTTTGCGGATTGCCGCCGCGCACGTCGAATGCGTCGATAATCTCGCGGGCGAAGGCGATGCCTGCCTTGCGGTCCACCAGTCCACGGCTGGCAAAGGTGGAAAGGCGTTCGAGCACGGTATTTTCCCAGATCGCCATTTCGCCTATCGCGCCTTCCCTGTTTCGGTCCTCGGGAATGCGGCCGATATGCGCTGCCACGATATCGGCGACAACGAGATTGCCGACGGGTTGGCCAAACAGGATGAGATCGCCCGCCGTGCGCGAAAGCGTGCCCGACAGCAGCGCGGCCAAAGCCGCCTGGCCATTGCCCGAGACGCCGATGATGCCGAGCACCTCACCTTCCCGGAGACGGAAGCTTGTATTCTTCAGTCTGTCGACGCCGCCGATCCTAACCGTGATGGAAGCGGCTTCCAGTACGACGGCGCCTGGCGTCGAAGGCTCGCGCACCGGCCGGCTGACCCGGCGGCCGACCATCAGTTCGGCAAGTTCCGCCTTGCTGGTTTCTGACGCCCGGCGCTCGGCCACCATCTTGCCGCCGCGCAGCACGACGATACGGTCGGCTGCCGCCATGACCTCGTCGAGCTTGTGGGAAATGAAGATCAGCGACAGACCGTGCCGTGCCATTTCTTTCAGTGTCGAAAACAGCTGCTCCGCCTCGATATTGGTCAGGACCGCGGTCGGCTCGTCGAGGATCAGAATGCGGGCGTCGTTGAAGAGCGCTTTCAGGATTTCGACGCGCTGCTGCTCGCCGACCGAGAGATCCCCGAGGCGCGCGTCCGGAGAGACCTTGAGGCCGAAGCGGTCGGAAATTGCGAGCAGCTTCTTGCGCGCGGCGCCTGTTTCGGAGCGCCACGCCCAGAGCTTTTGCGTGCCGGTCATGATGTTTTCGAGCACCGTCAGATTCGGCGCCAGCGAGAAATGCTGGTGAACCATGCCGACGCCGGCGCGGATCGCGTCCCGGGGCTTGCCGGGGGGCAGTTCGCGGCCATGGATCAAAATGCGCCCGGCATCCGCGACGTAATGGCCGAAGAGAATGCTCATCAGCGTCGTCTTGCCGGCACCGTTCTCGCCCAGAAGCGCGACGATCTCGCCCTCGTTGAGAAAAAGCGAAATATCATCATTGGCGAGGTTGTCGCCGAAGCGCTTGGAGACGCCGGAAATTTCCAGCACCCGCGTCACGCTGCAAAACCCGCGATCGGGAAGCGATGCTGCCAGCATTCCTCAGCTTCTAGGCGCCTAGCAAGCGAGAGCAACAGCAATTCACGGCCGATCGGCGCCATGAGTTGGATCGGCAAGGGCAGGCCGGCGGCGTCTGTTCCGAATGGAAGTGTCAAGGCAGGAAACCCCGAGACATTGGCGAGTGACGCGAGCAGCGCGAAGGCCGTCATGCGTTCGAAATGCTGCTTCATGTCGCCATGATCGGACGGAAACGAGCCGATCGCAAGCGGCGCCGAGGACAGCATTGGCGATAGGATGCAATCGACCGTTTCGAACAGCATCCACATATGATGGCTGACGAGGACTGCCTCGTTCAGCGATGCCCAGAGCGTAGTCGCGGGCATGGCCCGGCCATAGGCGGCCACTGCCTGCGTCATGGGTTCGGCCATGCCGATGTCGAGATCAAGGTCTGCGACAAACCTGGCCAGGTTGACGGCGACGATCTCCGCGAAGGCACGCGCGCTCGGCTCCACCACGGTTTCAATATCGCTCCAGTCGAGCTGAACGATCGAGTGACCTTTTTTCTCAAGGGCGATAGCTGCGGCCTCGACGGTTTCGAGCCGGTCGGCCCCGGTCGGCCAGCGCGGGCCGGTATCCGCAAGGAGGCCGATCCTGAGTGGGCGGTGTCGGTCCGCATGCATGGCGATGTCGGGAAAGGGGCCGCGGGCATTGCCGCTGAATGCCTCCAGGGCGCGTGCCGTGTCGCGCACCGAGCGTGTGACGACGAGTTCGCTGGCGATGCCGCCCAGATGATTGCCGAAAGAGGGACCGGCCGGCATGGCACCGCGGCTGGGTTTTAGCCCGACAAGGCCGCAACAGGCGGCCGGAACCCGGATCGAGCCGCCAGCGTCCGTGGCGTGTGCAATCGCGACGATACCGGCCGCGACGGCTGCGGCCGCCCCACCCGACGAACCTCCGGCAGTGCGGGTCGGGTCATTCGGATTTCGGCAGACGGGGCCGATTGCCGGTTCGCTTGCCAGCGACAGGCCAAATTCGGGGCTGGTCGTCAGGCCGAACATGCAAAAGCCGGCCGCGCGGAACCGGGCCGCAAGCTCGGAGTCGGCGGCCCCGCCCCGCCGCTGGAAAAGGCGCGAGCCGCCTGTCACCGGCAGACCGGCGAAGGGGCCACCAAGATCCTTCGCCAGCGTCGGCACACCGCCAAACGGTCGAGCGGCGAAGCGCCGGGGCGCAGCCAAACGTTCGTCGTCGGCTGCACGCGCCGCGGCCATCCCCATCTCTTCGTCGAGATGGGCAATCGCGCCCAGGCCGGAATGCCGCACAGCGGCGGCGAGGGAGGACTGCATCGCTTCCGCTGCAGTCAACTGTCCGGAACGGATCATCTCCGCCACGTCGGTGGCGTCTGCTGGCGGCTTGCGGGGCATGATCGAGCCGAATTACTTCGGCTGTTCCATGTTCTGCGGCACCTCGAACTTGCCGGCCTTGATGTCGGCGCGCTTGGCCTCCATCGCCGCTTCCGCCTCTGCCGGCGCCACTCCCTTCACGAAGACGATGTCGCTGCCACCTTCCTTCATCAGGCCATAGGCTGTGTAGTTGCGGCCGACGGGCTTGCCGGCCACAACGTCGGCGATCGCCGCGTTAAGGATCGGCCGGAAGCCCCACAGCGCGTTGGCGAAGACGGTGTCGGGGTAGCGCGGCGTATAGTCGATCAGTGAACCGACGGCCTTGATCTTGCGCTCCTTGGCGGCGTCGGCAGTGCCGATGCGTTCGCCGAACAGGACGTCGGCGCCGGCGTCGATCTGGGCGAGGCCCGCTTCGCGCGCCTTCGGCGGGTCGAAGAAGGTGCCAATGAAAGCGACGAGGTGCTTGCAGTCGGGATTGACGGACTTGACGCCGTCCGCGAAGGCGTTGATCAACATGTTGACTTCGGGGATCGGCATGGCGCCGACGGAGCCCACGACGTTGGACTTGGTCATCTTGCCCGCCAGCATCCCGGCGAGATAGGCACCGTCATAGTTCCAGGTACCGAACACGCCAAAGTTACTGTCTTCCTCCTTGCCGCTGGATCCGAGCACGAAGGCGGTATCGGGGTAATCGGCCGCCACCTGTCGGGCTTCCTTTTCGACGGCATAGGCTTCGCCGATGATCAGTTTGTTGCCCTGCTCGGCATATTCGCGCATGGCGCGCGGATAGTCGGTGCCGGAGACGCCTTCTGAGAATACATATTCGATTACGCCCTCCTTGGCAGCGTCTTGCAAGGCCTTGTGAAGACAGGAATTCCAGGCATTCTCAACGGGCGATGCATGGATGCCGGCCACTTTCAAGGGTGCGGCTGCGCGCGCCAGCGGCGCCAGGCCGCTCACGCCAAGGGCAATGCCCGAAGCGATTATCGCGCGGCGCGACATAAGCAGATCTTTGGTCATCATTGTTCCCCTTTTTTTACCATTTGGTTCAAAACCATATGGAGGGGCTAAAAAAGTGTCAAGCGATCGCCGGGTTCAGAAAATGTGCATCGCTCCCTTGCCGGGCGGGTCGTGGCGTTAGCCCGAATTGCCTGTGCTTCCGGGCAGGGGCAGGCCGGCTTTCGGCATGACCGTCGACCGGATCCTCAAGGATTTCTTCGTCCCATTCGTTGCCTTGCGCAATCGAAGAAGAGGCTATGCCGTCTCGATCATCAAGGCGGGGCTAAAAGGATAGGCCGCGATCGCTATTTGCTGATAGCCACGTCGGCATACCAGTTGACCAAAACCCGTTAAAGTAGTACTGGGTCTATGTAACCATTTGAGTTCGGGCCTAAGCCGACCTCCCTCCACTCACCGCAATCTAATGACTTTCACCTGAATAGACCGAGATTATTGTCCGAGTCCTCGCCGTTTCCGGCGATCTGTAGATGACCCTGGCATTTCGGATACAACGGAGGAGAGAAATTATGATGCAAAAACACGCCCTGTCGCTCGCGATCGGCGTTGGCCTCACGAGTGCCTGTCTTCTTTTCGCTAAACCTTTGGTAGCTGCCGATCAAGAGCCGTGGCCTGGCACCAAGGCTGGAGCGCCCACCCCGAAAGTCGAGGGGATGCCGCCCGAGCTGGCAAAACGCCTAGCGAACTTTGATGACCTCGATTTCCATGTCTACAGCGGCCAGCAGTGGGAGGACCTTCATAAGAGCCACGCCAAGGACATCATCGTGCACTATCCTGACGGTCATACCACTAAGGGCATTCCAGATCACATCAAGGAGCTGGAGTTCTTGTGGACCTTTGCTCCAGACAACCGCATTACCGAACATCCAGTAAGGTTTGGCACAGGCGACGCCGAGTGGACTGCTGTGATGGGATTTCTTGACGGCACCTTTACCAAGCCTATGGCTATGGCGGATGGAACGGTTATTCAACCGACTGGCAAAACCTACCATCTACCCATGGCTACTTTAGGACATTGGAACAAGGAAGGCACAATGGACGAAGAGTATCTGTTCTGGGATAATGCCGCTTTCATGACGCAAATCGGCGTTGGCAAGTAGGGGTCTGCTACCAGCATAGCGGTACCCTCGTGTTTGCGTACCCGGAGCGTTTACGCGAATTGTAATGCCGATAGAGCTAACGGGATGTCGGGGCCGCCCGTCGTAAAACCGAAAATGACCCGCTGCGGCCGCCGCCAACCTGGGCCTCACGACCGAGCCAGGCAGCCTGCTGCGACTGGTTTTTTCAAGCCGCGCATCGATCAACAGGATCTCTCGACGCACCAGGGGCATTTTGCAGTCGAGATCAGGAAACGCGTCGAACCAATGGGTCGGCGACGCTCCGATTGAAGCCGTTCTCGGGCATTGCAACGTCGACGACTCAAGGAATAGCGGTGGGCTGCGATTCGATTCCCCGAAGAGACGCAATCGCCTTTATCGAACCACAGTCAAACTTCGAAGAAACGCCTTAAATTTCAGATACATGTTCGACATTAATTCAGTGCCCCCGGCAAGGGGCACTGAACGGGCGTTTCGAAAATGCCCGCACACTCACGGCTAGACTAACTAGATCTGCGGCGGCCCGACCTTCACCGTCAGCTTGTCGAGCGTGCCGGTAAAGCGGAAAGGCACTTGGTAGTCCTTGTCGTCGATCGGCGATCGGGTGTCGACACCCACATCGAACGACTCGTCGATTGTCGCAATGAAGGGGATGGTATGCGGGATCGCCTGCTTGGCGACCTCGGCGCCATCGACGCTCAAGACACCAGTACCGCCCTTGGCGAAGCCGGGCCCTTGATAGGTGAAATCGAAGACTATGGTGTGTTTGCCGGACGTCAACGCATCCGTGCCTTCCCAGCGGAATCGCTCCAACCCCAGCAGGTTGTAGGTGAAGACCGGCTTGCCCTTCAGCAGATAAAGGCCATAACCGCCAAAGCGCCCTCCGAGCGTATTGATCACGCCTTCGCCGCCGCCCTCCGGGACGTCGACCTCGGCGGTGATCGTGTAGGACCGGGTCAAGGGGCTGGGCGCAGCCGATGGCGGCAGGCCCGAGAGCTCGCCAGTGTAGGTGAACGTATCCCGGCCCGCTGTGGCGCTGGGCTGCTGGCCGAAGCGCGTGGCAACCCTGTTGTCCAGCGGGAACACCTGGTATTTTGCGGCTTCCACCAGGAACTGGTCATGCAGCTCCTTGAGCTTTGCCGGCTCCTTGGTGGCGAGATCGTCGAACTGTGAGAAGTCCTTGGTAAGATCGTAGAGTTCCCAGTTATAGCCGTCGAGTACATTTGGAAGCTTGCCGAGGCCGAGCAGCCACGGCCCGGCGTCCGGCGTGGTAGAGGCGATCCAGCCGTCGTGGTAAATCGCGCGGTTCCCGAACATCTCGAAATACTGGGTCTGACGTGCAGAGGGTACATCCTTTCCCCCCTTCGACCACGTATAGGCCATGCTAATGCCCTCAATTGGCTTCTGGGCAATACCGTTTACCGTCTGCGGCGCCTTGATGCCGGTGGCCTCCAGAATCGTTGGCACGATGTCGATCACATGGTGGAACTGGCTGCGGATGCCGCCCTTGTCGGTGATGTGGCCCGGCCAGGACATCGCTATGCCCTGACGGGTGCCGCCGAAATGCGAGGCAATCTGCTTGGTCCACTTGAAGGGCGTGTCAAAGGCCCAGGACCAAGCAACCGACATATGCGGCGTAGTCACGTCGGATCCCCAGGCGTCATAGTACTTCAGCTGGTCGGCGACCGGCATGTTGATCCCCTGGATGGCAGCAAGGTCAAAGGCGGTGCCGATGGTCGAACCCTCGGCGCTAGTACCGTTGTCGCCCTCGATGTAGATGATCAGGGTGTTATTGAGTTTGCCCTGCTTTCGCACTTCATCGACCACCCGACCAATCTCGTTGTCGGCATAGGCGACATACGCGGCGTAGACCTCTGCTTGGCGGGCGAACATCTTCTTCTCGTCGGGGTTCAGCGTGTCCCACTTCGGCAGGTCATCCGGCCACGGCGTCAGTTGGGTGCTCTCCGGTATCACGCCGAGCCT
Source organism: Rhizobium sp. T1470 (assembly GCF_042140505.1). NCBI lineage: Bacteria > Pseudomonadati > Pseudomonadota > Alphaproteobacteria > Hyphomicrobiales > Rhizobiaceae > Rhizobium > Rhizobium sp. T1470. The sequence goes on from NZ_CP148094.1 coordinate 477,043, forward strand.
CTTTTGATTGGCAAAGATCTGGTCGCGCATGGCATTCCAGCCCATGTCAAACTTTCCCTTGAACTTATCGATCCATTCCTTGGTCGGATGGTGCGGAGCGTGGGTCGCTCCCGGCGCGTAGTAAAGGAAAAACGGCTTCTCAGGCGTCGCTGCATTGGTCTGGCGCAGGTAGTTGATGGCCTCGTCGGCCATGGCGGTGGTCAGGTTGTAACCGGGCTGGTCTTCCCAGGGGAATATCTGTGTGTGATCGCGGAAGAGCCACGGGGTCCACTGGTTGGTTTCGCCGCCCATAAAGCCGTAGAAATAGTCGAAGCCCATGCCCGAGGGCCATTGATCGAATGGACCCGACATCGAATAGTTGTAGGTAGGGGTATTGTGGTCTTTGCCGAACCACGAGGTGGCATAGCCATGGTTCTTGAGGATGTTCCCAATCGTTGCGTTCTCGGGACCGATAATTGAATCATACCCCGGAAAACCGGTCGCCTGTTCGGCGATCACCCCGAAGCCCGACGAATGGTGGTTGCGCCCGGTGATGAGTGCGGCGCGCGTGGGTGAACACAGCGCGGTGGAGTGGAACTGCGTGAAGCGCAGCCCATTGGCTGCGATCTGATCAAGCGTCGGTGTCGGGATGACGCCGCCGAAGGTGCCCGCGACGCCGTAGCCCGCGTCGTCGGTTATGATCAGCAGCACGTTCGGCGCGCCCTTCGGCGGCACCACGGTGGGCGGCCACCAGGGGGTTGACGCCTTGGCATCCAAGTTGATGGTCCCCCCGAAAGCCGGCGGCGTAGCCGGCAGCGACTGGCCGTCGATCGTCGACGTGGCGCTGGGTGAACCAAGCGTACCGGTGACTTCTTGGGCGGTGGCAGGAAACACTGAAAAACAACTGGCGGCGAACACTGCTAGATAGACGCGCGTTTTCATCGTTGATTGCTCCCTGTTGAACCGTAGGCAAACGGGAAGAGCGAGCGAATGTCCCGCTCTATAGTGGCGCTCATATGGGCTGCAAAGTTCAGAACCAGCCGGCGTATCGGTCAACTAGCCGTAAGATTGCGGAAAGTATCAGAGTGCTACCACCCACGGAAGTATCTTACCGTATGATACGGGGCCTCTTAGGGGTCAACGAAGGCCATTGACGCCTTGCTCAATCCCGTCGCCTTCATGATCTGAGGGACCGTCATCGTCTCCCTCATGCCTTTGATCTCGGTCACCTTATCTGGTGTCGCCTTAGCGAGGCGTCCGAACCGTGTTCCGCCCGCCTTGGCCTTGGCGATACCGTCCATTTGCCGCTCCGACCTGGTAGCCGTCTCAAACTCAGGCGATTTCTCAAGGTTGATGCCGCAAGACCTTTGCCATCTCGCTCCAAAGACATCACCGATGGTGTCTCAGCGGCGCAACAGGGGAAGCAGCTGGTTACCCTGCCGCCTGATTTCCGCCAGGTAAGGCGTATCCGAGAGGACGAAATGCGTAACGCCCAGATCCTCGTACTTGCGTAGTGAACGCGCGACGTCTGCTGGCGAGCCCACAAGCCATGTGGTGCCGGCGCCTCCGCCCCCGTATTTGCCCGGGGCAGTATAGAGGTTGTCGTCAAGGACATCGCCGCGCTTATGAAGGTCGAGCAATCGCTGCTGTCCGACGGCCACCGACCGTCTGTGGTCATTCCAACCTGCACCTGCGTTCTTGGCCATCTCGGCTACCTTCGCTTCGGCGTCGGCCCAGGCCTGTTGCGTGGTGTCACGCACGAGTGTCGTGATGCGCAACCCGAACTCCAGAGGCGGCAAGTCGCGGTCGAGCTTCCTGCCGAGCCGCTTGAGGCGCTCGATCCGTTCGCTGACACCGGCAATCGGTTCGCCCCAGAAAAGCTGAACGTCGGCTTCAGTGGCCGACACCCGCTCCGCTGCCTCCGACGCCCCGCCGAAATAGAGTTTGGGGTGGCGGCGCTTGCCGCGGACCACTATGCGTGGCGCGACGTTGGATTGACTGACTCGAAAGTGCTCCCCCTCATAAGTGACGGTCTCTTCGGTCCAAAGCCTGCGCACGAGCCGCATGAACTCCTTCGTCCGGGCGTAGCGGTGGGCCTGATCGCCCTCGCTGTCTCCATAGGCAGAGAGATTGTCCTGACCGGACACGATGTTAACGCGAATGCGCCCGCCGGTCAGGTGGTCGAGTGTTGCCGCGGCCGACGCAAAGTGTGCTGGTCGCCAATAGCCGGGGCGGATCGCAACCAGCGGCTCGAAGGTCGTGGTCCGGGCGGCGAGTGACGTCGCGACCGTGAAGGTGTCGGGTCGGCCCCAGCCGGTCCCGATAAGTGCGCCCTTCCAGCCGTGTTCTTCCAGCGCCTTTGCCTGTTCGGTCAACGTATCCAAGCTGTTGTGATGTTCGACCGCCAAATCGCCGCGATGGCCCGGCTTAACGTCGTTGGGAATGTACCAGAGAAATTCGGAGTTGCCGCTCATGATGCGAATTGCCTGTGTGCTGATGGACTGGACGAACAGAGCGAAGGCCCGGGGCCGGTCACTCCAAAACAAAATGACAAGAACCGATGTGCTCTCGTGTTCAGTCTTGTCCTCCCCGTTGAAGCGGTTTCGGCACAACCAAGAAATCGTGTCGTGCTACTCAATGAACGTGCTTCCGATGTCTAGAATGATTTTGGTAGGCGCTCATTGATGGATTGCTTCTCTGCCGGTTCATTTGGTCAGATGGATCCAAGGGGATTTCGAACTTCGATGCCACCGCTTGCCATCATGTCCATTCTTTCGTCGCGTGAAACCTAATCACTATTAAGTGTATAGAGAAGATAGATTATTCTATTTTTTTAATGAGGATGGCCATTTCTCGTTCGCGCACGATCTTCAGCCGAAGCGGCTGCCGGAGATCGAACCGGACGACAAGATCTCAATCACGGAACTCCGAGATGGGCCACGGCGTTCTGGTAGCTGCTCAAGACGGAGAACGGTGTGCGATGGTCTATGATGTGGTGATCGTGGGCGCTGGATTTTCCGCAATTGCCAGCGTCTGCAATCTCATCGAACTGTTGCCTGCCTCCTTTTCGGTCGCGGTCGTCGGCGACGATCCGGGATTCGGGCGCGGTACTGCCTACCGCACGGAGCTTTATCTTCACCGCCTCAACGTGCCGGCAGGGCGCATGAGCCTGTTTGCGGATCGACCAGACGCATTCGTCGATTGGCTTGCTGAGCACAAGCGGCCCGTGGGTGCTGGCGATTTTGCCTCTCGCCAGGATTACGGCCTTTACGTCCGCGACAGTCTGGCGGGGCTTCTTCGAAGGAAACCGCGCTGCCGGGTCGATTTCATCAAGGCAAAAGCGACGGGGTGCCTTGGGCGCTACAACGCGGCCCTCGGCTTTCTGTTCGACAACGGCAACGAGATCGCAGGTCGCAACATTGTGCTTTGCCTCGGCGTTGGGAGCGCCAAACTGCCGATTGACTTGTCCGGACTGCCAGCGCTCGGGGCCAGTCATGTCGTCGACAATCCCTGGCGGTTGTCCTGGCTCGGGCGCGTGGCGTCCGAAGACAGCGTCTGCATCCTCGGTTCGGGGCTGACGATGATCGATCAGGTTCTCGCCCTTCATGCTCACGGCTTCAAGGGTCATATCGATGTCATCTCCAGGCGCGGTCTTGCGCCACTCAGCCATGCGCGCGCACCGAAGCCGCCGGCGGAACTCGATGTTGCGACGCTGCCGACCAGATTGAGCGAACTCATGGGGACACTGCGCCGGGAAAGCAGGTGCGCCGATGATTGGCGCAGCATCATGGACAGCCTGCGTCCGCAGACTCAGACGCTGTGGCAGCGTTTGCCGTTGTCCGAACGAAGCCGGTTTTTGCGCCACGCTCTACCGTGGTGGAACATCCATCGACACCGGGTCGCGCCCGATGTCTTCGAACGATTTGAGGAGATAACAAGAAGCGGACAGATCGCGCTCCACGCGGGTTACCTGCTCAACGTCGAAGCTGGAGATCGGCTCACGCTTTGCTATCGGGCCAGGGGGCGGCGCGATGTCCTGTCCATTCAGACCGATTGGATCGTGAACTGCACCGGCATGGAGCGGGCAGGTATGGCGCATTCGCCGCTATTGCGCGCGATGCAGCACCAGGGTCTGATCGAAGCCGACCCACTTGGGCTCGGCATCATAGTCGATCCTCGGTCGCGCATCCCGAAAACCTCGGAAAATGGCGTGTCCATCTACGCCGTGGGCGCGCTGACTGCCGGCCAGTTCTGGGAAATCACCGCCGTGCCTGATCTGCGGGTGCAGGCCCGCAAGGTAGCAGAAGCGATCGCGAAGCGCCGTTGGGCTAAGAGTGGGCAGGACGATGGTTGAGCCGACTGCAGGCAGGGTCAAGATTGCGGCGTTGCGCGGCCAAGCGCGTTTCGGGCGGCGATCGTTCTGATCATGTGGTTCTGCGGCGCATGTGAGCGCCCCGTTATGGCGTCGCGGTGATGGCGCTCAAGCTGAAAATCACGGTTCAGGCCCGGGTTTCCGGAAAGGTCGAGGGCAAGGCTGGTAATGGCAACGGCATTGTCGATGACAACGTGGCGAACGCTCATGCCCTCCATTCCAACAGGTCTGCCGGCGTCGACGTCTTCGCCAAGCGAACGCAAAAGTCTGGCGTTGGTGGCAAGCCGAACCTCGATCTCTCCCAGTCCGTCCTGGATACGCGGCACGGTAGCGATCGGTGAGCCGAGGCTTGCAGGCCTATGATGGGCGGCAAAGGCGAGCACGCGGTCGCGCGCAGAAACTGCCACGCCATGGTAAACCGCGCCGATGAGCGAGAAGAAGAAGGCTGTTGCGTGCTCTTCGCGACGCAGCGGCTCCGATGCGGGCTGAGCTTCGATGACATCTTGAAGCGGCACGACGACACCGTCGAGTATGATATCGTCGCTGGCCGTCGCATGCATGCCTGCGGCGTTCCATGTCTTTTCTATGTGCAGGCCAGGACTGTCCGTGGCGACGAGGAAGGAAGCAAGCCGCGGCTCCTTCTCATCGGTCAGCGCCAGTAGCGATACCCACTTGAGAACCGGTATACCGGTGACGTAGGACTTACGACCGGTGATGCGCCAGGTGTCGCCATCAAGATGCGCGATCGTTTCGGGCAATGCCCCGTGAGCGGGAGAGCCGATGCGGGGCTCGGCCTGGGCGGCGTTGATCAGGGCAGGGCCAAGCCTGTTTGCCGACAACACCCGTTCGGCGAGATGTGTAGGCCATTTTTTATAGCGGCGCAGGCTATAGTGGCTGTTGTAGTGCATCGCCAGAACAAGCGCGGTCGAAGGTTCGCCGCGCGCGATCTCGCTTACCACTGCCTGTGCCTCGGCAAGCCCGCCGCCATGGCCCCCGTGTTCGCGTGCGGTCACAAGGCCAAGCAGTCCGGCCTCGAACAGACGCGTGAAGTTTTCGAAGGGAAACTCTCCCGTCGCGTCATGGTGGGCGGCGCGCTCGGCAAAATCCGCGGCGAGCCGCCGGGCCTTGTCCACCGGGTCGGTCGGTTGCTGAAGCATGGTCTCGATCGTCCTTTTGGTTCAGGCCACAGCATGCCGGTCGAAGCCGTCGATGTGGCGGCGATCGACCCAGTCGGCGATGCTGAAGTCGGCTTCAAGAAAGCCGAAATCGCGCAGGAAATCCTTGTAGTGGCTGATCGCGTCGACCAGCTCCGGCTGAAGCCCGAGGCCGAGATGCCTGTGGATGTCGGGGCCATTGGCGGCGAGCACCTGGTCTTCGCTGGCGCCAGATTCACGTGCAACGAAACGTCTCGTCTCCTCCGGATGGGCTTCAGCCCATGTGCTTGCCTTGAAAATCGCTTCCAGCAGGCGGGCGACGAGATCCGGCCGCTCGTCGGCCAGGCGTTCGTCCACCGTCAGCACGCGTGGCGAACCGGAATTGATGCGGATCTTCGCATCGGGGTGAAAGCCGAACTCGACGACCTCGACGGCACCGATGAGGTTTGCGACGTTGATGCCGGCCGTTCCCTTCACGTAGATGGCGTCCACGTCGCCGCGGATGAGTGCGGCAACGTCCTCGCCATATGCCTGCCGGCGTTTCAACCCGAAAAGCGACAGGCCCTCCTGTGTCGAAAGCACTGAATCGGCAAGGGTGATGTCGACGATCTCGACATCGCTCAGTGCCAGGTCTTCGAGCGAAAGCGCCGAAACGAGGCCCTTCAATGCGGTGGCGCGCATGAAATCGACAATGCCTTCCGGGCGGCGGGCAATGCCGAAGCGACGCCCCTTCAGATCCTTCGTTGTCTTTATGCCGGTTTCAGGCAGGGTGATGATCGCCTGAAATTCGTCGGTCCAGGTGATGCCGACGAGGCGTGTCTTGCGTCCCTCCGAGCGCGCCCGGATCGGCGGCACGTTGCCGCCATGGCGGAACGACCAGTCGAGCGTATGGTTGAAATGGCTCTGGCGGATGCTGCGGTCGGGCGAATCGATGATCGACTTCAGCGTCACGCCCTCCTTGCGGAAATTTTCTTCGAGGTAACCGAGCTGCGCGGCAAGGCCGACAGGCGTCGGCACGGGGCAGCGCGTGTACCAGATTTCGGAAATGGCATTGCTTGTCATCGCGCCTCTCCTCAGTGCCGAAGGCCAGCTTGTTTCATCAGGGGAAGGACGTGCGAACCGAAGAATTCGAGATCGTCGCGGAAGTCGAAGAAGCTGAGCTGCAGGCCGTCGACGCCAGCCTCCTTCAGCTTGACGAACTGGTCGACCACCTGTTCGGGCGAGCCGATGACGCGGATGTTGCCGCCGATGGCGCGGTAGGGATCCTGGGGATCGCGCCCCTTCCAGGCTTGCGCGTCCGAATTCAGCGACTGGAAGCCCTGTGGTGAACGATGATCGGCATGGGCAACAATTCGCTCGGCCAATTCCCAGGCCTCCTTCTCCGTCGGCCGACAGATCACCATTGGATTGAGAAGCGTGCGGACCGTGCGGCCGACGTCGATTGCGGCGTCCTTGACCCGCTTCGTATGCGCCGGCAGCGATTGCAGGGCACTGTCGATGTCGGCACCCGTCGGACTGGTGATGAAGACGATATCCGAGTAGCGGCCTGCAAAGGCAATCCCTGCATCGGAACCGGTGGCGTTGACGAGGATCGGACGGCCGAAATTCGGCTTTGGTGTCACAAAGCCGCCGCCGAGTTTCCAACTGCTTTCTCCTTCGAAGGAGAAATTTTCCGTATCGCTCCACAGGCGCTGTACAACTTCCAGGAATTCGGCTGCGAGCTCATACCGCCTATCGTGTTCGATGCGCGGCCAGCCGAACATTTCATGTTCGACGGCGCGATGACCGGTCACCACGTTGATGCCCCAGCGCCCGCCGGTGATGTGATCGAGCGTTGCCCCGAACTTTGCCAGATGCAAGGGATGCCACGGGCCATAGAGCACGTGCATGGTCGAAATCAGCATGATCTTCTTGGTGAGGCCCGCCAACGCCGCTATCGATACAAAGCTGTCCAGTGCCTGGCCGTCGAAGACGCCACCATACCCGCCCTTCGGCAGCCATTGAGACAGCGCAAAGACGAGATCGAATCCGAGTTCTTCGGCCTTCAGCGTCAGAGCCTTGTTGTAGTCGAAACGCCAGTCCGTCGATCTTTCCAGCGTCGATTGGGTCCAGCCGCCGGCCTGGATCGGCAGGAAGAGGCCGAGAAGAAGCGGTTGCTTGAGCGCCTGCGACAAGGGGCTTTCGGCAAAGTCGGTCGGGGCCGCAAATTTCGGCAGGCCAACGATCGATCCGGGACGATGTTGAATGGACATGCATAATGCTCCCGTTTGTTGGTCGTTGCATGATCAGGATGCGGCGACGTAGGCATAGGCAAATGCCGGCCACGCCCTCGCCACCAACGGTGTGATCGGAGATGCGCCTGTTATAGATCGTCAGTTCCGGCTGGCTGACGATGTCGATCGCCGGCACGTCCTCGACGAGGATCTGCTGGATGTCGCGCCACTGCGCGATGCGCTTTTCCGGGTCGACTTCGACGGCAGCTGCTTCAAGCAGCTGATCGACCTTCGGATTGCTATAGGCCGCTCCGTTGGAGAATGGCACGCCGGGCTTGAAGTTCTTGCTCCAATAGAGGCGCTGTACGCCGACCGTCGGATCGAAGAGGTTGCTCATCCCTTCGAAGGCGAAGTCGAAGTCGCGATCCGTATAGATGCGCTTGGTGTAGGTTGCAAAATCCTGGCTGCGAACCGTCGCGTCGATGCCGACCTTGGCAAGCGCCTGGCGAATATATTCGGATCCCCGTGGATAGGTCTCGCCGCTCGGCACGTAGTCTAGATTGATGCGGGCGCGTATGCCGTCGGCGCCGCGCGGGTAGCCGGCCTCATCCAGGAGTTTCTCGGCCGCGGCCAGATCGATCGGATAGGTCTTGAGATCGGGCACATACCATTTTGCCAGATGGGGATTGATCGGGCCCGGGATGGCGGCGCCGTAGCCATAGTTGATGGTGTTCAGGATGACGTTGCGGTCGATGACATGGGCAAAGGCACGGCGCACCCGTACATCCTTGAAGAAGGGACGCTCGAGATTGAACTCGATGCGGCTGACGCCATTTGCATATTGGTAGCCGTTGGCCTCGAAGGCGAGCGTTTCGACGCCCTTCAGTCGCTCGAGATCGCTGAGCGGCACGGGCGTTGACGGCGCAAGGTCGATTTCGCCGGTCTCGATCGCGATCGAACGGGCGGCTGCATCCGGAATGAAGCGGACGATCAGCTGGTCGAGATAGGGGCGTGGCTGATCCCAATAGTCGGGGTTGCGTTCATAGACGATGTGGCTGCCGCGCACCCATTCCTTGAACTTGAAGGGGCCGGTGCCGATTGGCGCCAGATTGGCCGGGTTCTCCGCAACCTTGGTACCCTCATAGACGTGGCGCGGCACGATCGGCGTTTCCGATGCGGCAAGAGCAGTGATCAGATAGGGCGCCGGCTTTGACAGTTTCAGAACGACCGTCAGCGCGTCGGGCGTTTCGATGTCGACAAGATTGAGGAAGGTGTTGCGCCCACGCGGGTGCACCTCTTTCAGGGTCTTGATCGAGAAGGCGACATCGGCGGAGGTGAAGGGCTGCCCGTCATGCCATTTCACGCCCTCGCGCAGCTTGAATGTGTAGGTCACTCCATCGGGACTGACGGTCCATTGCTTGGCGAGCAAGGGACGCGGGTTCAGCTCGAAATCGTAGGTGAGAAGGCCTTCCGTCGTCTTCGGCGATACGTAGACCGCATTGAACGCCGTGTGGGCGATCGTTGTCAGGACAGGTGGCTCGGCCGAGAGCAGGAGCGTTGCTGTGCCTCCGCGCGTTGCTGCAGCAAAGGCTGGAAGCCGGGCTGCTGCCGTGACGGCAATTGCGACCGAGGCAAGGAGGAAGCTGCGGCGTGTGGGTGCCGGGAATAGTGACATTTCGTTCAACCCTCATGATCTCAAAGGCCGCTTGGGCCTGGTTCGGTGCCATTGCGCAGATCACTCCCGGCGTAGAGATTTTTGTCAGTCGATCACGATGATGTGGTATAAAATTCCGCAATTGAACAGTTGGCGGTATTGAATTCCTAAAAGTAGGTTGTAGAACGACTCCTTTGGAATTATCTACCTATATGATTTGACAAAACCCACAGAATTAGTCAACTAATTACACAGCAAAACGAGGCGAAATCTTTTCAGGTCGCGAGGCGGGACACATGTCGGCTTACAGGCGGATCGGACGAACCATCGGCAGGACGATTATTCAGGCCGTGCCCACAATGCTCGGGATCGTCATTTTGAATTTCTTCCTGCTCAAGCTGGCACCGGGCGATGCGGCCGATGTCATGGCGGCAGAATCGGGTTCGGCGACGGTGGAGACCATGGCCGCGTTGCGGGAGCGCTTCGGATTAGACAATCCTATCCTTGTCCAGCTGGCCAACTACCTGAACAACCTCGCGCACTTCAGCCTGGGCTTCTCCCCGCGCTACGGAATGCCTGTCGCCGATCTGATTGGTCAGCGGCTGCCCGGCACTCTTGTGCTGATGCTGGCGGCGCTGGCGATCGCAATTGCCGTCGGGCTACTGCTCGGTTCGCTGATGGCAACCTTCTCGGGGCGTTTGCCCGACCGCATCATCTCCGTCGTTTCGCTGCTGTTTTATTCGATCCCTGGCTTCTGGATCGGTCTGATGCTGATCCTTCTGTTTTCCGTCAAGCTCGGCTGGTTGCCGAGCGGCGGCGACAGCACGATCGGCTCGCGGCTGACGGGATTGCCGGAATTGATCGACAGGGCGCGCTACATGGTGTTGCCGGCCACCTCGCTGGCACTCTTCTACCTCGCGATCTACGCACGGTTGACACGCGCCTCAATGCTGGAGGTCAAGTCGCAGGATTTCGTGCGCACGGCACGCGCCAAAGGTGTCTCGCCCTTCGTGCTGACGACGCGCCACGTCCTGCGCAATGCCCTTATCCCCATTACGACGATGGCCGGTATGCACTTTGGCGGCATGCTCGGCGGCGCGGTCGTGGTCGAGACTGTCTACAGCTGGCCGGGACTAGGCCGGCTGGCATTCGAAGCCGTCATGGCGCGCGACTTCAGCGTGCTGCTCGGAATACTCCTGCTGTCTTCCTTCCTCGTGATCGTCGCCAATGCCGCCGTCGACCTCGTGCAGGCATGGATCGATCCCCGAATTGGAGCAAGTCGATGAACAGTCCAAAACTTGGAACTCTTGCCGGTCGAGCAATCGACTTTGCGCCGCAGGCAAAGCTTAAAGACAGCCAGCCGGCGCCGGCCCCGCCCAAGCCGCCGCGCTGGACACATATTCATGCCCCCGACGTGCGTGCGTCGATGTCTGGCACCGCCTGGCGCGGCATGCGGCGGGAGGTGAAGGTCTTCCTAGCCAATCCCAATGCGCTCTTTGGCACAGGCATCCTCCTCGTCGTTGCTCTTTCAGCTTTGTTTGCTCCACTCCTCTATCCGGGCGATCCGCTGGAGATGGTGGCGAGGCCGTTCCTCTGGCCGGGCCAGAATCCAGCGTATCCGCTTGGCACCGACTCCATGGGGCGTGATGTGCTGGCCGGCATCGTTCACGGGGCGCGGATCTCCCTGACCGTCGGGCTTGCAGCCACCGCACTTGGGCTGACGGCCGGGATTGCCATCGGTGCTGCCGCGGGATATTTCGGCGGCCTGGTCGACGATGTGCTCGTCAAGTTCATCGAGATATTCCAGACCATTCCGAGCTTTGTGCTGCTTGTCGTCCTCGTGGCCATTGCCCAGCCGACGACAGCAACCGTTACGGTTGCGATCGCAATTGTCAGCTGGCCGACCGTGGCGCGGCTGACGCGCGCCGAATTCAGGGCCATTCGCGAGAAGGACTACGTGCTTGCCGCCCGCAGCCTCGGGTTCGGCCATGCGCGCATCATCTTCCGCGAGATCCTGCCGAACGCCCTGCCGCCGCTGATCGTCACCTCCTCGGTGATGGTGGCAAGCGCCATTTTGATGGAATCAGCGCTGTCCTTCATGGGGCTCGGCGATCCCAACCGTGTCTCCTGGGGTTCGATGATCGGTGCGGGACGCGATGTCATCCGCACCGCCTGGTATCTGACGGCGCTGCCTGGTCTGGCGATCGTCTTTGCGGTGCTTGCTCTCAACCTGATCGGCGACGGTCTCAACGACGCGCTCAACCCGCGTTTTTCGGAGGAACGCTGATGACAAAGCTCCTGGAGGTTTCCAACTTCTCGGTGCGCTTCCCGTCGGCCGAGCCTGTCAAGAGCGTCAGCTTTTTTGCAAATCCGGGCGAGATGCTGGCGATCGTCGGCGAATCCGGCTCGGGCAAGTCGCTGACGGCGCTCGGACTGATGGGGTTGCTGCCGCGCCAGGCACGCGCCGGCGGACAGATCCTCTTCGGCGGGCGCGATCTTATAGGTCTTTCCGAACGCCAGTTGCGTCGCATTCGCGGCCGCGATATCGCGATGATTTTTCAGGAGCCGATGACATCGCTCAATCCGGTGCTGACGATCGGTGATCAGATCATCGAGGTGCTGCGCATTCACGAGAATCTGACCCGGCGCCAGGCTCGCGAGCGCGCCATCGCGCTACTGGATCTCGTCAGTATTCCGCAAGCCGCCCGTCGTATCGACGAATATCCTCACCAGCTTTCTGGCGGAATGCGCCAGCGCGTCATGATCGCGATTGCCGTTGCCTGCAATCCGAAACTGCTGATCGCGGATGAAGCCACGACCGCGCTGGACGTGACGATACAGGCGCAAGTGCTGCAACTGCTCGACAATCTTCGCGTCCAGCTGCAGATGGCCGTCATCCTCATCACCCACGATCTTGGCATCGTCGCACAATGGGCAGACCGCGTCGTCGTCATGTATGCCGGGCGCAAAATCGAGGAGGGGTTGCCCGATCAGGTGTTCGAGACGCCCTACCATCCCTATACGCAGGGTCTGCTGTCGGCCTCGCCGCGCTTGAAGGCCGACTATCACTACCGTGACGGCCCGCTCCTAGAAATCCCGGGCTCGATCGTGTCGGCGGCCGGCGAGAAGGGCTGTTCCTTCCGCCCGCGCTGTCACGCCGCACGGCCTGCCTGCGGGTCCAGTGTCCCTCAGCTCACCGCTCTTCCGGCCGGTCGGCAGGTTGCATGCCCCTATGTTCCAGCAATTGCGGAGGTCGCCCATGTCGCTCCTGTCGGTTGATCGGCTTTCGACCCATTATCCTGGAACGACCGGCATCGTGCGCGCTGTCGACGGCGTCTCGCTGGAGATCGCCGAAGGCGAGACGGTGGCGCTGGTCGGAGAGTCGGGCTGCGGCAAGTCCACGCTCGGCAAATCGCTGGTACGGCTCGTCGACCCATCCTCGGGCCGTGTGACCTTCAAGGGCAGGGACGTGACCGCCATGTCGGGCAGCGAGCTGCAATCGGTCCGCCGCAGCATCCAGATGATCTTCCAGGATCCATTCGCGTCTCTCAATCCAAGGCAGACGATCCGCGCCATCCTGACCGCGCCGCTTGCCGTTCATGGCGTTGGCGAGCGCAAGCGCCGCGAGGCGATTGCGGCTCAGATGGTTGCCCATGTAGGGCTTCCCGCCGACGCGCTCGATCGCTATCCGCACGAATTCTCCGGCGGTCAGCGCCAGCGTATCGGGATCGCCCGTGCCCTCATCCTGCAGCCGGAGCTGGTCATCTGCGACGAGCCGGTTTCAGCGCTCGATCTTTCCATCCAGGCACAGATCCTCAATCTGCTGGTCGAAATGAAGACCGAGCTGTCGCTTTCCTACCTCTTCATTTCGCATGATCTTTCCGTTGTGCGCTATTTCGCCGATCGCGTGCTCGTGATGTATCTGGGGCGCATTGTCGAAAGTGCCTCGACAAGCGAGCTCTGGACCAATGCGAAGCATCCCTACACGCAAGCGCTGCTCGCGGCTGTTCCCGATCCGTCGCGCCGCAAGCAGGCCGCCCCCATCACTGGCGATCTGCCGAGCCCGCACGATCCGCCTGCCGGTTGTCGTTTCCATACGCGCTGTCCGCTCGCAACCGATATCTGCCGGGCCGAAGACCCGACGTTTCGCCAGTTCGGCACCGGCCACGCCGCTGCCTGTCACCACGCTCAGTAACAAGGAGAAGAAAATGGTCGATTATCGCTATCTGGGGCGCAGCGCGCTGAAGGTATCACCGCTCAGCCTGGGAACCATGATGTTTGGTGGGCCGACGCCTGACGACGTCGCCTTCCGCATCATCGACAAGGCACGTGAGCAGGGGATTAACTTCATCGATACCGCCGATGTCTATCACGACGGCAAGTCGGAAGAGGTCGTCGGCAAAGGCATCAAGGCGCACCGAGATCACTGGGTGCTGGCAACCAAGTTCGTCAACTCCCACAAGAAGGGTCCGAACCTCGGCGGCCATTCGCGCAAGTGGGTGATCGAGACGGTCGAGAATTCGCTGCGCCGCCTCAACACCGACTATATCGACATCCTCTACTTCCACAGAGCTGTCTTTGACGCGCCTCTGGAAGAGCCGGTGCGCGCCATTGCAGACCTCATCCGCGCTGGCAAGCTGCGCTATTTCGGCGTCTCGAACTTCCGTGGCTGGCGGATCGCCGAGATTGCCCATCTTGCCGACGAGCTCGGCATCGATCGTCCGGTGGCAAGCCAGCCGCTCTACAACATCGTCAACCGCACCGCCGAAGCAGAGCAGCTGCCTGCAGCCCATCACTACGGCCTCGGCGTCGTTTCCTACTCGCCCCTTGCCCGCGGCGTCCTGACGGGCAAGTACGAACCCGGCAAGGAGCCAGCTGCCGACACCCGCGCCGGTCGCGGCGACAAACGCATCCTGGAAACGGAATGGCGTCCTGAATCGATTGCAATTGCCACCGAGATCGCCGCTCATGCTGCCCGCAAGGGGATTTCACCGACGGAATTCGCGCTTGCCTGGGTGCTCAACAACAAGCTGATCTCGGCGGCCATCACCGGACCACGCACGCAAGAGCACTGGGACAGCTACATCCGCGCGCTCGACGTCAAGCTCGATGCTGAGGATGAGGCACTGGTCGATCGGCTGGTCACGACAGGGCACCCCTCGACGCCCGGTTTCAACGATCCGAGCCATCCGGTCGAAGGCCGCGTGCCGCGCAGTACTGCTTCGGGCATCTACAATGGGGTGCCGCTGACGCGCGCCGTAGCCTGAACATGCCTCGAGGATCCGCCCGCTGGGCGGATCCTCCGTCCTTTTCTTCAGCGCCGAGAAGGTTCCTGAATGCCGAATATCGCTCCTTCAGCACTGTCTGCCACTGCCGCGCCCGGCCTTTCTGCGCAGGGGAACAATCTTTCCGAGCTTCTTGCGAAGATCCTAACGCTATCGGCCGAAATATCGAAAGAGGCGGCAAGGCGCGACCTGGAGAGGGAGCTTCCTTTCGAAGCTTTCCGCCTTTTCAAAGAGGCTGGGCTCGGCGCGTTACGCATTCCGGTGGCACTCGGTGGTCCGGGTGGATCGGTCGCGGACTACATCGACATGATCATGGCGATCGGTGCCGCAGATTCAAACGTTGCCCATGCGCTGCGCAGCCATTTCAATTTCACCGAAAGCCTCATTCTCAGCCCCAATACGGCCATCGACCGAACGCAGCTCGGCCGCGTTCTCTCTGGCAAGCTTTTCGGGGGTGCTCATACCGAGCAGGGGACCAAGCGCCCGGGCGAAGTGACGACACGGTTGACGAGAACCGGCGAGACCTACCGCCTCAACGGCCGGAAATGGTATGCGACGGGGACAGCCTTTTCCGATTTTGCCTCTTTCAGCGCCCGGAACGACGAGGACGAGTTCGTCAGCGTCCTGCTACCGGTGGATCGCAAAGGCATCACCATTCTCGATGACTGGGACGGCATGGGCCAGCGGCTGACAGCCAGTGGCGGCGTGATGCTCGAAGACGTCGAGGTATTACCGCACGAGATCTCCAAACGGGGTCTGAACACGCTGGTCGGGCGCCATACCTCGACGTTGCGTCAGCTCCACCTGGCCGCCTCAATGGCAGGTGCAGTGCGCGGCGCACTCGCAGAGGGGACCGATTATGTGCGCAGGCAGGCGCGGTCGGCTGCCCACAGTGCGGCCGAGACGGCCAATGCCGATCCCTTCGTGCAGAAGATATTGGGTGAGATTGCTGCAGGCTCCTTTGCTGTCGACACGTTGATCCGCGAGAGTGCGCGTGCGCTGGATCGCTCGGTGGTGGCCTTTGCAGGGGGTGACGCCGAGGCGATCGAAACAGCCTTGATCGAAAGCGCGCTGACGACGGCCCGCACGCAGATCATCGCCTCGCAGCTCGCGCTTGCGGCCGCCACCAACGTCTTTGAGCTTGGCGGCGGGTCGGCGACCTCCCGCCATCTCAATCTCGATCGACACTGGCGCAACATCCGCACGGTGCTGAACCATAACCCGCTGCTGCACAAGGCGAGGGTGGTCGGCGACTATTACATCAACGGAACCACGACGCATCTGGAAGAAGGCAAGGTCTTCTAAGATCGGCCGCCTAAAGAAGGAGTGTCTCATGAGCTCGGAATTCATCGGTCACGTATCGAACCGCGAGGGGTCGGATATCGTGCCACCCAAGGGACCGGTGGTGGACAAGGACTATATCCTCAACCATGCAACGGCCGCTGAAGAGGCGGGTATCGATCGGCTGCTGATCGGCGCTTTTTCGACCTGGCCGGACAACAACCAGATTGCCGCCTACCTGTTTGCCAAGACGAACCGGATCGGCGCATTGCTCGCCCATCGCACCGGTTTCATGTCGCCGACGCTTGCCGCGCGCCAGCTCGCGACACTCGATCAGTTTTCAGACGGGCGACTGTGGGTCCACATCATCACCGGCGGCTCTGACGCCGACCAGCAGCGCGACGGCGATTTCCTCGATCACGACAGACGCTACGACCGCACCGACGAATATCTGACGGTTCTCAAGAAGGTCTGGGAAAGCGAAGAGCCTTTCGACCATGAAGGCGAATTCTACAAGGTCAAGACTGCGGTTTCGCAGGTCCGACCGTCACGGCAATCACGGATTCCGATCTCTTTCGGCGGTTCGTCTGAGGCTGCCTTCAAGGTTGCCGGCAAGCACGCGGACATCTACGCGCTGTGGGGCGAGCCACTCGATGGCGTGCGCGAAACGATCGGCAAGGTGCGAACGGCCGCTGAAGCTTTCGGGCGCGCCGATGACATCCGCTTTACCATCGCCTTCCGGATCGTTGTTGCGGAGACCGAAGACAAGGCATGGGAAAAAGCCAGTTCCATCCTGCAGAAGGTCAAGGCGATAGCCCGGCCCGGCGGTAACGGGGAGAGGTTGCCGTCGAACGCAGGATCAGTGCGTCTGAGGGAAGCGGCTGCGCGCGGCAAGGTCCTCGACAAGCGCCTGTGGACTGAGGTCGCAGCGCTCACCGGTGCCGGCGGCAACTCGACGGCACTCCTCGGTACGCCGGACCAGGTCGCCGAAGCGATCCTCGATTACTATGACGCCGGCGTCTCCAACTTCCTGATGCGAGGTTTTTATCCGACGGAAGACACGGTGACCTATGGGCGCGATGTCGTACCGCTCGTCAAGGCCGGCATTGCCGCACGCAAGTCACGCTCCATCGCTGCTGAGTGACCATGGGCAAGCTCAACATCGTCGATTTTCATGCGCATTTGCTGCCGCAAGGCTGGGAGATCTACCGCGCGCCCGGCTGTCCGCTCGATCCCCTGTGGGCTCGCATCGGAACGAAAATCTCGGATATCGATGCACTGATTGCCGATAGCGACGCAGCAGGGATTGCGCGGCGCGTGATTGGTGTGGCGCTGTCCATGGTCGCCGCACCTGACGCCGATCTCGGGGACGTCAGCCGCAGGCTGAACGACGATCTCGCAACCACGGTTTTGCACCATCCCGACCGTCTGTTCGCATTGGCGACGGTGGACGCATTCGGTGGCGAGGCAGCGGCTGTCGAAGCGCGACGTGCCATCCTTGATCTTAATCTGTCCGGGTTATTTCTCGACAGCGCAAAGGGGGCCAAGCTGATTGACGCGCCGGAGGCCAGGCCTGTCCTGACAGTTGCTGCCGAACTCGGCATCCCCGTCTTCCTGCATCCAATCAACCCCGAGCCACTTTCGAGCCAGCTGGCCGGACTTGGCCGGCTTGGTACCCGCCTGAGCCGCGGCACCATCAACGCGGCCGCCGCGATTGCGCTTGTGACATCGGGCGTTTTCGAGGAGTTGCCCGAGCTTCGGGTCGTCATCACAGCGCTTGGCGTCGCGGCTTTGGCGCTGACTGGTCCGTTCGGCGAACTGCCGTCGATTTTCGCCAGTGCACCTGCCGGCAGGCGGCGTCATCTCTACATCGACATCATGCCGTGGGAAGCGCGTTTCATCCGCTTCCTCACCAGTCTCGTCGGTGCCGATCATGTTCTGGTCGGGAGCGACTGGCCGATCCTTGAACACGGTGCGGCGCGGGAAGAGCTTGCAAGGGCATTCGAGGCGGCCGGTCTGAGCGACCATGAAGCCGAGTTGGTTGCTGGGAGAAATGCCCTTGATCTGCTTGAAGGCCACCGCCGCAGCGGTGGCCGCTTGATCGCGTAGCAACGTTTCGCAGAGCTTGCGTTCGCATGCCGATTTTACACCCCGATCTACCATGCCTGTCATTGCTGACGGGAGAGGAGGTTCATTGCGTATCGATCGTATTGCGCATCATTCGGTGACCATTGTTGGCGGCGGCTTTGCCGGGGCGGTGACAGCGTTGAAGCTTCTGGAGCGGACCGAAGTGCCGCTTGCGATCACTGTGATCGAGCGGCGTGCCGAGCTTGGCCGCGGGGTCGCCTACAGCACGCCCGACCCCGTCCACCTCGTGAATGGGCCGGCTGAAATCTTTTCGCTGTACCCCGAAGACCCCGGCCATCTGTCACGCTGGCTTGTCGAGAATGGCGCCGGCAACGGCTGGGTGCCGCCCGTCGATGTGGGCTCAAGTAGTCCGCCGCGCTATCTTTATGGAACCTATGTTCGCGATGAGCTTGCCCGTGCCGTTTCAAGTGCGCGGTTCGGGTCGACGTTGCGGCATGTCGGGTCGTCGGCATCCGCGCTGGTGTCCACACCGCACCGGATCCGCATAACGATAGCGGACGGGACGGTCGTGGAGGCCGACGAGGCTGTGTTGGCGCTTGGCGTGTTCCAGCCGCGACTGTCCGAAGCTGAGGCCACTCTTGCAAGTCACGCGCGCTTTGCAGCCAATCCCTGGGACGCGGATGCGCTTGACCGCGTGAGCGGCTGTGAGGAGATCCTCCTGATCGGTTCCAGCCTGTCGATGGTCGATGCGATTGCCAGCATGGAAGCGAGAGGCAATCGCGGTCGCTACCGGGTGATATCGCGCCGTGGTCAGTTCGTGGAAGGTCGCAGAACCGTCGCCGCCGCCCGCGATTTTCTCTCTGATGGGCCGTTGCCGGTGACGGCGCGCGATCTGCTGTCGCGCGTGAAGGCGGAGCGGCGTGCGATCTCGGCAGCCGGTACGGACTGGCAGGGCCTGCCTCTCGCGATCCGGCCCCATATCCTTACCTTGTGGCAGGGCGCGAGTGATCGTGAGCGGTTGCGTTTCATCAGGCATCTGCGACCCTATTGGGATGTCACGGCACATCGATCGGCGCCGGAGAGCCACAAGACCATCGAGACCGTGATCTCCGAAGGCCGGCTGGCTCACCGTCGCGCGCGTGTGCTTGGCTTTGGACTCGAAGGAGACCAGATCGTCGCCCGACTAGGGACCGGAACGGGTATCGAGACCGCACGGTTCGACGGTGTCATCGACTGCCGCGGTCATCAGTTGCACGATTGGCGACAGATTGCCGATCCTTTCGTCAAGAGCCTGCTTGCAAGTGGCGAAGTCCGGCCGCATAGCACCGGCTATGGCATCGACGCGACGCCCGAGGGAGATCTCATCAATGAAGAGGGTCGCGTTCATCGCAACCTCAGCGCCATAGGGCACCCGCTGCGCGGTGTCGCATGGGAGTCGAGTTCGATTACCGAGCAGCGCACACAGGCGGTCGCGCTCGCCGATCGCATCCTTGCCAAACTGACGCCGGCGCGCGTCGCCTGATATGCGAGCGAAAAAAGGGGCGCATCGCCGATGCGCCCCTTTCGTGCAGGCCCGCACATCGCCCCGATCAGCCTTCGCCGTCTTTGATGTATACTTCCGCGAAATTGGATTGCACGCCCTCGGCCCCGATCGTGTGATTTTTCACGCGCTTGTTGAAAACGGTGACATTCTCAAGCGCGATCAGGTTTACCACCGGCACCTCGTCGGCAATGATTTTCTGGAAAGCATAGAACTGCTGCTTGCGCGTCTCCTCGTTGGTCTCGACGGAGGCCGCTTCGAGCAGCCTGTCCACTTCTGGATTCGCGTAGTGGCTGGCGTTCGAAAATGGCAGGCCGAGCTTGAAGTTCTTCGACCAGTAGATGCGCTGCACGCCGAGGGTCGGATCGAACTGGTTGCCGAGATATTCGGCCGTCACGTCGAACGCGCGGTCGGTATAGACCTTCTTGATATAGGTCGAAAAATCATAGGACTCGATCGTCGCCGCAATGCCGATGCGGGTCAGGTTCTGCTTCAGATACTCGGCGACCCGCTTGAAGCCCTCATTGTAGGAATTGTGCGTGAGCCGAAGGCTGAAACGGATGCCATCGGCGCCGCGCTTGTAGCCTGTTTCGTCAAGCAGCTGTTCGGCCGCCTTCAGATCATAGGCGTAAGGCTTGATCGAGGCATCGAGGTAGCGCGGCAGGAAGGTGCTGATTGGGCTCGGCGAGACGTGACCGTAGCCGTACCACACGGTGTTGAGGACGACATTGAGGTCGATCGCATGGGCAATCGCTCGGCGGACGTGGACATTTTTGAGGTATTCGTTGTCGAGATTGAAGATCAGCTGGGTCTGGTCACCCTTGGTCTCATAGCCGCGTGAATCGACGCCAATATTAGGCAATGCCTTGACGCGCTCGAGATCGCTCAGTGGGATCGGATTGTCACCACCGATATCGAATTCACCGGTCTCGAAGCCCGCCGCACGTGCTGCGCCATCCGGTACGAAGCGCACGACAATCCTGTCGAGATAGGGCTTTCCGGCATCCCAATAGTCCGGATTGCGCTCCAGGATAATGTGGGAGCCACGCACCCATTCCTTGAAGACGAAGGGTCCGGTGCCGATCGGCGCGCCGCCATTCTGGTTGGTTGGTACGTCGGCAATCTTGACGCCGCCATAGACGTGCTTGGGTACGATCGGCGACTCCGCGGCATAGAGGGCGCTCAAAAGGTACGGCGCGGGTTTGGAAAGCCGGATTACCGCGGTCAACGGATCGGGCGTGTCGACCTTTGTTACGTTGGCGAAGGTGCCACGACCGCGTGGGTGTACTTGTTTCAGCAGCTCGATCGAATAGGCGACATCCTCGGATGTGAATGGTTTGCCATCGTGCCATTTCACGTTTGGGCGCAGCTTGAATGTGTAGCTCAATCCGTCTTCGCTGATGGACCACTCGGTTGCAAGCTGCGGCTTCGGCGCGAGACCGAAATCATAGGTCAGCAATCCCTCGGTGATCTTCGGACTGACCTTCTGCGTGCCGCCAGCAGTGTGAGCGAGCGCCAGGATCGTGGGGGGCTCCGGCTCGACAATGAAATTCAAAGTGCCGCCCGTTGTTGCCCCTGACGTCTCTGCGAAACTACTGAGCGGCACGAGTGCGGTCAGGCCCGTCAAGGCAAGAAGCTTGTTGAGTTGGCGTCTACGAATGTCCATCAATACCCCCTGAGTCTGTGACGCCTCGGTCGAAACGTCCGTCAGAGGCATCATCGGGCCGGCTGAGGGAAAATCGGAAGAATGTTTTTCTCCGTGATTAGAAAAGGAAAGCTTCGCGCCTGTCCAAATTGGCGGAGAGCGGTTGCTATAATCTACCAAAAAGATAGACAATTTATGAAAATGAGTTTTTGCATCTCCAATTGATGTCCACGACGCAAGAAAATGTTCTGCCGGCAGAGCTGGAGGAAATGCCGGTGCTCGCCTCGAGCGGCCCGATTGTGGTGCAATCGGTGTCATGAGCACGCTTCCCAACTCCCGCCGGAAAGCAATCCAGCCCACACTTGCGCGGCTTCCGCCGTTGACGTCGCTACGCACCTTCGTGGCAACGGCAAGGCACTTGAATTTCGTTCGCGCTGCCGAAGAACTGCATGTCACGTCCGCCGCCGTCGGGCAGCAGATTCGCCTGTTGGAGGACTATCTCGGACAATCCCTGTTCAACCGTGTCCGCGGCCAGCTGCAACTGACGCCGGCCGGGCTGGCATTGGTGCCAGGATTGACGGATGCCTTTGATGCGGTGCTCGCCGCAATGGCCCAGTTCGCTACGAGCGATCACGAACAGCCGATCCGCGTCTCAGTGGCACCATCCTTTGCCAGCAAGTGGCTCATCCCGCGCCTCGATGCACTGCGGCGAGCGGCTCCCGGGCTGCAGGTCCTTGTCGACGCGTCGACTCAGCTGACTAATCTCGACGCGGGCGACGCTGATTGTGTTATTCGCTACGGAAGCGGTGCCTATGCTGGGCTCGTCGTCGACCATCTCTTTTCCGAGGCCGTCCTGCCAGTCTGCAGCCCGGAATTTGCCGATGCCCATTCGCTATGGGACGGGCCGCATGCAATTGACGGTGTGCCGCTGTTGCACGAGGAGGGGCCAGAGCATGATCAATCCTGCCCGGACTGGAGCGGATGGCTGCGTGCGGCCGGGCTCTCCTGCCATGCCTCGCAAGGTGGTTTCCGGCTGAGCCAATCCTCTCTGGTACTCGATGCGGCGCTGGCCGGGCAGGGACTGGGGCTCGGGAAGATCAGGCTTGCGGAAGCCGAGATCCGGTCCGGACGGCTGGTCAGCCCTTTCGGCGTGCCCCAGCCTGTCAGTTCCTCCTACTTCTTTGCGACCACTGCGCATACGGCGCGGCTGATGCGCGTCGATCTGTTTCGCGAGTGGCTGCTGGCCGAGGCGCGCACCTTGCAGACAATGGACAAGATCGTCGCACGCCGTATTCGCCCGGCAACGGACATGATTGCCGCCGAGTAAGCTGGCGCGGTGTCTTCATCGTTCTATTTCAGCTGGAAACCCAGTCTGCGCGCTGCAGCAGCAAGTACGTGCCGGCCCTTCAACGCTTCGAGCGTACCGATGCGGTGGCTGACCTGATCTGTCCAGTCGACTGATGGCATGGCTTGTTCGGCCTGGAAGCTTCTGAGCACCTTGTTATAGGCGGCAAGATCCTGGGTGCGTCTTTCCTTGGTATATTGCTCGCGGTACAGGACAGTCGATTGCGGTAGCCGCGGCTTGACTGCGGCGGGCTGGGCCGGATCGTGAAAGCCTACCGTCAAGCCGAAGACTGGGAAGACCCCGTGGGGTAATGCAAGCTCGCGCGCGACGCCTTCCGGGTCGTTGCGGATGGCACCGATGTAGCAGGTTCCAAGGCCCAATGATTCAAGCGCAACGACGGCGTTCTGGGCGGCAAGTGCGGCGTCGATCACGCCAAGCAGAAAGCTCTCGATGTAGTCGAGCCCATCGGCGGTCGATCCGCCGTCTTCAGCGATCTCGCGAGGCCGGGCAAGGTCGGCCAGCCAGACGAGGAGAAGCGGTGCCTGCGCAATCTGGCGCTGATTTCCGGCAATAGCGTTAAGCCGGCTTCGGCGTTCGGTATCTTCTACGGCCACCACGCTCCACGCCTGCAGATTGGACGAACTCGGCGCCGACTGGGCCGCGGCAACGGCAAGCTCCACTGCCATGTGCGGAACCGGTTTTGGCAGATAGCTGCGTACGCTGCAATGGGAGAGAATGGTCTCCAGGGTCTCGTTCCAATCGCCCCCAAGCTGCTGCGCGTTTCGGTAGCGCTCGGCGGCAAGTGCCGCCAGCCGATCAGCGTCGTCAGCCTTTGTCGCAAGGGTTGGCGTCATGGCAATGTCCTTTTGTCGTCTGTCATTCTGCTGCCGCAGCATAGGGATTGTCCGGACGGGCAAGACCGAGATGATCGCGCAGTGTCCGACCGCTATATTGGTGCCTGAAGAGCCCGCGTCGACGCAGGATCGGAACCACCTCGTCGACAAAGACATCAAGCCCATGGGGCAACACGTCCGGCATCAGATTGAAGCCGTCCGCCGCACCAGCGGTAAACCAGGTTTCGATGTCATCGGCGATATCCTTCGGCGTGCCGACAATCGTACGGTGCCCGGTGCCACCGTTGAGCGCACGGATCAAACCTTGAACCGTCAATCCCTCTCGCCGTGCGAGCGCCACGGTTGCGCGGAAGAATGTGTGACCGCCTTCGGCCGGCAGCGGTATGTCACCTGGCAACGGAGCGTCGAGTTCGAGCCTCCGGCGATCGACCTGCAGCACACCTGCCAGCCGCGCAAGACTGTATTCAAGAGGGATCAGGTCGCGCAACTCGTCCTGGCGGCGCTTGGCTTCTGCCTCAGTGCTTCCGATGATCGTGGCCAGGCCCGCCAGCACCAGGATACTGTTGTCTGGACGGCCATAGAGGGTAGCGCGCCGGCGAAGATCTCGCACATAATCCAGCGACTCCTCGAAGGATTGCGAAGCGGAGAAGACGGCTTCGGCATGCTCGGCGGCAAGCTCCCGCCCATCATCTGAGCCGCCTGCCTGGACGATAACCGGGTGACCTTGAGGCGGGCGGGGAATGTTGTGCGGTCCATGAACTGAGAAGTGCTTTCCGCTGTGGGCGATCGGATGGACCCGACCGGCATCGACGAAGCGGCCTGTCGTGGCGTCGCCGATGAAGGCCTCTTCCTCCCAACTGTCCCAGAGCGCCTTGACCACGGCTGCGAATTCACTGGCGCGCTCATAGCGGCTTGCGTGGGCCACAGGCTTTTCAAGGCCGAAGTTTCGGCTTTGCGCCAGGTCTGCGCTGGTGACCATGTTCCAGCCGGCGCGCCCGTTGCTGGCGTGATCGAGCGTCGCGAAACGCCGGGCGATGTTGTACGGCTCGTTATAGGTCGTCGAGGCGGTGGCGATCAGACCTATCCGCTCCGTGTTGGCCGCGACCATGGCCAGAACGATGGTCGGTTCAAGTGACGTCAACGGTCTGAAATCAACCCGGTCGGAGATCGCCGCCTGGTCGGCAAGGAAAACCGCGTCGAAGGTACCGCGTTCGGCAATCTGGGCGACCCTGACGTAGTGGTTGACGTCGAAGGACGCTCGCGGATCGCTGCCTTCCATTCGCCACGCCGCGGGCGAGAAGCCGGAATGGAGGATATTGATATTGAGATGGAGCTGTCGTCCGCTCATTGGAAGATACCAGGCTCTGGATAGTCGCCGGTCAAAAACCAGGCGCCGACATTGCGGGTCTTGTATTCAGCAGGATTGTGGAGAGTGTGGATACGCACGTTGCGCCAGAAACGGTCGAACCCAAGGGGTCGTACAGCCGACCGGGCACCCATCACCTCGAAGATCTCGCTGGTGACTTCGAGCGCTACCTTGCCCGCCAGCACGTTGGCACAAGCAACCGCGATCGCCGTTGCGCCGCGCTCTTGCGCTGTCAATGCGGCGCCCTTGGCGTAGGCGGAATCCATGGCCGATGCCGCCCTATCCGCCAATGCGGTTGCAGCCTGCACCTTTGTCCATAATTCGCCGTATTGCCGCTTGATCCAGGGATCGTCTGAATGGCGTTCGACACCGGAATAGATCCATGGGCGCGACGTCGTGACGGTGTATTCGCGCGCTGCGATCAGGGCACCCTGCGCGCTGCCGACGAAGACGTTGAGAAGAACGCTCTGCTGTTGCTGGGGTATGAGAAGCGCGCTCGGATCCTTCGGGCGTTCTAAGAGGATCTCGTCATCCCTGACTGTTACGTCCTTGTAGAAGACGCGGCCGCTACCCGTCTGACGCTGGCCGATGCCGTCCCAGTCGTCGGCAATGGTAATGCCGGCCCGGTTGGCAGGAATATAGGCGACGTTTCGCGCGTTCGTCTTCTCGTCTTCCCAGGCGACCATCAGATAGTCGGCGACATGGGAGCCGGAGGCGAATGGCCGATCGCCATTAAGCAGGACGCCACCTTCGACCTTTCTGCCAAAGAGGCTTTTGGAAAAGCTATTCGTGGTGTTGCCCCAGAACCAGCGACCCTCAGCCGACCGTCGCAGGATCGCGGCGGATCGTTCGTCGCTCCCGCTCGTCACGGCGTTCTGGATCGGACTGAAATGATATCCGAACAGATGAGCGAGCGAACCGTCGACCTTGGCGAATTCGCGCACGATGCGCAGCGCCGTCGAATAGGGTTGCCCCTCACCGCCAAACTCTGTGGGAATGAGCAGATTGACGAGATCGCTTTCCTTGAGACGCCGGATCTCATCGCTCGGGCGCCCGCCCTGTTGATCCCGCTCGGCGGCGTCGAGCGCAAAGATCTCTCTCAGTTCGATTGCCTTGGCAAGGTAGGGATTGGTCTGGTCCTGTTCGAAAAGAGCGGGTGGCAGAGCTGGTTCGAAGCTCGTGGGCTTTACGGTCATCGTCTTTCCTCCGTCATACCAACGAGCGCTAATCAAAACCGGTGCGCCCAATCACGCATTCCAATTGACATGATCTTCCACGGCTGCGCGACCAGCTTGTTCCATGCGTCACAGCAATGGGAAACGATGTCGTCGTAGTCTTTGAATATCCGGTTGGACAACCAGTTCTCCCTCATAAATTGCCACAGGTTCTCGACAGGGTTCAATTCGGGCGACCGCGGCGGCAGGAACAGCAGGGTGACGGTGTCGGGTACTTTGAGTTTCGGCGTGACGTGCCATCCAGCCTGATCAACGATCAGCACGGCATGAGCACCTTCATCGACCGCCTGGCTGATTTCGAGCAGATGCTGGTTCATGGCATGGTTCATGGCATCGGTGTCGCAGTAGGGAAGAACAAGGCCCGCAGCTTTGCCCTTCTTGGGGCAGATGGCGCCGAAGATATAAGTCCACATCGTGCGTTGATCGAGTGGTGCCGAAGGCCTTGTGCCCTTGCGTGCCCATCGTCGGGTGATCTTGTTCTTCTGCCCTATCCGAGCTTCGTCGGCCCACCAGAGCTCGATCTCGATGTTCTTGGGGAGCCTGCTTTTGATGGTTGCCAGTGTGGCGGGGAAGTTTTTTTAAAACTCTCCAGGTCACCCTCGTTCTGGGCGTAATGGCGCGGACGAGCAGACAGCTTTGCAAAGCCGAGCGCCTTCAATTCGCGGCCAATGGTCGTCTCGTCCACAGAGATCCGGTATTCCTGGAAAGCCATTGAACCAGATCCTTGCGCCGCCAGCGAACGACGCCATGCACTGCTGGTATCGGCCCGCTTTCGACAATCTTCGCCAAAGCCTGGCGATGCACAGCGGAAAGCTTTCCTTGATTGCCAGGCGCTTTGCCGTTGATGAGCCCTGACGGACCGCGGGCATTGAAGCGCATAACCCAATCGCGGACAATCTGCAGGGTCACGCCTCCGATCCTGGCCGCGTCGCTGCGTGAATGACCATCATAGATTTCGGCAAGGGCAAGAAGCCGCCGAGCCTGTGCCGCATCCTTCGTGCTCTTGGCCAATGCCCGCAGGGCAAAACCGTCGAAGTCATCGCGCAGTGGAATTCCCAATGTCATCCGCAAACCTCCGTTTGCGACAGAGATTCAGAATTCAACTGATTTGGAAACCGCAAAACGAGTCAGAAACCGCTCACGTTGGTATCATACCAACGAGCGCTAATCAAAACCGGTGCGCCCAGTCACGCATTCCAATCGACATGATCTTCCACGGCTGAGCGACCAGCTTGTTCCATGCGTCGCAGCAATGGGCGACGATGTCCTCGTAATCTTTGAAGATCCGGTTGGACAACCAGTTGTCACGCAGAAATTGCCACACGTTCTCGACGGGATTTAATTCGGGCGAGCGTGGCGGCAGGAAGAGCAGTGTGATGTTGTCGGGCACATCGAGCTTCGGCGTGACATGCCACCCCGCCTGATCAACGATCAGCACGGCATGAGCGCCGTCATCGACGGCCTGGCTGATTTCGATCAAATGCTGGTTCATGGCGCTGGTGTCGCAGTAGGGAAGAACGAGACCCGCACCTTTGCCCTTCTTGGGGCAGATAGCGCCGAAGATATAGGTCCACATCGTGCGTTGATCGTGTGGTGCCGAAGGCCTTGTTCCCCTGCGTGCCCATCGCCGGGTGATCTTGTTCTTTTGGCCTATCCGAGCTTCGTCGGCCCACCAGAGCTCAATCTCGACGTTCTTCGGGAGCCTGCCTTTGATGGCTGCCAGTGTGGCGGGGAACTTTTTTTAAAACTCTCCAGGTCGCCTTCGTTCTGGGCGTAATGGCGCGGGCGGGCAGACAGCTTTGCAAAGCCGAGCGCCTTCAATTCGCGGCCAATGGTCGTTTCATCGACGGATATCCGATATTCTTGGAACAGCCATTGAGCAAGATCCTTGCGCCGCCAGCGCACAACGCCATGCACCGCCGGTATCGGGCCACTTTCGACGATCTTTGCCAAAGCCTGGCGATGCACGTCGGAAAGCTTTCCTTGATTGCCGGGTGCTTTGCCATTGATGAGCCCCGACGGGCCACGCGCATTGAAGCGAATAACCCAGTCGCGGACAATTTGCAGGGTCACGCCTCCGATCCTGGCCGCATCGCTGCGGGAATGGCCATCATAGATTTCGGCAAGGGCAAGAAGCCGCCGAGCCTGTGCCGCATCCTTCGTGCCTTTGGCCAACGCCCGAAGAGCGAAGCCGTCGAAGTCATCGCGCAGTGGAATTCCTGATGTCATCCGCAAACCTCCGTTTGCGGTATTGATTCAGAACTCAACTGATTTGGAAACCTCAAAAAGAGTCAGAGATCGCTCACGCTGGTATCAGTCGTGAAGTCGTGGAAAACCGTGCCGCTCGGCAAGCAGCTCGAGAATGCGACCGGTCTTGGTGACGAAACGCTTGCCTTTCCAATCGGCAGCATCGGGCGGCGCGTTGGCGGAGAGAACCAGCACCGGCAAAGACTGGTTCTCTTCGCCCAGCGCCTCGATCACGCGCGTTCGCGGACGAGGGAAGGGGACTCTCTCCACGTCGATCCGGGATGCAAGCTCGGGGAAGCTTGCAAGCAACCCTTCGATCGCATTGCAGTAAGGGCAGATGAACGTCTGGCCAGGTCGCTTCGGGGCCGAGAAGCCGGGTGCGATGAGAAACAGTTTGTCGCGGCTCATTGTTGTTCTCCTATTCAGCCGCGACTGCGCCGCCGTTGGCAGCAAGGCGGTTCTCGGGACGTTTGAGGCCCAGGTTTTCCCGCAGCGTGGCCCCCTCGTATTCGTGGCGGAAGAGACCGCGACGCCGTAGCTCCGGCACGACGAGTTCGATGAAATCGGCAAGTCCCCCCGGCATGATCGGCGCCATAATGTTAAACCCGTCGGCGCCGTAGTTCTCGAAGCGCTCTTCCAAGGCATCGGCGATCTCGTTTGGCGTGCCGACGACCTGCCAGTGACCACGCGCGCCGGCGATGCGCAGATAGAGCTGACGGATCGAAAGGTTCTCGCGGCGGGCGAGGTCCAGAACGAGCGCCTGCCGGCTCTTGCCGGCATTTGTCGAAGGCGGATTTTCCGGCACCGGCCCGTCTAGCGGGAAGTCGCGAAGATCGACGCCGGAAAGCTGAGAAATCAGGTTGAGCCCGACCTCGGGCTGAATGAGCTCCTGAAGCGATTCGAACTTTTCCTGCGCTTCCGATTGCGTGTGACCAACGGTCGGGAAAATACCCGGCAGGATCTTCAGATCCTCGTGCGATCGACCGTATTTCGCGAGCCTTGCCTTCACGTCGGCGTAAAAGCCGGTGGCTTCCTCCAAGGTGATCTGGGCAGCAAAGATGGCTTCTGCTGTTCGGGCTGCAAGCTCCTTGCCGGGTTCGGAGGCACCCGCCTGGACGACGACAGGTCGCCCCTGCGGCGAGCGGGGAATGTTGAGCGGGCCACGGATCTTGAAGTGCCGGCCGCTGTGATTGAGGCGATGCAGCTTGGCTGGATCGAAATAGCGGCCGCTTTGGCGGTCGCGCAGGAAGGCGTCGTCTTCCCAGCTGTCCCAAAGGCCGAGCACGACATCTGCAAATTCCTCGGCCCGCTCATAGCGATCGGAGTGAAGGATCTGCGTCTCGTGGCCGAAATTGTAGGCCGCATCCGGATCCGAGGATGTCACGAGGTTCCAGCCGGCCCGGCCGCCGCTTAGTCGGTCGAGTGAGGAAAATTGCCGAGCAAGATTATAGGGGTCGGAGTAGCTGGTGGAGGCGGTGGCGATCAGGCCGATGTTGCGGGTAACCGACGACAGCGCCGAGAGCAGAGTGACCGGCTCGAAGGGATAGACACCGTTATGGGCATTGCGGCTTGCCGCTTCGACGTCCTTGATGCGTGCGGCAACACCATCTGCGAAGAAGATCGTGTCGAACTTCGCAGCCTCGGCAAGCCTTGCCAGTTCCAGATAGTGTTCAAACTCGGTGCCGACCGATGCCTTCGGGTGGCGCCATGCGGCGACATGGTGGCCGGTAAAGAGCAGGAAAGCGCCGAGCTTGATCTTATCCTTGCGTCTCGCCACTGCTGTTCCTTTCAGCGATAGATCGCCGGCACGGGAAATTCGCCCGTCAGCAGCCAGGTGCCGACGGTGCGTTTCTTGTACCTGGCGGGATTGTGGAGCGTATGGGTCCTGACATTGCGCCAAAACCGATCGAAGCCGTTGGCATTGGTGGCCGAGCGCGCGCCCATCAGCTCGAAAACCTCGCTCGAGACGGCAAGGCCGACTTCGCCGGCATAGACGTTGGCGGTTGCAATATCGATTGCAGCTGCGCCACGGTCGGCGAGGCTCAGCGAGGGACCCTGGGCGTAAGCCACGTCGAGACTGCGAGCCGCCTTGTCCGCGAGTTCCGTTGCCGCCAAGGTGCGGATATAGAGATCGCCGTACTGCCGCTTGATCCATGGATCGTCGACATGGCGTTCTACGCCTGAATGGATCCAAGGCCGCGAACTCCTCGTCGTATAGGCGCGACCCTCCTCCAGCATGCCCTGGGCGCTGCCGATGAAGACATTGAGCAGAACACTCTGCTGGAGGAGTGACGTGAGCGAGGAATAGGGCGTCAGCGGTACATCAGGCGAGCTGATCAGCTCGTCGTCATGAACCTGAAGATTGACGAAACGCACCGTACCGCTTCCGGTCTGCCTCTGGCCAATGCCATCCCAATCGTTTTCGATGACAATGCCTTCGCGATCGGCAGGCACGGCAGCGGTCAGCCGAGCGCCCTTGGCATTCTCCCAGGAGATCTGAATGTAGTCGGCGACATGCGAGCCCGAGGAGAATGGCCGGCTGCCATTGATGACCCAGCCCATTGCCGTCTTTTCACCCGATGATGTCCTCGACATGGCGTTTCCGGAATTGCTCCAGACCCAATTGCCCGCCGCGGAACCCATCAGCCATTTTTCCTTCTGGGCGGCCGAACCGCGAAACAGGATGAGGTTGAGCGGCAGATGGTGATAGCCGAAAAGATGGGCGAGCGAGCCGTCCGTCTTGGCGAACTCCCTGACGATCCGCAGGATCGTCAACCACGATGCACCCTGGCCGCCATATTCCCTAGCGATCTGCGCGGAGGGAAGAGAGCTTTCCTTCAAGAGCCTGATCTGCTCGACAGGTCTACCGCCCTGCTTGTCTCTCTCGACGGCATCGAGATGAAATGCTTTGCGAAGCTCAGTAGCCTTCGCCAAGAGTGGGTCATCAACGTCTGTTTCGAACGGCATACTGCCTCCCGGATGTCGGAGCAGGGATGTGCCCCTACCTTCGGCACCAACGGTTGGCCGGCTGACTGCTCAAGTCCAGAAATATCTGATTGATTTTACGGAAAGAAATTCTTTTCGGAGTTTGCAAAACGCCATTCTCGCCATGGACAAGATCGCCGTGGTTTGCGCGGCAGCAGAACGTCGTCATTCGAAACGCGGCGTTGCCGATTGCAAAAATCCTGCTTCGTCGAGCTAAATAGAATACTATTTCTATAGATAATACTTTGTGCTGTTAGCCTATCGTCTTCCTGACGACGGAGGCTGATATGAGTACCGCGCAACGACAGCTCAAACTTGGCGCCTTCCTGTATCCGACAGGCCATCATGTGGCTGCCTGGCGGCATCCGGAGGCACAAGCGGATGCCGGTTCCAACATCGCTCACTATATCGAGCTTGCGCAACTCGCCGAAGCGGCAAAATTCGATCTCATCTTCATGGCGGACGGCGTCGGTACTCGCGGTACCGACATCGACGCTCTGAGCAGGACCGCGGTACGCTACGTGGCGCAGTTCGAGCCGATTACGCTACTCTCGGCTCTCGCCACGGTGACAAAAGACATAGGCTTCGTCGCCACAGCGTCCACCTCCTACAACGAGCCCTACCATATCGCCCGGAAATTTGCCTCGCTCGACCACATCAGCGGCGGACGCGCGGGCTGGAATCTGGTTACCTCCTCCAGCGAGCACGAGGCGCATAACTTCGGCCGTGATGAACACTATGCGCATGCGGAGCGATACGAGCGCGCCGAAGAGTTTGCCGACGTCGTACGCGGTCTTTGGGATACCTGGGAAGAAGATGCGTTCTTGCGCGACAAGGAAAGCGGCATCTACTTCGATCCGGACAAGCAGCATATTCTCAATCACAAGGGCAAGTTCTTCAAGGTCAGAGGACCCCTGAACGTTGCCCGAGCGCCCCAGGGCCATCCCGTGCTCGTACAGGCGGGATCGTCGGAACCAGGCAAGGAGCTTGCCGCGCGCACCGCGGAAGTCGTCTTCACGGCGCATCAGACGATCGAGGATGCGCGGGGCTTCTATATCGACCTCAAGGGCCGCCTGGCCAAATACGGACGCCGGCCCGACGAGCTGAAGATCATGCCGGGGATCTTCCCGGTTGTCGGCCGAACGCAGGCGGAAGCCGAAGGCAAATTCCAGGAGATCCAGGATCTCATTCACCCGGTCGTCGGCCTCTCGATGTTGAATGGCATGGCTGGCGGCGTCGATCTTTCGAAATATCCTCTGGATGGTCCCGTTCCCGGCGTGCCTGAGACGAACGCGAGCAAGAGCCGCCAACAGCTGCTTGGCGACCTTGCCCGACGCGAAAACCTGACGATCCGCCAGCTCTATCTGAGGGTCGCCGGCGCGCGAGGGCATTGGCAGATTGTCGGAACGGCGAGCCGGATCGCGGACGAGATGGAACACTGGTTTACGACCGGCGCCGCCGATGGCTTCAATGTGATGCCGCCACACCTGCCGGTCGGACTGCGAGACTTTGTTGAACTGGTGCTGCCCGAACTGCGGCGGCGTGGTCTGTTTCGCACTGAATACCAGGGCAGGACCCTGCGAGAGAATCTCGGGCTCAGCGTACCTCAACATCCGGCGCGCCTTCAGGCCGCGGCAGAGTAGGGGCACAAAATGAACCGGCCCCATCTTACAGTCGAGCATATCACCCGGCAGTTCCAAATCGACGGCGAGCCGCTTGTCGCACTTGACGATATCAACCTCGATATTGCCGAAGGCGAGTTCGTGACGATCGTCGGCGCCAGCGGTTGCGGAAAGTCGACGTTGCTGCGTCTTTTCGCCGGTCTGGATGTCGCGACATCGGGCACCATTCGCCATGCGGGCGAGGCAGTCAACGAGCCTAGCCTCGATCGCGGCATCGTCTTTCAGGAACCGCGCCTCTTTCCCTGGCTCACGGTCGAGAAGAATGTCTCCCTTGG
Source organism: Rhizobium sp. T1470 (assembly GCF_042140505.1). Classification (NCBI taxonomy): domain Bacteria; kingdom Pseudomonadati; phylum Pseudomonadota; class Alphaproteobacteria; order Hyphomicrobiales; family Rhizobiaceae; genus Rhizobium; species Rhizobium sp. T1470. Next base: position 510,243 of record NZ_CP148094.1, read on the forward strand.
CCTTTTGAACAGCAGACTGCCAAAGGCGCAAAAGTCGGAACTCGTGCGCGACCATCTGGAGCTGGTCGGGCTTTCCCGCTTTGCCAATGTCTACCCGTACCAGCTGTCGGGCGGCATGGCGCAGCGCGCCGGTATCGCCCGTGGCCTCGTCAGTCGGCCAAACGTCCTGTTGCTCGACGAGCCCTTCGGCGCGCTCGACGCCATCACCAAGGCGCATCTGCAGGACGAGCTGGAGGAGATCTGGGCCAAGGAAAACATCACCATGGTGATGGTCACGCATGACGTCGAAGAGGCGGTCTATCTCGGGGACCGCGTCGTCGTGATGTCACCGCGCCCAGGCCGCATCCGTGAAATCATACCGGTCAGGCTGGCGCGTCCGCGCCGCCGCACATCCAGCGAGATTGCCAGTGCGCGCGATCGCGTCCTGAAAAGCCTTCATGCGACGGGCGAGAACACGCAGTCCCAGGCCAAGGGGTCTAAGCCATCCGATGACGGCGGTCGCACCGAACGCACGGTTGCTCTGGCGAGGTAAGCTTCACAAAACGGAGAGAAATCATGAAACGCGCATTTCTGTCACGACTGGCCGTCAGCCTCGCCCTGATGCTTGCCGCCGCGCCGGTCACGGGCCAGGCGGAGGAGCCGCTGGTTATTCATGTCGGCTATGCCGCCATCGGCGTCGACAATCGGCCTTATGCGGAAGGCACCTCTGCCGCGACCGCACGGGCCGGTGAATTTCTGGAAAAGGAATTCGCCAATGATCGGAACGTTAAGATCGAGTGGACCTTCTTCAAGGGCGCTGGCCCTGCCGTCAATGAAGGCTTTGCCAATGACCAGCTCGACTTCGCCTATCAGGGCGATCTTCCTTCGCTGATCGGCCGCGCCAACGGTCTGAAGACGAAGTATCTCCTTGCGAGCGGCGCGCGAAAGCCGCTCTATCTCGCCGTGGCGAAAGCCTCCGGCATCAAGTCGATCGAGGATCTGAAGGGTCGCAAGATTGCCCTCCAACGCGGCACGAACGGTCATCTCGCCGCCATCAAGGTTCTCGAGGCGCACGGCTTGAAGGAGCGCGACGTTCAGGTCGTCAACCTCGACAGTGCCGGCACGGTTGCTGCATTAACCAGCAAAGACATCGATGCGGCCTTCGGCGACACGCAGTTGATCAACCTTGCCGCCAAGGGTGCCGCCGACGTCATCTACACGACGAAGGGTGACGATCCGCGCTTTGGTCGCAATGCGGGTATCATCGGCCGGGAGGCATTTATCGATGCCCATCCGGAGATTACCCAGCGGGTCGTCGATGCGTTCGTCAAGGCGGCGCAATGGTCGTCCGATGAGCCCAATCGCGCAGCCCTTCTCGAACTGTGGCACAAGTCCGGAACGCCGGTTCCGATCCTCGAGGAATACTTCAAGGGCGATGCGCTTGCCTATCGCAATTCGCCGTTGATCGATGAGCTCCTCGTCTCGCAGTACAAGGAGCAGGGCGAAAAGAGCAAGGAATTCGGGCTCATCCGCCGCGATGTCGACCTCGAAGGCTGGTTCGAGCCACGTTACCTGAACAGCGCGATCGAGCGCTTCGGCCTGCTGCACTTCTGGCAGGCTTACGGCGCCGACGGCAAGCCGGTCGCCTCGTAAACCGGGACCGGAGTAGCAGGCTAATGGCAACCTATCTTGAACGTTCTGGCCATGACGGCATCAAGGACTGGCCGAGATATCTCAGGGGACTGCTCTTTTCGCTCTTAGCCTTGCTTCTTCCCGTACTGCTGATCTCAGTCTGGTGGCTTGCCTGCGCAAGGGGGTGGCTGCCAGAGCAGATCCTTCCGGCACCCGCCTATGTGCTGCAGACGGGCCGCGATATGATTGCGAGCGGTGAACTGCTCTATCACGCCGCAGTCAGCTTGCGGCGCGTGATCTTCGGTTTTGCGATCGGTGCGGTGTTCGGTCTGGCGCTTGGCATCGCCATGGGGCTGTCGCAACGCGCCGAAGACTATATCAAACCGCTCTTCCTCGCCTTTGCGCAGATCCCGACGCTTGGGTGGATTCCGCTCCTCATGCTGCTGGTCGGTATCGAGGAGACGCTGAAGATCATCATCATCGCCAAGGGGGCGCTCGTCCCGATTGCGCTCAACACCTTCTCGGGTATCCGCAACGTTCCCGGCAAGTATATTGAAGTCGGAAAGGCGCTGCGTTTCAGCCGCTGGCAGACGCTTCGGCTGATCGTTCTGCCCGCTGCCGTTCCGTCGATCTTCACCGGAATCCGCTACGGCCTCACGCACGCATGGACATCGCTCGTCGGCGTCGAGTTGCTGGCATCGTCCGAAGGGCTTGGATACCTGCTCGTCTGGGGCCGGCAGATGTTCTGGCTGGATACCGTGATCGTCGCGATGATTGTGATCGGGCTCATCGGCTTTGCGATGGACAAAGGACTGAGTGGCGCCGAGGTCTTCATTCAGCGCTGGAAGAAAGAGGGGCTTTAAACGATGGCCGCCACATCAACGGATACCGTCCGCCTCCGGCGGGGCCTCACGCTTCCATTTCTTCTTCTCGTCGCATGGGAAGCTTCCAGCCGCTTGGGGCTCGTGGATCCACGCTTTTTGCCATCCATCGAGGATGTCATTTCGACGGCCAAGCGCGAGATCATCGACAATGGTCTGACGGGACAGCTCGGATCGAGCCTGTTGCGCAATCTTGCCGGCTTCCTGATCGGCTGCGTTTTCGGCGTCAGCTTCGCTACGCTGGTCGCCGTTACCCGAACGGGGGATCGGCTGATCATGCCGACCTTCAACGGCCTCAAACAAATTTCCCTGCTGGCGTGGATTCCGCTGATCTCGGTATGGTTCGGTTTTGGTGAGCAGGCGAAGGTCGTGTTTGTTGCGCTCGCTGCCTTCATCCCCATCGCTCTCAACACCTATGACGGCATCAAGGGCGCGCCAGCCGATCTGGTCGAGGTCGGCCGTTCGCTGCGGTTCAGCCCGTGGCAGCGCATCACCAGAATCTACCTGCCCTCGGCCCTGCCGGCGATCGCAACCGGCATTCACCTCGGCCTGATATACTCGTGGTTGGCAACGGTTGGCGCGGAATACTTCCTCGCGGTGGGCCCAGGCATCGGCGGCCTTGTGATTGCCGGGCGCGAGCGTTTCGATATGGCATTGGTGATGGTTGGCGTGATCATTCTCGGCCTCGTCGGGTTTGCACTCAACAGGCTGGCTGGCGCGGCCGAAGCAAGGCTCCTGCGCTGGCGCAGTTGAGAGCAGCGAATTTCAAGCTTCCCAACCGAACGTCGTTTCTCTTGTCCACGAATGTGGCGCTTCGGGTTTCGAGCCGACGGGCAATGGCGAGGGCTGTTCGGGCAGGGACGAGGGTACAAGGCTGCGCGAGCCTCGGCGGCCTGACACGGCCGGACAACAGGTTTCTCGCTGGTTTTTGATCCGTACCGCGCGAACCGGCCCACCGACCATCGCGCCCTACGATACGGTTTTTGCCAATCCTTTTGCGGGGTTTGCCGCTGCATACGATATTTCTTCGTTTCCCTTTTTGCTTCGCCGGCGCAATCGTCCTGCTCGGTGCGAAGCTGCCGGAGCATGCGCATTCTCGCAATCTCGTCAGCGGGACGAAAAATCTTCTGCGCGCAGTTATTCTTTCCCATGCGAGAAGAAACTTTGACTTCGTGTTTCGGCACGCGAGACGGATGCTTCTGTCGAGGACCATTTCGGAACCAAGAGGAGCCTTCGCGTGTCCATCAACCGTCGTAGTTTCAATCAGTTAATTCTGCTTGCCGGCGCGGGTGCATTTCTTCCGTCGATCTCCTTCGGGCAGGGCGCCGCGCCAGCTTCCGGCGGCACCTTGAATTGGATCTACCGCGTGGATCCGGGCAACGCATTGCTTGCGATCAACACGTCGTCGGGAACCGGCCAGGCCATCGGTCCGAAGATCGTCGAGGGGCTCCTGACCTTTGACTTCGACGTCAAGCCGCAGCCACTCTTGGCAACCGACTGGGCCGTCTCTGAAGACAATCTGCGCTACACGTTCAAGCTCCGTAAGGGTGTCAAATGGCATGACGGAGCCGACTTCACCTCCGCCGACGTTGCCTTTTCGATCCTGCGGCTGAAGGAGGCTCATCCGCGCGGTCGCATCACCTACCAGAATGTCGTCGAAGTCCAGACACCTGATCCGCTTACCGCCATCATCGTACTATCCAAGCCCGCACCCTTCCTGCTAGCGGCACAATCGAGTTCGGAATCGCCGATCGTTCCGAAGCATATCTTCGAGAGGCTCGCACCGGGCGATGGCCAAACCCTGCAGACCACGATCGGCACCGGGCCCTTCAAGCTGACGGAATGGGTGCCCGGCAGCCATCTGATCTTCGAGCGAAACACGGACTACTGGGATGCCGGAAAGCCCTATCTCGATCGCATCATCCTGCGCGTGGTGACGGATCCGGCAGCGCGGTCTGCCGCCTTGGAGACGGGCGAGGCCGACATAGGCGACAATCCCGTGCCGCTCGCTGACCTCGACCGGTTGAAACAGGATCCCCATCTTGTCGTTGACACCACCACCTACGCCTATTCAGGTCCGCAGCAGCAGTTGTTCTTCAACTACGACAATCCGCTGTTCGCCAAGCGCGAGGTGCGGCTTGCCATCGCCAAGGCAATCAATCTGCAAGAGATCGTCGATGTTGCGCTTTACGGCTATGCGCAGGTTTCGCCGAGCCCCGTCAGTACGGCATTGCCGAAGTGGTACGATCCAAGCGTTGTGGCGCATCGGTTTGATCCCGTCGCTGCCGAAAAGCTCCTCGACGAGGCAGGCTATCCGCGCAAGTCGGACGGAAAGCGCTTCGATCTCCGGCTGACATACAATTCCTATCTGCCGCAAGGCTATGCCGATGTCCTGAAAAGCCAGTTGGAAAAGATCGGCATCGGCATCGAGATCAAAAAGTACGACCTCCCCACATTCTTGAAGACTGTCTACGCCGACAGGGCCTTCGACTTGGTGGTGGAGTCTCTCTCGAACACCTTCGATCCTTCCCTCGGCGTCCAGCGCGCCTATTGGAGCAAGAATTTTAAGATCGGCCTGCCGTTTTCGAATGCGAGCCACTACGCCAATGCTCAGGCAGACGCGCTGCTCGAGGCGGCTGCGATAGAGCCGGATGAGAATAAGCGATGGGAGACCTGGAGCAAATTCCAACATCTCATCCACGACGAAGTTGCTTCCGTCGACCTCGTTGCTGCTGGTGCGCAGATCGTTGCCAACAAGCGGGTGAAGAACTTCGTTACGGGATCGCAGGGGCTGAACTGGAGCTTCGGCGACCTGTGGATCGATCCGAACGCTTGAGATCAAGGATGGATAGAAAAGCGCCACATTGATCGATTGGCTGGGTGATGGGATTAAACTGGCGGCACTCGACATCGGGCCGGTTGAGGGGATCGGCTGTGCCTTACCGCTGTGTTTGCGACGCGCAACGGCGACGTTCGATTTCTTCAGGGATTCCAGACCGCGTATCGCTCGATCAAGTAGCGCGTGCCACTGCGACAAGCGCGGCCTCCACATCGGGGTTCCGCTCGCCCGTCGTCCGCTTCACTGTCGCGTATATGTTCTCCAGCTCCACATGGGGGATGCCATGAGTCTCGGCGAACTCAACGCTCGTGCCAGCTCCTCTGCGGAGATAACCCGCTTGTAAGGGGCATTGACCGTCCCGAGCACAAGTGCATGGACAGCCAAGGGGCTGTGATGAATTGAGCAGTGAAGATTGCTCAGGTCATTGCCGTGCGGCGAATATGGTTCAATCCCACATGGTTGTCATGGCGTGGTCCGGTTGACGCTGGGATGTCCGCCGCGGTGAGTGCTTAGCGCTTCCTCATCATATCACGAGTGCGGCCATCGCAGCGGTGGTGCCTTCTTCCGTCACGATTCCCCGCGCGTTGGATCGCCCACAGAGCAAATTCGCTACAACTGCTCGCCTGGCGTCTCGTTGCCCGCAGCGAGAAACCGGAAAACCGCTGTGATCACCATCCCAGCCGCGTCCGGTTCACACGGCCCGCGCTCGGAGAGGAGGGATGACGATGCAGCCCGAAAGTTCCACGAAGAAACCCAGCGCTGCCCGAAGAACAACCGATGACCAAGGGCCTTCGACGACGTCCCCTTCCTGAAGAGCAGTGCGTCCCGAACGCTCAAAACAGCCTGACGCCTGTCAGATGTGCCAGCCTAGCCATCAGCCTGTCCTGATAATCCGGGCCTGTAACTTCCGCAGCGGGTCGACGCTGCTGGCGGTGATGCCAATAGGCACCGTTGATCTTTGCGTCTTCGTCGTCGCTCGTCGCCAGCCAGGTCTGGGTCTGATGACCCATTTGAAGATCATCGGGCGCTCCGGCACCGCCCATCTTGGTTGGCACCCAGCCGGGATCCACCGCATTGCTGAGGACATCGGGCCAGTGCCGAGCAACGGCCGCTGCGATGGTGGCCACGTGAAGCTTGCTTTCGGAATAGGCCTGGCTTGTATTCCAAGCGCGCGTTTTCCAGTCGATATCATCGGTGGAGCTACCGCCACTCTGGTGCATGCCGCTGGTAAGGTAGACCAGACGGTCAGGTCGGTCGATCAATGCCGTGAGCAGGTATGGTGCCAACGTGTTGACAGCCAGGATCTTCGCATGACCTTCGGGTGTGTTCCCACGGCTCCTCTCGGAGTAGATGCCGGCATTGTGGATGACGGCGTCCATCTGTCCGACCTCATTGACCTGTTCAGCAATGGAACGCGTCTCCGCATCGCTGCTGAGATCGCCGATGACCACCGCCAAGGCTCTGGTTCTAAGATTTGCGACGGCCGAGGCCCTGTCGTTGGAGCGCGCATGCAACACGACCTCATGGCCTTCGTCTATCAAGGTGCAGGCCGCAGCCAGCCCCAGTCCGTCGGTTGATCCAGTAATGAAAACGCGGCTCACGTCGATACCTTTCAAAATTCCATCTCCAGCGGAGATAGGTAAAGGTGCGAGCCCGACCACCCCTTCATGTGTGACTACGGCCCGCACCGCCTGAAGTCGAATTGTCTGTATTCGTGCGGATCCTTTTCAAGCCCGGCGCCGGGACCATGATCCGGACAGCGAGATCGAAGCCAATCTTGCCGTGTGCGTCGGCGTTGTCTTAAATTAATTCATTGCCGCTCAGGCAATTTAGGCACATCGTCTTATCTTCAGCGGTCATTTTCAGGGCGCTGTTGATTGGGGCCATCAAACCCTACTTCAAACAGAGGGCGTCATGCCTCAGGGCACACAAGCGATTGCCCGAAATCTAAGGCCAGGAGCCAGGTGATGCACGCCAGGGAAAAACGACTTTATCGAAAACGCTTCATCGGCCAATGCCGCGTCAGTCGTTTGACCGGCGGATGATCAAAGGGATTAGACAAATGGCAAGCACCAATTTCCGCCCCCTTCACGATCGCGTCGTCGTCCGACGCGTTGAGTCCGAAGGAAAGACCAAGGGCGGCATCATCATTCCCGACACCGCCAAGGAAAAGCCGCAGGAAGGCGAAATCGTCGCCGTCGGTTCCGGCGCTCGTGACGAGTCCGGCAAGGTCGTCGCTCTCGACGTCAAGGCGGGCGACCGCGTCCTGTTCGGCAAGTGGTCGGGCACCGAAGTCAAGATCAACGGCGAAGACCTTCTGATCATGAAGGAAGCCGACATCATGGGCATCATCGGCTGATCCAGCCGTTTTGCTCATTATCCGAAGTCGCTGACAACCCTATTCAGGAGTTCTCAAAATGGCACCTAAAGAAATCAAGTTTGGCCGCGCCGCGCGCGAAAAGATGCTCAAGGGCGTCGACATTCTCGCTGACGCAGTGAAGGTAACACTCGGCCCGAAGGGTCGTAACGTCATCCTCGACAAGTCCTTCGGCGCTCCGCGCATCACCAAGGATGGCGTCACCGTCGCCAAGGAAATCGAACTGGAAGACAAGTTCGAGAACATGGGCGCCCAAATGGTCCGCGAAGTTGCTTCGAAGACCCACGACATCGCCGGCGACGGCACCACGACTGCAACGGTTCTCGCCCAGGCGATCGTTCGCGAAGGCGGCAAGGCGGTCGCAGCTGGCATGAACCCGATGGACCTGAAGCGCGGCATCGATCTCGCCGTTGCTGAAGTCGTCAAGGATCTCCAGGCCAAGGCCAAGAAGATCAACACGTCTGGAGAGATTGCCCAGGTCGGCACGATCTCGGCAAACGGCGAAAAGGAAATTGGCGCTTATATCGCCGACGCCATGCAGAAGGTCGGCAACGAAGGCGTCATCACCGTTGAAGAAGCCAAGACCGCCGAAACCGAACTCGAAGTCGTCGAAGGCATGCAGTTCGACCGCGGCTACCTCAGCCCCTACTTCGTGACAAATGCCGAGAAGATGGTGGCCGAGCTGGAAGATGCTTACGTGCTGCTGCACGAAAAGAAGGTCTCGAACCTGCAGGCAATGCTTCCGGTTCTCGAAGCTGTCGTTCAGAGCGGCAATCCACTCCTCATCATCGCTGAAGACGTCGAAGGCGAAGCGCTTGCGACCCTCGTCGTCAACAAGCTGCGCGGCGGCCTGAAGATTGCTGCCGTCAAGGCTCCTGGCTTCGGCGACCGCCGCAAGGCCATGCTCGAAGACATCGCGATCCTGACCGGTGGTACGGTCATCTCCGAAGACCTCGGCATCAAGCTCGAATCCGTAACGCTCGACATGCTCGGCCGTTCGAAGAAGGTTTCGATCTCCAAGGAAAATACGACGATCGTCGACGGCGCTGGCGCCAAGTCCGACATCGAAGGCCGCGTTGCCCAAATCAAGGCTCAGATCGAAGAAACCACTTCGGACTATGACCGCGAAAAGCTGCAGGAACGCCTTGCCAAGCTCGCTGGCGGTGTTGCCGTCATTCGCGTCGGCGGTTCGACGGAAGTCGAAGTGAAGGAAAGGAAGGACCGCATCGACGACGCGCTCAATGCGACGCGCGCTGCCGTTGAGGAAGGCATCGTACCGGGCGGCGGCGTCGCTCTGCTACGTTCGTCCACGAAGATCACCTCCAAGGGTGAAAATCAGGATCAGGAAGCCGGCGTGAACATCGTCCGCAGGGCGCTGCAGTCGCTGGTGCGCCAGATCGCTGAAAACGCAGGCGACGAAGCCTCGATCGTTGTCGGCAAGATCCTCGAAAAGAACGAAGACAACTATGGCTACAACGCCCAGACGTCCGAGTATGGCGACATGATCGCCATGGGCATCGTCGACCCGGTCAAGGTTGTGCGCACGGCTCTGCAGAACGCAGCTTCGGTTGCTTCGCTGCTGATCACCACCGAAGCCATGATCGCTGAACTGCCCAAGAAGGAATCCGCTGGCGGCGGCATGCCTGACATGGGTGGTATGGGTGGCATGATGTGAAGCAATTTCATCTCGGATGAAATTTGAGTGATTGGATTTTTGCTCCGTTCGAGCGACTGGGACGGGTCGTTCGTGGTCGCGCCTTGCACGTATCGAGTGACGCCTTCGTTGACACCTTGCTGTGGGAGCAGAACGCAAGACTGGCTGGCTGATTGCCGAGCGGCTGGGCTGGAGCGCCCTTATCGGATGCAGTCGCTATCGGGGGTCCGGGCCTATGCGGTAGGGACGCTCGGTGACGCGGACGGCGTTTTCGTGGTGGGCGAGACCAGTTCCTGAAGAAGGGCGCGCGCTCGGTCGGGTGGCCCGGCAACATTCCGGGACGGCTTTGCGGCTTGAAAACTGCCAGGTGGGTGTCTTCCCGATGACGTCCTTGAAAAGCGTTAGAGTCGCTTGGTTGATTCTCCGCGGACGAATCTCGGTGTTAGAATGAGGTCTTGCGGGCGCGCGGCGGCGCCTTCAGGACTTTGGATTCTTGCCAGCAGGCGCTGTGCTGTCAGTTCGCCGAGCTTTTGGGCGTCCTGTACCACCATCGTGATGCGGGGCGTGATCACGCTGCTCCAAGGAACGTCGTCGACCATTGCCAGCGACACGTCGTCCGGGCAGCGGAAGCCCATCTCCTGCATCACCTGCAGGGCCGCAAGGCCCATCATGTTGTTGGCGCCGATGATGGCGGTCGGTCGATCACGGCGAGCCAGCAGGCGCATCGCTTGGGTATGGCCGCCGGCCCGCGTGTAGCCGCCTTCGACCACCAGCGAAAGGTCGACTTCCACGCCAGCACCGGCCATCGCTTCCATATAGCCCGTCAAGCGCTCGTCGGCGGTGTACAGTCCGGCCGGGCCCGAGATGAAGGCGATGCGTCTATGACCGAGCTGCAGCAGGTGTTCCGTCAGAATCGTGGTGGTTAGCGGGTTGTCGGAGCCGACGAAGTCGCGCTCGGCGCCTTCCACCCTTTGGTCAAACATGACGATCGGGGTCTTGAAGTCGCGAAGGAATGCGGCGTAATCCTCGCCGCGCCCGTTTGTCGCCAGCACGATGCCGGCCACCTTCTGCGCTTCCAGCCGCTCCAGCAACGCCCGTTCAAGGTCCGCCTTGCCGGAGGAGTCGGCGATCAGAACGAAATAGCCGTTGTCCAGCGCCTGGTGTTCTATCTCGCGGCGGATGTCACCAAAGAACATATTTCCCAGATTGGCTGAGACAAAGCCGATCAGCGAGCTGCGTCCGCGTGCCAAGGTCTGTGCTACCGGGTCGACGCGGTAACCGGTTGACTTTACCGCCTGCTGAATGCGGTCGAGCGTCTCGGCGCCGACCCGCTTCGGGCTGTTGAGCGCGAGCGAGACGGTCGAGATCGAAACTCCCGCAAGGCGCGCTACATCTCGGATGGTGGCCATTATGATCGAACCGGTTCTAAGCCCTTCTTGTGACAGATTCTTCTTGCCTGCGCAACACACCGCTGCTCAATTTGCCTGCGTTTCAAGGCGTTCGTTCAAATTGCGTGAACCTTGATTCCTGCTTGACAGCCAGGATATCAAGGAAGATGATCAAGATGCCGAACCGGTTCGATACGAGGGCTTGAACCGGAAACGAGGAGGAGAGGCCTGTGGCGATTGCAATGCATCAGTCGGGGAATCCGGCATCCGGGGAGGTGGACAAGCATGCATGGTTCAGTCGCGACCGTCTGGGCCTGTTCATCCATTGGGGCCTCTACGCACTGGGAGCCAGGCACGAGTGGTTGAAAAACCGCGAGGAACTAGATGATGAGCGATACCAGCGCTACTTCGATAATTTCGACCCCGATCTCTACGAGCCCAAGGAATGGGCTCGCCGGGCCCGCCTCGCCGGCATGAAATATGTCGTGGTGACGACCAAGCACCACGAAGGATTCTGCCTGTGGGACAGCAAGGTGACGGATTACAAGGCGACGAACACGCCTTGTGGCAAGGATCTGCTGACCCCACTGGTCGAGGCGTTCCGCGCCGAGGGGCTCAAAATCGGCTTCTATTATTCGCTGATCGACTGGCATCACCCGGACTTCCCGATCGACGTCCATCATCCGCTGCGCAACCATCCTGATGCGAAGGCGCTGAATGCCGGCCGCAACATGGCCAACTATGCCGCCTATATGCGCGAACAGGTGCGCGAGCTTTTGACCGACTTCGGCCGCATCGACATCATGTGGTTTGATTTCAGCTATCCGCGACGGGAATATCGCGGCCTGTCCGGCAAGGGACGCGCCGATTGGGAGAGCGAGCGCCTGGTTGAGTTGGTGCGCGAGTTGCAGCCAGGCATCATTGTCAACAACCGCCTCGATTTGCCGCTCGACGCCAACACCCTGCCCGACATGGTGACGCCGGAGCAGTATACGCCGCGGGTGGCGCCCACCATCGCGGGTCAGCCCGTGCGCTGGGAAGCTTGCCATACCTTCAGCGGTTCCTGGGGCTATCATCGCGACGAGGACACCTGGAAGAGCCCGGAACAGATCATCAAGCTGCTCATCGATTCCGTCGCCATGGGAGGCAACCTCCTGATGAATGTCGGTCCGACCGGCCGAGGTACGCTCGATGCGCGCGCCATCGGCGCGCTTGAGGTTTACCAGAACTGGATGGCCCTTAACGGGCGCTCCATCTATGAAGCCGGGCCGTCCGACTATCCGGTGCCGTCAGGCTGCCGCTACACCCAACGCGGCAACCGCCTCTACCTGCACGTCTGCGATTGGCCATACCGCCACATCCACATCGAGGGTATCTCCGACAAGATCGCCTATGCGCAGCTCCTGCACGACGCCAGTGAAGTGCGCTGGCTAAGCCACATCAAGGAGGTGGATTCCAATGTCGGCGTGACTGTGCCGGAAGGCATGATCACGCTCGAACTGCCGGTACGGCGGCCGAATGTCACCGTGCCGGTGATCGAGATCATCCTGAAACCTTAGCGTTCGACCCCACTGCGTATCCATTGCATTCATGGAGGGAGGAGAATCCCATGAAGGTTCTGAAGAAAGCGCTGTTGCTCGCCGCAGTCGGCGGCAGCCTCTTTGCTACGGCCGCGTCGGCTGATCAGGTCAACCTGACCTGGCAGATGTGGACCGGCTCAGAAGCCGATACCAAAACCTGGCAGCACCTGGCCGACATGGTGAGCGTCAAGCACCCGGACATCAAAGTGACGCTGCAGACGACGGGCTGGGTCGACTACTGGACCCGGCTGCCGGTGTTAGCCGCGTCGGGCCAGCTGGCCGACATCGTCTCCATGCAGTCGTTGCGCATGCCGAACTTCTATTCGCTGCTCGAGCCCCTCAATGAGAGGATAAAGGCGGACAAGCTCGACATTGGCGCCTTCACTCCCTCGATCATCGGTGGGATGTCGGTCGACAAGGAGCTTTACGGCCTGCCTTACGACGTTGGTCCATGGGTTATCTATTATAACCAGGACGCGTTCGAGGCCGCCGGCGTTCCATTGCCGAAGCCGGGCTGGTCGCTTGCGGAGTTCACCGACGCTGCCAAGAAACTGACAAAGGACGGCAATTACGGCTTCGGCGTCGCCCCGGTCAACTATTCGGTCATGGCTTCGGCCTGGGGCGACAAATACATCGATGACGCCGGGCAGCTCGACCTCGTCAATCCGGCTGCCATTGCCGCAGCCGACAGGGTGATCGGCTTCGCTGCCAAGGATAAGATTGCGCCGCTGGTGCCGTCAGGCAACGATGCTGGCACGGTCATCCAGGGTCGGTTCAATTCAGGCAATATCGCCATGTATGTCGATGGTCCCTGGTCCATCATTGGCATGAAGGACCAGGTCAAGTTCAAGGTCGGTCTCACCACCCTGCCACGCGACGCCGGCGAACTGGCGGCCGTAACCGCGGGCTCCGGTTTCGGCATTTCCACCACCAGCCAGAACAAGGATGCGGCCTGGAAAGCGATTCAGGTGCTCACCAGTCCAGAAGCGCTGTCGTACCTCGCTGAGAAAGGGCGTGCGTTGCCGGCGCGCACCGCTGCGCAATCGTCCTGGTACCAGGTGGCGGCCAAAGACATCACCAATGGTGGCGAGGCCCTCGACTACTCGTTGGCGCATTCCATACCCTATGCGATCACCAGCAATTGGGCGGCGGTGGAAAACCTCTTCAACCAGTATTTTCCTCCGGCCTTCGCCGGCAGTGCCGACGCCAAGCAGACGATGGAGACCATCCAGAGCCTCGCACAACAATAGCTCTCGCCGCGGCAGGAATTGCCGCGCACGGAGGAAAACATGTCAGAAAGCGCCGTCGCCGAAATTCCCATGCAGCCCAGTCAGTCGCGGCGCCTTCTGAGGCCAGATACGCAGACGGCAATACTGTTCCTGCTGCCGAGCTTCCTCGGCTTCATCGCCTTCATGGCGCTGCCGATCTTGGCGTCGCTGGCGCTCAGCTTCACCAACTGGCAGTTGATCTCGACGCCCTCCTTTGCCGGCTTTCAGAACTATGTCCGCCTCTTCACCGTTGATCCGGCCTTTTACACCGTATTGCGCAACACACTCTTCTTCGCCGTCGAGTATCTGACGCTGAACATCATCGTCTCGTTGACGCTTGCTGTCTGGATATCGAGCCTGAAGCACGGCAAGGCGCTCTTCCGGGTGATCTTCTTCCTGCCGACCTTTACCCCCACGATCGCAGCGTCGGTGGTATGGCTGCTCATCTTCACCCCTGATGGACTGGCCGACAGCCTCATCCGTTCGCTTGGCCTCGGCCTGCCGAATTTCCTGCTCAGCACGACCTGGGCCATGCAGGCGATCGTGCTTGTCACTCTGTGGGCCAATGTCGGTTACAATGTCGTGATGTTTAACGCCGCGCTCGACCTCGTGCCAAAGCACTATCTAGAGGCCGCGACGATTGACGGCGCCAACGCCTGGCAGCGCTTCTGGCGCATCCGCCTGCCACTGATCTCGCCGACGATCTTCTTTGCCACCGTGATGACGGCCATCACCTCGCTGCAGGTGTTCGATGAGATCTATGCGATGACCCGCGGCGGCCCGGGCTCGGCGACAGCCACGCTCGGCTTTGCCATCTACCAGAAGGGCTTCGCCAACTTCCAGATGGGCTACGCCTCGGCACTGGCCTGGGTGATGTTCGTCATGATCATGGCCTTGACGATCCTGCAATTCCAGATGCAGCGCAAATGGGTGCACTATGACGACTAGCGAGGGCGCCTTGCACCCGGATTCTGTGTCGCGGAACAAAACCCTGCGGCGCATTGGCACGTTCGTCAGTTACGCCGCGCTTTCGCTGATCGCGCTACTGTTCCTCTTCCCCTTCTTCTGGATGGTGTCGAACGCGGTACGCTCCAACGCGGAAGTCCTGGCCGTACCGGTCCGCATCCTGCCACAGGAGTATCAATGGGGAAACTTCGTCGAAGCATTGGTTTCCCTGCCGTTTGGAACCTTCTTGTTCAACTCCTTCGTGGTCGCTAGCGGCGTCACGGCGATCGTGATTGCGGTGTCGTGCCTTTCCGCCTACTCTTTCGCCCGGCTGAAGTTTCCCGGCCGGGAGGGTCTGCTGCTCGCTTATCTCGGCACGCTGATGATTCCGCAGGTGATGTTGGTCATCCCGCTTTTCCTGGTGGTCAGTAAGCTCGGCTGGGTCAACACCTATCATGGCATGATCCTGCCGATGGCGTTCGGCTCCTTCGGCGCATTTTTGCTGCGGCAGTTCTTTCTCGGCATTCCCAAGGATCTCGACGAGGCGGCGATGATCGACGGGGCTTCGCGCCTGCGCATCCTGGTCACGATCATCGTTCCGCTTGCAATGCCGGCCATCGGCCTGCTGGCGCTGTTCACCTTCATGGGGCAGTGGAAAAGCTTCCTGTGGCCGCTGATTATCACCAACGGCATGGACAAAGCTACGCTGCCGCTCGGGCTCACCTTGTTCCAGACACAGCAGGGCACGTCGTGGAACTACATCATGGCCGGCGCGGCCATCTCCATGCTGCCGGGCATCTTCCTGGCCGTCGTGCTGCAGAAGGTGATCTACCGGGGCATCGCCATTAGCTCCGGATTCGGCGGGCGTTAATTCCAGCCGAAAACACGCGAAACTGGCAGGCCGCCGAGGGAAACTAGCACGCGGCATTAACTGTCGAAATGGCGTTTTCGGCCTTGAGCACTGCTTGCGCCTCATCGGCGAGCGTGCCCTGGCGGTAACGAAGCCGTGGAGGACCGACTCTGTCCATGCTGCAAGCAATGAGACCAAATTCGTTATTGTCGAGGGTGCCTTCGAGAGGAAGCTCCCGCTGACGTCCAGGCAACAACTTCCCTCTCGCTTGACGCGCCTGTCGCTTGGACAGGGTTTGTACGACACGCGAAAGGCAAGGTCTGCTGAAGGAGGCAATCCCAATCCAATGCCCCGCACAAAGCGGTGAGACAGCTCTTTCGAGAAGCCAATTCGCTTTCGGCTGCGCGCGTGTGGTGTGCGATATCGACTTGACCTGCGCTTCCGGCAGTTGGCGTGCCCGACGCCTAGTCCGAGCTGGAGGAGGCAATCAGACGAGCACAGGAAGGTTCGACCAGTGTCCAAATGGCTTCGGTCACGTCGCCGAGCGTCACTTCCGTCAGTTGAATCGATCGAGCGTAAGCCCGCCATTGACCCTGCAGCCGATATTGAATCGCCGCCTTCACCAGACGCCGGGGACCAATCTCCACCGCACCCGATTGGAATAATCGTTATATCCAGGAAGCTCGGCCCGCAACAGCCGGTCTTCCCAACATGTGCGCAAGACGAGTAGCACTGCCGCCAGCGCAGCGGGACCGAGCGCCCAGAATGAGCCCAGCGCAAGCGCCATGCCGAAGAAGAGCAACAGCGCGGCGATATACCCGGGGTGACGCACAAAGCGGTAGGGACCGATGGAGATCACACGCTGATGTCGCTCGGACTGGATTCGGACGCCAGGCTCGAAGAACGGATTCACCGCCTGCGCCCATCCGGTCACGGCGATGCCCACGACCACACCGATATAGCCCAATAGCACCGCCCAGGCGGGAACAGTCGACCAATGGAACCGCCCGGCATCTAGCGCGGCGACCGGTAGGACCGCCGCCATCGCCGGCAGGATGACCGCAAGCAGCGCCTTGTCCCAGCTTTTCGTGCCCGCCTGAAACCGGCTGCGCGCGCGGTAAATAATGGGATTGACCCGGGCGAGCACGAGGGCCGAAGTGCCAAAACCCAAAAACAGAACTGCAAGGAATATCCATCCGGGCCGCCAAGCGATCGTGCCGGCCGGCAGGAAGATCAATTCAAGCAGCGAAAGCGGCAGACCGATCGCATAGGCAATTGCCGTGCTGCGCGACATTGCACTCGGCTCCCGGGGCTTTTCTGCCTGTTCCATGTTGCTCACTCCTTCCACGAGATATTGCCAGACCGGCTTTGGCCCTAAGCGGGGGAACGCCGATCGAGCGCGTCGATCAGGATCGCGGCTTCTTTGTGCGCCACTGCCCGAGCGCTGTCTCCATTGCCTGGCGTATCGCGAGGTAGAACTCCGCCATTTCGTCGAGGCGGTCCCGCGTTGCTCCCGATGCGACGGTACCTGCTCCGTTCTTCAGGAGATCGGCGAGCGCATCGAGCAGGCGGTTCTGCTCGGTCAGCATGCCTTCGTAATTGTCGGAAACCGCGTATAAGGCCCGTTTACTTCCGCGCTCGCTGTGACGCCGGGCGAGTGTATATGCTTCCAGCAACCGCGCGGCGACGCTGGCGCTGCTCTTGCTGATCTCGAGGTCGGCCGTGATGCGGTCGAGGCTGACTGGCTCGGCGCAGATCAGTAGATAGCCGTAAAGGCGCGCCGCTGTCTGGGGCACGCCCCAGGGCATCAGCAACCGCGCCGCCTCCTCGATGAAGCTTTGCTCAGTGGACGTCATGTGCTTGTTTGACATATTCGGTATGTCCCGAATATAAAGTATATGAAAACGCATGTCCACCGAGCGAAGGTGGTTGAAGGAAGTCCATGCCCGCCACACCGGAATCCAAAGCGCGGACGCGGGTGTCCAGCTTCTTCGAGACTCCGCTCATCGTGTGGTTTGCCGGCGCGCTGCTGCTGTTCGGTGGTCTGCTGATCATCGCGTTCCATCAATATTGGTCGAGCGCCGCGGCGATCGTAATTTCCCTGTTTGGTTGGTTCCTAGCGCTGCGCGGCGCAGTGCTCCTGGCCACGCCGCAACTGATCCAGCGTGGCGCGGCTGTGTCGATGAGGACGCAGTCGCTTGTGCAGATGGGCTTCGGCGTCGCCGTACTGATCGGCCTCTGGCTCACCTATGTCGGCTGGGCCGCGAAGCCCAGCCCGTAAGCAATCGCGCGGGATCAAACGATCCATCGTCACGGTGCATTGAGGATACGAATCCGACCTTGTCATAGTGCGCGGAACGAAGCCAAGCCGAGAGCGTAGCATAGGTCGCCGCGAGCTACCGCGGTGTTTCAGGGATCATCCGCTTTCGGCGAAAGCATTGCGGACATCCATCGGCCAGTCCGCGAATGAGCGCAATGGACCAGAAGTAGCCCCGGAGGGATGTCTCGTTCGCGCCAATCCGGATCTTTTAAGTCAAGCATGCCGCGTGTAACCCTTGAAGCTCAGGAAAGCACCTAGCGTACCGGCTATCAGCGCCACCACGATGGTAGAGGCGGCGCCGCTGCAGATCATCGAACCTACCGCGATTGCGACCTGCGGTAAGACGATGCGGATAACGCCACCGACTGTCATCAGCCAGCCCAGCACTGTGATGATCACGCGCCATTCCATCTTCCATCTATTGTGCAGATTGACGATTGCGAGGCCGGCGAGCAGCGACAGTAAGCCGGAAAGATAGAGAAGGATGCCAGCGCGCAGCCCCTCTACGATCATGCTCTCATACATGCCGAGATTGATCAGCATGCCGAGCGCGACCGCGACGAATGTCGGTCCTACGAGTCTGGCGAGAAACAGCGATCGATCCAAGAGGCACCTCCGCGCCCGCACTCACCAATTGATATGTAGCTCCAGCAGATAACGCGTCAATATGGTGAGCATCGAACCTAGGGTCCAACAAACGTGAGCGAAACCCGCCAATGCGGCCGATCCATATTGAAAGCGCCGGCAATAAGACCACGCGATGAGTGCCATCATGTGACCTGTTGTCCTCACACCATCCGTTCCCTATTGTGGGCGCTTGCTTCACCTTGAGGGACGTCGGAAGCGCGATGGCATCACAACTTGACATGTTTGCACAGACCTCGGCGGAACACGACGGGACTGTTATAAGACTGCGGTCGGAGATGAAGCGGAGCGATGGCAGACCTCGTAGCGAAGAGGACATGGTGCGACATCTGGAAGAGAGCGGCAACTATAGGATCCTTCGCCGGCTAATTCCCCGTCCGGTCGCCGGTTTTTCCCGCGCGGAATATCCTCGCAATGGCGTTATCGTTGACACCGAAACCACCGGCCTTAATCATAGCAAAGACGAAATCATCGAGATAGGCGCCATCGCTTTTACTTTCAGCGATCAGGGAACTATCGGTGACGTCACTGGCGTCTATGGCGGCCTGCAGCAGCCGACAGCTTCGATCCCATCAGAGATCACACGGCTCACAGGCATTACCGACGAGATGGTGGCGGGGCAGGTGATCGACACGTCGCAACTCCGTGCCCTAGTCGATCCGGCCGATCTCGTCATCGCGCACAATGCGGGCTTCGACCGGCCATTCTGCGAGACCTTTTCTCCAATCTTCGCCGGAAAGCCGTGGGCTTGTTCGGTTTCGGAAATCGATTGGGCGTCTCGCGGCTTCGAAGGCACCAAGCTCGGTTATCTGATCGGGCAGGCGGGCTATTTTCATGACGGCCATCGGGCGGTTGACGACTGCTTTGCCCTGCTTGAGGTTCTCGCGCAGGGCGGGAGAGAATCGAGGCGAACGCCCTTTGCCGAGCTCTACGAAGCAAGCCAGCGATCACGCGTCCGCGTCTTCGCCGAGCACAGCCCCTTCGATATGAAAGATCACCTGAAGGCGCGCGGCTATCGCTGGTCAGATGGCAGTGACGGCCGTCCGAAATCCTGGTGGATCGAGCTTGCTGAAGACGCACTTGATGAGGAACTCGGCTATCTGCGCTCGGAAATCTATCGCTGGGACGAGGCCGATCCACCGATCAAGCGTCTGACGGCATTCGACCGTTTCAAAGCCTGAGAAATATTCCCGGCACCCGGGCGTATGGCTGGATTGCGAATGTCTGCCTACGAGTTGGGCATGCTCATTGTATCGTCTGTCATCGAAGCGAGGCATCTCCTCCGGCCGTTCCCGTCATGGACAGCCGCGATATCAGCGAACGACCTTGTGCGAGTTTCAAACACGGTTGCAGCGAGTTCCACATCTTACCGGGATCGATTTCGGTGCGACGGCTTAAACCCTTCGGGGGAACAACCGTCGCAGCTTGGTTGCCGCACGGAAGCCTTCGTTTTAAACGATTTGAAAGTTTTACTTCAAAAACTAATCGATTTTAAATCTGTGATTAAAATTTTCTTGTTGCAGTGCGAAAGATTTCGGCCTTAATTTCTGCCATCGAGCAGTTGTTTTGTTTGGAGGATCTCGCATGACTGTTACTTTTCCGCTCACCGAAAAGCGCCATGCGGACGAATTGCTAAGTATGTATCCGAGCAATCACGCGGGATGAAGGCTCGCGCGTGAACTTCAGCCGGGTTATGATCGAGTGATACGGTTCAAGTTGGGTCCTTTTGCATGCCTTCAGATTTTTCGGCGCGCTCTTCGGGCCCATTTGGCAGCCAGATCGTCGACGGCTTTGTTGAGTTGGCTGAGGTTGGCATTGCCAGGATCGTAATCGCTGCCGCCCCACCATTCGACGAGTTCGGCATGTCGCTCGTGTGCCGGATCGACAAGCGCCTCGCGGAACTCCTGATACCCCCATGGGCCACCGACGTCCTCGGGTGGGCAGTGTCCTGCCGCTTCGAGGAGCATCGGGCCTTCCGTGCCGATTGCCGGGAAGGTGCGCTCGATCTTGATGCTGTGCGTCCAGCCGTCGCCAAAGTCGTAAAGGTATTTGAACGATTTCGCGCCGGTGTCCTGGACTGCCGACAGCAGCGAGACTTTGCGAGCGTCGATGGGACCATCCCCCCATTCCTCGTCAGGCAATCCAAAACCGACGTCACGCATGCGGAATTCATAAAGATGGCTGTTGGTCCAGCCCATCGCCGCCTGCAACACCTCGTGCAGCCGACTGAGCCTGATACGGAATGGCACGACAACACGCCGCATCACCATTGGATCGACTTGATCGAGGGTGACCTTCAGGCGGACGACGGAGGCAGCCATCTTCAGGCCGCCAGCATATGAGCTGTCGCCGACGCACTTTTCCAGTTCCATGGAAGCAGTTCGTGCAGGCGAGAGGCGGGAAGATCAGCGATGCGGGCCAGGACGTCGGCGAGCCAGGCTTTCGGGTCGATGTCGTTGAGGCGGCAGGTCGTAATGAGCGTCAGCATGACGGCGGCACGATCGGCCCCGCGCGGGGAACCGGCGAAGGTCCAATTCCGCCTTCCCAATGCAATACCTCTCAGCGCGCGCTCGGCGGCATTATTCGTGAGACAAACTCTTCCGTCTTCGAGGAAGCGGGCAAAACCATCCCAACGTTTCAGCATGTAGTCCATGGCTTTGATGAGGTCGGAGGATCTGCTGAGCGCGGCACGTTCGCGTTTCAGCCACTCGTGCATGTCGTCGAACAGAGGCTTGCTCTTTTCCTGCCGCACGGCCAGTCGTTCTGCTGCACTCAAGCCGTTGATCTGTCGTTCGATTTCAAACAGGGCGTCAAATCGTTTGACCGCCTCCAGCGCGATCGGGGAGATCGGCCTGCCGTTGCGTTTGCTATCGCGGGCGCTTTTCTCGATATCGGCCAGCTCAAAGAATTTCCGCCGCGCATGGGCATGGCAAAAAGCAAACGTGATCGGCACTTCTTTCTTTTCGGCAACCGATATCGGTTCGAACCCGTTGTAACAATCCGTCTGTAGAATGCCGCCATATCCGGCCAGATGTTTTTGCGGATGCTCGCCCCGACGGTCGCTTGAAGCATAGTAGATCGCCGCCGGCGCGGCCCCGCCGCCATAGGGCCTATCATCACACACGTAGGTCCATATGCGCCCGGTCGTGCATTTGCTTTTGGCCCGGATGGGAATGGTGGTGTCGTCGCCAAAAAGCCGCTCAGCCGCAAAGACATGCTTCTCGATCAGATCAACAACCGGCATGAGAGCGGATGTTCCAAAACCAACCTGATCGGCTAGCGTCGAAGTCGAAAGATCGATCCCTTCGCATTTGAACCGGGTGCTCTGGCGGTTGAGCGGGCTGTGCATGCCGAACTTGTCAAACAGGATCGTCGTCAGGAGATGAGGGCCGATAAAGCCGCGCGGCGTGGCATGGAAAGGCGCTGGCGGCTGGCTGATCGCCTCACAATCACGGCAAGAGAACTTTTCCCGCACTGTTTCGATCACTTTGAACCGGCGCGGTGCGCGGCGACAAACAAGGTGAGACTCAGCGTCAATCAGGATGAGACTCGGCGGCGGGGGTGTGACGAAGGGAGGGCGTAGCCCGACTGGAGTTACACCCCCGCCGCGGCGCAATTTTTCGGCGTCTCATGATCGCGGTTGGCCCGGTAGCGTCGGTGATTTTCTGAGAATGGAGAATCACCTTTGTGCCGGGTCGCCATGTAACCGATCATCAGACGAGGCTTTTTATGAAGTACCGACAAAACAACCCCATTGAGGTCGCTGCCGCCAAGGCGTCGATCAGCCGGGCGACGGCTTACCGCATCGAGAAGGATGCGCGTCTTCCATCGCAGACCAAGCCGCCGCGCGACCGGCGTCGCCCCGATCCCCTTGAGCACATCTTCGACGCCGAGGTTGTTCCGCTCCTCAAGGCCGCGCCCGGCATCCGAGCGGTCGCCGTTTACAACGAGATGCTGCGGCGTCATCCAGAGCTGTCAGAAGGTGTTCGCCGTACGATTGAGCGTCGTATCCGATCATGGCGGGCTGTTCACGGTCAGGAGCAGGAAGTGATCTTCCGTCAGATGCACGAACCCGGTCGGTTAGGACTGTCGGATTTTACCGACATGGGCAGCCTCGGCGTGACGATCGCCGGCCAATCGCTCGATCATCTGCTTTATCACTTCCGGCTGGTCTGGTCGGGCTTCGAGCATGCCCATGTCATCCTGGGTGGAGAGAGCTTCGTCGCTCTGGCCGAGGGGCTGCAGAACGCCCTGTGGTCGGTTGGCGGTTCGCCGCTCTATCATCGCAGCGACAGCTTATCGGCCGCCTTCCGCAACCTCGATGCCGACGCCAAGGTCGATCTGACGCATCGCTACGACGAACTGTGCGCCCATTATCGCATGACGCCGACGCGCAACAACAAGGGCGTCGCGCACGAGAACGGCTCGATCGAAAGTTCCCACGGCCATCTCAAGAATGCGATCCGCGATGCTCTGCTGATGCGCGGAACCAGGGACTTTGGCGACCTCGGATCCTATCGCGCCTTCATCGATGAGATCGTCAGCCGCCGCAATGCCGCACATGGCAAGCGCATCGATGCCGAGCGCACGCATCTGCAAGCTCTTCCCGATCGTCGCACCACCGACTTCGAAGAGGTCATCGTCACCGTATCGAGCACCGGCGGCTTCGCCTTGCGCAAGGTCTTCTACACCGTGCCTTCCCGTCTGATTGGCCACCGGCTGCGGGTGCGTCTGTTCGACGATCGCCTCGACGTCTTCATCGGCGGCACGCATCTGCTGACATTACCCCGAGGCCGCGCCCATGCGAGTGGCAAGCACGATCAAGTCGTCAACTATCATCACGTCATTCATTCCCTGCGCAAAAAGCCGATGGCGCTTTTGGGGCTCGTCTATCGCGACAAGCTCTTCCCCAGGCCGGAATATCGCAGGACTTTCGACGCGCTCATCGAGCAACTGCCCGAGCGGCAGGCTTGCAAGATCACCGTGGAACTGCTTGCCTTGGCTCACGATCGCAGTTGCGAGCGTGAACTGGCCGAGGAGCTTGCCAAAACGCTCGACGCCCACAAACTGCCTGATCTGGCGGCTTTGAGAGCGGTCTTCAGCCCGGACCCGGATCAGTTGCCGATCGTTCATGTGCAACTCGCGTCGCTCAATGGTTATGAAGCCCTGATCGGCACGGCCTATGCGGGAGAGGTCGCATGAAGAGCAACATCCACACAGTCGATGAAGCCCGCCTCGGCATCATGCTCAACGAACTGAGGCTGCCGACGATCAAGACGTTCTGGCACCAATTTGCCGAGCAGGCCGATCGGGAAGGATGGCCTGCTGCCCGTTTCCTCTCGGCCATCGCCGAGCATGAATTGGCCGAACGCGCCCATCGCAGGATCGAAAGACACCTCGCCGAGGCCCACCTGCCACCCGGAAAGACGCTCGACAGCTTCGCCTTCGACGCTGTTCCCATGGTCTCCAAGGCCCAGGTCATGGCGATTGCAGCCGGCGATAGCTGGCTCGCCAAAGGCGCCAATATCCTGATGTTCGGTCCGCCCGGCGGCGGAAAGAGCCATCTCGCCGCAGCCGTCGGCCTCGCGCTAATCGAGAACGGCTGGCGCGTGCTCTTCACCCGCACGACCGATCTCGTCCAGAAGCTTCAGGTCGCGCGGAGGGAGCTTCAGCTCGAAGCCGCCATCGCAAAGCTCGACAAGTTCGATCTTCTCATCCTCGACGACCTGGCCTACGTCACCAAGGACCAGGCCGAAACGAGCGTGCTCTTCGAACTCATCTCCGCAAGATATGAGCGGCGTTCCATCATGATCACCGCCAATCAGCCCTTCGGAGAATGGAACCGCGTCTTTCCAGACCCGGCCATGACGCTTGCCGCGGTGGACCGACTTGTCCATCACGCAACAATCTTCGAGATGAATGTCGAAAGCTACCGGCGGCGTTCGGCCATGGAAGCCAAACGCCAGCGCGGCAGACCCGCCTCATTCGCGACAATCAAAAGCTCTTCCCAGCTTGTCGCGGAGCGGCAATCAGAACACGATGAAACTCTTGCCAGCGACAATCAACATGATAACTTCGCTCCAACCGCGACATAAGAATCTCATCCAGATTGTCGCTCGCGTCTCATCCTGATCGTCGCGCTATAGGCGCGGGATCTCTTCCAGCGTTTCGGTGACGTCCTCACCCAGTTTAGACAGGCGCGAGCCACCGCAGCATACACAATTGATCGGAGGATCGATCACCACGCGCTCGCGCTCGATATCCTCCGGCCAGGGCTTTCGCACCGGCCGTTTGCGCACAAACGGACGCACGGACGAGGTCCGGGCGGCGGCAGTCTGCGCTGCAATCTCATCTTCCGTAGCTGCCGTGACCAGTTCCTCAAGCTGCAATTCCAACTGGTCGATCAGGCGCGCCGTGCGCTCGCTGCTCTGACCGCGCAGTTCGCGCTTGAGCTTGTCGATCCTCAATTCAAGACTGGCGATCAGGGCGTCGCGGTCGGACAGCAGGGCTTGCGCATTAGCAGCTTCGGCAACCGCCACATCACGTTCAGCCTGCAATACCTCGCGCTCGGCCAGCAGCGCCATATAGGCGCCGGCAAGGTCCGCAGGAAGATCGTCAGGCTTCACAGTCATGAAGTCATTCGATCAGATTCTCACTGTATTTTCAATGGAATAATGCTATCCAACCCTCGTTGGACGCCATGTTTCCTGCGGATGGCGCCAGTCTATGCCAGACAGGAGATAGCTGAGCTGTGCAGGTGATATTGCAACCGCACCACCTTCGGCAGAAGGCCATATGAACTTCCCGCGTTCCAATCTTTTTGTGAACAAGCAACTGCCCTGGCCGTCATGCCAAACCAATTTTATCAGGTCACCGCGCCGGCCCCTGAAGCAAAACAAATGACCGCCGAGCGGGTCATGCTTCAAGACCTCCTGCACCCGAAGCGCCAGAGAGGGAAAGCCACAGCGCATGTCCGTATACCCCGTCGAAAGCCAGACTTTGACCCCTGTTCCCATCGGAAACGGGTTCATCGCAATGTCTCCAGTCCTCGGACAATCCGCAGCAGAGCCTCAACGTCGACATCGCGGTCCACGATCACACGGCGGCCGTTCGCGCTCAGCACCTCCATAAGGCCACTTTGTGCCATCGAAGGCTTGGTCGCAGCGACCGGGATGCCTGGCTCCGGAACCAACAGGGCAGGAATAAACCCCTCAATGCCACGGCCACTGCCAAGCCGTCCCTCACGTGCTGCCTTACGCCAATCGTTCAACTGAAAGCGCGTGATGCCATGTCGCCGTGCCGTTGCCGTGACCTGCTGGGGAGCGGAATAACTCTCCGCAACGATCGCAAGTTTGGCCTCGTTACTGAAACGGCGACGCCGCCCACTGTCGACAATCTCCATCCGGCTGACTTGCGGCCGGCCCTCTATCGTTACGTCCATCGCTATTACACCGTCTATATTGACGTCCATATAGACAGATCATCCAATTCCGCTCACTTCTCAGCAAGGCGGCCTCCCCCGGATGCATACATTGCTAAAGCACCTGACAGCCCACAAACTCACTTATCCAGGAAACTGTGCCGTATCGGTAAGAGCCCTCGTTGCACACGTCACGTCCTCCCATACTACTGCATTGGGTAGAGCACGTACTGCTTGGTAAGTGCCCGCGTTTGAAGAAGCCCGCCTGGCTTGTGGAGCCGTCGCGCTGGGACGGATAGCTTCCGCCGCCTCTGGGATAGTCGCAAAGCTCAACGCAGCCATCGCGGTTTCCCCCCTCGATCCGCTGCTGGACGGCAGCAAGTATCATCCTGCTGCAGCAATGTCGTCAGCCGCCTTGCATGCTTCAAGACGTTCAAGGCAGGCGCTGATACGAGGCCGCGCGTCGACACCGGAGGTCTGGATCGAGCCAACGAGCTCTCGGGCTTCGGCATGCGCAATCCGCAACCTCTCCTCGCCTCTATTGTTCACGATCACGCCAAGTGTGAAAAGCAACGTTTCCATGAGGGCTTCTTCATCGCGTTTCCTTGCCTATCGGTTCGTACCTCACGCACAAAAACGGGCCATCGGAAACCGAGGCCCGTAGGTGTGAAGGTCTGCACCTTCATAGGGGAACAACTGCTGCGACGGGCCTGGAGGACACCCGTATGTTGCAGCGGTCATACACGATATAGGCGAGTTGGCGCCTTTTGACAACGGATCTCTCAACATTGCGTTGGAGCGGCTTTCTTCCCCGTCGGCACAACCTGATCCGCCGATTACTGGATGGCGACCCTCGAGCTCGACCCCGGGGCGCGATACAGGGGCGTGTTGGGCTCGAACAATTCCACCAGATTTCCAGAGGGGTCTTCTAGCAGGATCTGCTTGCCGCCGGCGCCCTGGATAGCCTCGTTGCGGAAGCGACAGCCCGCCGACTTTAGTTGCTCTACTATTCTGTTCAGGTCTTCCACCGTGAGATGGATGCGGTTCCAGCCGCCCGGCGCCTGCTGCTCTCCTGATGGCATAGGCGAACCGCCGCCACTGCGCGGGTTCGGCTGGCTGAGATAGAGATGCATGTCGTCACGCGAGATTTCGGCAAAGGACGGGGCAGGATGCATCTCGAGCGTGAAGCCGAGATGTTTCGTGTAGAAATCGATCGAGGCACTGACGTCATCGACGATGTATCGGAAGCATGCGGCCATGGTCTATGCCTTTGCTACTTCAGTACGATATCCGGGTTTAGCCTACGCCTCTCGCAGTGAACCGCAAGCGTCCAACTCTGCCCGCGTGGGAGGTTCCGGATACTCTGGTCCGGTTTGTGGTCACGTCGATACCAGAGCGACGAAGTCGGGACCGCGGCGAGCCGGTCACCAAAGTGAACTATGTCCGGCCCGTCACAGAGGACGAATTTGAATCGGTCCTTGCAGCTTGGGGCCAAGGCTATTCAGCCTACCGAAGTCATCAGACCTTGCGGTAGCGCTTGTCTTGATTTTGATACCGGCGATCGCTCCGTCGTCTCGCTCGAGGGCCATCCGGTATGCTGGCCCTTCATTTCCTACCGTGTGGCACCCAAGACAAATGCGATTGCTGCCACAATCCCAACGGCCGTGAGCGGGCTTTCTCTCACCCGTTCCTCCAGATCGGCCAAGAGCGATCTTCCTTGTGTCTTCGCCACCCGGACCGACCCTGATGCAAGCTCAGACACAGATTCCGAAATGCGTGCGGCCTCGGAGCGCAGCGCGCGCACTTCCGCGCCGCCAAGTTCGCTTGCTTGAGCGCGACGGGATTCCAACGCTTCCTCCACCAGTGGCTCTTCCGGGTCATTGGGCTGCGCCTTCACACGCTCCGCTTCTTCGTGGTCGGTACGGCCGGTGGGAATGGTCGTTCGCGTCATTGAAACCGGATCGGACGCCGGGAAGGTGTCTTCCAGTCCCTTGTCCAACTCTCCTTTCTTACCTTTGCGGAGCTGCCGTGCCTGCTCGCGTTTCATTGATTCAACCGCAGGCGATGTTTCATTCGAGCTGGCCATTTTCTTCTCCTTCGCGTCATCTGATCTGGCAGCAAAATCGCTGCCCCCGACCGTATCCTCGTCCTCGAGGTTTCCAAGGCTGAGAGCGTCGTAGTCGTTGACGCTTCCGCCACTGTCACGCGCGCCGAAGGCCGTAGGTTGCACCATCATCGCCTTGGCATGGTCGATCGCAGTCTGGACCGAGTTTGGGATTCTCGTCGTCCATGCGAACAGATACTACCTCGCCGCCTTCACCGATGAAGTCGACCCTCAGCGCGTTGCCGTCGAGCGTAACTTTCGTGTCCATGACTTGCATGAGTACGCCTTTCGCTGGAACACAACTCCGGCCGAGCGCCGGGGTTCCGCAAAAGTCGTCGGAAGCCGACTAATGCATCCTTTTGGAAACTTGTGCGTTATGCGCAGCACAATAGGGAGTATGCGATCCCATGACCAAAGGAACTCATGGATGCCGGACTAGGCATTACATCCGCGGCAATGACCCGACCGCTTCAGGAGGGCTGTCGATGTCGGCAAACCGCTGTCGGCCGACCACCGTCGCAACGCTAGGAATGTCGCCGGGTTGGGCGACGGCGACCCGGGCGACCATCCAAGGAAGGAAACATTGACATGAGCGCGATCCGGCCACGAGCGCCCGGCTTCGACACCGACGACGAGCTACAGGAGCATCTTGCTCACCTTGAGACCGATGCGCCGTCCGACGAAGAGATATCGGTTCCAGAAGACTTCCGCCGGGACAGGCGCACATTCGAGGATGTGCGGGCCGATATCGAGACTGTGCGGGATGAGATGAACCATCTTCGGGCTCGTCTGGCCGTCCTCACTCACCAGGCGGAACTCGCGATCAGATCACGGGCCGAATGGGCGGACGCCAGCGCACATGCTCAACTCGGCGAATACCCGTGGGCGAAGCTGGCAGGTGCCATGGCGGGAAGCTTCGCGCTGACACGGCTAGCGAGACGGCTCCCCTTTGGAAGGTTTGCGACGGCGGCCGCACCGCTCATTCTGGCAGCGTTTAGCAAACGCGCCGATCGTTAATGCGTTGCCTCTTCAACAGCTCGCTCCATCGACTGTGGCCAGACTGCGTCCTTCGTCGCGAGGCCTTCAACTTCAAGAGCGACCAGGAGTGTGGTGGAGGTCTTTAAGACTAGACTCGGCACCTGCCGCTTTAGCGTACCTCTCTGACCACTCTGCGTACTACGTGTTCTTCGCGAGGTGCCGGTCGAAGTCGGCGCCCCATCATTCCACCAAATCGGGGACTCAATCCTTCGTCGCCACCACATAGGTCGGACCGAACTCCGCCTTGGCGACCGAAATGCTGGATCAAGTCAGCGTCTGGCCAGACACCGAGGCGACGCTTGGAAATCGTGCGGTATAGAATGACCGCTCGACGTCATGCACCAGGCGCCAAAGCTTGATCCAATACGATCGTGGCCGAAACGCCACCCTCGAATTTAAGGTTCATTATCTCCTGTTTGGCCCTGGCCAAAGCGAACCTCCAGGTTGACGTTCTTCAGCTTCGCGTATCTCCACGAACCGGAGAATGTAGTCCGTCATGCTTCGTCAGGGCGCGACTAGTGCCGCGCCACAGAGATTATGACTCTTTGACGGGGTAAGCTTTGCGGAGCTTTTGGCGGGCTTTTTCGGTTGTGAACATCCATTGGATCTTTGCGCCATTAGCGTTGCGTTGCTGCTCCCAGGCTGCGACTTCGGCGATTATGGTGTCTTTATTGTCGATACGACGGTCGAGGCATTGGCTGCGCAGGACACCGATCTCGATCTCGACCATGTTGAGCCAACTGGCGTGCTTGGGCGTGTGGTGGAACTCCAGTCGCTTCAGCACCCTTCGAGCCTCCGGGGCTGGAAATGCGTCGTAAAGCGCCCCGGCGGAATGGGTGGAGAGGTTGTCCATCACCACGCGGATGATCGGGGCGTCGGGATAATCGACGTCGACCAGTTCGCGCATGCACTGGGCGAAGTCTTGGTTGGTTCGCCGATCGGTGACCTTCACCCTGCGCCAGGGCTGGTGGGCGTCCATGAAGACAAACAGATTGACCGTGCCGTTTCGGCGATACTCGCAGTCGTAGCGTTCAAGCTGGCCAGGCTTGGCCGCAATGGGCTCGCGCACTTCGCCGATGAGTTGGGTCGGGCTCTCGTCGAAGCAGACCACGGGCCTTTGTGGATCAGGCGTCTCTGCGTAGAGGTCGAGAACATCCTCCATGCGCGCGACGTATTCCCCATCGAGCTTTGGGATGCACCACATGTCTTTGCGCCAAGGTTTGAGATGATTCTCAGCCAGCCGGCGACGTACGGTCTCCGAGGACAACTCGTCATGATCGGTGAGTCGGACCATCTCATCGGCCAGAAGCTCCAGGGTCCAGCGGGCTCGCCCGGGCGGCGGCTTTGAGCAGGCGGTCGCCACCAACAGCGCCTCCTCCTTGCTCGATAGCTTGCGCTCAACACCCGGGCGCGGTTCTTCACTGAGCGCGCCTTCCAGATTGGCTTCCACAAACCGGCGCTTGGTCCGGTAAATCGTCGATCCGCTGACGTTCAAGGTTGCCGCGATCACCTCGTCGCTGAAGCCTTCGTCCGCCGCCACCAGGATCTGGGCGCGCTTGATCTTGCGCGACGCATGGCGTCCCCCGCTCAACAAAACGGCCAGTTGATCACGTTCCGATTGGCTAAGCTCTACGTGAAACTTTATATTCATCGACACCTCCTTCAGCGCGGAGACGCAGATGAATCCGAAAATGAGTCCCTCACTTGACCCGCAAGCCGCAACGGCAAGACATGGCCTTACGCAAGTCCAAGGCCAGTACCTGGCCTTCATCTACGCCTACAGCCGCATCTTCAAACAGCCTCCGGCCGAAGCCGACATGCGTCGCCACTTCGCCGTTACGGCTCCGTCTGTTCACCAGATGGTGCTGACCCTCGAGAAGGCAGGATTTATATCCCGCGTGCCAGGCGCAGCACGCAGCATCCAACTTCTCATCCCACCAGAAGACTTGCCCATTCTACGATAACCCAACCCGTCATAATCTCTGTGGCGCGGTACTAGCTGCTTTGCAAACGTCGGCCTTGTTATACCGATTGGAGTTGATTAACCCCGGTAGCGCAGGGCGTCGACCAGCACCGAGAACGCGGCCGACGGCTGCCTGCGGCTTGGATAGTAGAGATGGTAACCGGCGAAGGAGGGGCACCAGTCTTCGAGGACGCGCACAAGGTGTCCGTCGGCAAGCTGCTGGCTCACGTGGTCCTCCATGACGAAACCCAATCCGAATCCGTCTTCGGCGGCGCGCACGATCATCTTGACGTTGTTGAACGCGAGTTGGCCTTCGACGCGTACGCGCAGTTCGCGGGCCTCCTTCTCTAGTTCCCACGCATACAGCCCTCCTCCGCTCAACATACGGAGATTGATGCAGCGCTGCGACGCGAGATCCTGCGGAACGATCGGCTTCGGATGCTTAGCGAAGTACTCGGGCGATCCGACAATCGCCATTCGAAGATCCGGCCCGATACGGACCGCAACCATGTCCTTGGCGAGGGCCTCGCCAAGGCGCACCCCCGCGTCGAAACGCTCGGTAACGATGTCGGTGAGGCTGGAGTCGGTTGCGAGCTCGACGTTGATCTCCGGGTACTCAGCGAGCAGGTTCCGCAACACCGGCCAGAGGACGGTCGTCGCCCCATGTTCCGAGGTGGTGATCCGGATATTGCCGGCCGGCCGTTCCCTGAGCGCACTGAGGGACGCGAGCTCTGATCCGATGCTATCAAGCGCGGGGCGGAGTGTGGCGAGCAACTTCTCGCCTGCATCGGTCGGGGCGACGTTTCGGGTCGTCCGGGTGAGGAGGCGGACGCCAAGCCGAGACTCAAGACGCCTGATCGTATGGCTTAGCGCCGACTGCGACGTTCCCAACCTTGCCGCCGCGCGGGTGAAGTTTTGTTCCTCCGCCACCGTCATGAATGCGTTTAGATCGACCAGTTCCTCACGTCTCACTCATGAACTCCTGATATCGATGGCGGGGGATTGCTCAAGTTGAAGCAAGCAACTGCTGCTCCGTCAAGCGTTTGGTGGCAGTAGCACAAGGCTCAGAAGGCTTCCGACGCCTGCCACGGCGACGACAAGGGCCAGCGGGAAAGGTGTTCCATCGGCAAGCCGACTAACCGCGGCGGAGCCGACGATCCCGGACCCATAATGGAGCGCGCCGACGAGAGCGGAAACCGCGCCCGCCTGCGCGGGAAAGTCCTGCAGGGCGCCGCCGATCGAGTTGGCGACGATCAATCCCGACCATGACACGAATACGAAAAGCGGGATCGCAAGGCCAGCCAGCCCGCCCCAGCCGGTGGAACCCGTTACCAGCAGCACCAGACCGCTGACCGCCGCGCCCGCCGAGCCGACCTGCAGAAGACGGCGGCTGCCAAAGCTCGTCACCAGTCGAGCGTTGAAGATGTTGGCAAGCATGATGCCGACGATCCCGAGCGCGAAAAGAACCCCATAGAGCTGCGGCGCCACATGGTAGTATTCGATGAACGCGAACGGCGTCCCGGCGATGTAGGCGTAGACGCCCGCGTAGAAGAAGCCGCCAGCGGCGGCGAAGCTGAGGAGGCGCCTATTCGAGACAAGCCGGAGGTGTCCACGTAGCGCGTCTAAGATCGAATCCTTGCTGCGTCTCTCGACCGGCAGCGTCTCCGGAATGGTGAAGAGCGCGGCAAGCGTGACCAGGCCGACAATTACGAGAAGCCAGAAGATCGCACGCCAGCCGGCGATAGCAAGGACCTGTCCTCCGACGATGGGCCCCAGAAGTGGAGCAATCGCCATCACGATGATCAAGGTTGACAGCATCTGCGCGGCGCGACTGCCCTCATAAAGGTCGCGCACCATAGCGCGTGAGAGCACGACGCCCGAGCAGGCGCCGACGGCCTGCACGATCCGCCAACAGATCATCTGCTCGGGGCTTCCGGAAAGGGCACAGCCGGCCGAGCCTAGCACGAACAGCAGGAGCCCCGCCGCGACGGGGAGCCGCCTGCCGAACCTGTCTCCCAGTGGCCCCCAAAGGAGCTGGCCGAGACTGAAACCGATTAGGAAGCCGGACACCGTCAGTTCCATGGAGCCGGCGTTGGCGTCGAGCTCCTTCGCCATGGTCGGCATCGCCGGAAGATAGAGGTCCGTTGAGATCGAGGCAAAGCCCATAAGGGCACTCAGGATGGCAAGCAGCCGCAGGCGCTGCGGCTTGGGACGTGCTTCCGCAGTTTCGTCCGCGACGAAGGCGGTCGGCCGCTCGGCGAAATCTTGTGACATGACGTACTCACTCGCAAAGAAGGAAGGCGCCTCGCGGCGCCTGCGAAGGAATCAAAGACCCGTGGTCTTCATCAGGTGCTCGGGGTAGCGCTCGCCCTCGACCTGGATCTTCGCTGCGGCGTCGTCCAGTTCGGTGAGATCGGCTGTGGTCAGCCCGACCTCAACTGCGGCGAGGTTCTCCTCAAGGCGGTGAAGCTTCGTCGTTCCAGGGATCGGCACGATCCACGGCTTCTGAGCCAGCAGCCACGCCAACGCGATCTGGGCCGGCGTCGCTTTCTTCTCGTCCGCTACGCGCCGGATCAGGTTGATCACGGCCTGGTTCTTTTCCATCGCCTCGGGCGCGAAGCGTGGCAGGATCTTGCGGAAGTCGTTCTCTGCGATCTTGCTGTCCTTACCCATCGCGCCGGTCAAGAATCCCTTGCCGAGAGGGCTGTACGCGACCAATCCGATGCCAAGTTCCTCGCATGCCTGCAGGATACCGTTCGTTTCGGGGCCGCGGGTCCACAGCGAGTATTCGTTCTGGAGCGCGGTGATCGGCTGCACCACCTGTGCCTTCCGCACTGTCTGCGCACCCGGTTCGGAAAGACCAAAGTGCTTCACTTTGCCTTCGGTGATCAGCTCCTTGACGGCCCCCGCCACGTCCTCGATGGGAACGCTCGGATCCACACGGTGCTGGTAGAAAAGATCAATAACGTCGACGCCCAGCCGCTTAAGCGACGCTTCGGCAACTTGCTTGATGTGCTCGGGGCGGCTGTTGACACCGGCCATCTTGCCGTCCTGGATGTTGAAGCCGAACTTCGTGGCGATAACCACCCGCTCGCGCACGGGGCGCAGCGCTTCACCGACGATCTCCTCGTTTGTAAACGGGCCGTAGACTTCCGCCGTGTCGAAGAACGTGACGCCGCGATCCACGGCGTCGCGGATGAGCTTAATGCTCTCATCGTTGCCGAGCGCGTGGCCGTAGCTGAAATTCAGGCCCATGCAGCCGAAACCGAGCGCCGAGACCTCCAGGCCTTGCCCGAGTTGTCGTTTCTTCATCGTCGTCACCTTTCGTGTTGCGAGACCGGAAGATAGGACGAAGTGCTTGGAGCGATTAGTCTGCTAAATCGGCATGCGGTCATGAAATCGGTTCATAGATCCCGCCGGTGGCCCAGCCGCTTTTGAGACGGACGACACGCGCCTTCGCGACGACAAGAACAGAAC
The DNA here is from genome assembly GCF_042140505.1 of Rhizobium sp. T1470. NCBI lineage: Bacteria > Pseudomonadati > Pseudomonadota > Alphaproteobacteria > Hyphomicrobiales > Rhizobiaceae > Rhizobium > Rhizobium sp. T1470. The sequence continues at coordinate 544,603 of NZ_CP148094.1, forward strand.
GTAATGAGACACGACTGCCCCGCGAGGTAAGGCGACGGCAGTCAGACGGACACCGCACCGCCGCTTGCATGTCCCTACGAAGCTCATTCATAATTCCCGCCGGATTAGGGTGGCGATCTGACGTTGGCGGAGCGAATGGCTGAGCGGCCTGATCGCGTTCGAAAGTCTGGACGTGGGTTATGCGCGCCGCATTCATGAATTCCGCGCATAGGTACATGCCACCGAGAGCGTCTAATCAGATCAATCTGGCGGCGCTATCTTCCTCCGCGAGATGCAAGGAAAACCAGAGATGCAACGGATGAACGTGCTCGTCATCGGTGCGACAGGAAGCATCGGTCGCCTCGTCGTGGAGCAGGCGCTACGGAAGAACCATAACGTACGTGCGCTCGTGCGGAACACCTCCCGCGCCCGCCGCCTTCCGGAAGGCGTGGAGGCCGTCGTGGGGGACGTGACGAGGCCCGAGACGCTTGGACCGGCTCTCGACGGAATGGACGCCGTCGTCCTGACCGTAAACGCCGACGGTCAAGGAAAGGAAGCCGCGGAGGCGGTGTATTACCGCGGGCTTCGCGACCTACTGACCGCCATCGGCAGGCGGAGCGTGCGCATTGCTCTCATGACCACGATAGGCGTCACGGAACGCCGCGGCCACTATAATCGGACTAATGAAGGCCACGACTGGAAGCGGAGGGCCGAGCGCCTCGTTCGTAAGAGCGGTCTGCCTTACACGATCGTGCGCCCCGGCTGGTTTGACTACAACGCGGCCGACGAGCATCGCCTAGAATTCCTGCAGGGCGACCGGCGACATGCTGGCACGCCAAGTGACGGGGTCATTTCCCGACACCAAATCGCCGAGGTGCTGGTTGAGAGCCTCACGTCGGACGCCGCGACCAGGAAGACCCTCGAGCTCGTCGCGGAGAAAGGGCCAGCTCCTGCCGATGTCGATCCATTGTTCGCTGCGCTTCAGCCCGATGAAGAGGACACGCTCGATGGCGTCCTCGACCTCGACAACATGCCTCTCGACCAAGAGCCCGATCGCGTCCGGCGGGATTTGGTTTTGGTTGCGAAACATCGCGCAACGGCTTGACCGGCGCTACGTCGAAAGGAACCGACATGACAAGCGTAGTCGTCGTTATCGGCGCGGGTTCGATCGGTCAGGCGATCGCCCGACGCGTCAGTTCTGGAAAGCGCGTGCTGCTCGCCGATCTCCGGCTTCAAAACGCGGAAGCCGCCGCCAAAGTCCTGAGCGAAGCCGGCTTTGAGGTCAGCACGGCGACCGTCGACGTATCCTCCCGTGCTTCGGTGCACGCGCTCGTCGAGGTGGCGACCGCCATCGGCGACGTAACGGGCGTCATCCATGCGGCCGGCGTCTCTCCGTCCCAGGCGCCGCCAGAGGTCATCTTGAAGGTCGACCTCTACGGAACAGCGGTCGTACTCGAGGAGTTCGGGCAGGTCATCGCCGCTGGGGGATCATGCGTCGTCATCGCCTCGATGTCCGGGCACCGGCTGCCGGCCCTTACCGCCGAACAGGACAAGGCCCTCGCCACGACTCCTGCCGAGGAGTTGCTGGCGCTGCCGATGCTCCAGCCGGACAAGGTCACCGACCCGCTAAACGCCTACCAGATCTCCAAGCGCAGCAACGCGCTGCGGGTCAAGGCCGAGGCGGTGAGGTGGAGCAAGCGCGGCGCGCGGGTGAACAACGTGAGCCCCGGCATCGTCATCACGCCGCTTGCCAGGGACGAGCTGACTGGCCCGCGTGGCGAAGGATACAGGCGCATGATCGACCTCTCGCCCGCAGGACGCGCCGGAACGCCGGACGAGATTGCATCGTTGGCCGCTCTCCTCATGGGACCAGACGGGGCCTTCATCACGGGCAGCGACTTCTTGATCGATGGCGGCGTGACCGCCTCGTACTTCTACGGCGAGCTAGCACCCAAGTGACGGGATCTGGCTCAACTTCAACAATGAAAGGACAACAGTAATGTTGGGAACGAAGCTTTACGGGCCGGGCGACGTCCGCTGCGAAGAAGTCGCCGAGCCGAAGATCCTCAAGCCGACCGACGCCATCATCAAGCTGTCGGCGAGCTGCATCTGCGGATCGGACCTTTGGCCGTTCCGTGGTGCTAACGAAGTCACCGAGCCGCTCGCCATGGGTCACGAATACTGCGGCGTAGTCGTGGAAGTGGGAAGCGCGGTGAAGACGGTCAAGCCTGGTCAGTTCGTGGTCGGCTCCTTCTGCCTGTCGGACAACACGTGCCCCCACTGCAAGTTCGGCTTCCAGTCCTCCTGCGAGCAACGCGAGTTCATGACCGGCGCGCAGGCGCCGTTTGCCCGCGTTCCTCTCGCCGACGGCACTCTCGTCGCAACAGCGCAGCTTCCGTCTGACGATCTCATTGCGAGCCTGCTCGCGGTTTCCGACGTTCTCGGAACCGGATGGTACGCGGCCGACGCCGCCGGCGTCCAAGAGGGCGGTACCGCAGTGGTCGTCGGCGACGGCGCGGTCGGCCTGATGGGCGTGCTTTCCGCCAAGCAGATGGGCGCGTCGCGGATCATCGCGATGAGCCGCCATAAGAGTCGGCAGGATCTCGCGCTCGAGTTCGGGGCGACCGACATCATCTCCGAGCGTGGCGACGAAGGCGTGGCCCGCATCAAGGAACTCACGAAGGGCGTCGGCGCGGATTCCGTTCTCGAATGCGTCGGCACCCAGGAATCCATGAGCCAGGCGGTCAACTGCGCCCGTCCGGGCGGCAAGATAGGATTCGTCGGCGTTCCGCACGGCGTCACGTTCGACGGTCAGAATCTCTTCTTCCAGCAGAAGAGCCTGCTCGGCGGACCGGCGCCCGTGCGTCGCTATTGCCGTATCTGATGGATCTTGTGCTCGATCGAAAGGTCAACCCCGGAAAGGTGTTCGATCTCGAGGTGCCGCTTGCCGACGTCGCCGAAGGTTACCGCGCCATGGACGAGCGCCGGGCGATCAAGACGCTTCTTCGCGTCTGATGGAACAGGCCGCTTCGCAGGTCTTTTCTTCTACTCCCTCAAACCAACATCGACGGAGACGAGCTCATGAAGAAGATTGCAGCCACCATCGCAATGTCGGCTTTGGCAGCGACGGGCGCCGAAGCCCGGGAGAAGCGTCAGCGCGTCGCGCCGCAGGCCGTGTACGAGACGGCGCCGGGGCTCGGCGATTTCACGGACAATGTCCTCTTCGGCGAGGTTTGGGAACGCAAGGAGCTGTCGCCACGGGACCGCAGCCTTGTCACCGTCGCGACGCTCGTCTCGACCGGGAAGATCGCGCAAACCGGCAGCCACCTCCGCAGAGCGCTCGACAACGGCGTGAAGCCCGAGGAGATCGGCGAGCTGATCACGCAGCTCGCCTTCTATTCCGGTTGGCCGAACGCGATGTCGGCCGTCGTCGAGACGAAGAAGGTGTTCGAAGAGCGTGGGATCGGCGCCCTCGCCAACAGCGACGCCGCGCGCATCGAACTCGAAGCTGCGGCCGAAGCGGCACGTGCGACCACAGTCGACGCGAACGTTGCGCCGACGGCGTCGGCACTGGCCGATCTCACCAACCGTGTTCTCTTCGGTGACCTTTGGCAGCGTCCAGATCTGTCGGCCCGCGACCGCAGCCTGGTGACGATGGCGGCCCTGGTCGCGATCGGACAGCCCGAGCAGCTTCCATTCCATGCTAATCGCGCGATGGATAACGGCCTGACGCGCGCCGAGGCTTCGGAGGTTGTCACGCAAGTGGCTTTCTATGCAGGATGGCCTCGGGCGATGTCGGCCGTCCCGGTTCTTAAGAAGGCCTTCGAAGGTCGCGAGGCCGCGTCTCAGGCCGCCACCGCTCCGGCCGACCTGAAGGTGACCCGGGCAGGCGAGGGCAGGGCGGCCGCGCCGGAGCAGTACTTCACCGGCAAGGTCGAAACGTCGGGCTTCTATCGCGGCGACGCGCCCGCTCGGATCGGAGGTGCGACCGTTTCGTTCTCGGCGGGAGCACGGACTGCATGGCACACCCATCCACTCGGCCAGACTCTCTTCATTATGTCCGGGCGTGGTTTGGTTCAGAAGCAGGGTGGCGCAGTCGAGGAGGTCGGTCCAGGTGACGTCGTCTGGATACCACCTCAGGTCAGGCATTGGCACGGCGCCTCCGCCGAGGAGGCGATGACGCACTTCGCGGTCGCCGAGGCCCTCGACGGGAACTCGGTGACGTGGATGGAGAAGGTCTCCGATGAAGACTATCCGGCCGGCCGCAATCTTGATTGAGCGGTGCGAACCAGCGATGGAGGCCTGAATGTTTCGACGCCACTTCCTGCAGGCCCTGCCGCTCGCCGCGGCCGCCGTGTCGACTGTTCCGAAAGGCGCCTTTTCGCAGGCGGTTGGTGGCGGCTCGAAAACACTGGTCGCCTACCTCTCGCGAACAGGAAACACAAGGGTGATCGCATACCAGATCAGGAGAGCGAAGGACGCCGCGCTGTTCGAAATCGATCCGGCAGTCGCCTACTCGGAGGACTACGAAGAGACGGTCGCGCAGGCTCGCCGCGAGACAGCGTCCGGATACCTTCCACCCCTCAGAGCGTCGGTCCGTCAGGTTCGTCAGTACGACGCGGTCTATCTCGGCTTTCCAATCTGGGGGATGACAGCGCCGCCGGTGATCCGCTCGTTTATCCGGACTCACGACTTGTCTGAAAAAGCGGTATATCCCTTCATAACCCACGGGGGATACGGCGTTGGAAACAGTATCGACGTGGTGACTTCCTTGGCGCCTCGGGCACACTTGAAGCCGGTGTTGTCGATGGAGGCCGATCAAGAACGACAAACGCTTGAGCAGGTTAGAGGCTGGTTGGACGGCTAGGTGGAAAGAATGACGGAGACAGCAGCGGATCAGGACGCCGTGACGGTTCGCCCCGCAGTTCCGGCGGACGCGCAGCTTCTCGGGATATGGGGAGCGGCGCTTGTCGCGCTTCACCATCAGTTCGACGCCGCGCGGTTCTTTGGGGCCGGGTCTGCCACGCCGTCGAAGTATGCGAGCTTTCTTGAGAGGGAACTTGGCCGACCAGACGCGGTCGTTCTCGTGGCCGAAGATCGCGGGTCTCTCGTCGGCTACGTCTACGCGGCGCACGAGGGCAGGGATTACATGTCCTTGCGAGGACCCGCGGGTGTCATTCACGATCTCTTCGTTGATCCAGCCCGGCGCGGTAAGGGCATCGGCAGGTCGCTCCTTGAGGCAGCCATTTACGATCTCAAGTCCAACGGCGCCGAGCTCCTCGTGCTCTCGACGGCATACCGCAACCAGGCGGCTCAGAGCTTGTTCGCTGCTGTCGGTTTCCGTCCCACAATGATCGAGATGACATATGGGGCGGACAAGAGACGTCCCAAGAATGCACTGAGCACGGATCGGGACCGCTAAGTCCACGCGTCTCGCGATCCGCAAATCCTCGTAAGGACATCCCATCGGCCGAGCTCCGTTGCGTTGCCGATGATGACGAGTTTCCCGGTCTTCGTTTCGCGCAATCTACTCCGCCGCCTCGATGAAGCGGTGGCGTTCGTAGAGGAACTTCAGCACGGCTTCGCGGCATTTGAGATATGTTCGGTCGGAGGCGAGTTCGATGCGATTGCGGGGACGGGATATCGTCACATCAAGCACTTCGCCGATGCGGGCCGCCGGGCCGTTGGTCATCATCACGATGCGATCGGACAGGAGCACGGCTTCATCGACATCATGGGTGATCATCACCATCGTGTTGCCAAGCCGGGCGTGGATATCCATCACCGCATCCTGAAGATGCGCGCGGGTCAGCGCATCGAGCGCGCCGAAGGGCTCGTCGAGCAGCAGGATCTTCGGTTCCATTGAAAGCGCGCGGGCAATGCCGACGCGCTGTTTCATACCCCCCGAAATTTCCGAAGGCCGCTTGTCCTTGGCATGCCCCATCTGCACGAGGTCGAGGTTGGCCATGACCCAGTCATGCCGCTCGGCCTTGGTCTTTGTTCTGTTGAAGAGTTTGGAGACGGCAAGGCTCACGTTCTCGTAGACCGTCAGCCAGGGCAGGAGTGAGTGGTTCTGAAAGACGACGGCGCGTTCCGGACCCGGTTCGTTGACCTCGCGGTTTTCAAGGAGCACGGCGCCTGCTGAAACTGGGGCCAGGCCGGCGATGAGGTTGAGCAGGGTGGACTTGCCACAGCCCGAATGGCCAATGATCGAGACGAATTCACCTTCGGAAATCGTCAGATTGATGTCCTTCAGAACCTCGGCGCTTACGCCGCCCCGATCGAAATGTTTGTCGATGTGGTCGAGCTTGAGATAGGCGTTCATCAGTAGGCTCCTCAGTTGGCGACGGCGCCGCGGGTGACGAGTTTGCCGAGCGCGGCCACCAGCTTGTCGAGGGCGAAGCCGACGATGCCGATATAGGCGAGCGCGACGATGATGTCTGGAAGGCGCGACGAATTCCACGCATCCCAGATGAAAAAGCCGATGCCGACGCCGCCAGTCAGCATTTCGGCGGCGACGATGGCAAGCCAGGAGAGGCCCACGCCGATCCTGAGACCGGTAAAGATGTAGGGTGCTGCCGACGGCAGCATGATCTTGAAGAAAAATTCGAACTGGTTGAGCCGCAGCACCTTTGCGACGTTGCGGTAGTCCTGTGGGATATTGCGCACGCCGACGGCGGTGTTGATGATCACCGGCCAGATCGAGGTGATGAAGATAACGAAGATGGCCGAAGGATTGGAATCCTGGAAAGCTGCGAGCGACAGCGGCAGCCAGGCGAGCGGAGGAACCGTACGCAGCACCTGGAAGATCGGATCGAGGCCACGCATCGCCCAGACCGACTGGCCGATGATCGCACCGATGATGACGCCGCAGACGGCGGCAAGGCCAAAGCCATAAACCACGCGCTGGAGCGAAACGAGCACGCGCCAGCCGAGCCCGATATCCTGGGAGCCGTAGTTGAAGAACGGATAGGCGATCAGGTCATAGCTTTCCTGCCAGACCTGATGCGGCGAGGGCAAAGACGCATCGGTTGATGAACAGAGCACCTGCCAGACGAGCAGGATGAGTGCCAGCACGACGGCCGGCGGAACGACATTGCGAAGTGCGGCCAATCCCGCACGACGAAAATCGAGCCGCGTTCCATGCTTGCCGGAAAATGGCAGAACCTTTGCCGCCATCTTGGCAGCGGCGGCCGTGGGGGGATTTTCTTTATTTGCCAGGGCGGACATCAACGCGCTCCTCACGTGAATGAAAGGCCGGCGCGCCGGTTGCGCGCCGGAGGCGGGGTCAGGAGGCAGCCTTGATCGAAAGGCTGTCGAGATAGGCGGAGGGATTTTCAGGATCGAAGACCTTGCCGTCGAAGAAGGTCTCCTTGCCGCGGGAAGACGATGCGGGAATGTCGGCTGCAGCGACGCCGAGATCCTTGGCGGCCTCGCGCCAGATGTCTTCGCGGTTCACCTGGTTGACCAGCGCCTTGATGTCGGTGTTCGCCGGCAGATTTCCCCATCGGATGTTTTCCGTCATGAACCAGGTATCATGGCTCTTGAACGGGTAGGAGGCGCCGTCTTTCCAAAACTTCATATAGAGGTCGGTGGCATTGACCTCGCGGCCGTTGCCATAATTGATGTCGCCCTTGAGGCGGCCGAGCACATCCTTCGTCGGGACGTTGAACCATTGGCGCTTGCCGAGGATATCAGCCATCTCCGCCTTGTTGTCCATGCTCTCGCACCACTGCTGCGCCTCCATCACAGCCATCAGCAGGGCCTTGGCAGCATTGGGATTCTTTTCGATCCAGTCGGCCCGGAGCCCGAGCGCCTTTTCAGGATGACCCTTCCAGAGCTCGCCGGTCGTGGCTGCGGTGAAGCCGATGCCCTGGTTGACGAGCTGCTCATTCCACGGTTCGCCCACACAGAAGACGTCCATGTTGCCGACCTTCATGTTAGCAACCATCTGTGGTGGCGGCACGACGATGGTCGAAACGTCCTTGTTCGGATCAATGCCACCGGCGGCGAGCCAGTAACGGATCCAAAGGTCGTGGGTGCCGCCTGGGAAGGTCATGGCGGCCTTGACCTCCTTGCCTTCCGCTTTCTTTTTCTCAAACGCGGCCTTGAGCTTGGAGGCGTCCAGTTGCACGCCGGTTTCGGCATATTCCTTGGCGACGGAAATACCCTGGCTGTCGAGATTGAGCCGGGCGAGGATTGCCATCGGCACCGGCTTATTGTTCTGCGTCACCTTGCCGGTATGCATGAGATAGGGCAGCGGCGAAAGGATGTGAGCGCCGTCGATGCCGTTTGCTGCGCCGCCCAACACAAGATTGTCGCGGGTCGCGCCCCAAGATGCCTGTTTGGCGACATCCGTTTCCGGAAGGCCATGCTTGTCGAAAAGGCCCTTTTCCTTGGCAATGATCAGCGGCGCGGAATCCGTGAGAGCGATAAAGCCCAGCTTGACACCTTTCACTTCAGGGCCTGCCCCGGCTGCGAAGGCGCCGGACGGAAAGGCCGTCTTGACGGCGCCGATGAGGGCAGCCGTTGCAGTCGTCTTGAGCATGCTGCGGCGGGTAATGCCGGTTGTCGAAATCCCAGTCGAAATCTTTGTCATGCGCAGGTTCCCTCTGCTGGCCGAATTTTGGACACAAAAAAACGCCGCCGGAAATTGCGGTCACGGGATCGGAGGATCCCGGACATCAAAAACCTTGCGACGTCGGTGTCGTGTGTAGGCGCCTATGCCGCGCCTATCTGCGCCGGTCGCCGTTGACCGGTGCGTCTCAGACCTTGCAATCAGCGTGCCAGTTGTAAGGAGAGCTCGTAACAGTATGAAGAAAAAGGAGAAATCAGATGGTTTCGCGATTGTCTATTTCTTGGGCATATATACAACGTGATCAATTTGTGTGCGATTGCTTGCTGGGATCATCTTCGTGAGAGCGCTTATTTGTGCAGTGCACACGAGAGTAAGGTAGTAATGCGGGAGCTTAGCCACGCGCCTTGGCCGCAACGGCTGCTTCTGCCCGTCGCCCGGATCGCGGTCTGTTTTATGGCATCGCGCTTTCACCGCCTGCTTTCATGACGACTTGCCTTCCCTTACAATCCCTTGAGGACACACAGGAGTTCCGTCATGAGTGAAGACGCTTTCAACATGTCGATCCGCAAGTTCCTGAAGGAAGTGGGCGTCACTTCGCAGCGCAAGATCGAGGAGACGGTGCGCGAAGGGCAGACCAGCAGTAGGAAGCTGAAGGTCCGCATGACGCTGACGGCGGAAGGCACCAGCCTCAACCACGTGGTGGACGGCGAGATCGAACTTCCATAGGCCGGCTTGGTCGCCTGGAGCCGGCAGGACCGACCGCGGCGTCATTGGGCGTGATACGCTCTTATTTGGGTCTGAATCGACGCCAACAGCACACAGGCTGGCATGAAAGTCGAGACTGCGGAACAACGCGCAAATGCCACAGTTGAACGAACGTCGATTGACGACTATCAGGGCAGGCGGTCAATGCTTGAGGCACTTGCGGCCCATTGCCATTGCCTTGTAAGTTCCCTTCAGATCGACGACGAACATTCCCTTGGTTTCCGGAAACACGATCATTTCATATTTCTTCGCTACGGCGCGCTTGAACTCCGGGTTGTCTGTCAGGATGTAGCCGCCAGAATATCCGCCCTTGAGTTCGCCGTGGGTGCTGGTGGCTACGCCACCATAGAGATGACCTCCGATGGAGACGAAGACTTCCGACTTGGTCCCGTTCGTAAGGCCGATATCCGCCTTCGAGAATACGCCAAGGTATCCCAGATCCTGATTTGCGGTGACCCCCATTTGCACCGAACCTGAGCCATAGTCGCGCACGATCAAGCAGTCTCCGCGGGTTTGATTTGTATAGACGGTCCAGCCCTCGACCTCCCCATATTTAGCAAGCACGTCACTGGCCTTGGGAACGGGAGCCTGTGCATAGGCTGCCATCGCAGACGAAATCGCAACTGACGTCGCCGCGATGAGTGTCACGAAGCTTCTCATTGATATCCCCTTTTGTGTGCAGACTGAATCGCTCTGGGATCGTGGTGGTGATCTGCGCGACCCAGTGATAACCCGAAAAAATCAGCGCCAGAATCGATATCCAAATGCAAGGAAGCCGTGAAATTCTTGGGACACTGCTCTGGCGGTTGACATGGCCCCATGCCGGATTCGGATGTTTGGAGCCTCCATTCCAATCACCGCAGCGCCACCGAACGTGACCATATATTCACTTGCTAAATAAGGAAAACGGAATTCTTCTCGATTTAAAAAAAAGAAAGTACTTCCAAACTTATGGCGTCTGCTCCCTTATCCCGGAAATATGAACGAGCACCCAGCGAAGGCGCGGTCCCTTGCCTTCAGGACATGCCAATGCCAGGTGGACTCACCCAGTTATAGGGGTTCTGCAATTATCTTGTGACCCCGAGAGCTTGAGTGCACTAAAATACCAGGGTTATGTCATTCGCCGAACGACCCAGAGTGACCGGCCCGCATGAGCGATCCCGGACACGGGCCGGACGCGAGGATCATCTTTGAGCCGCTCGGCCTCTACGACGTCAAGAAGCAGGACCTGCTGATCGGTCTCGTTTGCATTCGGCGTGATCCACCAGTGTAGATCCTCGCAGCAGAGCCCAGCCTCCGGGTGCTCCTGGAGGTACTCAATGGCATATTCGGCGTCCACTTTTCTCGGTACGGCGGCGACGGACATCTGCTCTCTCCTCCTCCGTCTGCGATCTTATGGACTATACTTGATCTATTGCGGCTGTTGCGTAAGCGCTCATTTCCATGCGCGTTGACGTGGCCCATTTGACGTGGGTCGCTTTGTGACGGCCCTATCGGATCAGGCAGCGGTAGTTTTGGCGAAGTTGAAGGGCAGCAAATCAGTGATGTCGGAATCTGTTGCGCGCTGCGGCAGTTCGGTAAGCACGTGGCGCAAGTAGGCCAAGGGTTCGATGCCGCAAGCTCGGCAGGTCAGCATTAGGCTGTAGACGACGGCACTGGCCCTCGCTCCGTCCACGGTGTCGCTGAACAGCCAGGATTTTCTGCCAGTGGCAAAAATTCTGATATCGCGCTCGAGTAGGTTGTTGTCGATCGGCATCCTGGCGTCTTCTGTGTAGCGCGTCAGGTAGTCCCACTGATTTAGGGTATAGGACACGGCATCGCCGATCTTGCTGTCGGGCAAGACCTTCGGGGCGATGTCGTTGAGCCATACCTTGAGAGCATTCAGGATGGGGACACTGTGTTGCTGGCGGAAACGGCGAATGCAATCGGCTTGCGTTTCGCCCTTGTCAGGCTTTGCGTTGCGCGCCTGGCTTTCAATCCGGTAGATCTGCTCGAAGAATTTCAGCGCCTGCTCCGGCGGACCGCCGCCTTTCTTTCTTGCCTTGAGGGCATCGACGAAGCGACGCCTGGAATGCGCCATGCATCCCAGATGGGTGGCCCCTGCCAGCGTGCGCCAGGCGGAATAGCCATCGCTCATCAGGATGCCGTGGTAATCGCCGAGGAAGGCCTGCGGATAAATCTGGCCGCGGCCGGGTTGATAATCGAGCAGCACGATCGGCTCGTCGCTGTCCTCTCCACTCCGATACGCCCACATGAATGATGTGCTGGTGGCCTCCCTGTCCTTTTCCTTCAGCACCTGGACCGTCGTCTCGTCGCCATGGATGATGGCTTGAGACCTGAGCCGCGATTTCAGCGCGTCATAGATGCGGGAGAGATGCCTCTCGCTCGAGCCGATCACCCAATGGCCCAGAGCACCGCGGCTGACGGGAACGCCGGCGCGCTCGAAGGCCTGGGCCAGGCGGTAGAGCGGCGTGCCATCGACATATTTGTGAACAAGAGCAAATGCCAGCGTCGAGGCCGTGGCGATGCTGCCCGGCAAGGGCTGCGCGGGCATTGGCGCAAGGACAACAGGCGTGTTGATCCCGGTGCGATCGCAATGGCGGCAGGCATACTTGAGCCGCACATTCTGCAGGACCTTGGCCTTCACCTCGATGTGGAGCTGCTCGGTGACGGCCTCGCCCATGCGATGCATCTGGTGACGGCAGCAAGGACAGGCCTTCTGGTCGTCGGCAAGGTCATATTCGACGCGCTCGCGCGGCAGATGTTCCGGCAGGGGCTTGCGGCCACGTTTCTTGCCCTCTGGCTTCTCGATCGCCGCAAAGCCCGTGTCCGGCAGGTCGACGACCTCCCCATTGTCTCCGCCGGCGTCGTCTTCATCGGCAACCTGCTCGGCTTCATCGAAGAGGCGGTCCACGTGCTTTTCGCTTTTCGGCGCAAAACGATGAAGCCGCGCCAACACCAGTTCTTCCTCGAGCTTGACCACGCGTTCCGTGAGCTGACGGTTCTCCGCCTGCAGCGCCGCAATGCGCGCCATCAACTCCTCAACAGTGGGTTCGCCGGGTCGGATCATCAGATTCTTGAATCTGAACCGTTTCGCCCCGTCAACCGCAGACGTCGAGAACTGTCAGCCGGCGATCTGGTATTGCCGAACCGGATGGCGGACCATCGCGTCGATATCAATGCCGTCGAGAATCCAGTGTAATTGCTCGGTCGTCAGCGTTACCACCATCATCTCCCGACGTGGCCATCGGAACCGGTCTTCCGACAATCGCTTCAGCACCATCACAAAACCGGACCGATCGAAGAACAGGAGCTTCATCCGGTCACGGCGGCGATTGCAAAAGGCAAAGACCGCAGGCGCAAACGGATCGAGCTCCATCACCTCCTGCACCAGGACCGCAAGGCTGTTGATACCGGCCCGGAAGTCGATCGGCTCGCGGTGCAGGTAAACCTTGATATCAGCGCCCAGTCTGAACATGACCCAGAGCTCCGATGATCGCCGTCAACGCATCCACATCACCGCATTCCAGCGAAAGCTTCACGCCGTTCGGCAGCAACGCGCTGATTTTGGAAAAACCTGACAGATGGGCCGTCTTCTCCAGTGATGCCGGTTGTTCTTCACCATACGCGACCGGTATATCCAGCGAGCGCATCCCGACAGGCAGGCTGCCGTCTGCTGCGACGACCGGGATAAACGGCGAGCTTGCAGATACCGCCGACAAGCCAGCCTCCCTGGCCTCCTTGACCCACTTGCGTAGAAGGTTGGCATTGACCCCATGGCCAAGCGCAAGGCCTGATATAGAAACACCAGGCTGGAGGCAAGCCGTAACAAGCCGCGCCTTTGATCCTGGATCATAGCGCCGCCGACCATCACGCCCCACCAACCGCACACGCAGCTTCTGCTCTTCGTCATTCATATTTGGTGTCCACCTATTTCAAGTGGACACTTCATGCGGCAGAGAACTCAACGCGAAAAGGCGCATGGAAATGAGCGCTTACGCTGTTGCAGGGGGCAGGCCATTGCTTTCGCTGTTGGCATGGACAGCTTTACGCCAGCCCGCTGGGATCGATGAATGATATCGCGCGTTGGTGGTTGCCGTCACTCGTGATCCCGGCCTTCTCTTTAAGCATTAATCGATTGTCAGGTGCATCCCTCGCACAAATCGGTCCGCTTGCTCGAAAAAAGGTCGTGGATTTCCGCTCAAGCCACTACGTCCGTTGCAGGTTCCGGGATGGCCGATACGGAAGCAAGCATGGTCACAGGAGTGGCGCCGACGAATAGCGAAGAATGCGAATTGATGATCCGGCCCGTTTCGAGCTTCAGAAGCGGCCCATCGATGTCGATCACCTTCTCGGTAAAGGAAAGCTCGCTCCAGCCTTCGGAAGTTCCCTCGATCATTACAAAGCGATAACCGGTTCCGATGTCAAACATTAGAAGTCCTCCGACCTTCCGATAACCTGCCATCTGGGGCCGTAGTGTCAAGTACGGCGTCCGGTGGGGCCGCCGCCGAAATCGCCTTTGTCAAAATCGCAACGGTATCTAACCTTGCCTTCGCCGTTCGATCAGACGAAGAGCATGTGGCGAAGATCGAATTAGCTCTCCAGCGCCGGCAATAACCTATCGGTCGTCCGTGACGTTACTCCTTTGCACCGTGACGAGCGCGGTATCTCGCTGTCGCATTTTCGCTTGCGAAGGAGAAGCGTCGGCTCCATGTTGGTGCCGTCTCGTAGTTCGTGAGGTAATCTATGCCAACGGGTACAGTAAAATTCTTCAATGCCGACAAAGGGTTTGGTTTTATAAGTCCCGATGGAGGCGGCAATGATGTGTTCGTACACATCTCGGCTCTTCAGGCTTCCGGCATCCAATCGCTTCGTGACGGGCAGAAGGTGTCGTTCGATACGGAGCCAGACAATAGGGGGAAAGGCCCTAAAGCCGTAAACATCGAAGTGCGGTAATCCTCGAACGCAGTGCGGGGTCCCCTCCGTCGGCCGACTCGATTTCGTCGCCGACGACTGCGGAACCGTGCGCATCCTTCAAGCTGTCGTCCACAGATTCTGCCACTACGCACGCTTGGCTAGTCTTCCCGGCCGTCCCGTTATCGGCGACGAGCAACAGCTCAGGTGCGCATGACCCTTGTCGGGCAGCTCGTCCTCACTAGTTAATTAACTTGAGCATTTGTAAGACTTCAGTTCCTCTTGATTCATCCATGCAATAAGCGCGCGGCTGCCATAACTTGTGTCGCCCAACAATCGTCTCCATCTGCCAGGTACGCCACCCGTGTCTATTGCATACCGGCGCTGCGACCTATCGTCGGCACGCGCGAGGAGACAATCATGAACGACATTTCGAAAACTCTGACTGATATGACCGTTTTCGAGAGATCAAGCCTGATCGAAACCGTTGCCGATGCCCTCGAGGCAACCGCCGACGCAGCAGGCGATGAAGGCGATGCGCGCTTCGTCGCCAACTCACTGTTCGTTGCCAATACAATCCGAGGCTTATCCGGCGACCTTGCGCCAGGGGATATCAAGGCAGCAGAGGTCCTCCTCGAGCAGGGCATTATGCTCGTCCAGCAGTTCTCGAATCGGGGAAGGCAGCGCGCAGTCCTCAACTAGCGGCTCACCAGGCAGACATCTTTCCTACATGCCCCAAGCGGGGGCTCTAAGGCAACCAGTTCGACCATTTTTACTCGCGCTCATCGTCGTTCTCTATTTTAGGATACACTAAAGGACAAAGTGACTTGGCTGAGAATGTCCCCATTCGATGCTGGGTTTTTCGTAAGATGGCCATGCGCCGTCCAACGGGGAGATGACGACTCGATGATCGATCACGTCAAGCACGGATGGGCTCTCTTGGCCCTCAGGCTCCCAGAATGCCGCGTACTTTCGCCAGTTGCACCTGAGATGGGTGAACTTCTGGAATGCTACCGCCTAGCAAATCTACACTTGGAAAAGCTTCGTCGGGAGCACGATAGCGAAGAAGTTGAATGTTATGAGGAGTTGCGCCTCGGGACGAGGCGGAAGCTCGCTCCTATCTACAGCAATTCCGCCGAATGGCGGGATAGGATCGACTCGAACCGCAACGAAGCGGTTATGAGACGCCGGCTCTTCACACCGAATAACAAGATCGGTGGTTCGAATTCCAAGGCGGACATTCTCCCAAAGGCCTACAATGAAAGGCGCTCTGTGCAGACTGTTTCCACAAGACCCTGCAGACCTTTCACGCGCTCAACCAACCAAGCGAGTTCCTCGTCGGCAATTTTGTATTCCGAAGAGTATCTGGCCTCCACATAGGCGCGCGACAGCAACTCGAAGCATCGACGGGAAAAACGATTGTCGCGCGGCCAAGCGGCGATTAGTCGGCTATCCACCCCCTCGGCCTGAGAGCGCAACACTTTTATTCGATGTGACTTGGGGCTGTAGAGGGTGAGCGTCAGCAGGACACAGTGGTATAGCGCCTCTGTGGCTTGATGAAGCAAGAAAGCCTGTTGTTTTGGAAATGTCCCTTCGAGCGATCCTTGAGCCGCCAGGAAGCCGGCGGCATTCCTTGACCACTCCATGAAGTTCGTTCTTGCCTCACGCTGCTTCTCTTCCGCCGTCAGCGGCTTCGGCTCCGCCAGCGGATGGCCAGGCTGCTCGTAGAGGACGATGCCGTCTCTGGCGATGTCGACGAAGAAGGGGCGCCCGCGGGCGAGCTGATCGTTGACGTCTGCCAGCGTGTGGACGATCGGGACGACCGGTGTTTCGATGCGATGGCCGATCTGCTCTTTCAACAGCTGCTCTTCGATGCCTTCCCAGAGTTCATGCTCATCGGCAAAGGGCTTCTTGTTGACGACGATCAACAGGTCGTAGTCGGAGCGGTAGCCGCTGAGGCGATCCTCGACCCAGTCACCGCGGCCGTACGAACCGTACAGTATCACCTTCAAGATCTTGCCGAAATTTCGCTTTGCAGACAGCTTGCTTGCCTGAAACGCCTCGACCTCAGCAAACAGGATTTCGATGATCCGCGCCAACTCGCGCCGCTTTCTGTCCGGCAGGTGCTCAATGTGGTCGGTCAGGGTCAAGGCAGCGTCGAAGCCTTCAGTGTGAATCGCATCCATCGTAGCGGTTCCAGCGTAATTGCGCATCTAAAGCTTTTACGGGAAAATACATGTCGCTGCAATCACAAGGGTCTTTGGAGCGAGCTGATAAACGTCTCGCGTTTTCTTCGATCGTCGACTCGAAGCGGTCAGTGCACTGGACCGCCGCGTAGATGTCCGCCTGCCCTTCGATAACAGCTACTTTTCCACCCCTCGGGCTCATTCTCGATGAACCACTTGGCGACGCGCACGCCATTGTCGCGCTGGACATTGCCGACGTAGTGTTGAGGCTGCAGAATGACGGCGTCGTTCACATCAACGACCGCTACCTTGGCTTCTTCGGAGCAAGTCGTCCAAGGACGAGGAACGGCGCCTGACCCCGCATTCATCTCCGCAACTCAGTCCAGCGCCTGCGGCTGTCATCAGGAGACACCCTCCGGACACCAAGCACTCCTTCCGATGCTGTATGGATAAGGACAGGGGGATCGTCGCAGCCGAGGAGTTACGAAATTCGGCGATTGTGCTGACGATGCTGGCCTCCTCCACTCCCATTGTGACCAACCGTGTCGCAGAGGCGCTGGTTGGCTTGGTGCGGAATGAAGCGGTCAACAGCGGAGAGTGTCACGGACGCCTCGCACATCGCCTGACATGGCGTCTTGGTCATGAGATCCACAGGCGCTTCGTTCCGCCGCTCCGTGACGTGCGTCCACGGTATTCCAGTAGATGATGATCGCCGTGAGCAGGTTCAGCCCGGCGATCCGATAGTGCTGACCTTCATTCGTGCGGTCGCGGATTTCACCCTGGCGACCGATGCGCAACGCATTTTTGAGCGCGTGGTGGGCCTCACCCTTGTTGAGACCGATCTGGGCACGCCGATGCATATCCGAGTCGAGGATCCACTCCGATTCGAGAACCTGAATCAAAAAACGGGCGACGCGCTTTAGATGTCTATCTCGGGCCCTCCAGAAAGCCACGAGGAGAACTGAGTGCAGATCATTGCGGGAAAGGGATGGAACACCACCTCCGCCTCTACAGCCTGTTCCAGCCGTTGATACTACAAGACCTGGCGTCGGGGCGAAATCACGTTGCTTGGAGGTTGAACCGGAGGCGCGGGGGCTGACCCGGTCCGCAGCCCAACTATCGAGAGGCAATGTGCTCAAGCGCAGCCCGCAACGGCTCGTCCGAGACGTGGATGACACCGAGATACGGATCGCCATGTCGATGACAAGGAAGACCGCTGCTGCGACCGACAGCGAGCAGACCAGCATGACGCTGATCACGGTCGGAGTGGCCGGAGCTTGGAGCCCGAAGGTCAGGAACAGCCACGCGAGCCAAAAGACGAGGATGACGAGAAACGCGGTCGGCAACCCTTCCGAACTGCTTTCGACGAGCATCCAGTGAGCTTCTGCCAGAAGGCCGCTGACCTCGAGCGCCCGAGTCTGAAGCAGTCGCTGCGGTTCGGTCGCCGGAACCAGGTTGCGAAGTTCCTGTATAGGCTCGATGCCCTGGTTATCATCGTATGGTTCATTGCCCGGCTGCTCGACAGCGGTGCCCCATCCCTGAACCAGTCGGTTCTCGACTAGACGATGCAGCCGGCCGCGCGCATTCGCCGTCTCTGGGCCGTAGCGCGCCATCACCCGGCCAAGCAACAGCAAGTGGGCAACGGAGGTCCGCAGTTCGGCTTCGGCGTTGGTGTAGACCTTATTCGCTGAGGCGATCAGCAGCCCGAGGGCAAGGGCAGACAACGTGCCGACGACCGCCGTCGACAGGCGGATCACGTCCTTGGATTCGGAGTCCAGGTGATGTGCTGGCAGGCGGTTACGGACGAGGATGCCGATCAGCGGGGCCCCGAACAGGCAGATGAAGACGACCGTGCCAAGGGCGATCGAACTCAAGCGGACGCCTCCTGCTATCTCTGCTTCCGGCACGCCGGGTCAGTCGGCGTCGCCGCGCAATTCTTGACCGCAATTTTCTGCTTGCTGTTATCCTGTCCGGTCAGGGCGCCGACATGACTGGCGTAGTTGCCGCGAGTATCGGCGTCAAACACCGCGACGGGGGCGGTCAGTACGAGGCCCGCGGCACTTCCGGCGGCGGCAGCCACGTTGGTTGTTCCCGCAAGGATGGTGTCGCCGAAACCGACCCGACTGTCCGTCAGCGTCTGCCCTTCGGATAGCCGCGCGCCGATGAGCTGGACGACTTCCGGGGATTCTGCGAACTTGCTGTGATTGAGATCGTCGCTGACCTTGATCTTCGTCAGGTCGATCACGGAAATCTTGTAGTCTGCAAGCTCCGCCTTGTACGGCGCGGTTTCGGGATCGATCGATCCTAGGCGCGGAATGTTGCCCCAGACCCGGCGCGAGAAAGCGAGCGCCTTGTCGTCACGGGAGACGAACAGGGTGAACTGCGGGTGCGGGTCGCCCATGTCCTCGATCTGCGAGCGGAAGACGTCGACATCGACGTCGGGAGCCGCCAGCATGACGTTCCTGAATTTCGCGGGAAGACCGTCATTGCGGATCGCCATCTGCCGCAGCGCCTCCAGCGCCAGCCAGTTTCCCATCGAGTGGGCCAGCACGTTCACTTCCTTCACATCGCCGTCCTTCGCCAGATATTGGAACAGCATTTCAAGGGCGTTTCGCGTGTAGTTGGTGCTTTCGCGGTCATAACCGTAGGCCAGCAGGCTGCCGCGCGAAGGCCAGGTCACCAGGACCGGGGCGCTGTGGACGTTGGAATCGTGGACGATCTGGGCGAAGCGGTAGACGCTATCTTCGAAGCGGTTGTTGAAGCCATGGATGAAGACGAGAACGCTGTGATCGGGACTTCGTTTGACCGATGCCTTCAGCCAGCCCTTGGCACGATCCACGTCGAAATCCTGGGCTTTCAAAGTCGCGAAATCGGTCTGCGGATTTGAAGGCAGCCTCTTTGGCCAGGCGACGTCGCCCTCCTTGCGGACCTTGGGCAGTGAAACTGTCATCTCCGCGAAGGACGGCGTCCGGGCGCGCTCGCCTGTGAACATCTCGCCGGGAACAGTGGATCGGGCGCGGGTCGTCGCGACCAGCATGTCGACGCGGCTGGTATCCGGCACGGTATCCGCAACGGGGGTCAGCACGTCTTTCGGGTGTCCGCCGCAGCCGACGAGCACGATCAGCGCAAGGCATGGAAGAGATCGCCGGATACGACCAGCAGTCAACGAGTTAAACAAGCGCAAGTCATCTCCCATTAGCATTCCGACATCGGTGCGCAGTGACGTACCCCAAGGCAGACAGTAGTTTGTAGATGCGACAGACACGCGTGCTGTTCGCGTAGTGCTCTTGCCCATGAGACGACACGAGCCATAGTCCTCCACCTGCGTGAATGTCGCCCTGACCTGTCTGCGGTTGTCCGTCCAAAGCTGTCGCCGTCCATCCTCATGTCGATTTCATAGCACGTTATCGCGGACGGACATCCCAGAAACCCGTCTTCTTGGTGCTGTCGGTAAAGCCAGCACATGCCAGACTACGGCGGGGTCTGAGCGAGCATTGGTGCGGCCACCATCATCAGGAGGGCCGTAGCCGTGGCGACGTTCTGAAGGTGCTTAATGAGCTTCATGAGTCCGTCCTGGTTGAGGGCATGGGTAAAAACGTCGGCCCAGCGAATTCCTGACCAGGGTGCACCATGCCTCAATCAACGCGATTTCCTCAGTAATATTACTGGTGGTTACGGCGCAGCGGCGCCAGCCTGGGAGGGCACGCCGAGACGGATTGCTTTCGAGAAGTTGGGCGATAATCCATCCGCCCGCGCCCGCGCGTCGATTTTGGAAATCTCTCGCAACCGGGCGAGCGGCATCGACGTGTCGATGGCTGCCCGGTCATAGGCGTAGTCGGGGAGATAGCCATTGACGATCAGCCGCCAGTCGAACGGCACTTTGTCTCCGGCGACACGCATCAGCTTGCCGACGGTCGTCGTGCAGTTCGTCGTAATCGAGTTGTAGAACTGCGGAGTCTGGGCAAGGGCGTTGGCCTCGGCGACGTATTCGAGCAGCAGATTTCGTGCCTGTTCGGGACTGGCTCTCAGCCGGTAGATTTGGACATCCTCGCCACGCACGTTGGAGCGGACGCCGACAACGTCGCGTTCGTCCGCAGCAAGGATCACCAGTGGGTCGTTCTTGAAGAGATCGGCAAGGGGAGAAAACGCGCCACCGACCTTGTGGCGTACCTCGATCGACCAGGCGAGCTGCGCGCCGCCTTCGAAGCCGAAGCTGAAGATGACATGTGCGATCTTCGGCCCCGCCCAGTATGACATAAACAGGTCGACGGTCCTCACCTTGCTGACATCGTAGGTTCGTATCGTCCAGTGCTCCGTGAAGTCGGAATTGCTTCGCCACTCGAAGTCCCGGACATCAGTCAAGGTAAGCGAATTTCCGCCGATGCTACCCGTGACCTGTCGGGCGACATCTGGTGACCATGTAGCGTTCGCTTCCGGCTTGATCGAGCTCCACCAGAAGAGAACCAGGGCGAAGATGACAGCGAACGAAAGGATGGCTCTCATGCGCAGCCGGCTGGCAAGCGCCGCTACGGTAAAGAGACCGAAGACGAGGAAGACGCCCGCTGCAATTGCCCGTCCGGCATCAGGCAGGGACAGGCGATACCAGAGGGCCAGTGAACACCAGGCTGTCAAAGCCGCCGCGAAGATGAAGGTGATCGCCATCATTCGAGGCATGTTATTCCTTTTCTGCGGCAGTGCCGCCATGAAACGGAGATCGCGCGTTCAACGGGCGACACGGAATGACACGACCTTGGCAAGATCCAGCATGGTGTGGATCTCTTGCCGAGGTCATCCATGAGTTCGAGCGTCTTGGCGTAATGTTCGTCTCGCTCCGGAGCCGTATATGACTCTCACGCTCGCACGAGATAGTCCGCAATGGAAAAGTCGTGCACAGTTCTCGGAAGCTTTCAATTGCGGGAGGCAAGCGCGTCGATCTCCAGCGCCTGCTCGGGAAACCTGCGCTTGGCGTCTCCGTATCGTATTCCATTCTTTCGCTCCCGGACAGGCGATGTGAGGGGGCCGCATATCGCCCGCGCAGTCGTCATGAATATGACACAGAATCCGACCTACACCATGTAGGTTACAGTCCCACGGCGAGTTTCTTGCGGTGCGCGGCCACCGTGGCTTCGGCCATCGCCGCAGCGGGATCCGGGCGCTGCCCACAAGAGGGGCTCAACAAAATGGAGGACTGCCAGAGAGCCGATTGTGACGGCAAGCAAAAGATTGGTCCGCCAATGCGACGTGAAGTTATTCAAGTGGACCCAGGACTTCGCTGAAGCGCTGGTCGATTGTCCGAATGCCGACACCGCGTACGAACATGATCACAACCACCATCAAGGTGCCCAGCACAATTTCAAGAAATGGACTAGGAGCCCGAAAGTTCGTCCATTGCGTCATCCAGAAACAGCGCCAGCCCCCAACCCGAAGAAGTAACCGGTTGAGGGCCAGCTTGTGTCAAACAGGCGGTTTTTCAGCGACACCCATCAAAATGGATGCCGTAAAGTTTTCCTATTTCGGGAACAAGAACGTGACCACTGCCCGAACTCCCCAGCCGTCCGGCCCGTTTTCCGGCGAATCTGCCCAGTAACGCGCGCCGACGCCAAAGCTCACGGGCTGTTCGCCGAACTTCACCACCTTGGAGACCTGGAAGTTGATCGGGACCGACCAGTCATTGGTTTCCCAGTCGTATGTGCTCTCGGTATTCAATGAGAAGGTCCAGGCCTCCGGCGTCGTGTAAGAGATGAAGGGTTGCAGGTATGTCGAACTGACGTCCGCCCGGTCGCTCTGTCCGGCGAACGACCACAAATGGTTCGCCAGTATACCGAAGGTCCATGGCCCGTCTTGCTTGAGAGCCACGCCGGTTGGACCCGCGGCCCACTTTCCGCTTCCGAGGAACTCGTCGGTTGCTGTGGGAACCAGGAACGCCGGGCCGACGCCCCAGATAATTCCATTTTCGGTTGGCTTGGCTGGCGACAGGAAGAAACTCTGTAGCGTGTCACCGAGCCCGAACTGCTCTCCTGACGGGCCAGCGATGTCGTCTTGCCACGTCACAGGCAGGATCGTTCGGGAAATGAGGTTCCAGTCTTCATTGAGCGCGAATGGAATTACCGGCTGAATGTTCACGACGGTATGATCGCCGTCTTGCGGTCCGTAGCCTTGATCGTAGTTGAATTGAAACGGAACGCTGATCAGCGAGGCAATTGGGTTTGAGAGTTTTTTTGCCAGGTCCTCGCTCGATTCCTGTGCCGAAGCGTCGAAACTGATCAACTGCGACACAGCGATTGCAACGACCGGGACGGCATGCCCAAACTTAACGATATCCATGTCTGATCCCCCATCAGCATTGTATCGCCGGCACCGTAACATCGTTCCTGAGTGCGTGCCACGGATCGGTCGATGCCAGCGATATTATATGGACCCGTGCGGCAGCAGGGCAGCACGCGCTGTCTTTCGCGTGGCACTGGACTGTGCCGCACACTCCGTGTTTCCTCCACGAGACACAGCAATAGATTGGGAGACTGAAGATTGGTCTGTCCTGATCAATTTCTCGGTTGCCAATCCGGTGAACGTCAACAAACAGCCAATTCAGCGGCAGGTCGGTATGCGGTATTGGACCGAGGGTCCGAGCAATGGATCGGACGGATTTAGCGCGAGGCTCGCCGTGACATTTTTGTTTCCGAAATAGCGAACATGAAATTGATCGGCGCTGCCTTTTTACTTGCTGGATCGGCAGCTGGGTGGTGATGCAATGCAGTTGAAATTTAAGGGGCTGACCTTTGAATATGGACCGCCGACCAGCGGGTCACATGGTCCAGCATGGGCTTTACGATGGAAGGTTTGGGGATTGCGACACTTTCTCCAATCCCTCCTGAGTTTGATTTTCTCGAACTCGATGTGGATGGTGCCGGGCCGTGGGAATGGTGGCGGTGGAGCAACAGTCCGGAGAAAAAGTCTTGGATCTCGCGGGTTCATTAGCGAAGTTGCAGGGGTTGGTGTACACATCGCAAAGAGGATTTCGGGGGACTTGAGATGAGAAATATCCGATCGATCTTGTCGGCCTGGGCGGGACTGGCGGCAGTGCTGGTCACGACACCGACAATCGCTGCGGATGCCGAGACGCAGCCTCTTGAACCCGCGCCTGGGTGGAGCTTCACGGTGGAGCCCTTCTTCTGGGCGGCAAGCCTTGACGGCAATGTCGGCGTCCGCGGCCTTGGGCCCGCGAATGTCAAAGTCGATTTCGATCAGATTTTCGACCACATCGATTGGTCGCCGCCGCCGGTCATGATTAACGGCGAGGCACGCAATGGCAGTTACGCCCTTTTCACCGAGTTCATCTACCTTGGACTGGAGGCCGAAGGATCATCGCCCGGCCCGTTCCACATTTCGGCAGAAGAGAATTTGAACTTGTTTCTGTGGACCTTCGGGGGCTCCTATCGCGTGGTTGACAATGGTCGCGCGACCTTGGACGTTCTGGCCGGCGGACGGCTCTGGTCCTTGGACTCGGACTTGACCCTTACTGGGCCTCGCGATGTGAGGGAGGCAAGCGGCAGCAAAACCTGGGTCGATCCGCTAATTGGTGTGAGTGGCAATATTGATCTCGGCAATGGCTTCGGGCTCCACGCTGAGGCCGATGTCGGTGGCTTCGGAGCCGGCGCCGACATCGATTGGCAGGTGCAGGGCACGCTTCAATACCAGTTCAACAACTGGTTCACGCTGGAGGCAGGTTACCGTTACCTTGCCGTGGACTACGATGATGATGGATTTGTGTGGGACGTATCCATGCAGGGGCCAGTCATTGGCGCTAAATTTAGGTTCTGATCGCATCGGCCAGCATTCGCTTCCCTCACAACGCCGGGCAGAGCGCACTGTGCCAAGTTCGTCATTGAAAACATCAATGACGCGGACCGGGAGTGTCCTCCGCGCCGCATTCCAATAGCCCTTCAGCGTCGCCGAAGCGTGCCAGGTTTCATTGCAGTTCATCACCAAGGCCGCGTTCAGCAATGCCTGGACTAAACAGCTAGCGATTGCCGGCCGTATCTGGCGTGTGCTTCTCAGGCACCTTTTCGAGGCCGTACTCCGTTCGAGACAGGTCACGCCAGGCTGACAACTCACCGGGCTTAGCGAACCGATATGCTCTCCAAGATGCTTTCTCGTGTCCTGATCAACAGCGGCTATGGGAGTTGCGACGACTAGGCCGGCTGTGCTACCCATTGTGGCCGCAGCGCCAGTCGCTCGGGTGTGCCGCCGGAGGGGAAGGCTTGGAAAGACCTCGCCATCGAGTACGCCCAGCGCGAGGTCATCGCTCTTCCGCCTGAGAAGGCCGAGCAGCGCGACGCGGCCGAGGCTATCGGTGTCTGCCCTGCTGACACAACCGACATGCCCGAAATCAAGTGGATGCAGCTGCGGTTCATAGAACTGCGTACCAGTGCATTCGAAGCGAAGAGGAGCGCGGCATGGAGGAGCCCGTGAACTCATCTCATCGTTGGCGGAAACTCTTTTGGGCCGGGGGTTGGGTTTGGAACTTCTTCCGGCGGCAAGTCAGGTTCGGGCTCTTCGATCGGCGGCTGCGGAACATCGGGCGGCAGATCGGGAATGGGACCAGGCTTAGGAGTTGGAGCCGGTTCGGTTGGAATGGTTGTCATGGCGAGTTCCTTTCTAGAGACCCAATCCTCTCGCAGGTCGGTTTGTTCCGGAGGAGCGCGGCATGAGGTTCTTCAACTGGCCATGGGGCGATCTGCAGCCTCATTCCTATGAAGGTCTATGCCGCGTGTGATGACGTTCTCGCCAAGGTCGGCCGGACCAACAGCGAAGCCTTTCCAGCAAGCTCGTCGAAGAGCTCGGCCTATATGAGATGGACCTGCCCGGAGTTGGGCTGGGTAGGGTCGGCCCGGACCCGCGAACGATGCTTCACCGCAACCCCGAGGGTGCGCGTCGCCGTCGACGCCCAATCCGGCCAGAATACGGATTTCGTTCGCCAGCTCTTCGAGAGGCGATGACGGCCATCAGCGGCCACTGCGATGACCCGCACGCGATCGCCGGTCGATCGGTCGATCCGTCCTTCCTGCTTGAAACAAAGGAGCGCCGGCACCCGCAGGTGCGGCCGCCGTGACGCGGACGTGGCGGTATGTAGCCGGCCGCGTCCTGTCTCCTCAACCCGCCTTCAACTTCAGCATGTCGAGGTGTGCACGGTCGTCAGCTATGTGGATGAGGGTGCGCGGTACGCTACCGGCATTTCGGATTTCGAGAGCGCGGCTGGCCTCGGGGTGGTCGAGGCGGTCGCGGACATCGCTCTATAGCTTGGGGAAGAACCCCATCGGATTCCCTAAAGGGCAATATCTGCACCCGCTAATACGATGTAGAAAACATATGGAAGAGTGGACATGCCCTCTTCCCGCAAGTCGAGGGGCAATATCGCGCCGCAGAGGGCGCTTCCGTGTCAAAATGATCTGTCCAATTTATGTCGCTAAATAACCCCCCGTTTTGCCTTGAATCGTCTTTCAACCACCTTGGCCATCCACGTGGAGGCCCTTCAGGGAGGCATTCGAAATGAGACGGACCACGCAATTATTAACAGCAGCGGTCGCCGTCGCAGCCAGCCTTCTGGCGAGTACTGCGACGATGCACGCGCAGGACGCCGCCAAGAAGCCGAACATCCTGTTCATCATGGGCGACGATATCGGCTGGATGCAGCCGGGTATCTATCACAAAGGCTTGATGGTCGGTGAAACCCCGAACATCGATCGCATCGGTCAAGAAGGTGCAATGTTCACGACCTACTATGCCGAGCAGAGTTGCACGGCGGGACGGAACGCCTTCTTCACCGGAATGCACCCGCTGCGCACAGGTATGATCCCGCCCCAATTGCCGGGCAGTCCGTCATATCTCAAACCGGGAACTCCATCGCTTGCATGGTTCCTGCGCGACCTCGGCTACAACACCGGTGAGTTCGGCAAGAACCACCTCGGCGATCACACGGACGCCTTGCCAACCGCCCATGGTTTCCATGAGTTTTGGGGTTATCTCTACCACCTCGACGCCATGCAGGGCGTGAGTTTCCCGGATATCAACAGGACGCCGACCGAGCAGACAATTGCTCCGGCGTGCAAGAACACGCCGATCCCAGGCCTCAAAGACGACCCTGCGGCGGTGGACCCAAAAACGACGTTATGCTTGATGCCGCCACGGCCCGTGCTGGCGTGCAAATCCTCGGACGGCACCGCCGCCAACCAGACCTGCGCGGACGAAGGCCCGCTGACGCTGGAGCGCTCGAAGACGGTCGACGAGGAAATATCGAGCCACGTCATCGATTTCCTCGACCGCAACGACCCGGAGAAGACGAAAAAGCCGTTCTTCGTCTGGTACAACCCCGCGCGCATGCACATCACGACCGTGCTTCCGGACAAGTACCAGAACATGGTCGGCGAACCTGGTGGCAAGGACTGGGGTGTCAACGAAGCCGGCATGAAGCAGATGGACGACAACATCGGCTACGTGCTGAAGAAACTTGAAGAAATGGGAGAGCTCGACAATACGATTATCGCCTTCACCACCGACAATGGGGCCGAAACGATCACCTTCCCAGACGGTGGCACTACCCCGTTTAAAGGTGGCAAGCTGACAACATGGGAAGGCGGCATGCGCGCGCCGCTCGTCGTGCGTTGGCCGGGCCACATCAAACCGGGCACTGTAAAGAACGACATCTTCGCCTCTCTCGACTGGCTGCCGACCCTGGTCGACATCGCAGGCGGACCCAAGAAGAACGAACTGAAGGCTGAGATCGAGAAGGGCGCCTATCCGGGAATCGCCAAGACCACGCTCGATGGCGTCAATCAGCGCGACTATCTTGAAGGGACTTCGGAAAAATCTGCCCGAGATACGTTCTTCTACTATTCCGGCAAGGATCCGTCGGCAGTTCGCTACAAGAACTGGAAGATGTATTTCGCAATGGTATCGGATGCGCCCACAGGCTTCCTCGCAGGCGTCCTCCCGTTCCACTGGACCCAGGTGGTCAATATCAAGCGTGATCCGTTCGAGACGTCGATAGGAGAGCAGATCAAGACCCTTACAGGTATGGGTGGAGCGATCTCTGCTCCAGCGACTGCCTATGTCTACGACTGGAACATGCTGCCTATCGGTCAGGCACTATGGCTGAAGGAACTCCAGAGTTATATCGACTATCCGCCGATGCAGGACCCCGCCAGCTATAATCTCGAACAGGTCATCCAACAGGTTCAGGCGATGAAGCAACAGCACCATCCAGGCGAATAGCCTGACCTCAACCGATGACGGACGCCGCTCGACGGCGTCCGTTTCTCAGCATGTCCAAGGGCTGCAGAGGGCGGAACGATGAGTGATGACATCCAAGCACGTCGTGAGGAACCACGCTGGCCTCCGGTGATGGCGATCCTGGCGGTGTTCGTTTTCCTCGAAATTCTGCCGCACCACGTCTATGCCATGCCGCGATGGGTGTCGTACGCGGTTGTCGTCGCCGCACTCGTTCCAATGATCATGGTGACGGTGTCTCCCGACAACTCAACCTGGCTTCGCATCGAAGCGTCGCGGTCATGCTGCTTGCCAGCGTCTACGCTGGGAATACGGCGGCGGAACTTGGCGATATGATAGGGATTATCACGATCCATCCACCGGAGACGCGATCGGTGTCGTTGCTGACTTCATCGTTTTCGATCTGGATCACCAACGTTCTTACCTTCTCGCTTCTCTATTGGCAGATCGATGCGGGCGGTCCGTCACGCATCTCGCGTGGCATGGCAAGGAGACCCGACTGGCTCTTTCCCCAGGCGTCGGCTCCCGAGCTCGCATCGCCCGATTGGCGGCCGCTCTACATCGACTACCTGTCGCTGGCGTTCAATACGGCAACGGCCTTCAGTCCCACGGATGTCATGCCACTCACGCCGCGTGCAAAGGCATTGATGATGCTCGAAAGCGCGATCTCGCTCCTGACCCTGGTGCTCGTGGCCGCACGTGCAGTCAACGTCATTCCGTAGCG
Source organism: Rhizobium sp. T1470 (assembly GCF_042140505.1). Lineage (NCBI taxonomy): Bacteria > Pseudomonadati > Pseudomonadota > Alphaproteobacteria > Hyphomicrobiales > Rhizobiaceae > Rhizobium > Rhizobium sp. T1470. The sequence continues at coordinate 573,032 of NZ_CP148094.1, forward strand.
TTCTCACGGCGAGTGCCCCAAAGGGCAATAGACAGGCGCCCTGCTTTCCAGCCACAAACACGAAGGCCTGCTGCATCGGACGACGTCCCCAGGCCGCATGAAAGGGTTTCAACCACTAGGAACGGATCACCCCATGACGCAAAAGAGGCTCATGCTCGTCGCCGCAGCGACATTCTCCGCCTTTATGACTCACGCCGTCGCCAGCCGCGCTGACACCATTAGCTACGCGGACGCCGTGACAGCGCTCGCCAAGGAGTGCGGCGCAGACATCAAGAAGCATTGCAAGGGCGTCAATCTTGGCGGTGGCCGCATTCAGGCCTGCCTCGAAGAGAATGCCGCCAAGGTCTCGCCGACATGCACCTCGACGCTTTCGAGCGTGATGACGTCCATCAAGCAGCGGCAAGAGGCACAGATGGCGTACACCAAGGTCTGCAGGCACGACATGTCTCAGTACTGCAACGGCGTGGTAGGGGACGGAAACATCCTCGCATGCCTCATCGAGACCAGCCGCGTCGATGGCAGGAAATGCGACCAGGTAATCACCGACGCCGGATGGCGCTAGGATCGAGGGATAGGAGGGAAGACAATGTTCATTGCCCGAATGCGCATATTGGCAACGGTTGGCCTGCTGCTTGCTCCAGGCTATACAACGGCGCAGCAGATCGACCACAAGCAACTGATCGGAACCTTGGCAGGCTCGACCAGGCCGCACCCGCAGTCGATGTCGCCTTGTTGGCCGAGGAGGTTACCGCAAACGCCGGAAAGGGCGTGGCAAACCTTCCGAACTGGCAGAACCTGGCGCGGCTTTCGCAGCTCATTGTCGAGATTGATTTCGAGAATGATTCCGTCGCCATCGAGCCGGAGTCCTATCGCACGATCGGGATGATCGCCGATGCATTGCATCACCCCAATCTCTCACGATACAGATTCCTGGTGGTGGGGCATACGAGTTCGACCGGTGATGCCAAGCACAATCTCAAGCTCAGCCAGGACCGCGCGGATGCCATAACCTACGCACTGTCCACGACCTTCGCCGTCCCCCCTGATCACCTGTATCCCATCGGAGTCGGCAAGGAATGGCCGATCGACGCTGGCCACCCTGCGGCAGCCGACAATAGACGCGTGCAACTCATCAATCTGGGTCTGGTGCGGTAGAAAGGGACATATGGCCGCGACGCCGATGAGACGTACGCCTGGACACATAGGTGAGAAAGATGTCGGTCGAAGCTGACCAGCTCGCAAGCATGATCAACCACGCGGTCGCGCCGGCGTTCATGCTCAATGGCGTCGCGGCGATGGTGGCGGTGCTGGTCAATCGGATTTCCGGCGTCACCGAGCGGATCAGAAAGCTTCGCGAGATCGATGAGAGTGACGTCGCCCGAGCCCCCCTGAAGAAGGGAATCGGGGAGCTGAAGCGGCGTGAACGCCTCTTAAACAACGCATTGCACCTGGCGGTGCTGGCCGGAATCGGCGTGACGCTTCTGCTCCTCTTCGGCTTCGTCGTGGCCTTTTTGGGATACCGTCACGAACCAGGCGCGGCCGTACTGTTCATTGCGGCACTCTGCTTCCTGGCGGGATCTCTCTTGCGATTCCTGCAGGACATCTGGCTGTCGCAAGGCGAACACGACGACCGTCAGCTGCAATGATCGCCGAATTGCTCCCCTGGCGCTCTCGCCTTCACTAGAAGTGGAAGGATACCCCTACGATCGGGCCTTGCTGGACGACGTCGAAGACAAACCCGTCGTTCTCGTAGTTGACGCCTCATGCGCGGTATCCGCCACTGCCGAGATGGTGTCGTTGAATTTGCAGCCGAGGCCGAGGCCCATGTCTCAGTCGGCGGCACCGCCGCCGCCCACCAGCCCCCATCGTGACATAGATTTCCGGGGTGAAGAAGCAGTTCCCGCGCAGGCCGACGACCGCGTCCACCCATGTCGCACTATCCGTAGCCATGAAGGCGAAGTCGAGATTGTCGAGAATGTCGCCGAAATCGGCGTCGATGTTGACCTCGGGAAGCCCGAATTGCCGTACGTCCCCCGAAATTCCGGCAGCCCAGAAGTACGGCGCGTCCGTGGATTTCCAGCCGCTCCGGTCTCGACCGTCTTCGCTTCGAGCGCGAGCGGTCAGATCGGCGGCATAGCCGATCGAAGCGGCAGGGACGCCGGCCAGCAAGACAATCGCATGCAAGTGAATGGCCTTCATGAGAAGCCCCGATCTCGTTTGTCGGAGACCGTGCAATATGAGCCGATTTCCGCAAGCCGGAGCATCTATTGCGGGTTGACGGCCTGCCGCAACTGCCTGAGCAGGTCCGAGATCTGCGGGTCCTGCGGCCTCAGTTGCGCCATGCGTTCTGCCAATCTCAACGCGTCCGGAAGCCGCTGAAGCTTGAGACTGTATTGGAGCGCGAGGCCCGTGATGTCCGCGTCCGAGCCGGCAGCCGCCCAGGCGTCGAGCTTGTCGAGTGCCTCTGGCGTCCTTCCGACGGAATCAAGGGCGACTGCAAGCGTCGTCTTGTAGCGGGAGCTTCCGCCGTCCAGCCGGACCGCTTCCTCGAGTTCTGTGATCGCGTCGGTTAGGGCCTTCTTGCGAACAAGCGATAGGCCATGTCCGTAACGCAAATCTGCCCGTTCAGGCGAGATCGAAATCGCTTCGGCGTAGGTTTTCTCGGATTTGTCGTTCTGCCCGGTGGCACGGTAAAATTCCGCAAGATTGACGCGCGAGCCTTCCAGTGTAGGGTCGAGGGAAATCGCTCGCTGGAAGGCGGCTTCGGCCTCTGCCGCCCGCTGCTGGCCGAACAGGAAGAAGCCGTAGTTGCTTTGGGTTTCGGCGACATCGGCATTCGTATCGACGTAGGCACGCAGGTCGTTGACCGCGGTTTCGAAGCTGCCTCGCTGGCTGCCAAAGAGGTCGGGAGGGGTACCTCCAAGGGCCGTTGCCGCCGCCACACGCACCGCGCGCGTTTCATCGCCGAGCAGGTCGGCGATCGCCTCCAGCCTGCGCTCTGGCGGAATGTTTCCCGCAGCTTCGGCGGCCCCAAGCCGCACGAGTGGATTTATATCGGCCGATGCCGCTCGAATATCCGCCACGACGTCCGCTCCGCCCATCCGGCTCATTCTGGCAATGGCACTGCCTCTGACGATCCCGGCCTGGTCCTGATCGTTGACCAGCTTGCGCAGTGCTTCCATAGCTGTTTGAGCGTTCGCGCCGTCCGCGAACCCATGGGCGATCGTCGGACGTTTACGCCAGTCGGTTCCGTACCACTTGTCCATGGTCTCGGCTGCCCAGGCATTGTCCTTGCGGGCATGGCACGTCGTGCATGCATTCGGCGTACCCAAGGTCGCCGACAGGTCCGGCCGGGGGACCACGAACGAGTGGTCACGTCTCGGATCGACCTTCATATAGGTGCGTTGTGGCATATGGCAGTTGGCGCATTGAGCTCCCGCCGATCCGACGGGATGGTGGGTATGGCTCGGATCGTCGAACAGGCCGCTCGGATCCTGCTTCACAAAGCGCTCCGGCTTCGTTTCCGTATGGCACTGCGTGCAGAGCGCGTTGCCATCAGCCTTCAGGCTGGCATCGTGCGGCCGATGGCAGTCGAGACATGTCACGCCTGCCCTTGCCATCTTGCTCTGCTGAAACGAGCCGTATTCGAAGACCTCGTCGAGGATCTGTCCATCCGGAAAATAGAGATCCTCTCGGAGGAATGCCGGGGAGAAATAGTCGAGAAAAGGCTTTCCGGGCTGATAGCCTCCCTGGAGCCTGGTCCGCCGGGCGTGGCACGCAAAACAGACGTTCGCATCGACCTTCGGCAAGCCTGCCTGCGGTTTGATGGCCGAAGAGGCGAGGCCGGAGCTTGCCCACGCGACGTGCTCGGCGCCCGGACCATGGCAGGACTGGCAGCCGACGCTGGTGGCGACATAGGTCGACTGGTATTCGTTCGTCTGCGGTTTGAAGTTTGCTTGCGGATCGGTCGAGTGGCAGTCGATGCAGGTGCGGTTCCAGCGGTAGAACGGACCCGCCCAGTGATAGGTCGACCCAGGCTTGGCCGGGGATGCATTGCCGAGCCAGAACCACTCCTGTTTGGTCGTGTCCCAGGCGATGTCGAGAGCCTGCAGTCGTCCTCCTCCTGTATCAGCGAGGTACTGCTGAAGCGGTTCGTAGGCGAAGGTGTATTTGACTTCGAACTCGGCTTGCTTGCCGTCCGGCCCTTCGGTCTTGACGAAGAAGCGGCCGTCACGACGGAAGAATGTCGTGGCAATGGCGTCATGCTCGAACCGGGAATTGTTGAAATCGCCTCGGACGGTGCTGTCGTTTGCCAGCGCCATGGCCTTGGCATGGTGGGATTTTGCGAAAGCGGCGGCCTGATCACCATGGCAGGACGCGCAGGTCTTCTCGTCTACGAAACCCGCATGAATCGATATCCGGGGATCCAGGCCGGGTGTCGCGATATTATCGGACGCATGGCTCTGCCCGGCGGAGGCGAGCAACAGGAAAAAGAGGGACAACAGGAGGACGGTTCCTGAAACCGCCGCTGACCGAAAACATGCTGCCACTCAATCGCTCCATGCCATCGTCTGGGAAAGCGCCACGCCGCATCGGCGGCGTGGCGGGAATGGGGTCAGTAGCAGGACGGGTACGGATAGTAGCCGCACTGCGGGCCGTTGTCGTAGGAATTGTAGTAGGGATAGTAGGGGCGGGCGGCTGCCGCACCAATGGCCGCGCCGGCGACTACACCCGCGGCAACCGGAGCGCCGCGATACCAGGCCCCGTGGTAGACAGGGGCATGCCAATAGCTGCCTCCAACGCGGTTGATGTTCGTATCGCCGATATGCACGTCGTTGCCCCTGAAGCCGCCTCCGCCATAATCTCCGCCACGGAAGCCGCCGCCAGCGAAACTGCCTCCGCCAAATCCGCCTCCGCCGCCGAACCCGCCACCGCCACCGAAGCTGCCGCCGAAATGATCGATGAACAGGGCTGCGGGACCGGTCGCACCGCTCAGGCTTCCCTCCAGAATGGCAATATCGAAGGTGAGCGTGGTGCCGTCGAGTTTTGGAGTTTTGAGTGTGACGACGGCGTCACTGACATCCGATCCGTCGCCGCCCAGCACCGATACCGTCGCGTTCGGAGGATCGACGGCGAAATTGTCCTTGCCGTCGTCCCATTGCATGATGAACTGTTCCGTCATCACATGTCCGGCGGCGCGCACCGGCCGGTCAGCAAAGACGATCGAATTTGGCGAGACGCCAGTCAGAATGAGCTTGCCGTTCTCGATCTTGGCACCAGCCGAATTGAGCACTGCCAATGACGGCACCGGACCTGTCGGCGTGGTTGTGCCAATGGCTTTTTCGAGCGGCACGTGCGGCTTTTTCGGGGCGTCCTGGGCAAAGGCGGCAGTGCTCAGCGCGAAGCCGGCAATGATCAGGGTGGCGATATGATCGACTTTCATGGCGGTATCCTCCCGTTGAGATTGGCAGAAACACGGTCCTAGTCCTTGAAGATCTGCTTCCAGTCGGCCTTCATGTCGATGACGGTCCAGCCGGTGATCGCTGCCGCATCGAGCGCCTTGTCGAGGCGGCCGAAATCGGTGTTGCGGTCATAGGCGTATTCGCGCTCCGCGTCGGTATGGTGGACAAGCATGCCGAGACGCGCAGGCGCGCCCGCCATTGTCGTCCATTGCAGCATTTCGAGGTCGCCGTCGGAATTGCCGAAGGCTGCAATTGGCCGGCGTCCGATCTCCTCGTTGATCCCGACCGGTTTGCCGGCCTTGTCATCGATGAAGTTGACTTCGGGCAGGCGGCGCAGCGTCGGCGTGTCGTCCTGCATCTTGAACTCGGTCTTGATCGAAGAGCCGACGACCTGCTCAGGCGGTACGCCATAGGCCTTCTCCGTCCATGGCCGCATGAACTCCACGCCGCCACCCGATACGATGAATGTCTTGAAGCCGTTGGCGCGCAGGTAGGCGAGCAGTTCGACCATCGGCTGATAGACCAGTTCGGTGTAGGGTCGCTTGAATTTTGGATCGCGCGCCGTCGCAAGCCAGTCGGTGACGACCTTCTGGAACTCGTCGGTCGTCATTCCCGCATGGGTGACCATGATGAGTTCCAGAAGGCCCTTTTCGCCCGATGCGGCAAGGGTTTTCATATCGCCGTCGAGCGCCGCCTTGAACGGCTGCACAGTCTGCCATTCCGGATGCTGTGGAGCGAGCGTCTTCACGCGGTCCAGGGCGAAGGCCAACTGGGTGTACATGGGATGTTCGACCCACAGCGTTCCATCATTGTCGAACACTGCGATCCGTTCGGGTTCGGCGACGAATTCGGGTGATCCCTGCCTGGTGACCTTCTCGACGAAGGAGACGATCGCCTGCTTCGGCGCGGTGTCGTTCCAGGAGGGCAAGGGATCGCTCTGTGCCAGCGTTGTTGGCGCGGCGAGCAAGGTGAACAAGCCGATCGCCAGAATTCCCTGGCGCGTCCATTTGAGGAATTCACGACGAGTGGCCAGCATTTCGGGGCCCTCCTGAAACAGTTGGTCTAGCCTTGAGACGACGACGGCCTGAAGATGTCAGGCCGCCGATCAGATTCAGTTGCCGGTCGGTAGTGTGATGGTGACGCCTTCCTTTGCCAGGGAATCCCGCACCCACTGGAACCGCTCATAGTTCGATAGTGTGATCGGACCCGTATAGCCCATACTCTGCAGCTTGCGAGGAGGATACTGAACATACGTCGCCATGATCTTCTTCAATTCTTCCCCCATGACAACGCCCATCCAGGTTCGTTCCGTGAAGTTGTTCATGAAGATATCGTAGCGCTCCTGCGGGTCTTGCCAGAGGTCAAATACCTGCGGCACTGTGGCTACATACTTGTCCGGCCCCTTCCAGCCGAGGTTGGAATCGACCGCCAAACCGCCCGTCTGAGCGCCGTCATCGCCACGAATATTGAATGCAAATTTGTAGTTATTGACGCGTATAGCGCCAGGCGACAGTTCGTTCTCAGTAAAGTAGAACCATGATTTGCGTTCCGACTTTCCGGTTCCGAGAAGGATCGGCGTCATGTCGTAGCTGTCGAAAATGATTGGCTTGTCTTCGCGATCCTTGTCTGGCAGGGGAACGCCGCCGACGGAGGCAAACGTCGCCATGAGATCAAGCCCACCGACAATATCGTGGTTCTTGGTGCGAGGCTTGATCTTGTTCGGCCATACGGCGATCGCTGGAACCCTGTTGCCGCCGTCACGGAGCGTGCCTTTCGTACCGCGGAAGGGCGTATAGCCTGCGTCAGGATAGACATCCTGCCAGGCCCCATTGTCCGTGGTGTAGAAAACCAGCGTGTTTCGGTCCATTCCGGTCTCACGCAACTTGTCCATGATCCGGCCAATGCGGGTGTCGAGTTCCACGACCGAGTCGGCATACTTGCTCTTTGACATGGACTTGTGCTCGAACTCGGGCGCAGGCATGTTCGGCTGGTGAACCTTCATGAAGTTCACGTTGATGTAGAACGGCTCATCGGGCTTCTTGGCGGCTTCGTCGAGGAAGCCCAGTGCAGCCTTCTCGACGTAGCTGTCGAAGAACGGAATGCCGACGACGCCTTCCTTGCCGTCAATCACCGGTGTGTCGACATATTGCCCGTTGATCTTGAACTCTTCGGTCACCGGCCCGCCGGCGTTTCCGGACAGTGCACCCTTCGTCACCTTCTGAAACATCTCCCGCAGTTTCGGATCCATGTCCGGGAACCACGTCGGGTCGCCATAGGTGTAGGCGTTGAGGTGGTAGAGGCCTGCATACTTCATCTCGTCATAACCTTGGGCATTCGGCAACGCATAGTCCGCCTCGCCGAGATGCCATTTGCCTGTGAAGTAGGTGTGATAGCCTCCACGCTTCAACACGGATCCGAGCGTCCATTCGGCCGCGGGCAAGCCACCGCCCTGACCTTGGAAGGCAACGGTGGTCATGCCGCTGCGGTTGGGAATGCGTCCGGTCTGCATGGCTGCACGCCCAGGCGTGCAGCTCGGCTGGGCATAGAAGGAGAAGAAGGTCATGCCTTCGTCCGCCAGCTTGTCGATGTTCGGGGTCGGCATCCCGCGGCCCTCGCCGCCACCATAGGGACCTAGATCGCCGTAACCAGTATCGTCGGAGACGATGAACAGGATGTTCGGCTTTCGTTGGGAGTCCTGCGCTTGCACCGATGAGGCTGCACACCAGAGAATGGTGGATGAAGCCAGTGCTCCAATGCAGCGGATAAGGATTCTGCTGTTCATTTCAAATCCTCGGTTGGATGTTCGGCTGACGGATGGCAGGTGCGTTGGCCGCAGCCAGGTTGCATGCGTCAGGCGAAACGGACTTTAAACGACTGCGACAGGCCGGCGGGGCCTCTCTCCAGTCGGCCGACGTCGATATTAGCGGATGCAGATGGTCCTCGATATTGCCCTTTAGGGAGTCTCGGAAGCAACGTTCCAATCACCGGTAGTACAATGCGGTGATGACACTACACCGCTAAGGTGTTATTCTCGCCCGGCTTTGGGGAAGCCAGATGAGCTCGCGCACGTGGTCAGTTAGATTGCAATACGCTGGCCTCATGCTGTCGGCGGCCTTGTCGATTGTTGCGAACTCTCACGCGGCAACCTCGGGCACATCGTTCCCCATCGTCGATCGGGTTCCACGCATCCTCATCCTTTATCCCTACGATGAGAGGCTCGTGGCAACGACGGTTGCCGGGGAAGCGTTGCGGAGCCGCCTGCTGGAGGAGACGGATGGGAAGATCGACCTGTTTTCAGAGTTTCTGGATCTGTCGAGGTTTCCGGAAGCCGATCATGTCTCACGCATGGGACGGTATCTCGCGGAGAAATACGCCGCTCGCCGCCCCGACGTAGTTGTCGCGTTAGGCAAGGAGTCTGCCAGCTTCATATCGACGAACCGCGGAAGGATCGCTCCCGATGCAAAGATAGTCGCGGCAGGCTTCGGCAACTCCACCGCGGAGAACATCGATCTGCCGGATGACGTGATCGGGGCGTTCACGACATTCGACATTGTGAAGACGGCGGAAATGGCCCGCAAACTGCAGCCCAATGCCCGTCACCTTTACATCATCGGTGGTTCGTCGGAATTCGACCGGGAATGGTTGGCGTCGGCGCGTGCGGATCTCGACGAGTTCTCCAAGTCATACGAAACGAAGTACCTGGAAGATCTGACGATTGAGGAGTTTATCGAACGCGCATCAGACGTCCCCGTCGATAGCATCATCCTGGCGTTGACGATCTTTAAGGATCGGGCGGGGCGGAATTTCATCCCGCGCGAGGCAATCAGGCAGATCGCGGCAACGGCCAGTGCGCCCGTCTATGGGCCCTATCAGACCTACATCGACCACGGCGTCGTCGGCGGCAATACCGTCACCTTCGATTCCCTGGGACGCACCGTCGGAAACCTCGTCATCGACGCAATCGCCGGCAAGCAGGTGGTGGACGTCAACGCGCCGCAGACCTATATCGTCGATGCCCGGCAACTTCGGCGCTGGGGGCTGGCGGAGGAGGATCTGCCAGCGGGCACCATACAGATGTACAAGGAAAGAGGCTTTTGGGAGGAACACTGGCTCGCATCTACGAGCGTAGTTGCCGTCGTTTTGATGCAGGCAGGCGTCATCTCGATTCTCCTGTTCGAGCGCCGCAAACGCCGCCAGGCGGAGAGCAGGTCTCTTCTTCATTTGCTCGAAGCCGTTCATCTCAACCAATCGGCAACGGCCGGCGCTTTGTCGTCATCCATCGCCCACGAACTGAACCAGCCGTTGTCGGCCATACGAAACAATGCCGAGGCGGCGTCCCAGCTGCTTCGAAGCGAACCCCCCGATCTGCAATTGATCCAGCAGATCCTTCAGGACATTCAGGAAGACGACCAGCGGGCAGGCGACATCATTGGCAGGATGAGGGGGTTGCTCAAGAAGCGAAGCGAGATCGATTGGCAGGAGTTCGACCTCAACGACGTTGCGTCGAGCGCGATCCACATCATTCATGGCGAGGCCGAGCGCAGAGGGATTACACTCAATACAAATCAGCCGACGACCGAGCTGCCGGTGCGGGCGGACAAGGTTCATGTGCAACAGGTCGTCCTCAATCTGGCGACCAATGCGATGGACGCCATGATGGACGCCGATTCCGCCAAAAGAATCCTGACATTCGCAACAGGAATTGAGAAGGAGAGGGCCGAGCTCTGTGTTGTCGACACAGGCAACGGCATTCCTGAAGAGCGCCTGTCCACCATCTTCGAGCCGTTCTATACGACCAAGAACGCAGGGACGGGGTTGGGTCTTTCCATATCGCGTGCGATCGTCGAGACCTATGGCGGCACGATCTCTGCATACAACCGGCCTGAAGGCGGCGCCATCTTCCGGGTGGTCCTGCCTCTCGCCCGACGGGAGGCGCGAGGTGCATGAAACCAGTTGTCCATATCGTAGACGATGACGAATCCTACCGCACGGCGACTGCACGGCTGCTCTGCGCCTATGGTCTGAAGGTCGAGGCCTATGAATCCGGAGATCAGTTTCTAGCCCGCCTTCCAAGCTGCGAGCCGGGCTGCGTTCTCCTTGACCTACAGATGCCAGGTCAATCTGGTCTGCAAATACAGCGCCAGTTGTGCGAGCTGGCGCCGCTACTGCCAATCGTGTTCCTCACCGGCGAAGGAGACATAAAGACAAGCGTCGACGCAATGAAAGCAGGCGCTCAGGACTTCTTGGAGAAGTCGAGCTCGGTGCCGGTCCTGATGGAAACGATCGAGCGCGCGTTGGCTCAATATGAAAGGCGTCGGGCCGAGCTCGATCAGCATCAGGAGCAGCGGAGGCTGGTGGCGAGCCTGAGCGCGCGCGAAGCCGAAGTCTTTGAGTTGATCATCCGTGGCCATCTCAACAAGCAGATCGCCTTCGCCCTTGGCATATCCGAGCGCACCGTCAAGGTGCACCGGCATCGCGTGATGGAAAAGCTCGGCGTGCGCTCCGCTGCCGAAGCAGTGTCGATTGCAGCCAGCGTCGGTCCTTTCGAACGAAAACCCGTTACGCACAATGTCCCGGCGACTTCCCTTTAGGACAATATCAATCGAACACCAACACGCCTACTGTGAAGGCAACCGCGTATCTCTCATGTAGTCACGAGTGGGGCTTGGGATGGGAAAGCTGCGCCACACGGTCGCCGTTGTTGATGATGACGCAAGCCTACGGCGGAGCGCCGGGCGGCTCCTCAACGCCTATGGTTTTGCGGCCGTGGAATATGCATCCGCCGAAGCCTTTCTCGCGCAACCTGCAAGCGCCGACGTCGCCTGTCTTGTGCTGGATATCGACCTGGGCGGTGGCATGTCCGGCATGGAATTGCAGCGCAGGCTGAAAGAGGCTGGCTCGAACCTGCCGGTCATTTTTATCACAGCGATTGAAGATCGACGCCTACAAGCAGAGGCCGAGCGGGCCGGGTGCATCGCGTACTTGCGAAAGCCCTTCGCCGGGGCCGATCTTATCACGGCGATGAATAAGGCGCTTGGGTTGTAAGGGAAGACGTCCACGAGGCAACAGGACGCATGAACGACACGAATATCACCACGTCGATAGAAAGGAACGCTTCACTATGCACTGCAAGACACCCGACAAGCCGTTGATGAACCTGGCGCTCGCTTGACCGCCTGCACGAGCGCGCAAGGTTCCGTCTCCACCAAGGAAAGTAACCTCGCAGCCGGCTTCGTCGCGCGCCCTGCCGACATGCCAAAGCGCCAGGCGATGCGCAACCACCTGCCTCCGGACACTTTCGTGACGAGTACGCGCGGCAACAAGACAACCTACGTCTATGCCGATCCGGGCGGCTGCAAGTGCCTCTACGTTGGAACGCAACAGGCCTACAGACAGTACCGAACCCTTCAACAGGCAAATGCTGCAAGCCAACGGCAGCTTGCCGCACAGGTCCATCCCGACTCCGGCTGGGACTGGGGGAATGGGTGTCCCTGGATCTCGGATTTCAACAACGGTCCCTTCGGCCAAATTTTGACACCCCCTGAACAATCAGAACCGTTAGACGCGGTAACACGGTCGAAGCGTTCAGAGCCGCGAGCGTCCGGCGCGCGACCGTTAACGCTCGTTCGCGCGAAGCACGCCGATGAGAGCCTTCCCGTCGGTGAAATAGGGGTCGCCGCCTCCGTTGCGGCCGCTGCGTGTCGCCCCGATGCCGTCGATCTCATAGTCCGATAGCAGTTGGCCCGCCTTGAGGAGATCGCCGATGACCCGGTTTCGCTCGGCGTCGACATCCGGGCCGATGTGATGCGTGATCTGCCCGGTGTCATGACTGAGGCCAACGCCGCGATCAAAGCTTGCCGAGCCAAACCATAGCGGACGGTCGTCCTCCCCGGTTTGTTTCGTCAGCCAGAAACGAACGTGGTTGCGCTCGTCGGCGCTTTCGCCCACCGGCTTCTCGAAGGCGAGGTCCTGCTTTCTTCCCTCGAAAAACAGCGGACTGACCGGGGCGTCGAGGTCGGGCCGGTCAAGCACGACACTCAATCCGATATCGATCGATGTGCGCAAGGTGATTTTGTCGGCAGGATCCCACTTGGCCGCCGCAAAGGCGCGGACCACATCCTCCTTCGACCCAACAAGGCCGACATTGATCGGATCGCCCGGAATGTCCTGCGCGGTTGTCGTGACCATGCTGCCGAGCTTGGCAACGCGGCCGGCATCATGGAAAAACCAGATCTCGGGAATGACAAAATAAGCGAGCAGCAGGTACGTGTGCAGATTCCGAGGCAATCCGCCCCCGCATTCCGAAATGATGCCGCCCCCCAATTCCGAGAATTAACCGCCCCCTTGTTCCGAGATGATGCCGCCCTCTGATTGGGGTGTTTGTCGGGGTGTTCTGCTGGTGAGACGTTCGTCCTTTCAGTTGCCTGAGAGGAAGGAACGCGATGCCAGCGGAGAGACTAAAGATGCGGCGTGTCCGCGAGATACTGAGATACAGATTTGAGGAAGGCCTTGGCCACAAGTCGATTGCGGTGCGCGTTGGTGCGGCGCCGTCGACGGTGCGTGAGACGCTGCGCCGTGTGGACATTGCTGGGCTTTCCTGGCCGTTGGGCGAGGACGTCAGCGATGCGATGTTGGAAGCGGCTCTCTACAAGGCTGCCGGCACGAAGACCGGTCATCGCCGCAGCGCTGAGCCGGATTGGGCAATTGTTCACCGGGAACTGAAGCGCAAGCATGTGACGCTGCAGATCCTCTGGGACGAGTATATCGGCCTTCATCCCGAGGGATATCGCTACAGCCGTTACTGTGATTTGTATCGCGGCTGGGCGCTGAAGCTGCCGGTGACAATGCGCCAAAACCATGCGGCCGGCGAAAAGCTGTTCGTCGATTATGCCGGCGACACGGTCACGGTGGTCGTCGACAGATTGTCGGGAAAGACGCGGCAAGCCCACCTGTTCGTCGCAGTGCTCGGCGCATCGAGCCTTTCATTTGCACATGCTCGCTGGAGCGAAACGTTGCCCGACTGGATCGAATGTCACCTGCTTGCGCTTGAGGCGTTCGGTGGCGCACCGGCGTTGCTGGTTCCCGACAACGCCAAGGTCGCCGTCATCAAGGCCTGCCATTTTGATCCGCAGGTCAATCGCACCTATGCCGGGATGGCGGCTCATTACGGAAGCGCTGTTCTTCCGGCACGACCGCGCCGGCCTCGGGACAAGGCGAAGGTCGAAGCCGCGGTTCGCATTGTCGAGCGCTGGCTGCTGGGTCGACTACGCCACCGCGTCTTTTACAGCCTTGCCGACGTGAATGCGGCGATTGCTGAATTGCTCGCTGATCTCAACGACAGGCGCGTCCTGCGTCGCGTCGGGCGCACGCGACGGCAATTGTTCGAAGAGCTGGATTATCCCGCCCTGCGTCCGCTGACTGTGGAACGATACGTCTTTGCGGAATGGAAGATACGCAGGGCCGGTCTCGATTATCATGTCGATATCGACAAGCACTATTACTCGGTGCCCTACCGCTTTGCGCGTGAGCAGGTCGAGGCCCGCATCACCGCCAATACCATCGAGATCTTCCACAAAGGTGAGCGGATTGCCGCCCACAGGCGTTCGAGTGGCAATGGCAAGCACACGACAACGCCCGAGCACATGCCGTCATCGCATCGCCGCTTTGCCGACTGGACGATCGAACGTATCAGCCGCGAAGCCTCCGCGATCGGCTCAGACGTTGCATTGCTCTGCGAGCGTATTCTTGCCGATCGACCGCATCCCGAACAGGGCTACAGAGCCTGTCTGGGCATTATCCGCCTCGTCAAAGCGTTTGAGCGCGAGAGGGTCAATGCAGCCTGCGGCCGGGCATTGGAAATCGGCGCTCGAACCTATGGCTCGGTGCGTTCCATTCTCGACAATCACCTTGACCGACCGTCGGCGTCATCAGGCGCATCATCACCCGAGCCGATCAACCACTCCAACATCCGCGGTCCCCGCTATTACCACTGAGGAGACGACATATGCTTGCACATCCCACCCTTGATAAATTGAATGCCATGGGCCTGACCGGCATGGCCAAGGCGTTCAACGAACTGCTGACCAACGGTGAGAGCGAACAACTCTCCCATGCCGAATGGCTCGGGCTACTGCTGGAGCGAGAATGGAGTTCGCGCCACGATCGCAAGCTTGCCGCCCGGCTGCGGTTTGCCAAGCTTCGCCATCATGCTGTGCCTGAGGATGTCGATTACCGCAGCGACCGCGGTCTCGATCGTGCGCTGTTCATGAAGCTGATCGGCGGCGACTGGATTGATGCCCACGACAACCTCGCGATTTGCGGGCCATCTGGCGTTGGCAAAAGCTGGTTAGCCTGTGCACTCGGGCACAAGGCCTGCCGCGACGATCGCTCAGTTCTTTATCAACGCGTGCCACGCTTGTTTGCCAATCTCGCTCTTGCCCACGGCGACGGCCGCTATGCAAGGCTGCAGCGAACCCTCGGCCACGTCCAGCTCTTGATCCTTGATGACTGGGGTCTGGAACCGCTCAATGAGCAGGCACGCCACGACCTCCTGGAGATCCTCGAAGATCGCTACGGACGCCGCTCGACGATTATCACCAGCCAGCTTCCGGTATCAGCCTGGCACGAGATCATCGGCAACCCAACCTACGCCGATGCCATCCTCGATCGCCTCGTTCACAACGCCCACCGCATCGACCTATCCGGCGAAAGCTTGCGGCGAAATCAGCGCCGGAAATCTTGACTCGTTACACGAATGAACTGACAACAATCACAGCCAGCAGGACCCCAGCCTCAAGGGGGCGAGATCATCCCGGAATCCGGGGGCGCAATCATCTCGGAACAAAGGGGCGGCTTCATCGGAATCGGCAGGTACGTGCAGAGCAGGACGATCATAGCGCCCAACACCGTGCGGGTTTTCGTGCGATGACGCATTGGATTTCGCCCACCCTGAAGGTCTCTGGAGGAACGATACGACAAAAATGTTCAGGAAAATATCCAGAAAGTAGTGGGCGGCTTAAGCACTTTGGGTGGCCGTCAAGCGGAGCAGGGTGGGGCGTGAGAGGTCACGCTGCCACCAGCAGAGTGCTTTCTGAAATCCCGCCGAGTTCAAGGTCCGGGATCTTTCAAACCTTTCTTGGCGCGGCCTCTGTCGAGCTTGCCGAATTCGGTCATGATGCTCACCAGAACGCTGCCCGTCCATCCGAATGTAAACAGGCCCGACATCGCCATGATCGGTCCGATCAGACGCCATCCGTCCGGCAGACGGACAGCGCCTTCTCCAAGCGTCGTATAGCTCTCCAAGACGAAGTAGTAGCTGTCTCGCATTGAAGGGATCAGCCCCATCAGCGATATGGGGGCGGCCCAAAGGAAGGTTTCCACAAAATGAAGGACTGCCAGCGAACCGATTGTGAATGCAAGCAAAAGATTGATCCGCCAATGCGGTGTGACGTTAGAGCGCCGTACCTTTAATCGAACCCATAGCCTGCGGCTGTAAAATAGTTTCGACATTCTTGGCTGTTGAAGAGGTTGCAGATGGATCCGAGCGCATTTGAGAGTGCGTCAAACGTGCGAGCGGCGGCGGCTCGGAGATGGGCCTTAATTTTGGCGAAGGCCATTTCGATCGGGTTCAAATCTGGCGAATAAGACGGCAGAAACAGGAGCCACGCACCAACTTCCTTGAGGCAGGCTTTGGCTTTATCGCTCTTGTGAACGCGAAGATTATCCAGGATGACGACATTGCCTGGTTCGAGTGTCGGCGCAAGCTGGGTCTCGATGTAGGTGTCGAAGATTTCCCGGTTCATCGGCCTGTCAATAATCCAGGGCGCAGTAAGACCGAAACAGCGCAAGCCTGCAATGAATGTCTGTGTCCCCCAGTGGCCAAAGGGCGCATCCGTGATGAGACGCTCGCCGCGCGGGGAGCGCCCACGCAGTCTCACCATCTTTGTGTTCACCGAGGTTTCGTCCAAGAAAACAAGTCGATGCGGTTCAAATCGCATCCGGGGTTGGCGTTTCGAAATCCAGACATCACGATCCTTTCGGATATCAGCGCGAGCGCGTTCCGACGCCATTATCTGTTTTTTTATATGTGTATCCCTGCGTTATCAAAAACCGGACGATGGTGGAATAACCAATCCATGTTCATCCTCAAGGCGACGGGCAAGCTCTGGCATGGTGATATCCGGTTTGCCTTCGACCTGTGCGACCAGGAAATCGCGAAACGCCGACAGTTTCCCTGCACCTGGTGGCCTTCCTTGACGCGCGGGGGTTATCAGCCCAGTCCGCTCCCGGCGTTGCAGCAGCTTGATCGCACTGCTGTCGCTGATTGCGAAATGACGGGCAGCGGCTCGCCGTGATTGGCCGCTAGCGACCATGGAAACAACACGCTGACGAAGATCAACAGAATGAGATTTACCCATGTGATTCACCTCCAACCGCAGTGAATCACACCAATACCCTCGTGAAAACCCCACTCGATTCTCAATTCAAGTGCGATGCTCTAGTCACACGGACCCAGGATTTGCTGAAACGCTGGTTGATTGCGCGGATGCCGACACCGTGTACGATGATAATCGCAATCACCATCAAGGTTCCAAGCGCAATCTCAAGAAGCGGATCGGGAGGTGACAGTTGATCCAATCGAATCCCTCAGAAGCAATGGCAGCACGCCGTAACTCGTCTTCCTGGAGCGGATATCGCGAAAGTCTCTTATTTCGGGAACAAGAACGTGACCACTGCCCGAACTCCCCAGCCGTCCGGCCCGTTTTCGGGCGAACTTGCCCAGTAACGCGCGCCGACGCCAAAGCTCACGGGCTGTTCGCCGAACTTCACCACCTTGGAGACCTGGAAGTTGATCGGGACCGACCAGTCATTGGTTTCCCAGTCGTATGTGCTCTCGGTATTCAATGAGAAGGTCCAGGCCTCCGGCGTCGTGTAAGAGATGAAGGGTTGCAGGTATGTCGAACTGACGTCCGCCCGGTCGCTCTGTCCGGCGAACGACCACAAATGGTTCGCCAGTATACCGAAGGTCCATGGCCCGTCTTGCTTGAGAGCCACGCCGGTTGGACCCGCGGCCCACTTTCCGCTTCCGAGGAACTCGTCGGTTGCTGTGGGAACCAGGAACGCCGGGCCGACGCCCCAGATAATTCCATTTTCGGTTGGCTTGGCTGGCGACAGGAAGAAACTCTGTAGCGTGTCACCGAGCCCGAACTGCTCTCCTGACGGGCCAGCGATGTCGTCTTGCCACGTCACAGGCAGGATCGTTCGGGAAATGAGGTTCCAGTCTTCATTGAGCGCGAATGGAATTACCGGCTGAATGTTCACGACGGTATGATCGCCGTCTTGCGGTCCGTAGCCTTGATCGTAGTTGAATTGAAACGGAACGCTGATCAGCGAGGCAATTGGGTTTGAGAGCTTCTTTGCTAGCTCCTCGCTGGATTGGGCGTGCACCGATGCGGCAATGGACGTCAGAAGAATGGCGTAACTGAAGAGTTTGAGCGAACCTGATGCCACAGTCATGCTCCTACCTGCACGTAGGTTTTAAGAAACCGGCGGAGCCGTGCAGGACCCCCCAGGTTGCATGCTGTAAACACGATGGGAGAGTCCGCATATCGGCGCAAGTGCATGGCGGCAACACATGCCGCAAAAGAGCCGGCCCGCAAGCTGAGGCAACCGAGTGGTGGCACCGCGCCAAAAGGCAATGCCTCATGGGCATCGGAAACGACGAGAGCTAGTAGAAGTTGTTACCGGTGCCGCGAACCGGGCCAATCCCTGCCGGGCTTGCGTAGGTTGAGTTTTCTGAGCTGGTGGTTGTACACCCTGAAAGGGTCAAAAGAGCGCTATTGCTGCGGCGGCCAAAAATGTTTCAGAGGCATGGCATTGTCCTGTCATCGAGCCTGCCCAGGCCTCAACGGCCAGAGCCCGAATACTTCCTCAAATCATCGCCAATGGCAAGCGGACGGCAGCCAAATCGGGGCCGTTGCCTCGACGATGTCGAGGACGGAGGCGGGAAAATCGTTTCGCAGCAAGCACAGCAGACGCCACGTTCAGGAGAGCGAACAGTCGAGCACCTGCTGATGTCGACCCTGATGCTCCTTGGGGCTCACTGGCTCTGGATTATCCTTTGCAGGGCCCTTCGTCTTCGACGCCAAGGCGAAAGGCTCGCTGAGCTTCTAACATCCGGTCGCGCACGCCGGCATGCGACGGCGCCATGCAGCTACATGCCGGGCGAACAGCGAGTGCGCACGGGCGTGCATAGTGATGGACATGGTGCGCGCGTCTTCCGCGCGCAAAAAATGGACGCTGTGCGTTGATGGGAGGAGGCCGGCCCGCCAGGCTCCGTCAACTCAGCAGCGATCGCGTTCCTCAAAGCGTTCAATGTGTTCACGACGTGATGCCGACGACGGACAAATCAGGCGCTCCCGACCTTTGAAGGGTCGCGATCCGTAGTAAACCAGGGCGGCGACGAGTGTGACGATGGACCCGTAATTCAAAAAGAAGCCAAGTGTAGACTCGTTGAAGTCCCATAGGTCGAGTGTGTAGGTGAGCATCAGCTTCGAGCCGAAGGCCATCTCGAACGTGCTTTTGATCCCGAGGACTGCAACCACGCCGACGCCAATTCTGATCAGGAGCATCCGCACCGCATTGGTGCCGGTTATACCCAGCGTTCTGCGAGAGACCATCATCACGACCGGCCAACGGAACCCAAGGTGCATGGCGACTATCAGAACGATCCAGTAGGCGGCGAACAGATGTATTTCCCGCACGCCGAACGCCCCGTCGAGCGAGGCGAACGCGAAGACGTCGCGGGATATCAAGATGCTGGTGACGAGCATCATGGTCATCGTGATCACAAGCCCGATGATCGTCGCGGTGTTCAGGATCCGCATTGCGTTGTAACGGCCGCGGAAAGCGACGCCATACCAGCGGCGGTTGATGACGATATGGATAGCCGCCAGCAAGAACATGGCGGTGCCGAAAATCTCGTGGGCCAGATTGTCGAGCCACCAGTAGGCCAGACACGCCACAAGAAGTCCGACGGATACGACGTGGAGAAACAGACGAGCGGGAAACGGGATCATTCGAATTCGAAGCGCCGCATATCGCTGTGGGTGTAGAGGAAGTCCCGGTCAGATCGCGCGTCATGACATGATTGGCAGCGGGCCGTATTCTCGGCCAGGTTGATCGTCTTGTCGGGCTTGAACCACTGGAACTGCCAGTCTCCGGTGCGCCGGCTTTCGTCATAGTCGGCACCAAAGCCTTCGCCCTTCTCCATGACGAAGTACCGAAAGACTTCGCCGTCACGGTAGTCCACGAGCACCACATGAGTGTCGGGCGGGACGGGCTGGCCATTCTTGACCGCCTCGATCGCCTCGCGCGATGTCATGATGTGTTCGGTGACTTCGCCGCGGGTGACGGTCGTATAGTGGATCAGCTTGTCGATGTCTGGAAACGTCGTGCGGTTCTGTTCTGCATGAACCTGCCAGCCGACAAGCGCGACGGCGCAGCCAGACAGGAACGCGCCCACGATAACGCCTGCGACCTTCGTCATTCCGGATTTCTCCCGAATACTTCCTTGGCGACGCCGACCGCCGTGACGGCATTCGGCCAGCCGCCGTAGAAGGCGAGGTGGGTGATGGTCTCGCTCAGCTCTTCCTTGGTAACGCCGTTCTGAAGTGCAATGGCAAGGTGCGAGCGAAGCTGATCCGGCCGGTTCATGGCGATCAGCGCTGCCACGGTAATAAGGCTGCGATCGCGCTTCGAAAGCTCCAGACGTTCCCAAATGTCGCCATAGAGGATATTGTCGGTGAGTTCCGCAAGCTTCGGCGCGGTATCTCCCATCAGTTGCTGGGCTCTGGATTGCTTGGTCATGTCATCGCCTTTCGCCAAGGACTGGGCACACACCGCCCCTGGCAGCGCTGCGAGCACGATGCCGACCGTCAGAAGTATGTTCGCGATCAGGTGTTTCATCAGTTTTCTCCGCTCTGTGGTCAGTCGAGCTTCTGCTCGGCAAGAAACTTCGACACCTGGTCGGCGATCTCGATGTTGTTCAGATCGGAGAACAAGAAGTGGGTGTTGCCGCGGATGCCGATCTCCGGCAAATGGACGAGCTTGGCGTCGCCGCCGTGCTTATTGATGGCGGCAACCCAGAGCTTCGCCATCGCCAGTCTCACACGCCAGTTGTCCTGTCCACGTTCGCTGGTTGGTTCGACGGGGAAGTTGTCTCCGTAGTAGATGACGATCGGAATACGCGTCAGCTTTTCGAACTCTTGGACGGGAACGACTTCCGCTGGCAGAGTGCCCGCCGCGCTCGGCATCGGCTCGGGCACTTCACCGTCTGGAAAGATGAAGCCGCTTCCCGGCTCGAATGCGACGATCCCTTTTACGTTCGGGTTCTTGATAGCGGTAAGCCATCCGGGCCCGCCTCCCTGCGAATGCGTGAATAGGATCGCCGGACCGGTTCGATCGAGAAGCGCTGACATGGCCTGCGAGATGACGCCGGGATCATAAGGACCAGTGTTCGGCGTCACTGAGGTCAGGAATTGTGTCAGCGTATTCGGATCGCGATCGAACTGGACGTTGTCGTAGTATTTCGGCCAAACGCCAATCCGGAACTGGTCGAAGAAGAGCTGGTCGTATGGGGTGGGTTCAATGGCAGCGGCGACGGTGCTGTTGCCGGCACGGCCCCGCCGCGGCTGGTCGACGACGTAGACTGGGAAACCGCGGCGGAGAAAGATCGTCTGGAATCCCTCCCGCCCGTCGGGCGTCGTTTCCCAGCTCCGGCCCGACTGGAAGGCGCCGTGGAGCATCACGATCGGCAGCGGTCTCGGGTTCTGTGGGATCTGGAAGAAGGCGTAGAGATGATCGCCATGGATGCTCTGGCCCTGCGAGGTCGGAGCTTTGTTGTTGAAAGTACCGGGCGTGGTGACGGCCTTACCTCCGGCTGAGAAACTGCCCTGTTCCTCGATGACAATGGCTTCGGGCTTGGGTGCCGTTTGCGCGGACGCAACTGCGGCGATTCCGAAATGGCTCAAGGCTAGTAGAAAAAATGCTGCATTCCGTAGCGAGATATTCATGTCGTCCTTCCCCTGGCGCTGACACAAGGAAAGATACGCGAGGGCTCATCTAGTGATTAGATGCCTTGATCCGCATGAAGCCATTAGCTGTCCTTATCAATCACATCGAAGTGAACGCGCTTTTATGTGCGGTACCGGAGAGCCTCGACGACGAGGGCGAAAGCCGGCGAGGGATGCCTCCGGTTCGGATAGTAAAGATGATAGCCCGCAAACGGCGGGCACCAGTCCTCCAGCACCCTGATCAGTTCGCCCTTGTCCAAAAGCTGGTGCACCTGATCCTCTGGCATGTAGGCCAGCCCCAATCCTCTAAGAGCCGCCTCCCGTCTCATTGCCAGGTTGTTGAAGACGAGCTGTCCCTCGACGCGGACGCGGAGCTCCCGTCCGTCCTTCTCGAACTCCCAGGCGAAGATGTTGTCGTACGTCGGCAGCCGCATGTTGATGCAGTTATGGGCGGTCAAATCCTGTGGTGTCTCCGGCCAAAGGTGCTGACGGAAGTAGGCGGGCGACCCCACAACCGCCATTCTGACTTCGGGGCTGATCGGAACCGCAATCATGTCCTTCGCGACCTGCTCGCCTAGACGGACGCCGGCGTCGAAGCGCTCGGCGACAATGTCTGTGAGCCCGTAGTCGACGATGATCTCGACCTTTACGTCGGGATTGTCCGGCAGGAACTTCTCGAGAGCAGATGCAAGAACGGACACCGCAGCATGCTCTCCCGCGGTAATGCGGACGGTACCCGTCGGCCGGTCCCGCATCTCGCTCAGTGCCGCGAGCTCGGCTTGGATCTCTTCGAAACGCGGCCCCGCCGTCTGCAGCAGCCGTTCGCCGGCTGCGGTGGGCGAAACCCGACGCGTCGTTCTTGTCAGCAGTCTCATGCCCAGCCGCTCCTCGAGACCTCGGATCGTTTGGCTGAGGGCCGACTGCGAAACGCCGAGCTTGGCGGCGGCCTTCGTGAAGCTTTCCTCGCGGGCAACGGTGACGAAGGCGGCAAGGTCATTGAAATTCTCGTTCGGCATTCATTAGTCCTGCTTATAGGGGAATGCGGATTATAGCGTCTAATCGAGCGATCAAGCGAGGGCTATATTCGGAGCGAGAACAACTCCGTACCTCCGTGAAAGGATTTCCAGATGGCAGATCAGCAGAAGATGACATTGGGCCGTCGACGCTTCCTGGGAGCGGCGGGATCGCTCGCAGCCACCCCGCTTCTGGAAGCGGGCCTATCTCCTGCCCTGGCGCAGTCGACATCGACCGCCGGTTCATCTGCCAACGTGCTTGGGCGACGAAAGCTCGGATCGCTCGAGGTCTCCAGCGTCGGCCTCGGCGTGCAGAACGTGAGCCGCACCTACCAGACGACCATCCCCAACCGTGCGGAGATGATCGGCATCATCAGGGCAGCACACGAGCGTGGCGTCACGTTCTACGACGCCGCGGAAGCCTACGGACCGCATGAGGTCGAGCGGATCCTGGGTGAAGGCGTGCAGCCGTTCCGAAACCAGATCGTCGTCGCCTCCAAGTTTGGCTGGAACATCGACCTGGAGACCGGCAAGCGGCTGCCGGGGCTCAACAGCCGTCCAGAGCACGTGAAGCTCGCCGTCGAGGGCATGCTCAAGCGTTTGCGGACTGACCATATCGATCTTCTCTACCAGCATCGCGTCGACCCGCAGGTTCCGATCGAGGACGTCGCGGGCGCAGTCAAGGAACTCGTGACGCAGGGCAAGGTTCTGCACTGGGGGCTGTCCGAGATGGGTCTCAACACCGTACGCCGCGCACACGCCGAGTTGCCGCTTACAGCAGTCCAGAACGAGTATTCGATGCTGTGGCGAGGCCCCGAGGAGGCCGTCATTCCACTCTGCGAGGAACTCGGCATCGGTTTCGTTCCATGGAGCCCGCTGGGCGTCGGTTTCCTGACGGGTGCCATCGACGAACGGACAAGATTTGCCGAAGGAGACATACGCGGCGTCGAGGCGCGGTTCTCGTCAGAAAATGTGCCGAACAATCTGGCCCTGGTCGCTCTAGTGAAGACCTGGGCTGATCGCAAGAAAGCGACGCCCGCCCAGATCGCGTTGGCGTGGCTCATGGCCCAGAAGCCATGGATCGTACCGATCCCCGGGACCACGCAGATGGCGCACATGCTTGAAAACATCGGCGTAGCCTCCATCCACTTCGAGTCCGACGAGGTCGCGGAGCTGAACAAGGCCGTCGCGGCCATTCAGATAAACGGCGCGCGGCTCCCTGACCAAGTCCTGGTCTATTCTGGCGTGGAAGCGCCACCGCGAACCTGACCGTTTGGGGCACGGGGTACTCGTGACCATTGGGCGGACAGCACCACACGAAAGGAATGACGATGACCACATGGACGATTACCGGCTGCTCGACTGGACTGGGAAGAAGCCTCGCTGAAGCCGTTCTCGCGGCGGGACACAACGCAGTCGTAACGGCACGCGACGTGGCGAAGGTGCAGGACCTTGCGGCGGCGTTCCCCGACACGGCTCTCGCAGCCCCCCTCGACGTCACGGACAAGGAGCAGGTGGCCAGGGTTGCTGCTCAGGCGCAGGACCACTTCGGCTCCGTCGACGTTCTCGTCAACAATGCGGGCTACCGGGCCGCGGTCGAGGAGGGCGACGACAAGGAGGTCGAGGATCTGTTTGCCACCAACTTCTTCGGAACCGTCTCGATGATCAAGGCGGTTGTTCCGGGCATGCGTTCCAGGCGCAGCGGAACCATTTTCAACGTATCCTCGATCGCAGGCCGGCTGGCCGCGCCCGGCTCCGGCTACTGCGCGGCGAGCAAGAACGACAAGACCCACGGTCGTCAGCCGGGCGATCCGAGAAGGGCGGCAACCGCGCTTCTCGAGCTGGTCGGAAAGTCGGAACTCCCAGCCCGGTTTCTGCTGGGCAGCGACGCCGTCAAGATCGTCGGAAACGAACTCGACAGCCAGCGGCGAGAGATCGACGCCTGGAAGGAACTCAGCGTCAGCTCGGACTTCCAGTCCGGCGAACGCGGACGCGACGAACAAGCAAAGGGAAACGAAAATGCAGAAGCGTAAACTTGGAACTTCCGGCCTGGAAGTATCGGCCCTCGGCCTCGGATGCATGGGAATGACCGGGGTGTATGGAGCAGCCGGCGACACGAGCGAGATGATCAAGCTGCTCCGCGATGCCTTTAACAGGGGGATCACGCACTTCGACACGGCCGAAGCCTACGGACCGTTCGCGAACGAGTCGTTGCTCGGCGAGGGCCTGCAGCCCATTCGCGACCAGATCACGATCGCGACTAAGTTCGGCTTTGACATCGATTTGGAGACTGGAGCGCGCACCGGTGGCACCAACAGCCGCCCGGAGCACATCAAGGCCGTGGCGGATGCCGCGTTAAACCGTCTGAAGACCGATCGCATCGACCTCTTCTATCAGCACCGCGTCGATCTGAACGTGCCGATCGAGGACGTAGCAGGCGCCGTGAAGGATCTGATCGCGCAAGGCAAGGTCAAGCACTTCGGCCTGTCGGAAGCCGGCGTCCAGACCATCCGCCGTGCTCATGCTGTCCAGCCCGTCACCGCGGTCCAAAGCGAGTACTCGCTGTTCTGGCGCGAGCCGGAGAAGGAGCTCCTGCCGGTGCTCGAGGAGTTCGGGATCGGCTTCGTGCCGTTCAGCCCGCTTGGCGCTGGCTTTCTGACTGGCAAGATCGACGAGAGCACCAAGTTCGAAGAGGGCGACTTCCGCAATATGGTGCCGCGTTTCTCGACCGAGGCCCGCAAGGCGAACCTTGAGCTCGTGTCGGTTATCAAGGCGGTCGCGGAACGGAAGCGGGCGACCCCTGCCCAGGTCGCCCTTGCATGGCTGCTGGCGCAGAAGCCGTGGATCGTTCCTATCCCTGGCACGACGAAGCTACATCGTCTTGAGGAAAACATCGGCGGCGCGGAACTCCCAATGACGGCCGATGATCTCGCCGAGATCGACCGCGAGGCGTCGAAAGTCGACATCCAGGGTGAGCGGCTTCCTGAGGCTGTTCTCAAGATGACCGGCCACTAGGGGCATGAGCTCAGCGTTCGGCGCGGCCGCCGTTTTATTGTCGTAGAGGACGGCGGTCAGGGTTAGATCGTCGAACGCAATTCTGCCTGACGTTGCTTGCTTCTCGGCTTGCGGGATCGCCTCCCTGCTGCGCCTTGAGCGCAGAGGGAAGGGTGGCCGGTGCCGTAGCACCGAGGACTGCCCGACGCGTGAAATTCGTAGATCTCAGCGTTATGCCCGCCCGCCTCAGACCGCAGAAACCCAGCCCGATGTCGGTCACTCATGAGCGTGATCGATAACTGCATGCAGTAAAAGCACCCTAAACAAATTTTCCGGCGCCCTACCTTTGCAAGTTGGCATCAAGCCCATCGGGCCTGATGCCTCCGTCCAACGAATAAAACGAAGTGGAGATGGACATGCAAAACCCTGCCCAACTGGAACTTTCCCGTCGCGACCTGCTTATCTCGTCGGCCGCGACGATCGCGGTTACTGGGACCGTCGCCAAAGGCGCGGCGGCGCAATCCGCAGGGAGAACAATGGATTACACGACGAAGGTAACCTTCATGGTCAACGGCGAGGAACGCGATCTCGACGTCGACAACAGAACCACGCTGCTCGACGCGCTGCGCGAACATCTCCACCTCACCGGCACCAAGAAGGGCTGCGATCACGGCCAATGCGGCGCGTGCACGGTCATCGTCGACGGACGGCGGATCAACTCCTGCCTGACGCTGGCCGTCATGCACGAGGGCGACGAGATCACGACGATCGAAGGCCTCGGAAGGCCCGGCGAACTCCATCCAATGCAGGCCGCCTTCGTCAAACACGACGGCTTCCAGTGCGGCTACTGCACGCCCGGTCAGATCTGTTCCTCCCTGGCGGTGCTCGACGAGATCAAGTCGAACATTCCCAGCCACGTCACCGGCGATTTGAACAGCCCGGCGCAGTTGACTGCAGCCGAAGTGCGCGAACGCATGAGCGGCAACATCTGTCGTTGCGGGGCCTACTCCAACATTCTCGACGCCATTTCGGAAGTCGCGGGGATCAAAGCATGAAAGCCTTTACCTACGAACGGGCCTCATCTGTCGAGGCCGCGGCCAAGGCGGTCGCATCCAACCCTGAAGCAAAGTTCATCGCCGGCGGCACGAACCTGCTCGATCTCATGAAGCTTGAGATCGAGGCGCCGACGCACCTGATCGACGTGAACGGTCTTAGTCTCGACAAGATCGAAATCACTCCCGAGGGCGGACTGCGTATCGGCGCTCTCGTGAGGAATACGGATCTCGCAGCGCACGAAGTCGTCCGTCGCGACTACGGACTTCTATCACGAGCGCTCGTGGCCGGTGCCTCGGGGCAGCTACGGAACAAGGCGACGACGGCAGGAAACCTTCTGCAGCGGACGCGCTGTCCGTACTTCTACGACACCAATCAGCCATGCAACAAGCGCCAGCCGGGCAGCGGCTGTTCGGCCATCGGTGGCTTCTCCCGCCAGCATGCTGTCGTCGGTGGCAGCGATGCTTGCATCGCCACCCATCCAAGCGACATGGCAATCGCCATGCGGGTTCTCGATGCGACCGTCGAGACGGTAAAGGCAGACGGAAGCGAGCGCTCGATCCCAATTGCTGACTTTTATCGTCTGCCCGGCGACACGCCGCATATCGAGACCGTCCTCGAGCGTGGCGAGTTCATCACCGCCGTCATGCTGCCGCCGCCGATCGGTGGGAAGCACATTTACCGCAAGGTTCGCGACCGCGCCTCCTACGCCTTCGCGCTCGTCTCGGTCGGAGCCGTCATCCAGCCCGACGGAACGGGACATGTCGCGGTCGGTGGCGTCGCACACAAGCCCTGGCGGGTCGAGGCGGCCGAAGCCGAGCTTCCGAAAGGTGCTCAGGCTGTCGCAGGCGCCATCCTCGCCGACGCCCATCCCACGGAGCAGAACCGTTTCAAAGTCGAGCTGGTCAAGCGCCGCTCGGCGCCGTTCTTTCAGAAGCAAGGGGTTGAGCCATGAAGTTTGATAGGCCAGCAACCACCAATCCGATCGACCGGCCGAAGGTCGTCGGCCAACCGATCCACCGCATCGACGGGCAGCTCAAGACGACCGGACGGGCGATGTACGCCTACGAGTGGCATGACCCCAATATGCCATACGCCTACGGCTATCCCGTCGGTTCGGCCATCGCCAAGGGCCGGATAAAATCGATGGACGTCTCCGCCGCCAAGATGGCGGCAGGCGTCCTCGCCGTTGTCACGACCCTCGACGTCGGCGACCGTAAGAAGGGCAAGTTCAACACGGCCAAGCTCTTCGGCGGCGACAAGATCCAGCACTACCACCAGGCGATCGCTGTCGTCGTCGCGGAGACCTTTGAACAGGCTCGCGCGGCAGCTGCCTTGATCAAGGTCGCCTACGCTGAGGAGAAAGGTGCGTTCGACCTCAAGGAAGCACAGGCCTCAGCTAAAAAACCGGACGAGTCTGTGCAGCCGGACTCTGCGGCCGGCGACTTCGAGTCCGCGTTCAAGAGCGCGCCAGTTACCTTCGAGGAAACCTACACCACCCCCGACCAGTCCCACGCGATGATGGAGCCGCACGCTTCCATCGCCGTATGGAACGGCGACGAGGTGACGGTGTGGACTTCGAGCCAGATGATCGACTGGTGGCGCTCCGACCTCGCAACGACGCTCGACGTCGACAAGGAGAAGATCCACCTCATGTCTCCATTCATCGGTGGCGGGTTCGGTGGCAAGCTCTTTCTTCGATCGGACGCTGTCCTCGCAGCGTTCGCTGCCAAGGCCGCCAAGCGACCGGTCAAGGTCGCCCTGCCGCGCCCGTTCATGATGAACAACACGACGCATCGTCCAGCGACGATCCAGCGCATCCGCATCGGCGCGGGGCACGACGGGAAGATTACCGCGATCGCCCACGAAAGCTGGTCGGGCGATCTCGAGGGGGGCCAGCTCGAAACGGCCGTCAACCAGACACGGCTCCTCTACGCCGGAGCCAACCGGATGACGGCCATGCGCCTCGCCACGCTGGACCTTCCCGAAGGCAACGCCATGCGTGCGCCCGGCGAGGCGCCCGGGTTGATGGCGCTGGAGATCGCGATCGACGAGATGGCCGAGAAGGTCGGTATTGATCCGGTCGAGTTCAGGATCGTCAACGACACCCAGGTCGACCCGGAAAAGCCCGAGCGTCCGTTTTCTCATCGAGACCTTGTCGGCTGTCTGAAGCTCGGCGCCGAACGGTTCGGCTGGAGCAACCGGCCCAAGGCCGGATCCCGCCGCGAAGGGAACTGGCTGGTCGGCATGGGCGTCGCCGCGGCCTTCCGCAACAACCTCGTCCTGCCGTCCGGGGCGCGGGTGAAGCTCGACAGGCAGGGCGTCGTGACGGTCGAGACCGACATGACCGACATTGGTACTGGCAGCTATACTATCATTGCGCAGACTGCTGCCGAGATGATGGGTGTGGGGATCGACAAGGTCGCCGTCCAGCTCGGAGACTCCCGGTTCCCCGTGTCGGCCGGATCGGGTGGACAATTCGGTGCGAACTCGTCGACCTCGGGCGTTTATGCCGCTTGCGTAAAGCTGCGCGAGGCCGCGGCCAAGAAACTCGGCTTCAATTCTAAGGACGTTGTCTTCGAGAACGGTGACGTGCGCTCGGGCAATCGTTCGGTTCCGCTCGCCGAAGCCGCGGGGCAGGAAGGGCTCGTCGGAGAGGACACAATAACATGGGGCGACCTTACGGAAACCCACCAACAGTCGACCTTCGGCGCGCACTTCATTGAGGTCGGCGTCGACGTCGCGACTGGCGAGACGCGCCTCCGGCGGATGCTGGCCGTCTGCGCCGCCGGCCGCATCCTCAATCCAATCACGGCTCGCAGCCAGGTGATCGGAGCCATGACCATGGGAGCCGGCGGCGCCCTGTCGGAAGAACTTGCCGTCGATACCCGGCGCGGCTTCTTCGTCAACCACGACCTCGCCGGCTACGAGGTCGCGGTCCATGCAGACATTCCGCGTCAGGACGTGATTTTCATGGACGAGACAGATCCGATGTCGTCGCCGATGAAAGCGAAAGGTGTCGGCGAGCTAGGCCTTTGCGGCGTCTCCGCGGCGATCGCCAACGCCATCTACAACGCGACAGGCGTCCGCGTCCGACACTATCCGATCACGCTCGACAAACTGATCGAAGGCATGCCTGCCTGACCGCAAACGGACGGCTGTCGGTTTGACGACCGCCGTCCGCCTCACCATTCGAAACCTTTCCGATGAAACACATCGCGCTCTGCGGGTGCGAGCGGCTCACCATGGCCGTAGCACGGAAGCCGAGAGCCGTGATATTCTCGAATCCGCGGTTCATCCGTCGGAGCGAGTGAAGCTCGGTTCTCTTCTCGCGGAAATCGGCCGTGAAGCAGAGCGTTCCAATCGAGACGTTGAAGCTTTGCATCAAAGTCGCCAACTGAACCAATGACTTTCGAATGATCTCGCTGGACATCAATGTGATATACGAGCCATGGGAACCGGCTCCCGATGAGGCGCTAATCGCTTGGCTGGACGCCCAGGTCGTCGAGACATTGTTCCTGTCCGCAATATCAATCGCTGAACTTCGTTTCGGGATTGCTTCTATGCCTGCAGGTAAGCGGCAAACAATCCTTCGCGATCGCCTCGAGGGTGAAGTGCTCCCACTTTGCCGAGCGCATCCTGCCATTCGACGTCCTTACCTCCCAGTTTACTCGGAGCTCATGGCGCGTGCCCGCTGTCCTCAAATCCATTCTCAAGCGCTGGCCTTGGCTCAGACATATCTTCGCCGATGGCGGCTATGCCGGACCGAAGCTGAGGGCGCGCTGCAAAAGATCGCTACGTTTACTCTCCAGATCGTCAAACGAACCGACAAGGCCAAGGGCTTCGAAGTCCTGCCGCGCCGTTGGGTCGTGGAGCGCACCTTCAGGTGGCTCGGCCGATGCCGACGATTGGCCAAGGATTGGGAGAAATCAATCGCTTCGGCTGAAACCTGGATCATCATCGCTCACATCCGCATCCTGACCCGACGCCTCGCAAGATATTACGATTATTGAATTTTTTTCGAGTCCGGTTCTAAGTCTAAGCTAAGAGATTATGGCTGCCTTATCGGCCGATAGATGACCGAGTTTAGCATTCGCGCGTGATGCGGATAATTTTACGAAAGCGAGCGCCCTGATGAAAACAGGGTACCAGCTAATTTTTATGCCAGATATTGGGAAATTCGCGATACCTCGGGCCTTCTGAGCCCCATAGTACGCCTCAGAGGGGATTGCGATATTTCCGAGCGAGTCTTTTTCGATACGTTCAGGATTGTAAAGCGTGGTCACGTGTTATCACCCTTGAAAAATCACGTCCCGCCCCATCGCAGGGAGGCTTGAAGAACTTCATTCCGACGAAACGTCGGGCGTAAACAGCTGCAGTGAAGGGGCACCAAGGCTACTTCAGCCCCGCGCAGACCCCGTGATCAATGGACTGTCCATGAAGACACTCGGCGGAAGTCGCCAGTGTTCGACGATCCCCGGAGAATATATCTCCCCAGAGCGCGATCAAGACGGCGATCAAGAAGGCCTTCGATTGGGCGCGCTCTGATGAAATGCGCAGCTTCCTCGGTGCAACCACATGCCCGCTCGAAAACTTGTTCGAGGGTCGCGCCGACCTCTTCATGGTCGTGCCGCTCGACCAGGTGGACGCCCAGGCCGTCTTTCTCCGATTGCTGACAAACATCATTCTCGGCATGGCCGTGCGCCTTGAAGGCGCGAAGAAGCCGAAAAAGAACGTGCTCCTGGTGCTGGACGAGTTTGTCCGTCTCGGCCGCATGGAAAGCTGATCAACATCGCAAACGTTGCCGCCGGCTGCGGCATCGAAGCGCTGTTTATCACCCAGGACAAGGGTCAGATCGAAAGCGTCTACGGCAAGGGCGACACCGCTAGCATTCTCGGCTCCTGCGTCACCACCCGCATTTTCGGTCTTGGCCGCGCCGAGTTCGAAACCGCCAATTGGGCCGTGAATGCGGTTGGCGATTGACCCGTACCAAGCAATCGTCCGCCAAATTCGGTGAGAGCCGCAAAACCTCCACCGCCGAGCAGCGCCAGAAGCTCATGACGGCCGATCATATCCTGGAAATGAAGACCGGCAAGATGCTGCCGCTGACGGGTTCGAAACCGCCTGCGCTCGTTGACGCGATCGTTTCGCACAGGCATTCGTCATATCGAGGAAAGTTGGACCGGAATCCGATGGTGTGATTTGATCTGCAAGGCTTCCAGTAGGATAGGAACCGCTGCGATTCCCAATCAACGCGGCCATAACTCCCAATCGGCCGAAGTTCCCGGCATCGCATCGGCTCCACCTGAATTTCCCGATCGGGAAATTTTCCGAAATATGGATCACCTGGCGCTGGTTATTTTCCCGATCGGGAAATTTTATTCGACAGGGCGGCTGATATGCTGCTATTTTTCCCGATCGGGAAATAAAGATGGCAAAACAAGTCAGAAGTCCAGCCGATATCGGCGCCCTAGTACGAAGCGCACGCAAGGAGCAAAACTTGCGACAGGACGAGCTTGCCGGGGTCTCTGGAGTTGGCCTCCGGTTCATTGTAGACCTCGAAGCCGGCAAGCCGACAGCTCAGATCGGAAAGGTTTTGCAGGTTCTGCAAACGCTGGGTTGTTCGATTGATATTCTGGCCCCTGGTGAACGTAGAAAATGACGGTAAGGGTTCTCAACGTCTGGTGGGATGGTCGCATTGTCGGGCAATTCACCCAAGATAAGCATGGCGACATCGGCTTCGCCTACACTGAAGCTTGGCTTGATGACGAAAAGACGCTTCCGCTGTCGGCCTCACTTCCGAAGCGTCCAGAGCGTTTTTCTCGCCGTGAATGCCGACCATTTTTCGGGGGCCTGCTGCCCGAAGAAAGCCAGCGTCTTGTTGCGGCGCAGGCGTTGGGTGTTTCACCTGCCAACGACTTCGCGCTTCTTGATCGCTTGGGCGGCGACGTCGCCGGCGCGCTTCAGCTTTTGCCTGAAGATCAGGAACCGATCGGGGCAGGACCGATTGCGGATCACCAAACGACACCTCTGGATGAGGTGGGAATCGTTCGGATATTGGACGCACTTCCGACGCGGCCGCTGCTGGCCGGTCAAGAAGGCTTAAGGCTATCGCTTGCGGGCGCCCAATCAAAAGTTCCAGTTGTTCTAATCGATGGCCAAGTCGCGCTTCCGCTTCCAGGCCAGGCGACTACGCACATCTTGAAGCCACCAATTGCGCGCTTTCCAGGGACCACCGAGAATGAAGCCTTCGTGATGAGGCTTGCTGCCGCAATCGGGCTCGACGTTGCTCCCGTCGAACCGAGGTCCGCGAATGGTCGCCCTTTTCTTTTGGCTGAGCGATACGATCGCTATCGCAACGCTGACGGCGTAGTTCACCGCATTCACCAGGAGGACTTTTGCCAAGCACTCGGTGTGCCACCTGAAACGAAGTATGCAAGCGAGGGCGGCCCGACCTTCAGGGATTGTTTTGAGTTGTTGCGGCGGGTATCTGAGCGGCCGGGCCCAGACATCGCAAAGCTCTTGGATGCTGCGATTTTCAATCTCATTGTCGGAAATGCGGACGCCCACGGCAAGAATTTCTCGATCCTTTATGATAATCGGGGACCGCGAATGGCTCCGCTGTACGATCTGCTATCCACGGTGGCCCATCCAGACCTTTCTCCGAAAATGGCTATGCGGGTCGGAAAACGCGCAACACTTGCAGAAATGGACGCCGCTGGTTGGCAGGCTTTCTCGAAGGAGACGGGTGTTGGCTTACTTTTGGTACGCCGCCGGGTGAAGGAGCTAGCCGATGCCACAGGTGAAGCGATAACCCAATTATCAGAAAAGATATCTCCACTTGCCGCAGATCCAGTGACACTAAATCACGTGGCAGCTTTGATCTCAGACCGTGCCAAACTCGTAGCGCTAAGCATTTAGCTCAACAGCGCCAGCCATCTCCGCCGACCTAACCCAAATATGGAGTTGTAGCGCCGGTCGCAGCGCGCTCGCGCGGCTTGCGGCGAATCCTCGCGAGACAGGACATATCTGCAAAGGTGCGCCTCCCGAGGGTCGAGCTGGTCGAGAAGCTCAAGACCGGGGAGCGCATGGTGAAGTGGCGGCACTTGCCATAAGCCGCGTCACCACATCCCGCAAGACACGCCTCTAAACTTCAAACTCATTAGATGGAGACAGTCATGTCCGCCTATCTCGTTGTCGACCTCGACATTCACGACCCTGAAGCAATCGCAGATTACCGCTCGAAGGCTCTGCCCTTGGTGGCAAAAACTGGCGGCCGCCTCATCGCTCTCGATGACGCCCGCTCGAGCTCGAAGAATGGCAATCAACCAACATGTTGATGATCGAATTTCCGGACATGGATGCCATCCGCAGTCTCTTTACGTCCCCCGAATATGCGCCACTCGCATACCAGCGTCAGGCTGCAGCAGGTTCGCGGATCATTGCCTTGTGCGGCGTGTAATGCCATTCGCAAGAGAACGGCAGCGCCGTTTTCGATCGCGTGTGGCAGCTTTGCCATGATCGCGGGCCTGGCCGAACACTTGATATCGACACGGCGTGACATAAGTGATATGGAAGATTAATCACTAAACTCATGAGGCTCCAAAATGCAGCCACTGTTCGACCATGCAATACTGATAGATGACCTGGCTTCACCGGCGATCCCCAGTAAGGACACAAGTGCTGTCCAGGCGAAACTATCGGCTGCGATTTTTGAGGCCCTCGGTTCTTTGCGGAAAGGCAAGACTTTGAGGGTCGGAGGAACTGAGCAAGAGCTACAGCGGTTCGCCAATGCGGTGGCCGAAATCGCATTCGGCGACTCCGTCATTCTGCGTCTCCACCGGAATTTATCCGGGGCCGGCAAGGAGTCTGTGAAAACTTTCGCTGACGCACTGGTCCGGGTAAGCGGTTCGGTCGAAGAGAATCGACTGGAAGCTGCCATAGGCAAACTAGCGGAAGTGCTTTTGCCGGACGAACTCGAAGATGCGCGCGGCGTGCTTGCGGCAGACAATCTTGCGTTACGTGATCGCTTTGTCCAGGAGGTGCCTCAACTAAGTAGTATCGATGTTGGAAAGCAGTCTGGATCCAGCGCAAAGAACAGCTACGCAACAGCAGCGCGCTGGAAGAAGAATGGCGAAATCATTTCCGTTCAGCATCGAGGCTCTGAGTTTTTCCCGGCGTTTCAGTTCCAGGACGGCCGACCGCACCCAACCATAAAGCAGGTTCTGGCGGCGCTTCCTCAATCCATGACAGCCTGGCAGAAGGCGTGGTGGTTCGTGTCGTCGAACGGCTGGCTGGAAGATGCCGCACCTATCGATCTCCTCGACAATGCGGACGCCCTGGTGGCTGCGGCGAAGAAGGAACATGAGGAGGTTATTGGGTGAGGGGGAACAGTGTTCCTCCTCCACCGGCTGCATTCGCGACCGTCAATATCGCGACGATCAGCGCTGGATCGGTACTTCATCGGACACATGCATCTGCGTTTCGTCCGGGTCAGTTCAATCCGTGCCTCGGGCAACCGACCAGATTTGCGCCGTTCGCAGACGCGACTGGCACATGTGTTCCATCGCTTTATGCGGCGACCAGCCGGGAGGCTGCCGCGTTCGAGAGCATATTTCATGATATTGCTCCTACTGCGCGATTTAAAACCATTCGCTTGGGCACGATCCAATCGCGGAGCGTCAGCAGAATCGTTCCAAATAAAGACCTTCCTGTCGTCAATCTTTATTCCCCCGACCTCAAAGCCTGGGGTATCGCCCGCACGAATTTGATAGAGACACCAAAGTCGGCCTATCTGAAAACGGTCTTGTGGGCGCAGGCTCTTCACAGAGCGTATCCCGATATCAAAGGCTTGATCTGGACGTCGCGCCAATGCGATCCGGAGAGCTGCCTGATCTTTTTTGGAGACCGTCTCCGAGAGAGCGACTTTGATGTCTTGGATTGTATCGATGTAGCTACAAATCCCAACCTTCTTCTCGAGTTGAGGGGCTGGGGTAAGCGCGCAGGAATTACGATTATCTGACGGTCGTCTCCCAGCTGGCGGCCTTCAACCTTTTCCCGAAAGTCTGCGAGTCCCGACAGAAGCGGAACTCTTTTATCTATCGGTCAACGCGACGCATGCGGCAGCTGGGCGTCACGCCTTGCCCTTGCGGACAACGTCGGCAATCGTCACCTTCTTGGGAATGAGCTTGAGTTTGAAAAAGGTGTCGGCGATGTCTTGCTGCTGCGCGACGACGGCGTCATCCAGGTTCTTGACCCCGTAGGACTGACGCTCGAGCGCCTTGACGAGGACAGGTTCAGGGATGCCGACCGATGGTGATAACTCTGCAGCCGCAGCCGTCGTGTCGGACTTGGTCCATTCGTCAATCTCGGAAATGGCGTCGATCAAGACATCGATCGCCTGGGCGTGGCCGTCGACCAGCGCCCTGGTGCCGAGATAGAACTGTTGATTGGGAACGATGCCCACGCCGTTTCTGAGTTCTCGCGCTTCGATCGCCACTTCCGCAGCTGCCTGGAAGGGATCCCAGATGACCCATGCATCCACCGCGCCCTTTTCGAAGGCTGCGCGACCGTCGGCCGGGGCGAGGAACGATGGCTCCACGTCCTCATAGGACAAGCCAGCTTCTTCGAGCGCCCTAACGAGCAGGTAATGCACGTTCGAGCCCTTGTTGAAGGCGACCTTCTTGCCCTTCAGGTCCGCAACAGAGTTTATGGGGCTATCCTTCGGGACAAGTATGGCTTCGCCGCGCGGGGCGGGCGGCTCGTGTGCGATGTAGACAAGCGGAGCGTTCGCGGCCTGGGCGAAGATCGGCGGCGTTTCGCCGGTCGATCCGAAATCGACAGCACCAGCGTTCAGGGCCTCGAGGAGCTGGGGACCGCCCGGAAACTCGGTCCATTCAACCTTGTAGTCGATGGGTTCAAGTTTCTTCTCCAGCGTCCCTTTGCCCTTGAGAAGCACCAGAGTCCCATATTTCTGGTAGCCGATACGTACGACGTTGTCAGCCGCGCCAGCCAGTCGAACATGCGTCAAAGGTGTCGCGATGGCACCTGCCACCACCGCAGTGAAAGCTCGTCTCGTGATTTTCATCATACCCTCCCGAATAAGACGACGCTAAATTAAAGTGTCTCTACATTTTTACTAGAATATACATACTCCCGCGTCCGCTTCTCCGGGATTCGCTTTTTGTTCTGTCCCGACAGCGAGCAAAAAGAACTGCGCCTCATGCTGATCCAGATTCTAACGCGGGGGCCGCTTGACGATGGTCTCAAATTCCTGGTGACCTTCACCGGTACTGGAAAAGCGCCTTTGATCACAGCATCCAAGAAGCTTTGCTTCACGGCGGCCATCCGAGATTGGTCCGTTGGTTCTCGGCTACAGGCGCTGAATGAAGCAAAAGCGCAAATGCTTGCCTCGCCAGGCCGGAAGGAAATCGATCAGCTCGCGGTTCTCGAGCCGTTCGCTGCCCCACCCGATGATCTGTGCGATACCAGTCCCGGCAATGCATTCCTCCAGCATCTATTTGGGGTCTGTGAACCTGAGGAGGCCGCTGGCAACCGCGACAATCTACTGATCGCGGACGAAACTCCCAATCGAGGCCTGCCTTTATGAGGATCAAGGAACTGCAGACAGCGATGCTTAGATTAGGAGTTTTCTTCGGTTGTCGATACTAAGTTTAGGGTGCCGGGTCTTTCAGTGCGTCGAGGGCCCACTCCAGCGCGATGCATGGTGGCACCAGTTGCTGCTCGATCATCACGATCTGCGGCTTGGCGTTTTCGTCTTCCAGCAGTTCGAAGCCCGGTAAGGCCTATTTTAGGCTATTGACGCTTCCCCCGCACACCTATTGATACTTTCCCCGCATTTCTATTAACACTTTCCCCACAAGGATTTTTTCCCCCAGGCTGAAGTGAACCATCATGGACGACTCTCAAAGAGGCAATATCCATGAAGAACCGAGTTCTCATCCAGGGGCAGCACGCCACAGCCGTTGGTCTCTGCTGCATGGGCTTCAACTTTAGCTACCGCCATTGGTCAGGCAACCGGTCTGCGCAATGTTTTCGGGTGAAACCTTGGAGCGATTGGATAGCGCGTTCGCGCGCTTTGCGGATCAATGCGGCTTTCTCCGAAGCATTCGAAGTGAATCACATCTCGTGCAGGACATGAGCGGCTTTGACGGCGGCAGAGGCGCGGTTTTCGACACCGAGCTTCACGTAGATCTGTTCGAGATGCTTGTTTACGGTGCGCGCCGAAAGGCCAAGAATCTCGCCAATGTCGCGATTTGCCTTACCCTTCGCAATCCATAGCAAAACCTCGGATTCCCTCTGTGTCAGCGAAAAATGCCGGCGCAGCACCTCGTCGTCGGCGCGCGCATTGTTCGCCGTGAGACGAAACAGATATTCGTCAGCACCGATCGCGCCGAGGAAGGCGAGCTGAAGCACGTCTTTGCCGGCACGCGAAACGGAGATCGCGCCGTCGCGCGCCGATCCCGAGCGGGTCTTCATCCAATCGGCAATCTTGCCGACCACGGTATCCATCGCGTCGTCTCGCTCCATTGCGGCATTGACGAGGCGCGTCGCCTGTGGCGTCGACCAGTGAATATTCCCATTGCCCTTGACCGCAAGGAGATGCCTGCCGGCAGCATCCAGCGCCACGCGGGCGCTCAGCGCCGAACGCGCGTTGCGTAGATGGACTCCGATGCGGGCGCGCAGCTCATCGATGTTGATCGGCTTCGTCAGGTAGTCGACGCCTCCGGATTCGAGAGCACGAACGACGTGCTCGGTCTCCGTCAGCCCGGTCATGAAGATGACGGGGATCTGACTGATCGCCGGGTTTGCCTTCAGTTTCCTGCAGGTTTCAAATCCATCCATGGATGGCATGACCGCATCCAGCAGTATGAGGTCGGGGGTAATGCGCTCCACGATATTTAGCGCCGCCGATCCCGACGTTGCTATCAATACCGAGAATCCGGATTGTTCCAGAGCGTCGGTCAGGAACCCCAGTGCTTCCGGCGAGTCATCCACCAGCAGAACGATGTCGCGCGGAAGCTCAGCCAAGGGTTTCTACCTTCTTATCAAAGCGATGCAGGAAATTCATGAAGCCGTTGAGATCGAAGGCGGCAACATAAGTACGGAGGTCATCCGTAAATGGCTGATTTGCCTCCACCTTGGCAAGGTCGGCGAGCTTTGCCTCGATGCCCCTGATGTAGCCGATCTCGGCGAGCCGCAACAATTCCTGCAGATGCGCGGGTCCCGGGCTCAGCAACGGCCGTTCATGCTTGGTGGGGGTAGGCGGGGTCGCCTCCGCATAGAGCCATTTCAGGCCCAGATGGAGTGCAAGCTTGTCACGCAGCTGCTTGATGTCGACCGGCTTGCCGATGGCATCATTGTGACTGTCGTCGCTGTCGCGGTGAGCGGCGGCATCGCCGATATTGGCTGACAGCATGACGATCGGAGCGACCTGGCCATGTGCGCGCAGGCGCGAAACGAGTTGCCATCCATTCATGCCGGGCATCAAGATATCGACGAGAAAAAGATCGGGCTGGATGCCTTCGATTAAGGTCAGGCAGTCGGCGCCGCTCGCGGCAGTCAGGACGACAAAGTCGAGAGGGACAAGAACCTCGCGCATCATTTCGCGGTGGTCTTCATTATCGTCCACGACGACAATCGTACGACGCGGCCCGTCGTAACTGATGATCTTCTTCTCCTGTGGTGGGACGCTCATTTCGCGAAGCACAGCCGAAAGCATAAGCCGAACGCGAAACACCGTTCCACGGTCCCTCTCGCTGCTCACCGAGATTTCGCCGCCGAGCGTGTTGGTCAAAAGCCGCGTGATCGTCAGACCAAGACCGAGGCCGGGCATCGGCCGGATGCTGTCGGCCTCGCCACGCTGGAACGGCTCGTAGATGCGGCTCAAGTCCTTCTCGGCGATGCCGCGGCCAGTGTCGGTGACCGTGAAGGTCGCCACCTGGCTGCGGTATCCGACGTCGAAGGTGACGCTGCCCTCGTCGGTGAACTTGATGGCGTTGGAGAGCAGGTTGACGAGAATCTGGCGCAGCCGCTTCTCGTCGGTGCGCACAAATTGCGGAAGGGCCGGCGAGCGGTCATGACGGAAGGTCAGTCCCTTGGCATGTGCCTGCGGGCGGAACATGTCGACGATCTGATCCAGGAAATCCTGGATGTTGATCTCGTTGGAATAGACCTGCAGGCGCCCGGCTTCGATCTTGGAAATATCGAGAAGCCCATCGATAAGACCAGACAGGTGCTCGGCGCTGCGGCGGATCACCTTGATCGAGGATTGCCGCGGGGCGGGGATCGTCTCGTCGCGCTCGAGGATCTGCGCGTAGCCGAGGACGGCATTGAGCGGTGTGCGCAATTCGTGACTGAGGCCGACGACATAGCGGCTCTTGGCGCGGTTGGCGGCCTCTGCCGTTTCCTTGGCGGTCTGCAGCGCCGCGTCCGTCTTCTTGTGGGCAGCGATTTCTTTCAGCAGCAGCGTGTTCTGGCGCGAAGATTCCTCCTCGGCGACAACCCGGCTATCATGGGCAAGCACATAGAACCAGCAGACGACCCCGGCGATGACCGCAAAGACGAAGAAGACGACCAGGATGGTGCCGTTGACCACCTCGGCGGTTTCCGGCGAAGCGGCGGAAACTTGATGGGCGATCATCGCAAGGATGGCGCCGACCGCGGTGAGCGCCAGCACGACGGCAATGCCGTAGCGGCCAAGGCGGGTGGTCAGCTTCTCGACGACGGTCTCAGGCAGCACTGCCTTGGCGACCGTGCCGATCTGGGCATTCAAGCGCGCCTTCGGTTTGCACATATCGTGGCATCGGCTGTCGAGCGAACAGCAGAGCGAGCAGATCGGTGCCGCGTAGGCCGGGCACCAGGCCATGTCTTCCGGCTCGAAGGGATGTTCGCAGACCGAGCAGGTGATGTTGGTCAGGTTCTTCCAGCTGTGGCGCGGCTTGCGCGCGAGGTAGAACTTGCCCTTCGTACCCCAGGCGATCAGCGGCGAGGCAATGAGCGCGACAACGAGACTGATGTAGGGAGCCAGCGACGCGGCGATGGAGCCGAAGACCCCGAAATGCGCAATCAACGCGATGCCGGCCGACAGCGTCATGGCGCCAAGGCCGACCGGGTTGATATCGTAGAGGTGGGCGCGCTTGAATTCGATGCCGGGAGGGGCGAGGCCAAGCGGCTTGTTGATGAAGAGATCGGCGGAGATCGTGCAAAGCCATGCCATGGCGATAATCGAAAAGATGCCGAGCGTCTCCTCGAGCAGCGTGTAGATGCCAAGCTCCATCAGGAGAAGCGCAATCGCCACGTTGAAAATGAGCCAGATGACGCGGCCAGGATGGCTGTGCGTCAGGCGTGAGAAGAAGTTCGACCAGGCGAGCGATCCGGCATAGGCGTTCATCACATTGATCTTCAGCTGCGAGACCACCACGAAGGCGGCCATCAGCAGCAATGCGGCATTGTGCCAGGGGATCATGTAGCCGAACGCCGTCAGGTACATCTGTGCGGGATCGGCGGCGCGATCGACCGGTACGCCCGAAGCGAAGGTCAGGACGACCAGAAAGGAGCCCGCAAGCAGCTTTGGCGCCCCGATGATGACCCAGCCTGGACCGGCAAGGAAGACGGCCAGGCGATGGCGCCAGTTG
Organism: Rhizobium sp. T1470; assembly: GCF_042140505.1. NCBI lineage: Bacteria > Pseudomonadati > Pseudomonadota > Alphaproteobacteria > Hyphomicrobiales > Rhizobiaceae > Rhizobium > Rhizobium sp. T1470. The sequence continues at coordinate 614,284 of NZ_CP148094.1, forward strand.
CGCTGCTTTTCCGGCGGCAGGAAGCGCAGGAAGTCGGCCTGCTCACCGATCTGCGACATCAGCGCCAGGATGACGGCGGACGCTGCGCCGAACTCCACGAGATCGAAGGACGCGACAGTGCCCGGAGGGCCGGAGGCGTGGCGGATGCCAGCGAAGGCCCGCCAGAGATCGAACTTCTCCCAGTCCATCACGGCAATGAAAATGAAGGGAAGAACGTTGAGTACGATCCAGAACGGCTGCGTGAGCAGTTGAAACCGGCTGATAAGGCGGACTCCATGCGTTACCAGCGGAATGACCATGACGGCGCTGATGATGTAGCCGATCCAGAGCGGGATGCCGAGCGTCAGCTCCAGCGCACCCGACATGATCGAGGCTTCGATCGCAAACAGCATGAAGGTGAAGCTGGCATAGATCAGCGAGGTGACGGTCGAGCCGATGTAGCCGAAGCTCGCACCGCGCGTCAGCAGATCGATGTCGACGCCATGGCGGATCGCATAGCGGCTGATGGGCAGGCCAATCGCCAGCATGGCGATAGAGGCGACGAGGATCGCGTAGAAGGCGTTGGTCGTGCCGTAGGACAGCGTAATTGCGCCGCCGATAGCCTCAAGCGCCAGGAAGGAAATCGCGCCGATCGCGGTTTGCGAAATACGCTGGGAGGAGAATTGCCGTGCGCTCTTCGCAGTAAAGCGCAGCGCGTAGTCTTCGAGTGTCTGGTTCGCGACCCAGCGATTGTATTCGCGCCTGACTGGAATGATGCGTTGCCGCGCTGCCATGCGTTCGTGCCAGCCCCTTTGTTCCCCTTGTCATGCGTTCGTAACACGGAACGACGCAGGGCTTAAGAGTGTGGTGCAACGCAAAACTGCACATTTCGCCCCGTCTACTACGTCATATTACGTATACGGTTTCGCAGTGCAGCACCGGATAGTCCCTTAAGCAACAGTTAACTTCCGTTTTCGGTCTGTTGTCGAACAAGAAGAGGGGATCAACCAGATGAATCTCAAGTCCTATATCACGGGCGCCGCACTCGGCGCCGTCATGTCGGCTACGGCCGCATTCCATGGAGCCGTTGCCGCTGACGACACCATCAAGGTCGGCGTGCTTCATTCGCTGTCCGGCACGATGGCGATTTCCGAAACCACGCTGAAAGACGCCATGCTGATGCTCATCGACGAGCAGAACAAGAAGGGCGGCCTTCTCGGCAAGAAGCTCGAAGCCGTCGTCGTCGATCCGGCTTCCGACTGGCCACTGTTTGCCGAAAAGGCACGCGAGCTGATCGAAAAGGACAAGGTCGCGGCCGTCTTCGGTTGCTGGACCTCGTCTTCGCGCAAGTCGGTTCTGCCGGTTTTCGAAGAACTGAACTCGATTCTCTTCTACCCGGTACAATACGAGGGTGAAGAGTCCTCGCGCAACATCTTCTACACCGGCGCTGCTCCGAACCAACAGGCTATCCCGGCTGTCGACTATCTGATGGAAAAGGAAGGCGTTAAGCGCTTCGTTCTCGAAGGCACCGACTACGTCTATCCTCGCACCACCAACAAGATCCTGGAAGCCTACCTGATCGCCAAGGGCATTCCGAAGGAAGACATCATCATCAACTACACACCGTTCGGCTTCTCCGATTGGCAGACCGAAGTTTCCAAGATCAAGGAATTCGGCGCTGCCGGCAAGAAGACCGCCGTCGTCTCTACCATCAACGGTGACGCCAACGTTCCCTTCTACAAGGAACTCGGCAACCAGGGCGTCAAGGCAACCGACATCCCGGTCGTCGCCTTCTCGGTCGGCGAAGAAGAACTTGCCGGTCTCGACACCAAGCCGCTCGTCGGCCACCTTGCTGCCTGGAACTACTTCGAGTCGGTCGAAAGCCCGGCCAACAAGAAGTTCATCAAGGAATGGCACGCGTTCACCAAGAACGACAAGCGCGTGACCAATGACCCGATGGAAGCTGCCTATATCGGCTTCAACGCTTGGGTTAAGGCTGTCCAGGCTGCCGGCACGACCGACACGGACAACGTGCTCGACACCATCATCGGCACCACGGTTCCGAATCTGTCGGGCGGCTTTGCAACCGTCATGCCGAACCACCACATCACCAAGCCGGTTCTGATCGGCGAAATCCAGGGCAACGGCCAGTTCGAAATCGTTCAGCAGACCCCGGCGGTCGTTGGCGACGAGTGGTCCGACTACCTGCCGGACTCCAAGGATCTGATCTCCGATTGGCGCAAGCCCATGAACTGCGGCAACTTCAACGTTGCCACGGGCAAGTGCGGCGGCAAGGGCTCGTGAGTGATGTGTACCACCCCGTCACTCTGATTGCCTGAAGACTTCCGTCCGGTCTCTCCTGTCCGGGCGGAAGGTCCATCTGCAAAGCGCTGCGTTGACGCTTCGGACGGCCGAGCGGTCCCTCAATTGCATCGATGACGACTTGAAGACTGATTTCTCCCGATTGCGCCGGAAGGCCAACGATAACCGAGGCAAGAAAGCCGATGTGTCGCGCCATCAAGATTCTGCTTCTGACGCTCTGCCTGGCAATGCCGGCTTTTGCGACGGTGCTCAAAGCACAGGAAGACATTCACCCCCTGATCGATGCGCTCGGCGTCGGTGACTTCCCGGAACGCGAAGCGGCCATTAGGGCGCTCGTCGCCTCTGGGGATTCGCACGTCAGCAAGATCTTGCAGCAGCTCGGCGACGGCCAGCTTTTCGTAAATTCCGAAAGCGGCGGCCCGGTTCTGCTACAGGGCGGTACGGAGGATGAGCCAACCTATTCCGATCCGATCAGCGGCGAAGCGGTCGCCGACGTCGATCCGGACTACATGTCCAAGGTCAAGATCAACAACTCGCTGCGCGGCGTCATCGGCACGGCGATGAGCCAGTTGACCCTGCTGAGCCCGGATCGCGGTGAGCGGCTTGCCGCAGCCCAGGGCCTGCTCAGAGACGCCGATCCATCCAATCTCGATCTTTTGAATTCCGCGCTCGCGGATGAAAAGGACGCCGAGGTCAAGAATACCATGGAAGCGGCTCGCGCCGTGCTGATGTTGAAGAGCGACGTCAGCGCCGAGGACAAGAAGGCCGCCGTCGATACGATTGCCGACCGCGGAGGGCGCAACGCTCTGACCATCCTGACAACCGCAATTGCAACTGCGCCTGAGGAACTCAAGGTCGAGATTCAAGCCCACATCAATTCGATCAATCGTAGCCTTGCCCTATGGGACGTCGTTCAAAACATCTGGTATGGCCTGTCGCTCGGCTCGGTGCTCCTGCTTGCTGCGATCGGTCTTGCCATTACCTTCGGTGTCATGGGCGTGATCAACATGGCGCATGGTGAGATGGTGATGATCGGCGCCTATACGACCTATGTCGTGCAGGAGTACATCGCCTCGGCCTTTCCGGGGCTCGCTACGTATTCGCTGGCCTTCGCCGTTCCTGCCGCCTTCGTGTTTACCGGCTTCGTCGGTCTGGTGATCGAGCGCCTCGTCATCCGCTACCTCTACGGCCGGCCGCTCGAGACGCTCTTGGCGACGTGGGGCGTGTCACTGATCCTGCAGCAGGCCGTTCGTTCGATCTTCGGTCCGACGAACCGCGAAGTTCGTAATCCGAGCTGGATGTCCGGCGCATTCGAACTCGCCGGTCTGTCGATCACCTGGAACCGGTTGTGGATCATTGTCTTCTCGATGGCCGTCTTCGTGACACTGCTCATGCTGCTGAAGCGTTCCGCCTTCGGTCTTCAGATGCGCGCTGTTACGCAAAACCGTCGCATGGCATCGTCGATGGGCATCCGCACCGGCTGGGTCGATGCCTTCACCTTTGCGCTCGGCTCCGGCATTGCCGGCATGGCGGGCGTGGCGCTCTCACAGATCGACAATGTTTCGCCGAACCTCGGCCAGAGCTACATCATCGACAGCTTCATGGTCGTGGTCTTCGGCGGTGTCGGCAATCTCTGGGGCACGCTCGTCGGCGCGCTGTCGCTCGGTGTCGTCAACAAGTTCCTCGAGCCCTTCGCCGGCGCCGTGCTCGGCAAGATCCTGGTGCTCGTCCTCATCATTCTCTTCATCCAGAAGCGTCCGCGTGGGCTCTTCGCACTCAAAGGAAGGGCGGTGGAAGCATGATTACGGCCTTCCTTCTCCGGTCTCTCGATCGCAAGATCGTCATCGCACTCGTTCTGCTTCTGGCAGTCGCCGTCCTGGTGCCCGTGCTGAACCTGATGACGGCGCCGACGAACCCGCTGCACATCCCCACCTACATCATGGCGCTGTTCGGCAAATACCTGACCTACGCGCTTTTGGCGCTGGCGCTCGATCTTGTCTGGGGGTTTTGCGGCATCCTTTCGCTCGGCCACGGCGCCTTCTTTGCGCTTGGCGGCTATGCGATGGGCATGTACCTGATGCGGCAGATCGGTTCGCGCGGTGTCTATGGCGATCCTGTCCTGCCAGACTTCATGGTGTTCCTGAACTGGAAGGACCTTCCCTGGTTCTGGTACGGCTTCAACCACTTCTGGTTTGCTGCGATCATGGTGCTCTTGGTCCCCGGGCTGCTTGCCTTCGTTTTCGGCTGGTTCGCCTTCCGCTCGCGTGTCAACGGCGTCTATCTCTCGATCATCACCCAGGCGATGACCTACGCCCTGCTACTGGCCTTCTTCCGCAACGACATGGGTTTCGGTGGCAACAACGGCATGACCGATTTCAAGGAAATCCTCGGCTACAACGTTCAGGCGGACGCAACGCGTGCGGCACTCTTTGCCGCAACGGCAATCTTCCTGTCGCTGTCGCTGATGCTGGCGTCCGCGATCGTGCGCTCGAAGTTCGGCAAGGTTCTGGTCGGCGTTCGCGATGCGGAAAGCCGTACCCGCTTCCTCGGTTATCGCGTCGAGCATTTCAAGCTCTTTACTTTTGTCGTCTCGGCGATGATGGCCGGCATTGCAGGTGCCCTTTACGTGCCGCAGGTCGGCATTATCAATCCCGGCGAATTCGCGCCGGCCAATTCGATCGAAGTCGTCATCTGGACGGCTGTCGGCGGCCGCTCGACGCTGATCGGGCCGATCATCGGCGCCATCCTTGTCAACGGCGGCAAGACGATCTTCACGGGTCTCTTCCCAGAGTTCTGGCTGTTTGCGCTTGGTGGCCTGTTTGTCGCAGTGACCGTGTTCCTGCCCAAGGGCATCGTCGGCACGCTGGCGCAGTATCTGGGCAAGCGCAAACGGCTCCCCGCTGATGCCTCGCCCGCCAAGCAAGAAGACGGCGTTGACGCAAAAATACAAGCCGCGGAGTGAGCGCCATGATCCCCGACGTCAAACCCAACAGCGTTCTCTATCTCAACAACGTCTCGGTCTCCTTCGACGGCTTCAAGGCACTGAACGCGCTCTCGATCGTGATCGAACCGGGCGAGTTACGCGCGATCATCGGCCCGAACGGTGCCGGCAAGACGACGATGATGGATATTATCACCGGCAAGACGCGCCCCGACGCCGGCGAAGTCTATTTCAACGGTCAGACAGACCTCACGAAGCTTGATGAAGCCGACATCGCCCAGCTCGGCATCGGCCGCAAATTCCAGAAGCCGACGGTTTTCGAAAGCCACACCGTCTGGGACAATCTCGAGCTGGCGCTGAACCGCAAGCGCGGTGTCTTCCCGACGCTGTTTTATCGGCTGTCTGCCGACGATCGGGCACGCATCGATGAAATCTTGGCGACGGTGCGGCTCACACATCGTCGGGACGATCTGGCGGCTAATCTATCGCATGGGCAGAAGCAGTGGCTGGAGATCGGCATGCTGCTGGCACAGGAGCCGAAGCTACTGCTGGTCGACGAGCCGGTGGCTGGGATGACCGATGCAGAAACATCTGAGACGGCGATCCTTCTCAAGGAAATCGCCAAAACCCGCTCCGTGGTTGTCGTCGAGCACGACATGGGCTTCATTCGCGACCTTGGCGTCAAGGTCACGTGTCTTGCGGAAGGCTCGGTGCTGGCCGAGGGATCGATCGATTTCGTGAGTTCCGATCCGAAGGTGATCGAAAACTATCTGGGGCGCTGAGATGCTGACAGTCGAGAATGCAAACCTCCATTATGGTGCAGCACAGGCGCTGCGCGGCATCTCCATCAAGGCGGAGATGGGCAAGATTACGTGTGTGCTGGGGCGGAACGGCGTGGGGAAGAGCTCTCTTCTTCGCGCCGTTGCCGGCCAGCACCCTCTATCTGCCGGGGCGGTTACCTTCAACGAAGTCAAGCTGAACGGGCTGCCGCCCTACGCCCGTGCCAAACAGGGGATCGGCTACGTGCCGCAAGGGCGCGAGATATTCCCGCTGCTGACGGTCAAGGAGAACCTGGAGACGGGCTTTGCGCCGCTTTCGCGCCGTGACAAAAATATCCCCGACGACATCTTCAGCCTGTTTCCGGTGCTGCAATCGATGCTGGGGCGGCGCGGCGGCGACCTGTCGGGCGGGCAGCAGCAGCAACTGGCGATCGGCCGGGCCATGGTGACGCGGCCGAAGATCCTGGTTCTCGACGAACCGACGGAAGGTATCCAGCCCTCGATCATCAAGGATATCGGTCGGGCGATCCGCTATCTGCGCGACAGCACCGGCATGGCGATCCTGCTGGTCGAGCAGTATCTCGATTTCTGCCGGGAGCTTGCAGACTACGTCTACATCATGGATCGCGGCGAGATCGTTCACCAGGGGCTGGCCGAAACTCTGGATACGCCCGAGGCGCGTCGCCATCTGACTGTTTGAGTTGGTGGCGATCCGAACCTATTTCGGAACCAGGGAAATTCGCTTTCGCTCGTCAGCGGCGTAGCTTTCTCCCCAACTGGCCATGGCCTGAATGATGGGAGCGAGCGAGCGGCCAAAGGGCGTCAGGGAATATTCAACCTTGGGCAGCACTTGCGGATAGACCTTTCTGTACACGACCCCGTCGGCCTCCAATTCGCGCAATTGCGACGTCAGCATTTGCGCCGTCACGTTATAAACGGGCGATGGTACAGGCATTTCGGCGGTTCGCACGGCGTGTTCCTGATGACGCCGCCAATCGCGCCGCCAGCGACGCATGAAGCAGAACTAGGGCAGGGAGCTGGCGGACGCAGCCGTTGAAGCAGGCGTTCAACACCTCGTTTTCAGCGGCTTGGAAAACGTTGATGAAATTACAAATGGTCGGAAATTCGCGCCGCACTTCACCGACAAAGCCAAGATTGAGGACTATAGCCGTTCGGCTTGTGTTGCTGTCCTTGAGCGGTCGCGAAAAGGCCCCGCTTGGTTCGCGGGGCAAGGTGAGGGCTGAGCGTCACGTCCCCAAGGCCGTGAACAAAAAACGAAAACGCCGTACGCTATGCCATGGTTCCCTTTCGGCTAAGATTGAAACCGCGCGCGGCATCGACAATCTGTTGCAGCTGCTTCGCGTCGCGCACGCCCTGTTGATAAAGCTCGATGGTGATCGCGGCGATGCGATCCGCCTCCTCGGAGCCAGGCTCTATTCCGAAATCTTCGCAAGTCGCATCGAAAACTGCGTGACATTTGCGCAGGTCATCAGAATCCAAGGGTTCATCGTGGCGACTGAATTGTTTTCGAGACATCACAACATCCTCCATGAAGAACATCGCGTTTGCCATCCCTAAAGAGGCCCCGCCATGACAGCGGGGCAAGGGTTGGGACATAGGAAAGGTCGAGGCGAAGCCTCTGGTCGCTAAATGCGATTGCCGATCTTTGGTTCCACGCAAAGGGCTGCGCGAGGTGCAAGACAAGGCGGCTATTTTAGAGGTCAGCTGGCACCTCGGACATTGGCCCGATGAAACCGGGTTCCCGACGGGCCGGCGATCTCGTTCTGCCAGGTGACCGGGAGAATGGTTCGAGAGATGACGTTCCAGTCCTCGTTGATCTCGATGGGAACCACAGGCTGAATGTTCGGCGTCGCCTTGTCGCCGTCTTCGGGACCGTAGCCGCGGTGGTGGTTGAATTGGAAAGGAACGCTGATTAGCGAGGCGATCGGATTTGAGAGCTTCTTGCCAGATCCTCGCTCGACTGGGCATCGGTGCTGGCACCACTGCATCCCAGGGCCAGACTGAGCAAAGCGGAGCGGTATGATGCCATTGTCAATTTCAGTACCCCTCTCGTCCCAGAGCGAGATCTAGAAGTCAAATGTGACGCCGATGATCGGATGTGGCGAATCAAAGCATACTCGATCGGCAGCCGAAGCTGGCGGCCTAGCGTTTGCAGTTCGGCGTCGGCCTGCCTTCCCCGCAGTTCTTGACCGCCGCTGCGGCCGACTGAGGGCCGCTCGAGCCCGCCGCGCTGCTGATGTGGCTGGCATAGTTGTCACGCGTGTCCTGATCGACGACTGCTACAGGCGCGGCGAGAACCAGACCGGCGACGTTGCCAGCCGCCGCTGCGGCGCCCGTAGTTGCTACAAGGATCTGATCGCCAAGTCCGACCCTGCTGTCGGTGAGCGTCTGGCCCTCCGAAATGCGCTGGCCAATGAGCTGGACGATCTCAGGTGACTCGGCGAACTTGCCGTGGTTCATGCTGTCGCCGGATTTGATCTTGGTGAGGTCGATGACCATGATCTTGTTGTCCTCGAGCTCCTTCTTATACGGGGCCTGCTCCGGATCGATGGCACCCAGCCGGGAGACGTCGCCCCAGACCCGGCGCGAGAAGGCCAGCGCCTTGTCATCACGGGAGACAAACAGCGTGAACTGCGGATGCTGCTTGCCCATGTCGGCGATCTGCTGGCGGAACACGTCGACGTCGACATCGGGGGCCGCGAGCATGACGTTCTTGAACTTCTCAGGCAGCCGGCCGTTGCGAATGGCCATCTGGCGCAAGGATTCCAGTGCCAGCCAGTTGCCCATGGAATGCGCAAGGATCGAGACTTCCTTCACCTCGGGGTCTCTTGCCAGATACTGGAAGAGCGTCTCCAGTGCGTTGCGGGTATAGTTGGTACTTTCCCGATCGTAGCCGTAGGCGAGCAGGCTGCCGCGCGAGGGCCAGGTTACCAGAACGGGTGCGCTATGGACGCCGGAGTCGTGGACGATCTGCGCGAAACGGTAGACGGCATCCTCGAACCGATTGTTGAAACCGTGAATGAACACGAGCACGCTGCCGTCCGGGGTCTTCCTGACGGTCGCGCTCAGCCATTTTTTTGCCTTGTCGATGTTGAGATCGTCGGCCTTGACGGTGGCGAAGTCGGTGGCGGGATTGGACGGCAACCTCTTCGGCCAGGCGACCTGTCCTTCCTTGCGAACCTTGCTCGGCGGAATGGATATCGTCATATCGGCAAAGGCAGGAGCCAGCGCCCGTTCGCCGTTGAACATCTCGCCTGGAACCGTGGACCGGGTGCGGGTCGTCGCGATCAGCATGTCGACCTTCGGCGACTGCGGTGAGGTGTTCGCCACGGGGGTCAACACATCCTTCGGATGTCCTCCGCATCCGGGCAATGCTGTAGTCACCGCACATACAAGAAACCAACGAACCCAGCTCGTTCGAGCCGACGCCCACGCTACGCTACTTCGACTGCCCACAGATCGCCCCCATCAAAAATATCTCGCCGACCGTCCCTCGACTGTCTCCTCCTAACAATAATAGACGCCGACCGCGCAACGCCGGACCGTTCGGCGCGCCACTCCGGCAACGCTGTACGGCGTCAGCGGTCTGCCGACCCTGGCTTCTGCCGGGGTCACGATACCGTCTGGCAAGGGGATCGAAAGCTGCTCAGCAACCTCAAGCCCGGAAAATCCGACGGCCGCGGCAATTACAAGAACTCTCACCCGTTGAAACAGGGTCATTGCTTCGCTCCCTTTGCGAGGTGATCGGGAAGCTCGTCGGTGTCCTTGAGCTTCGACAGATCGACCTTCTGCGCGTTCGAGGTGTTTTTGAACGTGTAGTCTGCCGCCATGACATCGGTGCCGGTCTTCCAGTCGCTGATCTGGATGCTGTATTGCGGCCCCTGATCGACCTGTGTCGCGGTGATCACGTAGCGGCACGGGTAGGGGCGGTCGCCTTGAGCGATCCAGATCTGCCAGTCGACCTCCTTGGCGCGGAAGGCGAGATGATCGCACTCGGCCCCCCCGATCACGCCACTCCCAAGGTCTTTCACGTTTGTGACGCCGTCCATCAAGGTGCCGTAGACGTCCGGCAGCAGCAGGTCTGCTCCGGGAACCGGCCGGTGCAGCTTCTCCCGCATTGCGTTGATGAGATCATCGATAGTGCCGGGCACCTCGGCCTGCGCATAGAGGTTGGCGTCTTTGCCAAAAAGGGTCGCCGTCTTGCCGTCAAATGTCATTTCGACATTCGCAAAGCCGCCGTGGCGGGTGACCCGGAGCTTGTCGGGCCGGCCCATTTCCATCTTGCCGGAACTTGCCAGCAGGATCTTCTGATGCTCGGGGGTAACGACCTCGAGATTGGTGTCGTAGGCGAAAGAGATGGCCTTCTGGGAGGCTAGATAGTTGGACATCGCCTTCACCAGCTTCTTGGCGGCGCCTTCGTCGGCATGTGCCACCGACAAGAATCCGGAAACAATCATGGCGACCAACCCGGCCACGAATGCGGCCGTGAAACTATGCCTGGATCTTGGTGATGGTCTGGTCATCGACGGAGGCCCTCCGAGCTGATCGTTGCAATCCGTCGAACTCTACAGTCGGACGGCGGGAAAGGCCCGTAACATCTGGTAGCATCTGTTCCGTTACGCTTGGCCGGGCGCAGGTCAACGCGGCACAAGCTCGGTCGGTCCGTGAAGCGGAAGCAGCATTGATGCTCGCACTTCGTCCGACGCCGGCAGGCCCGCCTTTCGGAGGTCGGCGATCAGTCTAGCTTGATCGGCTGGCTGGAAGTTTCTAGCCGTCAGTTCGGTGACGACATTGGGTACGAAATCCGGCCTCATCGCGTTGAAGAGAGTAGCCTCTCGGCGCGCTTCCTGCCCCCGTCCGATGGTCGCCAGATTACCCTCGGTATCGCGGTCCGCGACAGAGCCAAGGCGTGATGGTCAGCCAGCTCCACGAGCGCTGTGGCGACTCCTCTTTGCTCCAAGCTGCATGGGAAAAGGCCACCAGCTTCGATCCTCAGGAGTGGCTGCGGATGGTTCTTGTTGCGGCCTCGAGCGCCGGCTTCGTGCCGGGGCCCGTATTTCATGCAGTTTTTATGCATGAAAATTTTCTGCGTTGAAAAACCACTGATATCAATGCCTTACCGAATCGATTTTTGCAATCAAGAGCCTGTCGTGAGACATGGCTTTTTTATGCGCGTTTTATGCATATATTGGATGACGTTTAGTGAGAGGTAGTCCTATGCATCCCGTCCTTCTTGTCCCCGAATTACAAGGTCTGGAGAAGAACGTTTATGACACGCTTGCACGGCGCGGCGGAAGCGGGCTTTCTCAGGCGAAGATCATCCAGTTGCTAGAGCTTCGGCCTTCCAGTCAGTCTTCGGTTTCCCGAGCCCTGGCTAAGCTTGGCGCATCGGGACTCGTTGAAAAGTCCGGAACCACTAGAGACGCGTCTTTCAACTTAACTTCGGAAGCGAGATGGTTTTCAGTTCCCAGCCATCTACGTCCGCATGTGAACTATGATCCAATGCGGTTTCGATCCTATGACACTGACGCTGGACCCTGGCTTGATCCCGCTGCGCGCGCTCTCATGGCCGATTCCGTTGGGCAGGGCGGACTTGATCTCGACCCTTCGACGTACACGCGCGAAATTGCCGAAAGGTTTTTGATCGAGATGTCGTGGGCTTCCTCGGCGCTTGAGGGAAACACGTATTCTCTGCCCGAGACCGAGGCTCTGATCAAATACGCGGAAGTCGCGGGTGGCAAGTCCGAAGTCGAAGTGCAAATGATCTTGAATCACAAGCAGGCTATTGGCTGGGTTATCGACAATATCGCAACGGCGCAGATCACGTCGGAAACGGTGATGAGACTGCACGCTATGCTCATGCGGACACTGGTCAGGCAGAACAATCTGGGAGCGGTTCGGCGCGACCCGGTTTCAATCACGACCAGTTCATACTCTCCGTCGTCCGATCACGCGGAGCTATCAATGGGTCTTTCGGAGCTCTGCTGGAAAGCATCGATGACGAGAGACCCTTTCGAGGCCTCCTTCGCGCTGCTTGCAGGCATCGCGTATCTGCAGCCTTTTATCGATGGCAACAAGCGGACTGGGCGGCTGCTCAGCAATATCCCCCTCCTCAAGGCAGGCCTGCCTCCTATTTCCTTCGTCGGAGTGGGTAGAGCCGCTTACGGCATCGGCATGACGACATGGTACGAACTGGCGGATACAAAATACCTCAGCAAAGCCATCTCCGAAGGCTATGCGATCACAGCGCCGTCCTATCTTGTGGCAGCGACCACCAAGAGAGTGCCACGCTCTATCGAAATCAGGATGCGACGACGCCTTGATGACGCGGTCGCGGAATATCTCAATCGAGCGGTCGATGACCCGGCAATGACACCGGATGATTTCGCAACGGAGGCGTTCGCGGATATCGAGGGCGAAGACTTCGATGTCATTGTTCAATCGTTCTCGGACATCATCGAGTCGATCAGCGAAGTGAACTGTGTCGCATATGGCGTGGAGCCCGACCTTGTCGAACGCTACCACGAGGCAAAGGCTGGCGGCGGCCCCGCACATCGCTGATCGCGGTATTTTGCATAAATAGAAGGCGTACGTTGCTGATCTGAAAGATGTTTTTGTGAATCCAGACATTTGTGCATAAAAGATGCATAAATGTTGGCGCTATCGGCACCGGATATTCACGCGCATGGGATTCGTCGGTTAGGCAAGGCTTCTGAGTAGAGAGACGTTGGAAGTTGGTAATCTAATATCTGTCGAAAGTCGGAGTTTGGCGACGGACATTGGCCATGGAGAGTATTCCACCCGTTAGGGACTGGGCCAACTAACCTGATGTTCATTCCGGCATCCTGCCATTTCTAATGGCCATAAAATCTGCTTCGGAACGATCTCTAACCGAGGGTGGGCCATAATCCAATTTGAGGTGAGCTGAGAGACTGAGGCGGCGGTATCGATTCCGAAGAACCGATCATGCAAGTTCACCAAAGTGGGCTGCTTGGCGTATTCGAAAGTGTTCAACATCTCTTCAACCGTAACCGCCCGATTGTTGTTACCGCGGAGATTTCGCTTTGATGTGGGCGATGAGCTCTATCGTCGTCGACAAAGACTTTGAGGAAGTCGTTCCATTGTTCCATTCGTCGGTCGAGCGGCGAGCGTGAGCAAGCATCTGGCGCAGCTCGTCAATGCCATCGTCAGTGAGAGCAGTAATTGCCTCGTCTGATCCGGCACAGACGCTGATGATACTTCCATAGGTCAGATTATCGGAATTTCTGACGATCGCCCAAGGAGCTCAGGGTCCTCGTCGAGTATTTTCGCGACATAGTCGATGGTTAGGACGTGGGTGATCGTCGCCATCAGGCGGGCTAGGCACAGATTGCAGTAACCGGCACCCAATTCACCCCAGCCAATACCTCGGCCCCGGCCCATTGCGTCCTGCCACATCAGCAGGGTTCGCCAGGCTACTCCGGTCGATGGTCGATCGACAGGCAGCCGCAGCCGATGCACTCGGTAAGCCCCGACCGCAGGCGCTGCAACTCGGTTATGCTGATCGATGCGCAATGCCCACTCGCTAGACAGACGTGACCAATCCCGACGCGACGGCACGCGGTTTGCCGGCAACTTGGCGAGCTCGGCGCCGATCTCCTCAAGCGTCAACCCAATGCGCTGTGCAAAGGCGATGAAGGCGATCCCGGCGCAGTACGGACCGGTGATAACCGACAAGTCGCTTGAGCGAGGCACCTTGCAACGGAGCGGGTCATGCCATATCCTATGCACGTAAAATATGTTTCTACATATGGCAGGCAGAGAGATGGCTCAAGCGCACAAACACCCTGGAGAGATCGGTCCGTTGATACTGTCTTACATGGATCGAGGTGGAAAAATCGCGATCGGGCAAGTGGCAGACGGTTTTGGCATGTCTAAAGGCCAGCTTGCGGAAACTGCGGGACTTGCGCGCGAAAGCCTCTACCGGAGCGAGCGCAGCGGTGCAGCGAAAACGCAGAGCCGTCTTCGCGAGATGCTTGAAATCATCAGCCGGATCACAGAGTGGGCCGGCGGCAAGGAACAGGCAATGGCCTGGTACCGGGCACAACCGCTGCCGGCTTTCGGTGACCGAACTGCCGAGGCACTTGTAAAGGATGGCAAGGCTGCAGCCGTTCGCGATTATCTCGACCACATGGCCTTGGGCGGCTTTGCTTGAGGTTTAAGGGAACCTGCTATCGCGCGCATGATCCACGCTGGTCCTTTAAACCAACATCCGGCGATGGTGCTGCAATCAGGGGCGCCCGCTTCAATCCGAAGGGAGTGCCGGCGCTTTACGTTGCGCGCAGCATCATGACGGCTGTAAAGGAAGCCAATCAAGGCTTCGCCCACCGCATCGATCCCTGCGTCCTGTGTTCTTACGACATTGACTGCGAGGACGTCGCTGATCTGACCACCGAGCAAGGCAGGCGCGAATATTCTGTTTCATTCGATGAAATGACTTGCGCCTGGGCAACCGCACTTGCAGATGCACGACGCCCCGCCTCCTGGGCGATCTACGATCGCCTCCACGGGCACGGCGCGGCCGGCATCCTCGTGCCGAGTTTCGCGCCTGGCGCCGAGTCGGATGACCAGAACCTCGTTTTGTGGAAATGGGGGCCAGATCTCCCTCGCCAGGTAAAGGTGGATGACCCGAGCGGTCGGCTCCCCAAAGATCAGCTATCGTGGCGTTGAAGCGTTTGCTTCACGCGCCGCTACTCAGCGCTTCGCGCGAACCATCCCACGCGACATCGATGCCGCCACGCACGCAATCGAACTCCCCTGGAGCAACGGCCAGACCGAGGGTGTGGCCGGTCGCGAAGTGTTGCATTTTGTCATTGGGTTTTGCAGTCGAATTGACCTTTGGCCGGCCGAATTTGTAATACCAACGAGCGCTAATCAAAACCGGTGCGCCCAGTCACGCATTCCAATCGACATGATCTTCCACGGCTGAGCGACCAGCTTGTTCCATGCGTCGCAGCAATGGGCGACGATGTCCTCGTAATCTTTGAAGATCCGGTTGGACAACCAGTTGTCACGCAGAAATTGCCACACGTTCTCGACGGGATTTAATTCGGGCGAGCGTGGCGGCAGGAAGAGCAGTGTGATGTTGTCGGGCACATCGAGCTTCGGCGTGACATGCCACCCCGCCTGATCAACGATCAGCACGGCATGAGCGCCGTCATCGACGGCCTGGCTGATTTCGATCAAATGCTGGTTCATGGCGCGCTGGTGTCGCAGTAGGGAAGAACGAGACCCGCACCTTTGCCCTTCTTGGGGCAGATAGCGCCGAAGATATAGGTCCACATCGTGCGTTGATCGTGTGGTGCCGAAGGCCTTGTTCCCCTGCGTGCCCATCGCCGGGTGATCTTGTTCTTTTGGCCTATCCGAGCTTCGTCGGCCCACCAGAGCTCAATCTCGACGTTCTTCGGGAGCCTGCCTTTGATGGCTGCC
Organism: Rhizobium sp. T1470; assembly: GCF_042140505.1. NCBI lineage: Bacteria > Pseudomonadati > Pseudomonadota > Alphaproteobacteria > Hyphomicrobiales > Rhizobiaceae > Rhizobium > Rhizobium sp. T1470. Next base: position 629,794 of record NZ_CP148094.1, read on the forward strand.
AGTGTGGCGGGGAACTTTTTTTAAAACTCTCCAGGTCGCCTTCGTTCTGGGCGTAATGGCGCGGGCGGGCAGACAGCTTTGCAAAGCCGAGCGCCTTCAATTCGCGGCCAATGGTCGTTTCATCGACGGATATCCGATATTCTTGGAACAGCCATTGAGCAAGATCCTTGCGCCGCCAGCGCACAACGCCATGCACCGCCGGTATCGGGCCACTTTCGACGATCTTTGCCAAAGCCTGGCGATGCACGTCGGAAAGCTTTCCTTGATTGCCGGGTGCTTTGCCATTGATGAGCCCCGACGGGCCACGCGCATTGAAGCGAATAACCCAGTCGCGGACAATTTGCAGGGTCACGCCTCCGATCCTGGCCGCATCGCTGCGGGAATGGCCATCATAGATTTCGGCAAGGGCAAGAAGCCGCCGAGCCTGTGCCGCATCCTTCGTGCCTTTGGCCAACGCCCGAAGAGCGAAGCCGTCGAAGTCATCGCGCAGTGGAATTCCTGATGTCATCCGCAAACCTCCGTTTGCGGTATTGATTCAGAACTCAACTGATTTGGAAACCTCAAAAAGAGTCAGAGATCGCTCACGCTGGTATTAGAGCCATCGCGAAGCGACAAGCGTGTCGCGGTTGCGACATTATGGTGCGACTTATAACTACATGGCCTCCCGCCGTCCCAAATAATCCATTGAATTCAAGCGTATCTTACTGGCACAGCTCTTGCCTAGAAGGTAGGCGAAGCGGTTCATTTCCATCGCTTCGCCTACGTTTTTCGAGGTTTTCGAAAGGGCTAACCATGAGCAGTACATCTATGAACAGCTTAATGACGGCGGCGGCCTTGGCTATGGCGACCGCCATGACGGCTTCCGACCAGCCCCAGATGACCACCGTCGCCAAGGCGATCGGTTCCAACCCCAACAAGGCTCCTAACGATGCCACCGACCCTCGCGCCTATCTGAACGAGGTCAACGGCGACGAGGCGATGACCTGGGTCAGGGCGCATAACCTATCGACCGTCAATAAGCTGTCGAAAGATCCGCGCTACAGCGAATACCAAGCCGAGATTCTGAAGATCCTACAGGCCACCGATCGTATTGCTTCGCCCGGCTTCGCGCAAGGCGACATGATCGACAACTTTTGGCAGGACGGCACGCACGTACAAGGCTTGTGGCGGCGTGCGAGCTGGGAATCCTACAGGTCAGGCAAGCCGCAATGGCGCACCATCCTCGATGTCGATGCGCTGTCCAAGGCCGAGGGCAAGACCTGGGTTTTCGCAGGCGGGGACAGCCTGCCGCCGGCCAACAATCTCCGCCTGATCAGCCTGTCCGATGGCGGCAAGGATGCGAATGTGGTGCGCGAATTCGACATTGCCAAGGGTGAATTCGTTAAGGAAGGCTTCGTCCTGCCCGAAGGCAAGCAGTCGGTGACCTGGGTGGACGAGAACACCATCTATGTGACCCGGGAATGGACGCCGGGCGAAGTGACCGTTTCCGGCTATGCATATGTCACGAAGGTGCTGAAGCGCGGCCAGGGCCTGGATCAGGCGGTCGAGATTTTCCGCGGCGATAAGAAGGATGTCTCGGCAGGGCGCGGCGTGCTGCGCGACATCGACGGCAAGTATGTCATGGACACCTCCTATCGCGGCCTCGACTTCTTCAATACCGAACTAGCCTTCTACCCGAACGGCCACAACGATAGCGGCAAGGTGGTCCTGCCCCTCCCGAACACGGCCATCTTTAACGGCTACTACAAGGGCCAGGCAATCTATCAGTTGAAGTCGGACTGGACCTCGGCCAAGGGCACCGTCTTCCACAATGGCGCGATCATCGCTTTCGATCTCAAGGCGGCGCTCGCCGATCCGGCGCACGTCGAACCGCTGGCGCTGTTCATGCCAAACGAGCACCAGTCTGTCAAAGGGACTGCCCAGACCAAAAACCGTCTCGTCCTGTCTATCCTGTCGAACGTCACCAGTGAGGTACGCAGCTTCGATTTCGGCAAGGGCCGCTGGTCGTCTTTCAAGTTGGCGCTGCCGAAAAATTCGACCCTGTCCCTGACGTCTAGCGACCATGGGAGCGATCATTTGTTCGTCTTCTCAGAAGGTTTCCTCGAACCTTCCACCCTGTTTCGTGCCGATGCTGCAAGCGGCAAGGTCGAGGAGATCAAGTCGATCCCTGAACGCTTCGATGCCCAAGGCCTGCAAGTACAGCAGTTCTGGGCGACCTCGACGGATGGCACGAAGGTTCCATACTTCCTCGTGGCACGCAAGGATGTCAAGCTGGACGGCACGAGCCCGACCATCCTCTACGCCTATGGCGGTTTCGAAATTCCAATGCAGCCTCGCTATTCGGCAGTGCTTGGCAAGCTATGGCTGGAAAAGGGCGGCGCCTACGCGCTGGCCCATATCCGCGGCGGCGGCGAATTCGGACCGAAATGGCACCAGGCCGGCCTGAAGACCCTTCGTCAGCGCGTCTTCGACGACTTCCAGGCCGTGGCCCAGGACCTGATTGCGAAGAAGGTCACCTCGACACCGCATCTCGGGATCATGGGTGGTTCTAATGGCGGCCTGCTTATGGGCGTGCAACTGACCGAGCGCCCTGACCTGTGGAACGCGGTCGTGATCCAGGTGCCGCTTCTCGACATGGTCAATTTCACCCGGATGTCGGCAGGTGCCTCCTGGCAGGGCGAATATGGCAATCCAGACGATCCAGCCGAAGGCGCCTTCCTACGCTCGATCTCGCCTTATCATAACGTCAGGGCGGGCGTGGCCTATCCAGAACCTTTCTTCGAGACTTCGACCAAGGATGACCGTGTCGGACCGGTGCACGCGCGCAAGATGGCCGCCCTGTTCGAAGATATGGGTCTACCCTTCTACTATTATGAAAATATCGAGGGCGGTCACGCCGCGGCCGCCAACCTGCAGGAATCCGCCCGCCGTTACGCGCTCGAATACACCTACATGTCTCAAAAACTCATGGACAATAGTGCGGTAGCCTTAGGACCGTGTCAGCGGATTGAAGCGAGATGAAGCCGGCGGCGAGGGCGCAGACGTGGGCGCGCACCACGGGTGGAATCGAACACCTGCACCAGATGCGCCGACCAAATCCGCCCTTCGCCAACAGCGCCCCAATAAAGCGCACCCATGCACGCCTCCATGTGCGCGGCGACAAACAAGGTGAGACTCAGCGTCAATCAGGATGAGACTCGGCGGCGGGGGTGTGACGAAGGGAGGGCGTAGCCCGACTGGAGTTACACCCCCGCCGCGGCGCAATTTTTCGGCGTCTCATGATCGCGGTTGGCCCGGTAGCGTCGGTGATTTTCTGAGAATGGAGAATCACCTTTGTGCCGGGTCGCCATGTAACCGATCATCAGACGAGGCTTTTTATGAAGTACCGACAAAACAACCCCATTGAGGTCGCTGCCGCCAAGGCGTCGATCAGCCGGGCGACGGCTTACCGCATCGAGAAGGATGCGCGTCTTCCATCGCAGACCAAGCCGCCGCGCGACCGGCGTCGCCCCGATCCCCTTGAGCACATCTTCGACGCCGAGGTTGTTCCGCTCCTCAAGGCCGCGCCCGGCATCCGAGCGGTCGCCGTTTACAACGAGATGCTGCGGCGTCATCCAGAGCTGTCAGAAGGTGTTCGCCGTACGATTGAGCGTCGTATCCGATCATGGCGGGCTGTTCACGGTCAGGAGCAGGAAGTGATCTTCCGTCAGATGCACGAACCCGGTCGGTTAGGACTGTCGGATTTTACCGACATGGGCAGCCTCGGCGTGACGATCGCCGGCCAATCGCTCGATCATCTGCTTTATCACTTCCGGCTGGTCTGGTCGGGCTTCGAGCATGCCCATGTCATCCTGGGTGGAGAGAGCTTCGTCGCTCTGGCCGAGGGGCTGCAGAACGCCCTGTGGTCGGTTGGCGGTTCGCCGCTCTATCATCGCAGCGACAGCTTATCGGCCGCCTTCCGCAACCTCGATGCCGACGCCAAGGTCGATCTGACGCATCGCTACGACGAACTGTGCGCCCATTATCGCATGACGCCGACGCGCAACAACAAGGGCGTCGCGCACGAGAACGGCTCGATCGAAAGTTCCCACGGCCATCTCAAGAATGCGATCCGCGATGCTCTGCTGATGCGCGGAACCAGGGACTTTGGCGACCTCGGATCCTATCGCGCCTTCATCGATGAGATCGTCAGCCGCCGCAATGCCGCACATGGCAAGCGCATCGATGCCGAGCGCACGCATCTGCAAGCTCTTCCCGATCGTCGCACCACCGACTTCGAAGAGGTCATCGTCACCGTATCGAGCACCGGCGGCTTCGCCTTGCGCAAGGTCTTCTACACCGTGCCTTCCCGTCTGATTGGCCACCGGCTGCGGGTGCGTCTGTTCGACGATCGCCTCGACGTCTTCATCGGCGGCACGCATCTGCTGACATTACCCCGAGGCCGCGCCCATGCGAGTGGCAAGCACGATCAAGTCGTCAACTATCATCACGTCATTCATTCCCTGCGCAAAAAGCCGATGGCGCTTTTGGGGCTCGTCTATCGCGACAAGCTCTTCCCCAGGCCGGAATATCGCAGGACTTTCGACGCGCTCATCGAGCAACTGCCCGAGCGGCAGGCTTGCAAGATCACCGTGGAACTGCTTGCCTTGGCTCACGATCGCAGTTGCGAGCGTGAACTGGCCGAGGAGCTTGCCAAAACGCTCGACGCCCACAAACTGCCTGATCTGGCGGCTTTGAGAGCGGTCTTCAGCCCGGACCCGGATCAGTTGCCGATCGTTCATGTGCAACTCGCGTCGCTCAATGGTTATGAAGCCCTGATCGGCACGGCCTATGCGGGAGAGGTCGCATGAAGAGCAACATCCACACAGTCGATGAAGCCCGCCTCGGCATCATGCTCAACGAACTGAGGCTGCCGACGATCAAGACGTTCTGGCACCAATTTGCCGAGCAGGCCGATCGGGAAGGATGGCCTGCTGCCCGTTTCCTCTCGGCCATCGCCGAGCATGAATTGGCCGAACGCGCCCATCGCAGGATCGAAAGACACCTCGCCGAGGCCCACCTGCCACCCGGAAAGACGCTCGACAGCTTCGCCTTCGACGCTGTTCCCATGGTCTCCAAGGCCCAGGTCATGGCGATTGCAGCCGGCGATAGCTGGCTCGCCAAAGGCGCCAATATCCTGATGTTCGGTCCGCCCGGCGGCGGAAAGAGCCATCTCGCCGCAGCCGTCGGCCTCGCGCTAATCGAGAACGGCTGGCGCGTGCTCTTCACCCGCACGACCGATCTCGTCCAGAAGCTTCAGGTCGCGCGGAGGGAGCTTCAGCTCGAAGCCGCCATCGCAAAGCTCGACAAGTTCGATCTTCTCATCCTCGACGACCTGGCCTACGTCACCAAGGACCAGGCCGAAACGAGCGTGCTCTTCGAACTCATCTCCGCAAGATATGAGCGGCGTTCCATCATGATCACCGCCAATCAGCCCTTCGGAGAATGGAACCGCGTCTTTCCAGACCCGGCCATGACGCTTGCCGCGGTGGACCGACTTGTCCATCACGCAACAATCTTCGAGATGAATGTCGAAAGCTACCGGCGGCGTTCGGCCATGGAAGCCAAACGCCAGCGCGGCAGACCCGCCTCATTCGCGACAATCAAAAGCTCTTCCCAGCTTGTCGCGGAGCGGCAATCAGAACACGATGAAACTCTTGCCAGCGACAATCAACATGATAACTTCGCTCCAACCGCGACATAAGAATCTCATCCAGATTGTCGCTCGCGTCTCATCCTGATCGTCGCGCTATACCATGTAACTATTGTACACAGGCTACTTGGCTTGACGGAAACACAAGTTGCGTCGCGACAGTTGAAGATCAGAGACATAGGAGAGCGCGGCAGGCAGGGAGCCAACATCAAGATGAGAGACGGCTATGCTAGAGACAAAACATGGCGAGGCGTGCCTAGCCCATCCTGTGCAGAGTGCGTATGGGTGCTGCAGAGGGTGGTCCACGCACACACCAGGCATTCATCGTAACCATCGAGGGCGTCGACTGGCTCGCCGACGCTGTGGGACCGTTCGCCGTTTCCATCCAGCCTCATGATGAGCGTGCTGACAGACGAAGGGCCTGCGAACTTGTTCAACAAGGATTTCAGCTTGATTCGGAACCAAACTGAGGAAACAGAAACACTCGAAACGAAGAGCGAACTGCAGCGAGTCTTGTCCGATGTTTTTCGGCTGCACCTTCCTCGGTCCACAATTGATTCGTTATGGGAAAAGCTTGGGTCGCGTGGACGGCTATAGGAAAGAAGGCCGTCAAGCCTTGCACTGCGGCGTTTTTCAGCAGTCGGATCGGCCTTTTTGCAGGCAACGTGTGTGGCGTCACTCGAAGCCTCATACGTAAATGACCCTGCTCGCTTAAGACCGCTCACCAGCCGTCAGCGGTGGCAGCCAAACGGCAGCTCCAACCAAGATCTCCGGATTGGAAAGGTGAGCGTCGGTTATGGTGTCGCCACAAGCGATCAAGCATACCGGTCCCTGTGCTGCCGTGTCCACAGCGCGCTACTCAGCAATCATCTCAAATCAGCTGCTCATCGGCGTGCCCAGCCTCCGCCGGTTGGGTGCTCGAATGGTTCAAAGGCGGCGGCCCGGCCATGAGCGTTGTGACACCTTCGGGTGCCTGCGCTCTCGAGTGCTCGGATGCACATGATGGGTAAGATGGAGCGGCTTCATTAAGCGCTGCCGGCCGATTGAGTTCCGCATTGCCACGAAATCGGCGCCGTCATCCTTTTTCACCCAGGGGGCCGCCCTCAGCTCTCGAAGCCACTTTCTCAACACAACCTTCAGCGCGTTGTCGGACATACGACATAGTGATGTCTGCGCAACTTCTTGTTCTAACGTGGCTTTTCTGTTGGCTCGCTACTTGCTTCCTCGCTCCAAGTGCATTTCGGAACCAGGAGAAACGATGGGAATAACTACAGAAAGTGCCAATGCCCCATTGAAATTTGCCTCAGTTCCAACCAGCGCTACTTCCTCACACGGGTGGACTCCGTTGGATTCGCCTTCGGCAACCCGAACTGCGGGGAAGGCCAGGTGCTCCATATGAAGGTCCACTGGGAGCTCACCGACCAGGAAAGGCTGGGACGGTCTTGGTCGCCTCAGCCGCCGTTGACGGGAGGACCGCTACGGCTCCGTTGGGGCGCGGACAAGATAAACGAAGTCCATGCGGCTGGTCGCTGTGGTTCGCCAGAATCGGTGGACTCACATGAAGTGATCAACGTTCCGAACTGCCTACGGTCGGTGTCCCCATTGACTAGCGAACACGAGCTTGAGAGATACGAAAGCTACGAACAGATGGATCGCGTCATCGGCAGCCGCGTCGAGCTGACGTTCGTTCCCATGCAAAGCGCAGTCGATTGCCCGAGCCATGGAGCTCCCCGGTTGCATGCAAGCGCTGGCATACAGCCACACCAGCATGACGGGAAGTATCCTCCAACAGACATGAACCACTCAAACGTCCTGCGAGCCCAAGGATTTCTCGAAGCTGGAGTTCCCGACCCGCTGGTCATGCGCGTGGCGCGAAGGGCGCATGGAGCTGCCTACATCAGCGAACTATGCATTGCCGCGTGGTGACGCATGAGCTGGCAGGCGAAGCGCTACCACGATATCAGTTGCGGACACCGCGTTGTTGGGCACGAAGGCAAGTGCAGGCATCTGCACGGGCATAATACCAGCGTGAGCGATCTCTGACTCTTTTTGAGGTTTCCAAATCAGTTGAGTTCTGAATCAATACCGCAAACGGAGGTTTGCGGATGACATCAGGAATTCCACTGCGCGATGACTTCGACGGCTTCGCTCTTCGGGCGTTGGCCAAAGGCACGAAGGATGCGGCACAGGCTCGGCGGCTTCTTGCCCTTGCCGAAATCTATGATGGCCATTCCCGCAGCGATGCGGCCAGGATCGGAGGCGTGACCCTGCAAATTGTCCGCGACTGGGTTATTCGCTTCAATGCGCGTGGCCCGTCGGGGCTCATCAATGGCAAAGCACCCGGCAATCAAGGAAAGCTTTCCGACGTGCATCGCCAGGCTTTGGCAAAGATCGTCGAAAGTGGCCCGATACCGGCGGTGCATGGCGTTGTGCGCTGGCGGCGCAAGGATCTTGCTCAATGGCTGTTCCAAGAATATCGGATATCCGTCGATGAAACGACCATTGGCCGCGAATTGAAGGCGCTCGGCTTTGCAAAGCTGTCTGCCCGCCCGCGCCATTACGCCCAGAACGAAGGCGACCTGGAGAGTTTTAAAAAAAGTTCCCCGCCACACTGGCAGCCATCAAAGGCAGGCTCCCGAAGAACGTCGAGATTGAGCTCTGGTGGGCCGACGAAGCTCGGATAGGCCAAAAGAACAAGATCACCCGGCGATGGGCACGCAGGGGAACAAGGCCTTCGGCACCACACGATCAACGCACGATGTGGACCTATATCTTCGGCGCTATCTGCCCCAAGAAGGGCAAAGGTGCGGGTCTCGTTCTTCCCTACTGCGACACCAGCGCCATGAACCAGCATTTGATCGAAATCAGCCAGGCCGTCGATGACGGCGCTCATGCCGTGCTGATCGTTGATCAGGCGGGGTGGCATGTCACGCCGAAGCTCGATGTGCCCGACAACATCACACTGCTCTTCCTGCCGCCACGCTCGCCCGAATTAAATCCCGTCGAGAACGTGTGGCAATTTCTGCGTGACAACTGGTTGTCCAACCGGATCTTCAAAGATTACGAGGACATCGTCGCCCATTGCTGCGACGCATGGAACAAGCTGGTCGCTCAGCCGTGGAAGATCATGTCGATTGGAATGCGTGACTGGGCGCACCGGTTTTGATTAGCGCTCGTTGGTATAAGAGGTCTGCAACTCCTACCGGAAGCTGGGCTTGGGATGATGCGCGCATTCCGGCCAACCGGAAATCACCGGCCGCCAGCAGGTCTTTTGCCCTTGAGGCTCAGGTGACCAGTATCACGAAGACCCAGCGCGAACCTGGCCCATTTTTAGGTCGCGCCTGGATGCAGACATCGACCGAGGAGAACCGAAACAATGCCTGTTGCCGCTATGCAGGGCAGGCAGGGCGATGTGAGTATGAACAGGTCGAAGACCCCGAGATCGCGGCCCTACGATCACCCCAGCCAATACCTCGGCCCCGGCCCCTTGCGTCCTGCCACATCAGCAGGATTCGCCAGGCTACACCGGTCGATCGACAGGCAGCCGCAGCCGATGCATTCGGTAAGCCCGGACCGCAGGCGCTGCAACTCGGCTATGCGCTGGTCGATGCGCATTGCCCACTCGCCCGACAGCCGTGACCAATCCCGACGCGACGGCACGCGGTCGACCGGCAACTTGGCGAGCTCGGCGCCGATCTCCTCAAGCCTCAACCCAATGCGTTGCGCAAAGACGATGAAGGCGATCCGGCGCAGTACGGATCGGTGATAACGCCTGTGCCCCGAGCCGGCCCGCTCGGACGGGATCAACCCGCGCTCCTCGTAGAAACGCAGTGCCGACGAGGCTACGCCGCTGCGCCGCGACACGTCGGTGATGGTTAGCATCGGATCCATGCATGAATAAGAGCACGAATCCCACTTGACTTCAAGTTAACTTGAACTTGTAGCAACTGTTCTCACGGACTAAAGGAGCACCGCCAATGCAGATGAAAATCGATCTTCAGGGACTTCGCGTGATCGTGACAGGCGGTACGTCCGGCCTCGGACTGTCGCTTGTGCGGCAGCTTACGGCGAAGGGCGCGCGCGTCGCCTTCGTCGCTCGCACGGCAGCCAATGTCGAGCGCGTTGCAGCCGAGACAGGCGCGCACGGCATTGTCGCGGACATCGGCAAGAAGGACGACATCTACCCGATCGCAATGCAGGTCACGGCCAGCTTTGGCGGGATCGACGTCCTGATCAACAATGCTTCAAGCCTCGGTCCTGTCACTCTGGCCCTTCTTGCCGATACCGATTGCGAGGAGCTGGAAGCGGCGCTTGCGGTCAACGTCCTCGGCGTCTTCCGGCTGACGAAAGCCCTGTTTGGTGCGCTTGCCGCGTCAGCACGCGAGGGCCGCGGTGCGCTGGTGATCAACATCTCCAGCGACGCGGCGGTCAACGCGTATCCCGGCTGGGGCGCCTATGGCGCGAGCAAGGCCGCTCTTGTCCATCTGACCGCGATCTGGGACGAGGAGGCGAAACCCGATGGTATCAAGCTCCTTTCGCTCGACCCTGGCGATATGGACACCCCACTTCACGCGCTGGCGCTTCCGGACGCCGATCCGTCGACCTTGAAGGCCCCCGAGCTTGCTGCTGGCGAGATCATCGAAACGATGCTCGACGCATTGTCGGTCCGGGCCCAGCTTTTCCCCGGGGAACAAGCATGATTGCCGACCTTTCCGATCGGCGTTCCGCCAGACTGTTCGTCGTCGAGACGGGCGGCACGATGCGTGACCTGCCGCGCACGAGGCTCGCGACGCTGTTTAATCCGAGCGATCTGGTCGTCGCCAATGACGCCGCGACCTTGCCTGCCAGCTTACACGGCACGCATATCCCAAGCGGTGAGGCGATCGAGATTCGCCTGGCCGGCTGGCTAACACTTTCCGATCCTACCCGCTTCGTGGCGATTGCCTTCGGCTTTGGTGATCACCGCACGCCAACGGAGGACCGGCTGCCTCCGCCTGCGCTGTCAACAGGCGACCGCCTGCGGCTCGGCCCGCTTGACGCCGTCGTCGAGCGTCTTCTCGACCATCCACGACTTCTCGAGCTCCGCTTCCCAGGAAACCCCGCAGCGGTACTTGCAGGAATGGCGCAGCACGGTCGGCCGATCCAATACGCGCATGTTCCCGAGCCATTGGCGCTGTGGGATGTTTGGACGAAGATTGCCGCCCGGCCGTTGGCGTTCGAGGCGCCGTCAGCGTCTTTCGCGCTCGACTGGCGCACGCTTCAAACCTGGCGTCGGCGCGACGTCGGATTCGCAGCACTCACGCATGCCGCGGGCGTTTCTTCCACTGGCGATCCCGCGCTCGACCTGCGCCTTCCCTTCGACGAGCCGTACCACATCCCCGAGCGCACCGCGGAGCGCGTCGCGCGGGCGAAGCTTTGCGGCAGCCGCATCATCGCGATCGGCACGAGCGTCGTGCGCGCGCTCGAGGCCGCTGCCAATCCCGATGGCAGCGTGCGCGCCGGAAATGGCATTGCGACAGGGCGCATCGCGCAGGGCACGTCGCTTCGCGTGGCCGATGCGGTTCTTACGGGCGTCCACCAACCCGGCGAAAGCCATTTCGAGCTCCTGCGCGCCTTCGCTGACGATGCCCTGCTCGCCGAGACATTCGCAGCGCTCACCGCGTCCGGCTACCGCGCGCATGAATTCGGCGATTCCGTGCTGTATAACTGCCAGCCGCTGCAGCTATCGGCGGGAACGGAAGGCGAACCTCTCATCACGCGGCTTGGCTATGATGTCGGCAAGATTGATGGCGTTCCCGGCGTGCTGGACGTGAAAATCTAGCCGATGGCCTCGCCACTTCAACTCCGCTCAAGGCGGCGCTTTCCAGTCGTGGTCGAAAACCATCAGCCGCGGCAGCTTTCTCTTGGCTTTTGAGAGATCACGATGATCGTCAGAGTATGTTCGAGCCGCAGAGGCGTTCCGCCTCCTTTGCGATAATGTTCAACGCGGGGCGCGGCCGCAGCCGTCCGAAACCGGCGTTCTCCTACCGTCAAACGGCGCACCAAGGTGGTCCCTGGCGCTCACTCTTCTCAGATCGGAACTCGTGCAAGGGGACTTCCGGAACATCTCTGAGTGTGTTCTGTTCGGATATCGCAACTCAGGGGGCAACCATGCTTCGATATCTTGTGATTTCCAAACGTACGCTCCCGTCGAGTGTCTCAAATGCTTGGAAAGCAATGGATATCGTTCTGGCGGGTCCGATTGCTGCGGCAGCCCTTGAGGCGTCTGACCTTGGTGGCCACGATGGCGCGATCGTCGATCTCGATTACGAGGGTCACGAGATGATCGCGTGCGTGGAAATGCTTGACGTTGGCCAGATCCCTTTCGTGTTCGCGGCCTTCGTTTCGAGTTCATTGAAGCCCCCCGGATGCTTTGTTCTGAGCGAGGCGAAAGGAGAAATCTGTGCGATCTACCATCGTCTCCGGCAAACCTTTCGAACACATTAGGATTCGCTTGAACTCTTCGATCAGAAGCGTAGGGTTTTGCTAGGGCGTGAGTTCGCGGAGGGTGCCGTGCATCAGATGAGATACTTCCCGGACATCCTGACGTCCACCGACTTTGAGATTCTCACACCGGTTTTCGAACGTCTGCGGGCAGACAACATCTGCACCGATCCCGACCGGCTGGCGCGAACAATTATTGCCTTGTACCGCGTCGGTCTTGTCTGCCCCCGACGCCTAAGTGCGATGGCCCGTTATCTGGAAGCCAGGCAGACGGCGTTCCACTAGCTGCTCTTAGTGACCTCAGGGATTCCTGATACGGGTTGCCTCAGCCAGACGCGAGCCACGAGGCGGTCAACCTGAAGCGAACTTCTGATCGCCCGCCTTTCCTACCTGGTTGCAGCTTCGCTGAAGGAGACCTCGTCCAAAGCCAGCATCAAAGCCATCCGTGCACGCGCGACACGGCTTTTTATGGTGCCGATTTCGCACCCGCACTCCTTTGCAGCATCCATGTACGAGCGCCCGGCCACGACCAGCATTAGCGGTTGTCTCAACTGTTGGGGCAGGCGATCAATCGCGTCTGAAACATCTTTCAGCCGCAATGGCCAATCCTGATCCGATGGCACGGGGATCTCGAAGGAGCCGTCGGAGAGATCGGAGGCCGGACGACAACGCTTCGAGCGCTTGTACTGGCTGCAGTAGTGGTTTCGCAGGATGGTGAACATCCAGCTCTTGAGGTTGGTTCCGGGCGTGAAATGATCCAGATGACTGAGGGCCTTCATGATCGTTTCCTGAGCAAGATCCTCGGCGTCGGCATCTGATTTGGTAAAGCGCCGCGCGAAGGCCTGCATGACAGGACGCAGGGCAACGATGTCATCCTGAATGGAAGGGTACTGCGGCATTGCGGTTCCTCCGAACATCAACCGCAATGGATACGAGCACTAATGGTTCCGGCATTTCGCCCACCGTCCGATATCGAACCAAAAGGTTTGGGTTTGACGACACAGCAGTGAACGAATCTTGGCGTTTCGGTCAGTGATCTCGAAGCGCAATTTGATATCCTTCAGCAGGCTCGTGGTGACACCGCGCCCTTACAATTTCGGTGTCAGCATCTGAAAGCGATCTCGGATCGTGGAGCAGGTGTCGCCACCCAGGCGCGCAATGGCATCGACTTCGGCGGGATCGACGCGCAGCCGTTCCGGATCGACGACGCCATCGCGATAGTGCGCGTAGATGATTTCGCCCAGGATGATCTGCCGGGATTTCCCGAGCTCCAGCGTGACGTGACGCCGGCACTCAAAGGCTGCCGGCGCCTCCGCAATCCATGGCGAGGCGACCTTCTGGCCAGGCATCGCCGTCAGCCCGGCTTCCTTCAATTCGTCGACGCCGCGCGGATATTTCGAACCGCAGATATGCATCGCATCCGCGATGGCAAACGACACGATGTTGACCGTGAAGACCTCGGTCATGCGGATGTTATGGCCCGTGTCCTTGAAGGACATGTCCGGATTGTTCTCGACGCCGAGCGCCAGGATCGGCGGATCGGCCGACAGGCAGTTGAAGAAGCTGAAAGGTGCGGCATTGATACGGCCATGCTCGTCGATGGTCGTCACGAGCGCAATCGGCCGCGGAATGATGGTCCCGATCATCAGCTTGTAGCGTTCGCGCTCGGAGAGCGTTTCGAAGTCGAAGGAAATGGTCATGGATCAGCTTGCTGCCCGCATCGGCGCAAAGGCGCTCATCGCGCCCGTGAAGGGCTTGGCCAGCGGCGATGCATAGGAGCCGCGCTTGCTGGTCGAGAGCCCAAGCGACACCAGCGCCTCCGCCTGCTTGACCGCAGCAGCGACACCGTCGACGACCGGGACGCCGTAGATATCCTGCAGCTCACGCGCCAGATCGGTCATGCCGGCGCAACCGAGCACGATCGCCTCCGCCCCATCTTCCAAGAGTGCCCGTTCGATCTCGGTTCGCAGCTTGTCGATGGCACCCGACGCGGGGTCTTCGAGCTGAAGAACCGGTATATCCGATGCGCGCACCTTTGCACGTCCGCCCATGCCATAGCGCCGCACGAGATTGTCGATCAGAACGCGCGAGCGCTCCAGCGTCGTCACGACGGTAAAGCGTTGCGCCAGGAACCCGGCCGTCGCGACAGCGGACTCGCAGAGCCCGAGCACCGGCACGTCGGCAAAGCTGCGCGCGGCATCAAGCCCGGTATCGTCGAAGCAGGCGATGATGGCCGCGTCATAACCACCGGCCTTCTGTTCCTTCAGTTCGTTGAGAAGCCCCGGGATGGCCAAGGCGCCGTCGTAATGCCCCTCGATCGAGACCGGCCCCATACGGGAGGTCGCAGCAATAATATCGGTGCCGGAGGCCGCGACCGCGCGGGCAGCGACAGCCGCCTTCTCGGTCATGGAGGCCGTCGTATTGGGATTGACGAGAAGAATGCGCATCAGATCAACTTGTTTTTGCTTGGCGCCGGCGCAGCATGAGCATGATACCGAGCGCGACGAGAATGATGGTGAAGGAAAACAGCGTCGTCACCGTTCCGAGCGCGTAGAGCACCGGCGTCGTGACGTTGGTGGTCATGCCGTAAATCTCGAGCGGCAGCGTGTTGTAGCTGCCCGATGTCATCAGCGTCCGAGCGAATTCGTCATAGGAAAGTGTGAAGCCGAAAAGGCCAACGCCGATCAGGCTTGGCGCAATCATCGGCAGCACGACATGCCTGAACGTCTGCCAGGAGGTCGCGCCGAGATCGCGCGCCGCCTCTTCATAGGCGGGCGAGAAGCGGTTGAAGACGGCAAACATGATCAGCACGCCGAACGGCAGCGTCCATGTCAGATGCGCGCCGAAAGCGGATGAATACCAGGCTGGCTTCAGGCCGCTTTGCTGGAACACCACGCCGATCCCGAGCGAAATGATGATCGATGGAACGACGAGGCTTGCGACCGTCGCATAAAAAAGCACGGTCGAACCGCGGAAGCGGCGCCGGAACGCCAGGCCCGCCAGCAGCGAAACGACAACGGTTACCACCATCACCATCAGCCCGAGCGTGAAGGAGCGACGGAAAGAGGCGCCGAAGTCGCCGACCGCCTGCTTCTCGAACAGATTGAAAAACCAATGAACGGATACACCATTCAGCGGGAACGTCAGGCCGCCATCCGGCCCCTGGAAGGACAGGATCAGGATCGCCGACAGCGGTCCGTACAGGAACAGCACGAAGACGAGAAAGAACGCCGCAAGCACATAGAATTCGAAGGTGCGCTTCTCGTGGTTCATCTCACAGCTCCTTGCGGATATCGACGACGCGAAGGATCGCGGCAACCATCAGGAGGACGACCACCAGCAGCACCACCGCGTTGGCGGCAGCGGCCGGATATTGCAGCAGCGACATCTGGTTCTTCATCATCAGTGCCACGGAGGCGCTCTGGCCGCCGGACATGACCTGGACGGTCGAGAAATCGGCCATGACGAGGGTGACGACGAAAATCGTCCCGATCGCCATGCCGGGCTTTGCAAGTGGCAGAACGACGTTCCAGAGGATCTGCCAGCCGCTGGCGCCGGCATCGCGCGCCGCCTCGAAGAGTGAGCGATCGATGCGCATCAGCGTATTGAAGATCGGCGTTACCATGAACAGCGTGTAGAGGTGCACCATGGCAAGAACGACGGCGAAATCGGAATAGAGCAGCCATTCGATCGGCTGCGGCACGATGCCCATCTGAACCAGCGCCGAGTTGACGAGCCCATTACGGCCAAGCACCGGGATCCAGGAGATCATCCGGATGATGTTCGACGTCATGAACGGCACGGTGCAGACCAGGAAGAGGATCATCTGTGTCGTCGTGCGGCGGATGTGGAAGGCCAGGAAGTAGGCGACCCAGAAGCCGATGAAGAGCGTCAAGCCCCAGACGATGACCGTGAATTTCAGGGTGTTGAGATAGGTCTTCCAAGTAACCCATGAACCGAGCGTGTCGGTGTAGTTCATCGTCAAGAAAGCGGGGTAAAGGCCGGCGAAATCATAATCCCAGAAACTGACAACCGCGATCATGGCGATCGGCAGGATGAAGAAGAAACCGAGAATGAGGACCAGCGGCGTCGCCTGCAGATAAGAGGCTGCCCATGCCGGCCATCCGATCCTTCGACGGCTTATCTGTTGCGATTGTTGCTCGGCCTGCGAAGACGCGATCGTGGCCATGTTCCGGTCTCTCCGTTGTGGATACCCCCTCCCCAAAGGAACTGGGGAGAGGGCCTGGCAGAAGGGGGCGCCTTAAGCGGCGATGAACTCGTTCCAGCGCCGAACCATGTAGCGGTCCTCATCCATGACGGAGTTCCAGCACGCGACATGACCCATGCGCTCTTCGAACGAACCACCGTCGCGAACAGCACCGGCCTTCTCCATGACTTTGCCTTCCGGTGAAAGGACATCGCTCTGCGCCGCCTTGCCCTCGATCCAGTAACCCCATTCATCGGCGGTCATGAACTTCTTGGCAGTCTCCATGCAGGCCGAGTAATAGCCTTGGCGGTTGAGGTAGCCGCCGACCCAGCCAGACGTGTACCAGTTGATGTATTCGTATGCCGCGTCGAGCTGAGCGCCCTTGAGGTGCGAGGCAAGGCCGAGACCGCCGCCCCACGAACGATAGCCTTCCTTGAGCGGCTGATACTTGCAGGCGATGCCCTTCGAACGGACGGCGGCAACGGCCGGCGACCACATGGACTGGATAACGACTTCGCCAGAGGCCATCAGGTTGACGGACTCGTCGAAGCTCTTCCAGAAGGCACGGAACTGGCCATCCTGCTTTGCCTTGATCAGGAACTCGATCGTCTTGTCGATCTCTTCCTTGGTCATATTGCCCTTGTCGGCATATTTGATGTTGCCCAAGGCTTCCATGATCATCGCGGCGTCCATGATGCCGATCGACGGGATGTTGAGGATCGAGGTCTTGCCCTTGAACTTGGGATCCATGATATCGGCCCAGGTGGAGATCTCGCGGCCGACGAGGTCAGGGCGAATACCTAGCGTATCGGCATTGTAGATCGTCGGCATCATGGTGAAGAATTCAGTCTCGCCCTTGGCGAAGGTCTTGGCATCCTTGCTTTCGACATAGCCGACCGTGTGCGGCGCCGTGCCCTGAGCGATAACGCTGTCTGGCTTCAGCTTGCCTGTCTTGAAAAGCGGCACGACCTGATCGTAATACTTCAGCTTCTTCGTTTCCATCGGCTGGATGACACCGGTTGGATAGACCTTCTTCAGGATCCAGTATTCGATATCGGCGATGTCGTAGCTGTCGGGCTGCGTCACGGCGCGCTGGGCGGCAGCGTCGGAATCGGTTGCCGTCATCTCGAGCGTGATGCCGAGGTCCTTTTTGCACTGCTCGGCGATGGCGTTGATGTTCGAAACGCCGGTGCCGAACTGACGAAGCGTGATGTTCGACTGTGCCCAGATGGTCGGGAAGCCAGTGATCAGGCCGGAGCCCGCGGCTGCACCGATGGCGGCAGCGCCCGTCTTTAGGAGGCTACGGCGGGAAATCCCCGGTTCCGTCTTGGTCGTCTTCTTTTCAGTTGTCATGTCAGTTCCCCTTTTTTTGGTGGTGAGGTTCATGCATGGCCAAGGAGGATCGCATCCTCCAGAGCCCAACTCAGAGACACCGCATCGCCGACCGATACGGGTTTGGCGAAGTAGTCGCCGTCATTCGCGATGACCGTGAAGTCGTCACTACCCGCGCCGACGACGGTGATCTTCACCGACGCGCCGCGATATTCAATGTTGGAGACGATGCCGTTGAGACCGAGCGTGTTGTCGGCGGACGCGTCGAGGCGGACGCGATCAGTGCGGACGCCGATATCGACGCTCTCGCCGACCTGTTTGCCATTGCCGCGCACGGAAAAGGCTTGCCCCTCCGGCGCCTCCAGCGTCGTGACCCCGTTTTGCGAGGAGACGACACGGCCAGACAGCACGTTGTGATCGCCCATGAAACGTGCGACGAACGCGGTGGCGGGCTCTTCGAACACCTTGCGCGGGGTTGCCGCCTGCTCGATCTTGCCGTCGTTCATGATGACGATCAGATCGGCCAGCGCCATCGCCTCTTCCTGGCTGTGCGTCACATGAACGAAGGTGATGCCGAGGCTCTTCTGGAGCTTCTTGAGCTCGGCGCGCATGCGGATCTTGAGAAACGGATCGAGTGCCGAAAGCGGCTCGTCGAGCAGCAGTGCCTCCGGATCGGTGATGAGAGCGCGCGCCAGCGCCACACGCTGTTGCTGGCCGCCCGAAAGCTGTGCCGGGCGCCGCGTCGCATAGGCGTCCATCTGCATCAGTGTCAGCATCTGCAGCGCCCTGGTGCGACGCTCCTCCTTGTCAACGCCTTTCATCTTCAGGCTGAAGGCGACATTGTCGATGAGGTCTAGATGCGGAAACAGCGCGTAGGACTGGAACATCATCGCAGTGCCGCGCTTGGCGGGTGGAAAATCGGTGACGACGGCATTTCCAAGCCTGATGTCGCCGGACGAAATGCTCTCGTGGCCGGCGATCATGCGCAGCGTCGAAGTCTTGCCGCAGCCCGAAGGCCCAAGGAAGCAGCAGTAGGAGCCGGCCGGAATCTTCAAGCTGATGGAATGGACAGCCGTGGTGGCGCCATACACCTTGGAAACGGATACTATATCGATCTCTGCGGCTTTCGACATCGGTCTTCCTCTATTCGAGAAAGCCAATGCATCTGCCGTGCCAGTGCCTGTTGCGTCGCATCAGCCATCGGCAAATCAGAGGGTTGTCCTGAAATTCCCGTTGTCTTAAAATTCAGGCGCTGGGCCAATCTGCACATAAAATAGGCTATCGTCTGCAATTCGTGCAGAGTATCGTATACAATTTAGACGTCACTTTGAGAGCAAATTCCATTTAACTTTTGCGGGAAACGCAGATATCATTTCCCGGTCAAAAGGTATCCGATTTCATGAAATCCTCCGCAACCGCCCTCCAAACCGCCGACGATTCAGCCGATACCGGCACGCAAAAAATCCGCGACGCGATCCGCGATGCAATCGTGGAACGGCGCCTGTCGCCAGGAACGAAGCTGTCGGAAACCGACGTTGGCAACCTGTTCAATGTCAGCCGAACGCTCGCTCGGGCAGCCTTGCAATCCCTTTCCTATGAGGGCCTCGTCAGTGTCGAGAAAAACCGAGGCGCGTTCGTAGCCTACCCTTCACCCGAAGAGGCACGGCAGATTTTCGCCGCCCGTCGTCTGATCGAGCCCGGAATTCTGCGGGAGGCGGCAGCCAGAATTACGCCTTCGCAGATCCAGCACCTGAAGCAATTGCTGCTGGAGGAAGGCCGACTAATGGGCGAACGCGGTCAGACGGCGCGCCGCGCCGAGATCAAGGCTTCCGGCGATTTTCACCTGACGCTTGCTGCGATATCGGGCAATGCCATCATGCAACGTTTCATGGATGAACTCGTTGCGCGCTCCTCGCTCGTGATCGCCCTTTACGGCCAATCGACCATCTCGAGCTGTGGCCATTCCGAGCATGGCGACATCGCCGCCGCAATCGAGCGAAGCGATCTGGAAGAGGCTTGCCGGTTGATGCTTCACCATATCGCGCATATCGAGGCCGACCTCGATCTACGCGAACGTAAGAGCGTCGGACTCAAGGAAGCTTTCGATCTGTAGCAAGTTCTAGCGTGGGATCCCGCCGCAGCGTAACCGGGGTGATGCGACCATCGGGAGGGAAGTCCATGGGCCGTGCCCATCGAGCGAGCGCTGGCCCAGTTCGGCAAGCATCGTCTGGTACATGTCTATCGGCTTCATTTCCATGGCGACGCTCTGCCGTTATACCTTTTCACCAAAACGGTATAACTGGCAAATTGCACGACAACCCCAAGGAATGTCCAGCCGCGCCTGCATAGCCAAGCTGACCAACGCACTGCGACCGATGGAGACGGACTTCTCCTTTCGCAGGCGTAACACCATCTCGTTGAGCGTGATGCCCTTCGCGACCTCACGCCAACCTCCGCGTCAGCCTTGTTTGGCTGGCGTCAACTGGCCATGTCGTGCGCTCGCGATCCAGGCGATCGCCGTCGAAACGCCAATCCCGCCTGCGGACCTGGCCGACACCCCATCTGCAGAGCCGTCAGGACGCGGCTGCGAAGATCGTTGCTCATGCGGCTGCCGTGCTCCCTCCAGGCAAATCATCTTAGCAACGAAGGAATCATGAAATTCTCAGAGAGCGAACCCCAAACCCGAATTCGATTTCAATGGATGCGCTCTAGCTGTGAGCTTTCAGGAGGTTGTCCATTCGGAGCGGATCTAGGAGACTGGAGTTACCACACCTCAGTTTTCCAGGATCGCGCCGAATGAACATTCATAAGAATGCACGTCTGACACCATTGCGTCGAGAAGAAATGGCCGTCTCCGTTCTCGGCGGTACGCTATCGAAAGCGCAGGCCGCCCGCCTCTATGGTGTCTCGCCAAAGATTGTGTCTCGCTGGGCCGAACGGTTTAGGATGTCGGGACGCGCGGGGATGACGGATCATTCGTCCCGGCCCAAAACCAGTCCTCGGCAGACGGATCAGGCTTTGTGCGAGCGCATTGTCCGTCTTCGAAGGCAGCGTCTGACGGGCAAGCATATCGCCATGGAAACAGGCGTCTCGCCCGCCACCGTCAGCCGTGTTCTCAGGCGAACGGGCTTGTCGCGGATCAAAGACATTGAGCCGGCGGAACCGATCGTACGCTACGAGTATGCACAGCCTGGTGGCCTGATCTGTCTGGACATCAAGCGCCTTGGCCGCTTTGACCGCGTTGGTCACCGGATCACCGGCGACAGGACCGGCCAGAGCAATTCGCGAGGTGTCGGCTGGGAATATGTTCATGTCTGCATCGACGATGCCTCCCGCATCGCCTTCACCAATATCTTCCCGGACGAAAAGGCCGTCAGCGCCATTGCCTTCCTCAAGGCGGCAGTCGCTTATTACGACAGCCTCGCCATCACGGTCACGCGGGTGATGACCGACAACGGCTCCTGCTACAAGGCCAAGGACTTCGCCAAAGCCTGCAAGGCGCTCGGCCTTAAGCACATCCGCACCAAACCCTACACCCTCATTCAGACCGCCTTGCGCGAATGGGCCTATGCACGTGCCTATCCTTCCTCAGAGCATCGAAAGGCGCATCTGCCCAACTGGACCCACATGTACAATTGGCATCGCCCTCACGGCAGTCTGAAATCAAAAACGCCAATCAGTCGCCTCGCCCTTAACCGAGACAACCTGTTGAGGCTCCACATCTAGCGCGCGATGTCGGCCGAGTGACCGGCCGCGTCATCGCCATCCCTTGGCTCCACAGCCGGTTGGTGTTCCACAAGGTCCACCGCCTCCTCCAACTCATCAAAAATCATGGTCGAGCCGACTCGGGCAAGGACACCGGATCGTTCCAGTATTTCCAGCGGCTCGCTGTGCAGTTCCACTATCGCGAACTTTATGCCGCGCTCCTCTGCCATTGTGCGTATCTCGTCAAGCATCACCGCTGCGGTGCTGTCAATCTGAGCGGCTGCTCCTGCGTCGAATATGAACCACTTGGTATCCGGTGCCAGCGTCGCAAAGATCTCTTCCATCCTGCTCTTTATGTGTTCCGCGTTGTAAAATAGCAGGCTCCCCTGAACGAGGTAGATCACCACGCCGGGAACTGGCTCTGCTTGGGGATAGCGATGAAGCTTGTAGAAGCCGTCGCGCCCTGGAATGCGTCCAAGCAATGCATCGCGCGGGGTCATTCCTTCCATGACAAGATATAGCAGTGTCGCGACCACGGCTATGATCACTCCCTGCAAGACGCCGAGGCTGAGCGCACCCGCAATGCTGATAACCGCAAAGAGAAACTCGATCCGACTGATTCGCCACAGTTGGCCCAGCGTTCTAAGATCGATGAGGCTAATGGCGGCCGACGCCAGCACGGCCCCAAGCGCGGGAGTGGGCAGGATCGCCAGCGCGTCGGTCAGAAACAGGACCGTAAGCGTGAGGGCGGCAGCCGAGATGACAGCCGCTACTTGAGTCTTTCCGCCCATGAGGTCGTTGATCGCGGTGCGGGAATCGGAGGCGGTGACTGCGAAGCCGCCGAACACTCCCGAGGCAAGGTTCGCCGCTCCAAAGCCAAGGAGCTCACGGTTGGCATCGACCGGATATCGGTTCTTCGCGCCGAAACTACGCGCGGTTACGATACCCGCGCCAAAGCTGACGATCAAAACGGCTGCCGCCCCGAGGATCAGGTCACCGATGGCGACATCCGGGATTGGGATCGACGGCGACGGTAGCTGGGAAGGGACAGCGCCAACAACACGAATACCCAAAGCCTGGAAATCAAAAGCGTAGGACAGGGCGGTTGCGAGTGCCATGACGACAAGCGGTCCTGGGACAGATGGTAGCCATTTGCCGAGAAGCCGGAGCACCACGAACAGTCCTGCCCCCAACCAGAGCGAAGGCCAGTGGATCAGGTCCGACTTTTTTGCGATTTCGACGAGTGGCCCGAACAGCCCGTCGCTTTCGATCTTCACCCCGGTAAAGCGGCCGATCTGTCCAATCAGGATCGATAGCGAGATGCCGGTCATAAATCCGGTCAGGATCGGACGTGAGAGGAGGTTGGCGATAAACCCCAGCCGAAGGAAGCTTGCCAGAAAGCAAAGGAGGCCGACCATTGCGGCGATCGCCGCGGAAGCCACGACGTTTTCGGCCGTCGACGACAGCCCGAAAGAAACAAGAACCGCTGCCAGCACCGTCACCGTGCCGGCGTCGGGGCCCACAATGAGCTGCCGCGACGAGCCGAGCAGGGCATAGCCAAGCACCGACAGGATGCTCGCGTAGATTCCGACTTCGGGTGGCAAGCCCGCCAGAGCGGGGTAGGCGATGGCGCTTGGCAAGCCAACCGCGGCAATGGCCAGCCCGGATGTCAGATCGTACCGGAGCCACTCCACCCGATATTCTCTCAGACTTGATATGAGGGGAAGGGTCGGCATGGCGGCGAAGATCTCCAACGGAAAATTCGGACGCTCGCGTTTGGGGGATGGCCGCCGCATCTGGCCGCACGCCGGTCACTCCGTCCTCGATAGGGCTGACCCGACGTCTAGTGTGTCAGATCGGGCACAACGTTCCTGTGGCTTTGATCTTCGACATAGTCGTCCGGCCGCTTCTGGCGCTTGCCGAGATCGGGTTCGCGAAATTTAACTCGCTCGTAGGGGATCGATTTGAGTATGTGCGAAATGCAGTTGATACGGGCGCGCTCTTTGTCGTCCGACGGAACGAGCCACCAAGGCGCCTGCTGATGGTTGGTCTTGCGCAGCATCTCGTCATAGGCACGGGTGTAGTCCCACCATTTGCGGTAGGATTCGACATCCATCGGGCTCAATTTCCACTGCCGCAGCGGGTCTTCGATCCGCCGCTTGAAGCGACGCTCCTGTTCTTCCTCGCTGACAGTGAGAAAATACTTCAATAGGACAATACCGCTTTCAACGATTGCCGCCTCAAATCGAGGAGCAAGTTCGAGAAACCTCTGGGCTTTCTTTTCGCTGCAGAACCCCATGACACGGTCGACGCCTGGACGATTGTACCAACTGCGATCGAAGATGACGATTTCCCCGGCCGCTGGCATGTGGGCAAGGTAGCGCTGCATGTACATCTGCGACTTTTCACGGTCGGTCGGCGCGGGCAGAGCAATCACACGAAACACACGCGGGCTCACTTTCTCGGTAATTCGTTTGATCATCCCGCCTTTGCCGGCGGCGTCGCGCCCCTCAAAGACGATCACGATCCTTGCCCCCGATTTCTTCACCCAGGCCTGCAGGTGCGCCAACTCCACCTGAAGCTTCTTTATCTCCTTGTCGTAGTTCCACGACTTGTCTTTCTTCGTTTTCTCTTCCGCGGGGGCTTCAAGGTCTAGGGCGTGCATTTTGGTCATGGCTCCCTCCAAGTTGATCGGCTTCCGGGCAGGCACTCTCCAACGGAGAGGATGGTAGCGCTTTTGGAGACGATATGCCTGTAGCATCGCGTAGCATCTATGGCGGCAGCATGTGACGGACCGGCAGCGGCGCTGCAGGCCCAATCCCTCAGTGCGGCGGGACAGGGATCCCGGCTGCGCGAACCCCATCCAGAAAATGTTCGCGATCTTCAGCGCGTTGGAAACGGGTCGATACCTCTTCGCGCACATTCAGGAGTATGCCCGGTGCATTTTGCTCGAACCATTCCCGTTCCATGCGAGCAGCCGCAATCTTGCCCTGCGCACCGAGCGCGCTAAGGAGAACGAGATGATGGATTGGATTGTAACGGAGGTCCGCCATTCGTGCCCAAACTTCCGCGGCTTCATAGTCACCACGCATATAGGCGCAGGTGGCGAGCCCTACCTCGTAATATCCTATCGGGCCGTTGATGCGGGATATCGCGCTCGACAGCAGTTCGCACCCGCTCTCCCATTTGCCGGACAATGCGAGTCTGAGGCCATACTCACCGGCCAGCTCGGTATCATTGGAATTGAGCGCGAGCGCCTCGGTACCTGTTCTGAGGGCCGCCTCGATGTCCCCCTTGAAAAAATACACCAGCATTTGCGCCTCCAACGCTCTCACGTTCTGGGGGTCCAGTGCGACGGCTTTTTCTGCGGCAATTTCCGCTCGTTCGAGCGACGGGCCTGGCGCCGTCTGTAGCCTATATTGGAAGCGGACTTCGTCCACGTACGCCATGGAAAGCAGCGCCCAGAATGTCGAATATTGCGGGAACCGTTCCGTCGCGTGCTTCAGGCAGTCTCTTGCCAAAGCGTGCTTTTGGGGCTCAAGCGTCCCCCTGTAGGCGTAGTAGGCGAGCGTGCAGGCGTAGGAATCCCGGTCTTCCGGGAGCTGTTTGTCGATGCGGGCCGCATCGGTTTGAAAGACAATGCCAGACGGTTGCGCGATGGCCACGGCTACGCTTCTTGCCACATCTGTCTGGACTTCGAGCATTTCTCTGACACTGAATTGCTTGTCGTAGTTATTGGCCCAGATGACCGATCCCTCGGCTTTGTTCAGGAACCGAGTCGTCAAACGGAGCGTGTCGTCGTCCAGACGAACGCGGCCTTGAAGGATGTATCTTGCAGGCGATTGCCCGACCAACGAAGGTTCGGTTTCTCCTCGCGATCCGCCCGCTATGACAACGATCTCCTTGAATTTAGACAACTGTCCGATGACCTCATCGGTAAGACCGCGGGCGATGGCGGCTGCCTGCGGGGAGCCAGAGAGGTCTTCGAAGGGTTCAACGACGATCCGGGGCATGTCGACGCTGCTCAAATCGCTTCCAGGAGCGAGACGGACCAAACGCTCGATGTCCTTGACGGAAGACCCCACGAGGACGGTCCACAGTAATAGTGCCAGAAGTAGAACAGCCGCCCCGAGTGCCGCCGCGATCCAGATCCAATTCCAACCCCGCCTTGGTACATTTTCGTCGTGGATTGACAGATCCGGCTTGGTCGCGCGAGCAGGTTCAATCTCCTGACCGGGCGACACGTTCGGACGTGTATATCGGAACGCCGGTACGTAGCCGCCTTTCGGGATCGAGATGAAAACGGGATCGTCCTGTCCAGCCACGAGATAGTAGCGCTCGAGCGCACGGCGCATCCGACCAGCCTCTATGCGGACCACAGGGTCGTTCTGTGCATCGAAGGAACTTTCGCGTCCAAACACTTCGAGGGCGATCGAGTAGGCTTTCAGCCGATCGGATCGTCCTGCAAGCGCTTCATTGAGAATGTAGGATACGAAGGCCCGAGCTCGGTTGGGCGCATGAAACTCCGGGCTCGACAGGATGCGGTCATACTGTGCGCGCACTTCCGCTTCCGTAGGAACGGAGACGTCTTCCGTGCCGTCTCGTGAGGCGCCCAGCATTGCCTTCCCCAAGGCTTATTAAACCGCAAATGCACGTGTATCCTCGTGTATCATACATCTCTAAATAAACCACATGCAATATGATGAGTTCGATAAGTCGATCGAGTTCGGCGTTGTCGAGGAGATGTGATGGGATCGAGTTCAAACTATCCCGGTGCTATGTCAGGCCTTGCCATTGCATGCGCGCTTTTTCCTGCACGCGCACGAGAGATTGAAGTCTTGTTCGAGCGCAACGACAGCTTCAGAGGGCTCTGCGAGGACCTCGCCGCGGCGAACGAGGTACTCATGACAATCGATGGACTCCCGGTCGGCGTCCGTGATGCGAGGCGGCTTGAATACAAGGAGCTGATTTCGGGTCTTTCTACTGAAATCGAAGAGATGTTGTCCCTTGCCAAGGTCATCCGAATACCGCGAAAGGATCGGCGCCCGACGTAGTCCCGGTTGCTAACAGGCGTCGCGCTTGCGGAGTGAGCCTTTTGATCCACCACCAAACATAGAGGAATACTCGGCCAATGTTTCGTATATCGATCTGGAAAATCCTCGGCTTAAGCCCCACTCCAACGAGGATCGCAATGTTATTTGCTGCCTGCGCCTCGGTCCCGTTCTATCCCGTCGGCTATTCACAAGCCGCGGGCAATCAGTTCAAAGACTTTCCGTTCGTGATCGGTTGTGAATACAAGGGTATGTTCCACGCTTTTTTCCTCTCGAGAATAACGCCTGACGGACTGGCGACCTATGTCGCATCGGAACGGATTGCGGGTACGATTTCTCTGGATGGGCACGCAAAGGCGGTCGGCGAGCAGAAGGGTGGGACATGCGTGGGCAAGACACTCGAGGAACTGCGCAATTCGGGCCAAGCTCACTATCTACAGCCCTAGGGCTTACGTTTCGTCCAACGCAGGAGGGGGGCGGGGCGGCGACGGGCGTGCCATGCGTTTGTCGAAGGCGCGACCGAAGGGCTGGCGACAGGCAGTTGAAAGCTGTCCGCACCACCGGCGAGTGAGCGTCTATACCAATTTCGCCAGACGCAAGCGAGGCTGCCATCCCTACGGCCTGATGTATGTTCCCGTATGTTACGCCGTCAATCCAAGTGCCTCTTGTATAGTTTCAAGCCGTGCCAATCGAAGGAGGCCGATACCGATGCGAAGATCATTCAGGCTTTTGGTCGGATTGTCGGCCCTGGCGATCATATCGATACGACCGGATATGCCCGTGCACGCACAGGTGCCCACGCCGACGGCAAAACCGTCGGCCGAAGAGCCAGCCGAAACGGAAGGCGACCTCCTTGACGAGGAGGAACTTGAAGTCCTCGTGGCCCGCATTGCGCTTTACCCGGATGACCTGGTGGCGGCGATTTCCGCGGCGTCGCTTTTCCCGTTGCAGATAGTCGAGGCGGCACGGTTCCTCGAGGCGAAGAAGAAGGACGCCGATCTTAAGCCCAAGGACGACTGGGATGGGAGCGTCATCTCGCTCCTGAACTATCCCGATATTGTCAAGATGATGAGTGAGGACCTCGATTGGACCCAATCGCTGGCCGATGCACTCACGAACCAGCAGAAGGATGTGCTGATCGCCATTCAGCAGCTTCGCGACGAGGCAGTGGCAAAGAACATCATCAAGACCGACGACAAGGTCACGGTTGTCATGGAGAACGAGAACGTCGTCATTCGACCGACTGATCCGGAGAAGGTTTATATCCCGCAGTACCCGCCGGAGATGCTCTATGAACCGGGTTACGCGGTCGAGCCGATCTCCTATTACCCCGACCCTTACGACAACTACTATTATCCAGGGGCCGGTTTCTTTGCAGCGGCGGTAACCGGCGTTGCATGGGCGGCCGTCGTCAACTGGGACGATTGGGGCGTATGGGGTGGCGACTGGCGTGGTGACGTCGATATCGACTGCAACAACTGCTTCAACGACCGGAACTTCAACGGCAAGGTCAACTGGAACGACGTCGACTGGACCAAGGTGGACCGGAGCAAGTTGAGTATCGGAAAGGATCAACTCGCTAACATCGATCGGTCGGCGATCAAGTCCAGTCTGCAGTCCGACAACCGCAATCAGCTCAAGAACAAGGTCAGCGACCGGCAAGCAAATCGAGGGCCAGGAGCCAGGGACGTCGGCGCCCGTGCTAACGACATCCGCAAGGGCACGGTCGAAGGCCTGAAGGCAAATCCGAGAGCGGGGAACGCTGCGGCGAACCGGCCCGGGACACCGCGCCTTGATGCCCGCCCAGGCAATGTGGCCAACCGCCCGGATGCCCGGCCGGGGAATGCGGCCAATCGCCCAGGTAATGTGGCAAACCGTTCGTCAAGGCCGGCCGGCAAGGTCAACAGGCCAAGCGCACCGAAGATGGCGGCACGACCCGACAATCGCTCGCGTCAGCCAAGCGCCCTTGGCAACGTGCAGTCCGGTCGGCGTGAAGCGGTTGCTTCCAAGCGGGGAGGGCAGAGCATGGGAGGCGGACAACGCGGCGCGCCGCGCGCGGCGGCACAGCGCTCACGCCCAATGCCACATGGCGGTGGCGGGGGGCGCGGCGGTGGTCGAGGTGGCGGCGGTCGCGGGGGTGGCGGTCGTCGGTAATGTTTTCCAGCCTCTCGGATTTCCGGAGATAAACCATGAGACTACAGTTGAGATTGATCGCGCTGCTGCTCGGAACGGCACTATCCGTAGCCATTGCAGCCCCATCCGTGGCCCAGATGCAGACGGATCTTTCGGAGTTCGAGGCGGGGACGCCGCCATCGTTCGACGATCCCTCGGCGCTGCTTGACCGGCTCAAGGCCGTGCTGAGTGCCAACGATATCGACGGTTTGGCAACTCTCCTTGGCCTGGACGCGGCCAAGCTGCGCTCCAGCAAGGAGGCCATGGTAAGCTACGGACTGATCCGCGAGGGTGCTGCGCGGCAATTGCGACTTCAGGATCTCGGAGATCGCAAGATCGTTGCCGTGGGGGACGTGTTGTGGCCTTTGCCGTTCCCCTTGTCGAAGGACAAGGACGGCAAGTGGGCTTTCGACACGGAGGTTGGTCTGCAGGAGATCATCAATCGCCGGGTGGGCCAGAACGAGCTTACGACAATTCAAACGATGCATGACTACGTGCTCGCTCAGGACCAGTATGCTCAAATCGACGAGGACGAGGATGGCGTCTACGAGTTCGCTCAGCGGCTGATCAGCAGCCTCGGCAAGCGGGACGGCTTATATTGGGAGCCCGGTCTGTTCGATGAGGAGAGCCCGGCCGGACATCTGATAGAGACGGCGGCTTTCGGCAAGGCTAAGCGTGGCGAAGGGTACTATGGATATCGCTATCGTATCTTGACCGCCCAGGGTTCCAACGTGATTGGCGGCAAGCAGAATTACATCGTCAATGGCAACATGACAGCCGGATTTGCCTTGATCGCGTGGCCGGTGATGTATCGCGTGACCGGGGTGCAGACGTTCATCGTCAACGGCGCGAACATCGTCTATGAGCGGGATCTGGGGCCGCAGACGGAGCAGCGGGTCTCAACGATCAAGGAATTCAATCCGGATGATAGCTGGACGATCGTGCGCGACTAGCCATAGAGGCAGGCTCCTGAGGCGTATGCTACCGTATGATACCGTCCGCGACCTGTATCCTACTGCCCACTGCAGGTTATCGGGCCTATCATCCGGCGGTTTCTTGGAGGTATGGCGATGGCAAAGGGTGAAGCAACTGGCACCAATCCTGCCGCAATGAGTGCGGAAGAACTGAGAAAGAAAGCCTTGGAACTGAAGCTCGCGGAGATGGAGCGCGAAGACAAGATAAAATCACGGGAGGCGAAGAAGCATTCCGAGTTTGTCGAAGACTTCTTCCGCAAGCATATAGGCGACGACGAACGTGCCGTTATCAGGCGCGTAGTGACAAAGGCGGCCGCGGACGGGAAGTTCGAGGCCATGGTCTACAGCTTTCCATCCAGCTTCTGCACCGACAGCGGCCGGGCCATCAACAATAGTCTCCAAGGGTGGCAGAACACGCTGCAGGGCAAGGCCAAGGAGGTTTACGAGCTGTTCGAAACCGTAGGAAGACCACAAGGCTACACGCTAAAAGCAGTGGTCATCAATTATCCGGGAGGCATGCCGGGCGACATCGGTTTCTTTTTAGGCTGGGAGCCGCCGCTGGAGTGACCACAGACGAGGCAACGCCACAAGCTGCGAAACCATTCGGAACGGGCGCAATGAAGACGATCGAGATCGAACGGAAGTTCCTGGTGCGCAACGATGCCTGGCGCGCGAGCGTGACTTCGTCCCACGAAATTCGCCAGGGTTACCTGACCCGCGGGCGCGAGAATTCTGTAAGGGTCCGTACAGTCGACGGTCTGTCGGCACGGCTGACCGTGAAGTTCGGAAAACGGGGCCTCAGCCGTGAAGAATACGAATACGACATACCCTACGCAGAAGCGGTCGAGCTCCTCTCCCACGCAATTGGCGGCATCGTCGAAAAGACGCGCTACACCGTGCCACATCGTGGGGTCGTATGGGAGGTCGACGTTTTCGGTGGCAGGCATGACGGTCTGACGATTGGCGAAATTGAACTGAACAGCGAGGAGAGCAACCCTTCAATTCCAAAATGGCTTAGCAGAGAAGTCACCGGTGACAAACGATACTCCAATCGATCATTGGCGACGAGCACACTTGCGATCGCCCTGAACGCTGGTTCGCCTGCCACAACGACCGCTCGGCAGAAACCGTCCGGTTCCTATCAGGACTGAACTCGCTGATCGCTACGGCGTGCGCCGACGATAGCGCCCGCACCAGCCCTTTTATGTAGAGGAAGGCAAAATATGGCTCCGTCGCAGGGTGCTGACCAATCTCTGTCGCTGCACACAGACCCCCGCCTGGATCTTGTTGCCGGCCTCACGGCGGCCGCGGTCGTTCTGCCGAAGGCCATGGCCTACGCAACCGTCGCCGGCCTGCCGGTGAGCGTCGGTCTCTACACCGCCTTCGTACCGATGATCGTCTACGCATTCCTTGGTACTTCGCGGGTACTGAGCGTCAGTTCAACGACCACGCTCGCCATCCTCACGGCCACCGAACTCGGACTGGTTGTGCCGGACGGCGACGCAGGCCGGTTGATCACCGCGACAGCCACGCTCACTGCCCTCACAGGCCTGCTCCTGATGGCGGCCTCGGTCCTGCGGTTTGGATTCGTCGCGAACTTCATTTCCTCGCCGGTGCTGACCGGCTTTAAGGCGGGCATCGGGCTGGTGATCGTCCTGGATCAGGTGCCGAAGCTTTTTGGCCTCCACATCGCGAAGGAAGGGTTCTTCCGGGATGTTCTAAGCCTCGTCCATCATCTCCCCGAGGCGTCTGTTCTCACGGCTGTGATCGGAGCATCCGCACTTGTCCTGTTGCTGGTCATGGAGCAGATCTGGCCGCATTCGCCAGCCCCGCTCGCGATCGTCGGCGGCGGTATCGCTATATCATGGCTGGCGGGGCTCGGCGCGGCTGGCGTCTCGACAGTGGGCTTTATTCCGCAGGCGCTGCCGTCGTTGACGTTTCCTGACGTGGACATGGTCGTCCAATTGCTGCCGGGGGCGATTGGTATCGCACTGATGAGCTTTACCGAGACGATTGCCGCCGGCCGCGCCTTCGCGGCGCCGGCCGAGCCTCCGATCAGAGCAAACCGGGAGCTTCTGGCCGATGGCGCTGCAAACCTTGCCGGGGCATTTTTCGGCGCGATGCCTGCGGGAGGCGGCACGTCGCAGACGGCCGTTGTTCGTGCCGTGGGAGGACGGACACAGAAGGCCTCGCTCGTCACGGCAGCGGTCTCCGCCGCCACGATGCTGATCCTGGCCCCACTGCTTGGGCTCCTGCCGCAAGCAGTGCTAGCGGCCATCGTGATCGTTTATTCCATCGGTCTGATCCAGCCCGGCGAGTTCAGGTCGATCCTCAAGGTTCGACGGATGGAGTTTCTATGGGCGCTCGCCGCCTTCTTCGGCGTGCTGTTGTTCGGCACCCTTCAGGGCATCGTCGTCGCCATCGCCCTTTCTCTTGTCGCTCTGTCCAGGCAGGCGGCCAATCCACGGATCCATGTCATAGGCCGCAAACCAGGCGGGGATGTCCTGCGTCCGGTTTCATCGGAGCATCCCGATGACGAGACCTTCCACGGATTGCTGATCGTGCGGCCGGAGGGCAGGCTGTTCTTTGCCAACGCCCAGCAGATCGCGGACCGGATCGGCGGATTTGTCGCTGAGGCGAAACCCAGTATTCTCCTGCTCGATCTCAGCGGCGTCTTTGATATCGAATATTCGGCGCTTCAGATGATGATGGAGAGCGACCAACGTCTCGCAAAGCAGGGGGTCGGTCTTTGGCTCGCGGGCCTCAATCCGGATGTCCTTGCCTACGTTCGGGCATCGGGATTCGCCGACCGGCTCGGCCGGGACCGCATGTTTGCGACGGCGGGCGCCGGCATCCGCCATTACCAGGACAACGCCCAGCCCCTAACAGAACGCACCGCAAAAACGTGATTTAGGTGCCGCACGGAGGAGCCTTTGCCAGCCGGAAACGTGCGTGATTGGCCTTTGATGGGCGAGCGCCTCTATGCCGCATGGAGCCTTGCATCCAGCAATTTTACCGAATTGCTCAAACGGGTTCGAGCCCGCCCTGTTGGAAACGTGCGGCTTTGTTTGGGCAAGGTCGCCAGCGTCGGTCTGGGGTTGGTGAGCTTCGTCGCGTCAGTGATCATCGCCGGCCGCAGGCACCAACTGCTGGTATCACGTGAGGCATTGGCGACAATCGGCTAAACCGCAACGGCGGCAAGCGCGATGCCAGATCACCAAGAGAAGTCCGGCAGCCGACCATTCACGTGGATCCCGCAGCGATCGCCGCGTTGTGCGTTGCGAGCGTCTGCTGGGCCGCGGCGGCGACACTGTCGTCCTTTCCGCCTGAGACCTGCACCGTGGGCACCGCGATCTTGATGCCGTTCTCGTTGAATGCCTGATGGATCATCCGCAGAGCGCGCCGCTTCAGCGTGAACTGCTGGCCCGGCTGCGTCATGACCTTCATTCGCAGCAGAAGTCCAGAGTCGCCCAGACTGTCGATGCCCTGCATCTTCAGCGGTTCAATGGTGGTCGGCTTGAATTCCGGATCCTCGAACAGCTCCAGACCGATCTTCTTGATGATCTTGCGCGCCTTGTCGATATCGGCATCGTAGGTCACAGTAATCGTCATCTTCTCGATTACCCAGTCGCGGCTCAGGTTCTGAACCGCGCCGAGTTCGCTGAAGGGGACGATATAGACTGCACCGCGATGATGTCTAAGCTTGATGGACCGCAGGCTGAATGACTCGACGTTACCCTTGTAACTGCCGCTCTGGATGTATTCTCCAACCCGGAACGCATCGTCTAGTGCCGCGCCACAGAGATTATGACTCTTTGACGGGGTAAGCTTTGCGGAGCTTTTGGCGGGCTTTTTCGGTTGTGAACATCCATTGGATCTTTGCGCCATTAGCGTTGCGTTGCTGCTCCCAGGCTGCGACTTCGGCGATTATGGTGTCTTTATTGTCGATACGACGGTCGAGGCATTGGCTGCGCAGGACACCGATCTCGATCTCGACCATGTTGAGCCAACTGGCGTGCTTGGGCGTGTGGTGGAACTCCAGTCGCTTCAGCACCCTTCGAGCCTCCGGGGCTGGAAATGCGTCGTAAAGCGCCCCGGCGGAATGGGTGGAGAGGTTGTCCATCACCACGCGGATGATCGGGGCGTCGGGATAATCGACGTCGACCAGTTCGCGCATGCACTGGGCGAAGTCTTGGTTGGTTCGCCGATCGGTGACCTTCACCCTGCGCCAGGGCTGGTGGGCGTCCATGAAGACAAACAGATTGACCGTGCCGTTTCGGCGATACTCGCAGTCGTAGCGTTCAAGCTGGCCAGGCTTGGCCGCAATGGGCTCGCGCACTTCGCCGATGAGTTGGGTCGGGCTCTCGTCGAAGCAGACCACGGGCCTTTGTGGATCAGGCGTCTCTGCGTAGAGGTCGAGAACATCCTCCATGCGCGCGACGTATTCCCCATCGAGCTTTGGGATGCACCACATGTCTTTGCGCCAAGGTTTGAGATGATTCTCAGCCAGCCGGCGACGTACGGTCTCCGAGGACAACTCGTCATGATCGGTGAGTCGGACCATCTCATCGGCCAGAAGCTCCAGGGTCCAGCGGGCTCGCCCGGGCGGCGGCTTTGAGCAGGCGGTCGCCACCAACAGCGCCTCCTCCTTGCTCGATAGCTTGCGCTCAACACCCGGGCGCGGTTCTTCACTGAGCGCGCCTTCCAGATTGGCTTCCACAAACCGGCGCTTGGTCCGGTAAATCGTCGATCCGCTGACGTTCAAGGTTGCCGCGATCACCTCGTCGCTGAAGCCTTCGTCCGCCGCCACCAGGATCTGGGCGCGCTTGATCTTGCGCGACGCATGGCGTCCCCCGCTCAACAAAACGGCCAGTTGATCACGTTCCGATTGGCTAAGCTCTACGTGAAACTTTATATTCATCGACACCTCCTTCAGCGCGGAGACGCAGATGAATCCGAAAATGAGTCCCTCACTTGACCCGCAAGCCGCAACGGCAAGACATGGCCTTACGCAAGTCCAAGGCCAGTACCTGGCCTTCATCTACGCCTACAGCCGCATCTTCAAACAGCCTCCGGCCGAAGCCGACATGCGTCGCCACTTCGCCGTTACGGCTCCGTCTGTTCACCAGATGGTGCTGACCCTCGAGAAGGCAGGATTTATATCCCGCGTGCCAGGCGCAGCACGCAGCATCCAACTTCTCATCCCACCAGAAGACTTGCCCATTCTACGATAACCCAACCCGTCATAATCTCTGTGGCGCGGTACTAGCAGGTAGAACATTCCGCTGATGACGTCCTTCACGACCGTCTGCGCCCCGAAGCCGATGGCGACGCCAACGACGCCGGCACCTGCGATCAACGGTCCGATTTCAACGCCGAGCGACGACAACGCCATCATGATCGCGATGGCGGCGAACAGGATCATCAGGACATTGCGCAGGATGGGCAGCAATGTCCTGAGGCGCGTCCGACGCCGTTCCTGCTCGCTACCAATCGCGAAGACCGCTTCCGTGTCGCCGAGTCTGCGATCGATCAGGACCTTCACGACGCTCCAGGCAAGATCCACGACCATGAGAATAATCCCGGCGCTCAACACACCACGGATCAGCCGCAGGGCGGGGGAGTCCTGCATCGTCATTCGTGTTAGCTCGACGTTGAGCATATCCGCGAGAAAGACGATCGCGCCGATGATCAGGACGGCGCGTATGCCGCGCTCCACGATCACCGATGCGACGGTGCTTTTTCTGCTTTCCTCTTCCATATCCGCGCTATGCAGAACGTTGTTTACCGCGGCCCTGGTGAGGGCGATCGCTCCCGGCAGCGCGGCGCACACGACGACGATCCAGAACAGCTTCGTAGCGCCGACCACCCATAGCAGCCAGACTGCGGCAAAATAGGCGGTCCAGAGGCAGTTCCGGGCACGAATGCCAATTCGACCCGACCGTGGAGTTTGAGAGAACACAGAAGGACGTCGCCAAACGGCTTCGATGCCGATGATGAGGAGGACAACGCCAAGCGAGTAGGCCACGAGCTGGCGCGCGTGAACGGAAAAGCCAAGACTGCCGAGCAGATGGATGGTCACCCAGCCGAAGGCATACCAACCCACAGCATATCCGAGCCGCCTTGCCCAATGAGCGGCGACCTCGTCCGAGACGGGTATAAGGCGAAATTGATTTTGTGCCAGCCGATGGGGGGCGAGGATCACGTCGAAGACGGCACTCGCAAGGCGGAAGACGACGACGGCAAACAGGTAGCCGACGACGATCTCGCGGACGAGCGGCGGCCACTCGAACACAAGGAAAAATCCGATGCTGCCCAGCCCGAAGGCCAGAACGTAGCAGACGGCCCAAAGCAGTCTTGCCCCGACGGCTACCAGTCTCTCTCTCACGGTGAAGATGGGCGCGCGCGACATCCACAGGCGCCATCCGGCGCTCGAACGCCAGAACACCCATTGTGCGGCGAGCCCTGCGACGACAAAGGCGGCGATGAGGAAGATTGGTCGCGTACCGCCGTTCGCTTCGACGTCGCGCTCAAGGACGGCCGCCCCACGCATCGTCTCTGTGGGAAATGACCGTGCCGCTAAAAGCATCGCGCTGGTATGGGTGCGAAGGCGTGTTGTGACCTCGCTGAAGGAAACGTGCGTGTCCCTGGCCTGCGTGGCTGGTTCGGGCGTCGCCCGCGCCGCGGCAGCCTGCTGCTGGAGAAAAGTCTGGACGGCGGGATCGGCGAACATCGCTAAGAACCGTTGAACGCTTTCCGGCTGCGAGATGGGAGCTGGCTGGCTCTGCGCGGCCGTCGAAACAGCCATGAGGGCAACCAGCATGAAAGCCGCTGTACGGACCATGCTTCGAACCCAGGCAAAATTCGGGATTGCTGCCATGTTTCTATCCTGTCCTGACTGCTAGCGCGCCTCCTGCGAACGAATGCCGGCAGTCATTTGCCTCCCGTTCCCAATCTGCTCACCTGGATCGCAAAATTGTCTCTGGTGTCGGCATCGATGACTGCGAGTTCAGCTATTCCTTGGCGTCGTCGCGCGTGATCTCCTCGGTCTTCAACGTGGCAAAGTTCAGTGCTCACATTGTTCCTCGCGTGGTCAATCCGACATAACCCGCTTCGTTGCCGCCCACCGCGGGTGTCAACTCGAGCCCTGAGGATAAACTATGCGAAAACGTGTAATCTTACCCGTAGCATCACGTATCTTACAGCCTTGGGCAGTTTTTCCTTTCGAGCTGCTGGCCGAAGGCGTCCGCCGTTATGGCTCCCCGAGGTTGCATCCTGACGATCTTCCGGCCCTCGCGATGTGCGTCGTCTGGCGGCAGTGATCTCGACGTCTCCGGCCAATCCGTGGTCTCCTTGAAGGCCGAACCGGGATGGACGCCGCCGATTCCAATGTCGGCGTCGATCGCGTGCATAGCCTGCTTCCGTTCCTCCTCCCACGCATGGTTCGCGGGCCGGTATGATACCGTAACATACTGCACATTTTGGCTTCTTTCTCGTACACCAGTAGGTGGCGACCTGCCGTGTCTGTGTCGTGATTGGAGTGAAAGATGGACGAAGGCGTGGCTTTAGCTACGCGGCGGTTTCCGGCCGGCGCTGGTCGCGGCTATATCAAAAGAAATCGAAGAGGCGCTCGATGTCGGTGCCGCCTGACGTAGGGAAACGCGCGACATTCCACAGATGCAGTTTGATATTCTTGTAGGTGGTGGGAATGGCAGAAGAACTTCACCCAGCGGCAATCGAGCATCTGCCGATTTTCATTACTCCGCCCGGCCAGACGGACTACCTTTTCGTTGCCATCGCTATCTTCCTTTTGCTGGCGGTGCTTGCCGTTGGCAATTTATACTTTCAATTGCACGCCCTTCCTGAACGCAGGGCCCACCGCACGAACAAAGTACAGATGGAGATCGTGGCCGTCCTGGCGCTCATCTCGCTGTTCACCCATAACCATATCTTCTGGATTGCCGGTCTGCTCCTGGCCTTCGTTCAGTTTCCCGACTTCTCGACGCCGCTTTACTCCATCGCCCAATCCCTCGGCAAACTCTCCGGCCGCACGGCTGAAACGACAGGTGATGATGCTCTGATTCCCGAGGATCCGGGGGACGCCGTGGCGACGCAGCCGCCGACCAAGACCAGCGCGCATGGAGAGGACATCTGAATGTTTGAGTTGATGCTCTGCTCCATGTTGACGATTTTGCCCGATTATCTTTTCCGACGATACGGTCAGGGAAAGCGGATCGGCCGCGAGATCACGCTTTATACGGTGTGGTACGAGCTCCGGTGGGGGATCACCGCCTGCTTGCTTCTGACCGTATCGCTGATCACGATGATCTTTTACTTTCACCCTTCGACCAAGAGCGTCACGGCGATATTCCGGACGGTCACGATCCTGCCGGAGGCAACCGGACGTGTAGAAGAGGTTTTCGTTGGACTGAATCAGAAGGTCGTGGCAGGTGCGCCACTCTTCCGGCTTGATGCGTCCGAACAGGAGGCGGCGCTGGAGACCGCCCGTCGGCGCATTGCCGAAGTCGAGGCCGAGATGAAGGTGACCCAGACCGAGCTCGCAGGCGTGGACGGCCAGATCAAAGAGGCGCAGGGCGCCTATCAGACGGCCGTCGACGAATACGAGATGAAGGCGGAGCTCCTGACGAGCAACGCCGTCGCCAGGCGCGAGGTCGAACGCCTAGCGACGCAGATCGACAGCCGTAAGGGAGCGGTCGACGCAACGATTGCGAAAAAGCAGACGATGGAGACACAGATCGCCTTGCTGTTGCCCGCTCAAAAAGCAAGCGCCGAAGCAGCCTTGGCACAGGCGCAGGTCGAACTCGACAAGACCATCGTTAGGGCAGGCGTCGCGGGGACCGTCCAACAGTTTACGCTACGTGCCGGCGACGTCGTCAGTGCAATGTTGCGTCCTGCCGGTATCCTTGTGCCAGAGGGTGCTGGACAAGGCACGCTGATTGCCGGCTTCGGGCAGATCGAAGCGCAGGTTATGAAAAAGGGGATGATCGCCGAAGCAACCTGCGTTGGGAAGCCATTTACAATCATTCCAATGGTCGTGACCGAAGTGCAGCAGGTTATCGCCGCCGGACAACTGCGCGCCACGGAGCAACTGATCGATGTTCAGCAGATGGCGCAGCCGGGAACCCTGACCGTCTTTCTACAGCCCCTCTTTGCCGGAGGGCTAGATGGCGTCCCGCCGGGAAGCAGTTGCATCGCGAACGCCTATACCAACAATCACGATGCACTCGCTGATCCGAATATCGGCACGCTTAGGGGGTTTTCCCTGCATATGATCGACGCCGTCGGACTTGTGCATGCGATGATCCTGCGAATGCAGGCTGTGCTGCTTCCTGTCCAGACACTCGTTCTGTCGGGGCATTAAAACCACTCGCCGCGAGCCATATCGTGGCATCGGTGACGTCGTGCTGGATATCGGGGAATGACGTGGCAATTCGGACGCGGCCGGCTTCGATCTCTCGCGGGTACTCTCTGCCAACCTGCGGCGCTGGTCCAAAGGCAGAAAGAGATGTCCGCATGGCTCGCGTTACGATTTCGGATGAACTTGATTGGCCAAGGCGCATGATGTTCGTGGCTGCTGCGACCGCCGCCGTGTCCGTCAATGCCGCGGAGAAGACGGATGGCTTCGTCGACGTTCGGAAACACTGCGACCTCACATACCTTTGGAGAGACCCGCCCGATCTCAGGGCCTTCAACGAATGCATGAAGCAGGCGCACTATCGGCTCCATTTCTCACCGACATGCCAAATCGGAAGCCGAAGGGCGCAATGCTATGATCTGCGGCCCTAGAGCGCCGTACCTTTAATCGAACCCATAGCCTGCGGCTGTAAAATAGTTTCGACATTCTTGGCTGTTGAAGAGGTTGCAGATGGATCCGAGCGCATTTGAGAGTGCGTCAAACGTGCGAGCGGCGGCGGCTCGGAGATGGGCCTTAATTTTGGCGAAGGCCATTTCGATCGGGTTCAAATCTGGCGAATAAGACGGCAGAAACAGGAGCCACGCACCAACTTCCTTGAGGCAGGCTTTGGCTTTATCGCTCTTGTGAACGCGAAGATTATCCAGGATGACGACATTGCCTGGTTCGAGTGTCGGCGCAAGCTGGGTCTCGATGTAGGTGTCGAAGATTTCCCGGTTCATCGGCCTGTCAATAATCCAGGGCGCAGTAAGACCGAAACAGCGCAAGCCTGCAATGAATGTCTGTGTCCCCCAGTGGCCAAAGGGCGCATCCGTGATGAGACGCTCGCCGCGCGGGGAGCGCCCACGCAGTCTCACCATCTTTGTGTTCACCGAGGTTTCGTCCAAGAAAACAAGTCGATGCGGTTCAAATCGCATCCGGGGTTGGCGTTTCGAAATCCAGACATCACGATCCTTTCGGATATCAGCGCGAGCGCGTTCCGACGCCATTATCTGTTTTTTTATATGTGTATCCCTGCGTTATCAAAAACCGGACGATGGTGGAATAACCAATCCATGTTCATCCTCAAGGCGACGGGCAAGCTCTGGCATGGTGATATCCGGTTTGCCTTCGACCTGTGCGACCAGGAAATCGCGAAACGCCGACAGTTTCCCTGCACCTGGTGGCCTTCCTTGACGCGCGGGGGTTATCAGCCCAGTCCGCTCCCGGCGTTGCAGCAGCTTGATCGCACTGCTGTCGCTGATTGCGAAATGACGGGCAGCGGCTCGCCGTGATTGGCCGCTAGCGACCATGGAAACAACACGCTGACGAAGATCAACAGAATGAGATTTACCCATGTGATTCACCTCCAACCGCAGTGAATCACACCAATACCCTCGTGAAAACCCCACTCGATTCTCAATTCAAGTGCGATGCTCTAGCCAGTGGCATAACCGGCCTGAAAGCCGAAGGACAGAAGTGGTCGGAAAATAGACTTTCCTATCATCAAGGGGGCGTGTGATGGGACTTAGCCAGACCGGACGCGCATTTTTCAGGTCGACGTTTCGTTTGTTGCTTGTGTTGTGGCCGATCCTGTCAGGGATCTTCATGGTTATGGTCGCATGCGAGCTTCCCGCCTGACGAACAGAAGGCTGGTCGTTAACCGACGCCCTCTATTTCACCTTCGTGACTGGCCTTACGATTGGCTAC
Organism: Rhizobium sp. T1470; assembly: GCF_042140505.1. NCBI lineage: Bacteria > Pseudomonadati > Pseudomonadota > Alphaproteobacteria > Hyphomicrobiales > Rhizobiaceae > Rhizobium > Rhizobium sp. T1470. Next base: position 670,532 of record NZ_CP148094.1, read on the forward strand.
GGGGATATGACGCCGCACCTCTTTTCATCGCGCGTTCTGGCAGTCGTCATCGGCTTTTCCGGCATCGTCATTACCGGGCTTGTCGCGGCAGTTGGCGTGCAGGCACTGCGCGGGGCGGGGATCGATCCCAACTCGTGAACGCGCGTCGGTGCGTCCTTTCATCAAGGAGGCTTCTATGAGCTATGTATGGAATGAAATCCGACAGAACCGGCTCCTATGGCTACTCGTCATGGTGCCTGTCGTGATTGCAGCGCAGAAAATCAGCCCGAGTGCGCACACACCTCTTTTCCTGCTGTCGCTTTTGGCGGTGATCCCTTTGGCTACCTTGCTCAGCAACGCCACGGAATCCGTGGCGGCCAAAACCGGGGATGCCGTTGGCGGGCTTCTCAATGCAACGCTTGGTAACCTCACCGAACTTATCATTGCACTTACCGCGCTACGCCTTGGCCAGTTCACCTTGGTGAAGGCCTCGGTGGCCGGAGCTATCGTCGCCAACACGCTATTCCTCTTGGGGGCGTCGTTCTTGCTTGGCGGATTGAAACACCATGTCCAGGACTACAACCGCGGGAACGCCCGTCTGCAAACCAGCCTGCTGTTTCTGGCGACGGTTGCCTTGATCATCCCTTCGGCCGTCGGCTCGGCCGGTTCTGAGGCCGCGCCGGAATTCCTGCAGCAACTGAGTGTCGGCTTGTCCGTGCTCCTCATCGTAGCCTATGGGCTGGGCCTCCTCTTTTCGCTGAGAACCCACCGCGAACTGTTCGGTGCCACGGAGGAAGTCGCGGAGGAGCACGCCCCTTGGCCCCTAAAGGTGGCCCTCGCCACGCTTGCCGGAGTGACGGTGATGGTGGGGCTCGTCAGTGAAATATTCGTCGAATCCGTCCAGGCGGCTGCCGAGACGTTCGGGATGACCCCGGCATTCGTCGGCTTTATCGTCGTTGCGCTGGTCGGCGGAGCGGCGGAGATGGCCTCCGCCTTTTCGGCGGCCCGCAAAAACAGGCTGGACTTGAGTGTCGGAATAGCTCTCGGCAGCGCCGCGCAGATCGCCCTCTTCGTCGCTCCGGCCCTCGTGCTTCTCAGCTATGTGATCGGCCCCACTCCGATGAATCTGCAATTCTGGCCAGGGGTGGTCGTCATGATAATAATTGCCATGATGACTGCGATCATCGTTACAAATAGCGGCCGATCGACATGGTTTGTCGGCGTGCTAATGCTGATGGTTTACCTCATCCTCGCCATGACGCTGTATTTGTTGCCTCCACATAGCCAGTAGGCCGGAGTTGCCCCTCGCGCCTGCGTGATACTGCGCGCCGTTACCGCCAGGCTCCCGGCGTTTGATCAGTTGGGGCGAAATACTCCCGTCAAAAACCTCTTCACCGTGGCTTGTGCCGCCTCGGTCGCAGCTTTGTCGTAACCCACGGTCGAACCGAGTTCCACACAAGCATCATTGAAGGTGAAGGGCTTGCCAGTCTCGACATTGAGTACCTTGCCGTCTTCCTCGCGGCGCTGACAATTGCGAGACGATTGTGCGCTTTGAATAACGGAAACGAACCGCGCATCCGGGTTATCGAATCCGTGGTGCGCGCCGGGATACTCGGTCATGACAGCGTCCATTCCGGCGGCGTTGAGGCGCGTGATGTAATCAAGGCACGTCGCAGCCAGGGTCGTGTCGTCCGCCGCGCCGTGGAATTCGCGGACTGGTGCGTCGGCAATGTCGAGTTCATCGACGAAGTGAATGTTGCACGCAGGATAGAACGAAAGATGTGCGGCAATGCGCGCCTTTGTCGGCCCATGGAGAGCTTGGAAACGCCGCATGCTGGTATAGAGCGCTGCGGAGCCACCGCGCGAGAAGCCTATCACGGCGATGCGTGATGGATCGATCCGCGGGTGGGCCGCGAGCACGTCGACGGCGCGATAGGTGTCGTAGAATTGTGCGAAAGGGCTCAGCCGCGACTGATCTGTCTCGACCTGGTCTATGCCTCGACCGCCGAAGCTATCAAGGCGGAACGTGGCGATGCCCATTCTGTTGAGAAATTCGGCCCATCGGGATGCCGACCCGCTCTTCACGCCGTTGGAGCCGTGGAGCAGAATGACGGCTGGAAGATGTTCATCCCAACTGGGAAATCGAAGCTCGCCCGTCAACGTCACAGCAACCCCGTTCGCCGTGTCTCCCTCCAGGAACTGCTCGTCCGTCAGGGTGAGCGACGAAACGTTCAACCTCTCGTCTGGCGGAAATTTCGGCCGGACTTCCCCGGCGTGTCCTTGCGATGCGAACAGTGCCAGGATGAACAGAGTGAGGGCGGCTCCGATAAAACGTGCCATGTCAAGCACCTCCGACTTGGCGCCCAACTTAGCACGTTAAGCCGCCAAACCACATGACTCCATCAACTTGAGTCGGACTGATGATACCAGCCAACCAGCAAGCCCTTCTTGTGGCGCAAGAGTCATTCATCCGATGTCTGGTGGCATTTGCTGCCGAACTCCGTTTAATTAATGGTTGGGAAGCCGAATTTGAACAATTCGGAAGAAGCCGAAGGCCCAAAGCAGAGAACACAATGCGTTGAAGGGCCCGTGTGCGTAAATGAGTGACGAGCCCTTCTTCGTTGACCGACGGCACCTGCAGGGTTGGGCGGCAAGCCGCCCGCCCCGGCATTGTTTAAAGCCCGTTGTCCTTCATGATCTGTGCGGCATTGTCCTTGGTGATTTTCATTGTGTCGAGCGTCACCGTCTTCTCGACCTTCTCACCGTTCAGGAACTTTATCGCCTGACGTAGACCTTCGGCACCCGGCGTCGCATAGAGAAAAGTCGCGCCGAGTTCGCCGTTGTTCACCCAGGTCACGCCTTCGCCAGGCAGGCCGTCAATGCCTATGAATTTGATTTCCTTTTCCCGGCCTGCATCCTTAGCGGCAAGATAGGCGCCGTAAGCCATGGGATCGTTGTGCCCATATACCAGATCGATCTTTTCATTATTGCGCAGCGCCGTCGCCATTATATTATAGGCTTGGTCCTGTTTCCAATCGCCCGACTGTTGATCCAACAGGTTCTTGATGCCAGGCTCCTTGTCCGTGAACTCATGGAAACCGTCATGGCGGTCATGCGCCGGCTGTGTTCCCATCCCTCCCCAGATTTCCACGACGTTGCCCTGCGCTTTGCCTTTCCCACCCAGCAACTCGACGGCGTATTCCCCCGCCGCGCGGCCGATCAGTTTGTTATCCCCGCCGACGAACTGATTGTATTTGTCCGTGTCGACATTGCGGTCGAGGACGAACACGGGAATTTTTGCATCGATCGCCTGCTGGACGACGCCCGTCAGTCCCGCAGATTCCTTTGGCGAGACGAGCAACGCGTCCACTTCCTGACGGATCAGGTTTTCGACATCGGCCACTTGCTTCTCGGTCTTGTCTTCGCCATCGGTGATAATCAGCTCGACTTCAGGGTGTTTGGCAGCTTCGGCGACGATGTCCTTGTTGAACTGCGCACGCCAGGGCTCGATCGTGGTCGCTTGAGAGAAGCCGATGCGCCACTTCTTGTCTTGGGCAAGGGCATCTCGCGAGGGAAGCATGGCAGTCGTTGCGGCAAGCGCTGCGGCAAGGACGGCCAGTCTCATGATGTCGCGACGTTTCATTTTTCGTTTCCTCCCAATGTTAGAGACACAGTGTCTCTCGACGCCCGCTCCTCTGCGGACGCGTCCCTTTGCGCCGGACGGCGGCTCGAAAGCCGCAGACGGGCGAGAATATCGCCGACATTCCGCTCCTGGACGAGCACAGTGCCGATAATGATGACGCCCTTCAGCACCAGCTGAAGATTGGAATTGATGTTGTGGAGTTGCAGGATGTTCGACAGAAGTCCGAAGATCAGCACACCGCAAAAAGTGCCCGCGAGGCTGCCCCTGCCGCCCATGAGGCTGGTGCCGCCGATGACGACGGCGGCGATTGCATCTAGCTCGAGCCCCGCACCGGCATCCGGCTTTCCCTGCCGATATTGTGCCACGTAGAGCACTGCTGCGACGCCGGCGAGCAGGCCCGAAATTGCATAGGCGACGATCTTCACTCGACCCGCATTGATGCCGGAAAGTCTTGCCGCTTCTTCGTTGCCGCCGATTGCATAGACGTAGCGGCCAAAAGGGGTCAGCCGCAGAACGGCGCCATAAACGATGATCGCGACAATGAAAAATATGCCGGGCATCGGCACAATGCCGAACACAAGCTGCCTCAGCATATCGAATTCCGCAGCCGCATTCGATCCCGTGTAAACCGGGAGAACGGCGTTGTTCTGTCCGGCGGTCAGCCGCGCGACGCCGAGCGCCGATACCATCATTGCCAGCGTAACGATAAAGGGCTGGAGGCGGCCCGCGACGATAACGACACCGTTGATCGCGCCGAAGAGAAGGCCGACGGCGGGTGCGACCAGCAAAACGCCGAGAACACCAAATTTCGTCTGTATCTGCGGCAAGAGGAATGTGAGTAGCAGCCCACAAAGAAGGAGGCCGGCAGCGGCAGGCAGGACCGTGCCGCGCATGCGATCCAGCCGGATCTCTCGATTGCTGATGCCTTCTTTCCGCAACTTTGCCAGGTTTACGAAGATGAACCGAACGACGACTGCGCCGACCAGCAATGCCGCAAGCCCGACGGCAGGCAAGCCTAGGAACACGGCAGGCGTCACGCCGGACACGGTCAGCAGCATAGCGCAGACCACGCTGCAGATGGCCATCAGCGATCCGACCGAAAGGTCGATGCCGCCGGTGATGATGACAGCAGTCATGCCGGTCGCAATCAGCCCGGTCGTCGATACCTGCCGCAAAACGTCGAGAAGATTGCCCGAAGACAGGAAAATGTTCTTTCCCGAAGAGGTCACCGGCGACCAGAGGACTCCGATCAGAAAGATGGCAATTAGGCCCCAATAGAGTTTGGTTCGGGAGATCAGCTTCAGGACGGTCATGCCGCTGGCCTTCCGTGTCTTGCGCTGCGCGGCGCGGCAAGCTGCATTATCCGCTCCTCGCTTGCGTCCGCACGTGTGAGGAGTCCTGTCCGACGGCCCTCGGCCATCACCAGGATACGGTCAGCAAGATGCAAAAGCTCCGGCATTTCCGAACTGACGACGACGATGGCAAGGCCCTCTGCTGCGAGCTTGAAGATGAGATCGTAGATTTCGCGTTTCGCCCCGACGTCAATCCCGCGCGTCGGCTCGTCGAGAAGCAGGATACGGGGCCTGGTGGCCAGCCACTTTGCGATTACCACCTTCTGCTGGTTTCCGCCGGACAGCGTAGCGGCCAGCTGTTTGATCCCACCGCAACGCACGCCGAGCGTTTCGACAGCTCTGCGAGCCAGCGCAGCTTCCGCGTTGAACGCGCGAATGCCGAAGCGTGCGATCCGGCCCACCAGAGGCAGCGCGACATTGTCTGCTATCGAATCGCGAAGATGCAGCCCTTGGGTCTTGCGGTCCTCGGTCACGAGCGCCATACCGAGCCGGCGCGCATCAAGCGGGGAACGAATGTCGACGAGCCTTCCGTCTATCCGGATTTCACCGCCGCGACGCCCGTCGCTGGACCCGAAGATCGTCTCAAGGATTTCGGTTCGGCCGGCACCGAGCAGCCCACCGATGCCGAGAATCTCTCCCGGGCTTACCTCGAAGCTCACGCCCTTCAGTACGTTGCGCCACCCGTGTCGCTCAGCGACGGAAAGAGACAGTCCATCAACGGAAAGAACGGGGAACTCGCCGGGGCGGTGATCACCACGCGTCGCTTCCAGCAGATTGCGGCCGACCATCGCAGCGATGACGGTGTCTTCGTCCAGCTCGCCGATCGATTTGGTCCAGACATGGCGGCCGTCGCGAAATACCGTGACGCGGTCGCTAAGATGCATGACTTCGTCGATCCGATGAGAAATATATACGATTCCAACGCCGCCGGCGGCAAGCTGCCGCATGATCTTAAATAGCCGCTCGCATTCGCCAGGCGAAAGCGCCGATGTTGGCTCATCCATGATAAGGATGCGAGCTTCGATCGAAAGCGCCTTGGCGATCTCGACCAGTTGCTGTTCGCCCACCCGCAAAGACGAGACCCGCCGTTCCGGGTCGAGCTCTATGCCGAGGCGCCGCAGCAGAAGCCGTGCTGCCTCCAGGCTTGCCTTGCGGTCCACGAACAGGCCGGCGATCAGCCGCTCCCTACCGAGAAAGATATTGTCAGCGACGCTAAGGTCGGGAACGAGATTCAGTTCCTGATGGATGATCGCGATGCCGGCGGCTTCCGCGTCCCTAACACTTGTGAACCGGACAGGGGCATCGTTGATACAAACAATACCGTCGTAGTCTTGATAGACGCCCGAAAGGATCTTCATCAGCGTCGACTTGCCGGCGCCATTTTCGCCCATCAGCGCGTGAATCTCGCCGAGTCTGAGTTCGAAACGGACGTCCTTGAGGGCGCTGATGGCACCGAAGGTCTTGGAAATGGATTCCGCCGTCAGCACCGCGGGTTGGGCTGCGGCGCTGACATCATCCGAAAACAATGGCTTCGAACTATCATCGCGCATGACGTTGGCAGCCTCCCTGCGCCTACATCCGACGATTTATTCTGATCGAAACCGATCTTATTCGAAACGTTTAGATTATGTCAATAAGCCGAAAATGCTGTCTTCCGTGCCAATATTGCGCAATTTTGCTTCGTGAAATACACTCCATCGAGCCACATCTTGAAACGTTTCGGTGAAGAAATGCAGCAGCGGCGCAACAGCACCAGAAAATCGCCGACCATGTTGGATGTTGCGCAGTCGGCTAAAGTTTCGGTCGCGACGGTCTCGGCTGTCGTCAACGGGTCGACGCCCGTAAGCCCTGAGCTTCGCAGCCGCATCGAGACGGCAATCCAGGAGATCGGTTACAAGCGCAACACCATCGCCCGCAGCCTCAAGATTGGAACGACACGGACCATCGGACTGATGGTCGCCGATATCACCAACCCCTTCTTCACCGATGTCGTCGCTGTCATCCAGGATGTCCTGCACCGCGCCGGATACGCGGTAATGCTTTGTTGCAACGACGAGGATATCAACCTTCAGGACGAGCAGATCGAGCTGCTTCTCGACCGTATGGTCGATGGACTGATCATCGCGCCGGCGGGCGAGGATGCTCATCTGAAGCGGATCCTTGCCGCCGCCAGCGTGCCAACCGTTCTGATCGATCGGCTCTGCGACGGGATCGAGACCGATGCGGTCATTCTCGACAACTGGCGCGCCGTTCTGGACGCCACTTCCTACATGCTGAAACTTGGGCATCGCCGTATCGGTTATATCTCGGGATCTCTGGAGACATCCACTGGGCGCGAACGCCTTGCTGGTTACCGCGCCGCGCTCGACGCAGCGGCTCTGCCCTTCGATGAGAAACTTGTGCAAATAGGCAATTTTCGAGAGAAGGATGCCTATAAGGCGGCGATGCAACTTCTCACCAGTGCCGATCGTCCGAGCGCTATCTTTTCGGCAAACAACTTGATGGTCATCGGTGTGATGAAAGCCATTCGCGACATTGGGCTCAAGTGCCCGGACGACATCTCCGTCGTCAGTTTCGACGACTTTCCTTGGGCCGACGTTTTCCAGCCTCATCTGACAACGATCGCTCAACCGGTGCAGACCATCGGTGAACAGGCGGCACAACTGATCATCGACCGGCTCTCGGGAAAAGGAACGGAACCGCCACGTCGCCTCATGCTTCAGGGGCGGTTGATAATCCGCGATTCCTGCCGGCCGTTTCCGCTGATTGCGCCTCACGCCACGACCTGATCCTCGGATCGAGATTGCTTACTGAACAGAGCGCGTGCGATAAGAAGGGCGAAATCGAGTACCAACAGCAATACGATGGCAGCCGAAGCACTGGTCATTCAACTCCAAAGATGATGGACCTCAGCGACCCATGAGAGAGTGGACAGCGATCATCGCTGTCGCAGATGTCGCCAGCGACAGCTTCTGGACCGAGCGGTCAAATGATAACTTCGCAGTCAGGAGTTGGCTCTGTTCAGCAGACCATCAGACGACCGGCTTCGGAATTGAATGTAAGCCCGAGCGTTCGGCAACTTTGTCACAAAGCGCAATCGCTGCTGCGTTGTCCTCTTGCGTTTGCCAGTAAACACGCGACGATCCAGCAACCGCCGCCTCTGCACACACATGAGAGATCAGCGCTCGACCAATGCCCCCGCGCATCGTCGGTGCGACAAAAAGGTCCTGTAGATAACAGGCGTCGTTGAGGCTCCAGGTCGAAGGGTGGAAGACGTAGTGCACAGAGCCCACCGCCTCAGCGTCCACAACCGGCAGTGCACCGTGCACCCGTTCGCCTTCGTCTAATAGGCGGGACTACGTTCCATCATGGATAGCGATATCAAGAACGCTGTCGTCGAACCCAAGATATTGCGTCCATAGCGCACGCCATTGTGCTTCGTCGTCGCTTCGTAACTGGTGGATCATTGTGCTCCTCACTCCCGCAACACAGCAGATACCTTGCGAGGAACCTTGCAAGCTGTGCGCATTTCAAATCGCCAAGTCCGCAGATCGCGCATTTTGGGTGCTGTCGACCTTCGCAGACTTGAACGATATCGTTGCGACCAGTAGAGCCCCGCCGCAACGTTTGAAGCCTCATCGCGTCCTCTGTAGGTAGTCAGCCCGATCAAACGGGTCGGCACCCGAACGTGGCCGCGAAGCCGTTGAGCCAGATTTTCGAGCATAGTGATCAAAGGAACTCTCCAGCACGCCCGCGCCGCTCGACAGTCCCGCCAACTGTCGTTGAACGGTCTGAACCATCGCGGATGTTATCGTTCCCTCCAACCGGGCTATGCCGCCGCTGATCAGCTGTCCTTTGGGGGACGCGCCACATTGTGCAAGCAGCGTGAGAGTGGCAGTTAATGCTGCCGCCGGTACCTCGAGAAGGAAACGATCAACCGGCTCGCACACGACTGTATGCGCAGATGATAGAGCGGTCGCCAGTACCAATGGCGTCAGCTTTCGAAAGTCGGCGGCGGTGCTGGAAGGGGAAGAATGCCGCGCGGCTGTCATGGCCACATGGCAATCGATTACCTGCCAACCGTAGATGCCCGCTTTGAGCGTCTCGAAAACGGTTTCTTCGACCGCTCGGTAGAAACTCACCGGCATTTGCCCGACATCCACTTCCAGCGCGAAACTATTGCCCGCATCTTCCGGCCGCGGATCGACACGCAACCCAATCGTCGCAAGAAATGGGTTTGGCTCCTTAAATATAATCTCAAGCCCGCTCCCGGTGCCGACAAGCCTTTCGGCGCAGATAGTCATGCTTTCCTCAAACGTGACGTCGAGGGCGAAGTCGTTTTGCAATGTGGCCTGGATAATCTCCTTTTGCACCTCGCCGTAGAGCGAGACGAACATCTCGCTGGTGTCGCCATTTATGCGCAGATTGATAAGCGGGTCTTGCTCTGAGAGTTGCTGAAGCGCCAACCAAAGTGCTGAAATGTCAGATGGCCGCCGCGGACGAACGCGGGTCTCAAGAGTAGGTGGCGCGAAATGAAAGCCGACGGTTGTGTTCCTACCGGCTCCCACCTCATTGCCAATGCGGGCATTGGCAAGCCCGCCGATCTTGGCGATCTGTCCAGCACTGACCTGATTGACCTTCTCCAGCCGACCCTCGCTGAAGACTTGCATGGTTGCCACCTTGGCCGCGCCGGCCGGCAGTTCGAGATAGTCGCGCATCGCGACCCTACCAGAGGTCAGGTTGAGATATGCGAGTTTTTCTCCGCCCCATCCGCGTTCGATCTTGAAGATTTTTCCTTCGACCGGTCCTAGAGGGTCAGGATTTCGGCCTGGCAGCAGGGTTTCGATCGCTGCAATCAGGTCCGCAATACCGATGCCGGTCATCGCGGTTCCGCAAAATGCCGGATGCAAAAGACACTTCGCAACCTGGTCCGCAAGAGCTGCTCTGAGCCTCTCGATAGTCAGACTTTCGGGGGCCAAAATGAAATCACTGAGAAGAGTTTCGTCCTCGACAGCAAGGGCATCGCAGAAAGCAGAGAAATGAGGCTCCTGCATCATATCGACACCCTCCACCTTCGCGTGTCGGCCACCGGCATTCGTGACGGCTGACATTGCGACGGGTCGAACCGACAATTGGCTGGCGATATCCCCTACGATTTCTGAATAACGCGCCCCGAGGCGGTCGATCTTATTGATGAAGAAAACGAACGGAACACCGAGACGCCGCAACGCCCGAACCAGGACTCTCGTCTGGGCCTGAACGCCCTCCACTGCCGAGACAACAACCACGGCAGCATCGAGTAATTGAAGTATCCGCTCGACCTCGGCGATGAAATCCGGATGTCCGGGCGTGTCGATGAGATTTACAACGAGGTCGCCGAGCGTGAAGGAAACCACAGCGGCCGCAATCGTGATGCCACGCTGTCGCTCGAGTTCAAGGCTGTCTGTCTGCGTGCTACCGGTATCGACGCTGCCGAGCTTGTCGATTGTGCCGGTGTCAAAAAGGAGTCGTTCCGTAAGGCTCGTTTTGCCTGCATCCACATGGGCGAGGATGCCCAGATTTAATGTGCGCATGTCTCATCAGCTTCTCAAAATTTCGGACTTGAGTTTTTTGAGAAGTGACTCGGCGCATTGGGACCTCCAGGTCGGCTACTGTCGGATACCGCGAACCTCGCCTTCCAAGGAGCGCTCGTCAGTTGTAAACATGGAGCACCGGAACCGTCAAGCGCCACCAGCAGTACCGAATTAATGATCACGCTCACGTGTTTTCCCGACCGAGCTCGAAGCACTGAGGGCTGTCACAACCCATCTCCTCGTATATTGCAACGGGCATCTCGTTCGCGACGGTGAGACGGTCCACGCGGAGTCCAACGCAGACGCACTATTTCCGTCCCGGCGACCGATCGTTCGAAAGGGCAAAGTCATTCAGATAGAAAGGGTTGGAGCATGAGATTCACGTTTGCTATCGGCGACATACACGGATGCCTCACGCAACTGGAGGCGATGCTTCGCTGGATCGAACCCTATGGGCGCGGGACTGTCATTTTCCTCGGGGATTATGTCGACCGGGGACCTAATAGCCGGGGCGTTGTCGAGAGACTGATTGCCGGCCCTAAGTCGCCGGAGTGGAAATGGATTGCACTTAAGGGCAACCACGAAGACATGATGGTGGGTGCGATGGAGGGCCGCTACGAAGAGTCCTGGTGGCTTGCAAGCGGTGGCATCGAGACGATCCAGTCCTACGGCGGGCTCATTCCTCAGGCTCATTTAGATTGGGCCGATAGGCTGCCGCTCATCCACTCGGATCAGTACCGCATGTTCGTACATGCCGGGGTTAAAGACGGTGTCTATCTGGAGGATCAGACACCCCACGATCTGATGTGGACACGGTTCACTCCCTCCGACTCCAACGAATTCTGGGGCAAGCACCTCGTTCATGGCCATACCCCCTCAGCCCACAATCCCCGAACGATCGGCAATAGAACCAACGTCGACAGCGCATGTGTCTTCGATGGAAGGCTCTCATGTGCAGTCTTCGACGATGATGTCCCGGGAGCTCCGATTGAGTTCATTGAGGTGAAGACTTGAACTAATCTCGGCCGTTCCTTGCGCCATCTACAAGACTGCCCGTCAGTGCGGCGTGCGCCGCGGAACTGTATAGCTGCTGCGGGGCCGTTCACATTGGCGTGACCCATGGTTGACTGTGGCACAAAAAACCGTTTCGGCCGTTTTCTTGTCAACGCAGATGGTGAATACAATGAGGAAGCTCGCAGTCCTAAGCCTGTCTCTGTTGGCTGCATTTTCGACCGTGATGCCAGCGCAGGCTTTCCCATCCCTCAACGGGCCGACGTTTCAAGCTTCGGACCCACAGTTTATTCAATATCGCAGGCACTTCCCCCGCGCATACGGCCGACATTACGGTGGCTCATGGGGCGGTTATGGAAACTACGGCCGCAGCTACCACGGCGGCTATCGGCCCTATGGTGGCTACCGGTATGGACGCTATGGCGGCTATGGCCGCGGCAACTACTATGGTGGTTACAACGATTTCGGCCTGCTGTTCGGCGGACTGGCGACAGGCGCGATTATTGGCGGCATGCTGGCTCAGCCGAGGTATTATGCTTCGCCCAGTTATTCTGGCTACTCGCATGTTGACTGGTGTTATTCTCGATATCGATCCTATCGGGCATATGACAACACGTTTCAGCCTTACTACGGCCCCCGGCGCCAGTGCATCGGTCCTTACTAGAATCCGTTCCCTGACGCCCACCGCGCCGAGGACAGCGGTCAACTGGAAGGGCAGCCCGGCACCAACGAATGATGGGCGAGTGACGCCTATCCTTCAAACCGTGGAACCTTGGCAGAGAACCGCTGTTTGATGTCCTCGCATGGAGCATCGAATGCGAATTATCCCAATGATTGAAAGCGCAACGGTCGCAATTGCTTTGGCAGCTTGTACCACCTCAACGGCGCAGATCCAGCCGCTTCCAGGAAGCCTGACATACGGCGGCAGGGTAGTTCATTCTCCCTATAGGCCAGGAACTGTCATCAAAAACACATTCCTCGGGAAGTTCGGCTACCGCATTAACGAGCGCTATGTCGTCCAGCCAGACGGGACGCTAAAACTCACATATCAAAACTGGGGGCAAGACTATTGGATCGAATGAAGGTCCTCGGTCAGCCCGTCGCCGGTTTGTCACCCAGTCGGCAGGCTTCTCATTTTCAACCGGCCGGAAGCAGGCGGTTAAGGTCCCAAATACGATAAAAACGAGAGTGGCCTTTGTCGGCGTGCGATAGAAACCTGTTGCGCGCCGGCGGGGGCGCACAGAGCGTGCTTTTCGAGGACATCAGGCCCCGTCGCAAAGTGGTTGAGTGCGCACCAGACGATCTGGAAGATCCGTCATGGCGGCGATGAGCTTCTTGTGCCCCCCGGGGCCAGGTTCGGCGCGTGAGAAAAGGGCAGCGCTTTCACGATCGCAAAACGGCGGTGCGGAGGCAAGTTGAATGGCTTCTTCTTTCAGGTGCGATGGGCATGCGGCCGGGCATGGCCGTGAACGCGCAGATAGCGTTCGTCAAGTTCGGCAACAATTTCAGCCCCTCTCTCACCGGCGTTTATTTTTGAGCAACTCGTCGATCTTTGCCTCGAGTCTATCGTCATTCTCTTTAGAGGAGGGGGAGCCGACATAGAGAAAATAAGCAAGTCCCATCACTTGCCACATCAACTGTAGAAATTCCGATTGCCAATTTTCAAAAGTGTCGCGAGCGAGTTCTGATTGCATATTCAGAAAATTGCGGAGCTTGCGCGTGTTGCATCGTCTCATCAACATACGCGAACCAACCGAAAATCGAGTGTCCCAGGATTGAGACGAGAAAGAAAATAGCTGTAATCCATCGTAAGCATAGCGTTTCATAATGATGTCTCCGACTGACGCATGCGCGTTTTCGACGGTGGCGAATAAATGGCGCGAGCCACTTACCTAAAACGTGATCGGCTGCTTTGAGTTCATTGCAAGGAAGCGGAGGCTCGACGTCAATCGCAAGCCTGATGGCCAACGTTATGTCCGTAGGGCCTACGGCTTGGAAAATGAGCACTGTTTACAGGTGTCCGACACGATCGCTGAACCTCGCAACGAGAACACCGCTCGCCGGCTGTGAAAGCGGCCATTGTCGACGAAGGCGTGCCGAAACAATATGGCCGAAACGGTATAGTTCCTGATCGGCTTTTTAAATTTCGCCGCGCTGGAAGGCCATCCGGAACAACCGGCCTTCTCCCGCATTGTTTCGCGACAGAGGAGAACTCCCATGCAACCTGTCGACGCCCACGTGGGCAATCTGAACGATGGTATCCTCACCGTTGAATTCCAGGGGAAGCGTTGTGATGGCGTTTCCGTTGGGATGGCGACCGAAGGTGGCGACGCTGTCCCGCGGGCAAAGAAGCTAATAGTCCAACTCGCTGTGTTCGGAACCGGGAATGACATCGATCTGTGGGACGAGGGGGACGACGGGAACGAGCAGGGCTGGCTGCAGGACGAACAGCCTTTTCTCGTCGATGTCGGCGAAGACCTCGAGGAAAGTTGTGGGGCAAGCGATCCCGTCTCCCTCATAAACCCCACCGGATCGCGGGACTGACGGATGGCACGGCCAGTCGCGTTCGTCACCGGTGCGAGCTCCGGGATAGGTCTCGAAACCTCAAAAATTCTTGCGTCGTCGGGTTACGATCTCGCGCTCTTCGATCTTAATGACGAACCACTGGAAAACCTGGCTCGAACACTCCGACAACAGGGTGGCAAGGTAGTACCGGTGGACGGAGACGTCGCCTCTGAAGTAGATATGGACCGCGCCATAACGGCCATTAGGAGCGATTTCGGTCGGCTCGACGCTGTGGTCGCCAATGCCGGCATCAACGGCGTCTGGGCGCCAATCGACGATCTCACACCGGAGGAATGGGACGCCACCATCCGCGTCAAACCTACCTGACGCTGAACAGGACGGTACCGCTGATGAAGGACCGTGGACGAGGATCGATTGTGGTCGTTGCCTCGATCAATGGCGTGAGAACCTTCACCAATCCGGGAGCTACGGCGTACAGTGCGACGAAGGCGGCACAGGTTGCGATGACACAGCAGCTCGCGCTCGAGCTCGGCCGCCATGGCATCCGCATTAACGTGGTCTGTCCTGGAGCGATCGAGACCAATATCGAGGCGTCGACCGAAATTCGTCATCGCGAGGAGGCGGAGGTCCCAGTGATTTGGCCGGAGGGAAGCGTGCCCATCACTGGTGGTGATCCTGGTCGGGCTAACGACGTCGGCAAGATCATTATGTTCCTATTGAGCGATGCAGCGCGACACATTACCGGCTCGCCTGTCTTCGTCGACGGCGGACAAGGACTTCTCAGCTGAGAGATGCAAGATAGTTTTCCTGGGGGCCCGCACCGATCTGCCAAACAAGCGGTTTTGACCGGGGTGAAATCTCAACGCGAGGAACAGGAATAGCTGAGTTTTGCAGTTCATTAGCACAACGACGCCGATCCTTCGCCAACTCGACGCCTCCGCAATGCCGACCCCGTCGTCGTGGTCGACCATATAGTCTCGTGGAAAGATTGCACAGACGGTTCTTGCGGAAGACGGGTTGTCAAGCCAAGATTTCAAGCAATCCGAGATCCGGAACAAATTCGCAGAGGTCGTACACCGACTGCGACAGTACGCGCTTGCGCGTCGGGTCCTAAACCGAATGACCGAATGACCGTCACCAACTCATGGCAAGCGTATCGTAAATCGCTCATATTTTTACGTGGCATGTTTCCCGCTTATGTAGAGCTCGCAGCTGAGTTGGAAGTCATCGTCTTTCCGCCCCTTATCTCAGGTCGCGTCGGTTGCCATGCATAGCTGCCATTCGGCATTTGCGTTTGGCCTCCAACCGATATCCGAATAATACTCCGCAAAGAGGATCGAGCCGATCCTCCGTGTGGTGCCCTGTTGGTCTTAAATGGAGACGTGATGCAAAACCTGGCAATTGCGGACAACCATATGGAGTCCGTAGAGAGTGGCAGCAAAACCATTGCTGTTCGGGTCGGTTACTGCTCAATCAAACCAGGGCCGCTTGAGATCAAATCTGCCAGTGGTTTCTGGGGAGCATCGAAGGTGCATGTCATTGCAGTCGAACGGAAATCCATATCGGGGCTGAGCTCGGACGAACTTGTCCAGAGCGGGTTTCTCAGCGTCGACGCAATGGTTGAAAATCTTCGTCCGGCACATCCCTGCATATCGACAGAATCCGAAGTTACCGTCATCAGTTGGGAGTCTGCATAAAGGCGTATGGCTGAGGAGGCTTGGTGCCTGGTCGTCGTCAAATTCAAGTCTGCTAGACTGGCCGCTTTGATGCCGTCTGGTACCCAAGGAGCTGTTTGTTGCCGCAGTCTTTGCTTGAAGCCTCATTCGGTCGCCTGTAGCATCGACTGCTCGTAAGAGGAAACGATCCGAGAGATGAACTCGAAATCGTTCAGCCTTTGATGGTGCTCGGATCCCACGAGGGTGACGGTCCAGTATCCGCGCATTGTGGGGTGCTCCCGACAGGCGTACCTTTAAACGAGATCGCAGTTAACGGCACGGTGAGGCGACACATGACTGGCGCGGTCGGCAATATGTCACCACGTTTGAGAAAACCATTTCCAACACGTTGAACTCAGGGCTTCCGAATGTAGCCGGAAGCGTAGATGGGAGTTTGAGATGGATGACCGAACCGTGCGCATGGCGCTGGAGCGCCATTGGGATGCCTCGGATGCGGGCGATTTCAAGGTTGAGCATGACATCTACGGCGAGGATGCCGTGCTTTATTACCCGCAATCGGGCGAGCGGATTCGCGGACGGCACAACATTCAAGAGAGCCGGTTCGTACAGCCGAACAAGAAGCATTTTACGGTCCGGCGAATTATCGGCGGCGGCGATCTCTGGGTCACCGAATTCGTACTTACCTATGACGGCATACCAACTTATGCGGTCAGCATCATGGAATTCCGCGAGGGACTGGTGGTCAACGAAACCCAATATTTCGCCGCTCATTTTGACCCTGCACCGTCGCGTGCGCATCTCGTTGAGCGAGTGGGATGAAATCACGTAATCATAGATGCACAGCAACCCGATCGCCGTTGATCCAGATGAGATTCAGGGGTGGGATATAGAAATTACGGAAAATCCTAGCGGTTTGGAAATGTCGTGTTTTATAGCCCTATGGACGACTTATGGGAAAGCTAAACCACCTGCAGCGCGAACTCCCGCAAGGGCTGGTCGTGGACGCCGCCTGGCTGAGCGACCACGGCTACTCTCCACAGCTTTGCCGGAAATGCGTCATGAACGGGTGGCTGGAGCGCGTGGCTCACGGCGTGTACCGAAGGACCGGTGGCAAACTCCTCTGGGAACATCGTCATATCGCTGCAAACCCTGCTGCTACGGCAACCCTTCCTCGTGGGTGGCCGCACAGCGCTGTCCCTTCACGGATTCTCACACTATCTCAGGCGGGAAGAAAAGCAGATACATCACTATGGTCCCGAGCCGGCGCCCTCATGGCTGAACAAGCTCCCTCTGGAAGCCAGGTTCGTTTATCACAATAGCGACGCGCTGTTTCGCAATGAGCCGACAACGTTCGGCACGACCAGTCTGGCCTGGAACGTGAAAGACAAAAGTCAAATCAACGCGGACCCTATCGTCGGCGCGGCTCCTTCAACGTGATGCCCTGGGGACAACGGGAATGGCCGCTCACCCTCTCGGGCGCCCGAGCGCGCCGTCCTCGAAATGCTGGGCGAACTGCCTAACCATGAGAGCTTCGATCAGGCTGACAAAATCCATCGAGGGCCTTACAACCTTGAGCCCGCGGCGGCTTCAGAAGCGACTGGTTGACTGCAAAAGCATCAAGGTCAAACGGCTGTTTTTTCTTCGCGGACCGCCATCAGCTTCCCTGGCGAAAGCAATTGAACAAAGACGCGATCGATCTCGGGACAGGCAAGCCGCATGCTTGTGCGAGGCGGACGTCTGGACCCGACGTATCTGATCCGTTCCGGAGGATATGTATGCCGCTCAGATGCCTCGCAAGATATGGGTCGCGGTCAGCGCCAGGGGTTAGGCGCCGTCGCCGTCATACCCGCCGATCCGCATCGTCGAGCAGTGGCAAGGACGAGTCATTTCCCGTCGTTGCTAGCACGAAGCTCGTGGTTCAGCAGTTGTGGCCGTCACTCGCAATGAGCGGACGGACCGATTGTGACCAGGTCACGCTATGCGCCTGTCGCAAGGGTGGCGTGAAGCCTTGATGCTGTTCGCCAATCAGGGATGCGCCTATATGACAGTCATCGAAGCAAACAAGGCGCCAAGGTTTGGCAGCTCTGCTTCGAAAGCCCAGGAAAGGGGATTATCATGAACGTAGCACGCTCTTTCAACAATTGGCGCAAATACCGTCAGACGGTCTCCGAACTCGGCCGCATGAGCTCGCGCGAGCTCTTCGATCTTGGCATCGAACGCGCGGACATCCGCAGTGTCGCCCGGGCAGCGATTGCTCGCTAAGGCGAGCGCCAAAGTTTCGACGTGTCGAGCGTCTGCCAGCCCTCTGACAGACGCTCTTTTTTGGTAGAGTTACTTTCGAAGGTGTCGGGAAATTCTGCCGAGCCACCGCCAAGCCCATTGCTCGCATGTTGCCCACCGTTGGCACTGAGCGCTCTGCTTCCCCCGCTGAGGCCGGATCTGCCGGATTTCACACTCTGAGCGCCGGCTGTCTTTTCGTTTACGCGGTGGGTTCATGACTGGCGTCCGATTCGATCGGCAATGTGAAGATAAACACAGCACCCTGCGGTTCATTCTTTTCCGCCCATATCCTTCCTTCGTGAGATTCGACAATTGAACGACAAATTGGCGAGCCCCATGCCCATTCCGTGCCCTTTCGTCGTAAAGAATGGTTCGAATATCCTGTCAGGGATTTCAACGCCCCGTCGGTGGACGCGCACCTTCACGACTTTGTCACTCACCATGATGTCCATGGCGTTGCGAATGAGGTTGATCAGAACCCTGCTGGATCTGTACGCGATCGAACCTAACTGGCGGCATGTCGCTCGCAACCTCAACATCCATGTACACAAGATGTCTTGACGGATCTTCGGCCACGAGGTCACGTCTCACGCTGACGACGCTGACGACGCTGACGACGCTGACGACGCTGACGACGCTGACGACGCTGACGACGCTGACGAGCGCCGCGAGATTTCTCGTCTTTTCGGAATGCCTGAACAGCGCTTTGAGCTTTATTGCCGCTCCCCTCCTGTGTGAACGGGATAAGCCATTAATCAATCAAAGCAGAAGCCTGAAGCATCGGATGGCGTCTTCCATCCGATACGGTTTTTTTAAGAAACGGCAACGCTCGGGCAGGGAAGATTGTCGGAGTTCCACCACGGCAGAGGTCATAACGATTGCCAACTTTGGCCAATCACGATGGATGCGAACAGCTAGGCCTAGTCCGTCGATTTTTCCGGTCATATTAATCGAGGTGAACACCAAACCAATGTCGTGGTCCCCTTGCAATATGCGCAAAGCATCATCGCCATTCGAGGCGTCGGCAACGTAAAACCCGGCCGCTGTGATCGCGTTGACGGCGGCATCTCGCGTCTGTGCGCTTTCCTCGACGATGAGTATCGTTGGCAGCGGCAAAGCAAGTTCCCCTATCAAGTGCACCTCTATCTGCGTAATCACCACTATGAAACACGTATGCTGCGGCGCATCAATACCGACCTGACTTATGCTGCTCGTCGGGATCGTCAGTGCCGAACGGCCGAGCCTCCTCCGCGTAGACTTTCGAATGGGCCGGCTTCAGTGCTATTATTGCCTGCCCTGCTGCACGAACGCCGCTTTGATAAGCGCCGTAGGCAGTTGAAAAATCGGTGGCACTCGTCGCTTCGCCAGCGAAGAATAGCCGATTGTCGAATGGCTTCGCCAGTTGACGGCGGGCTGGCCTGGCCTGGCAGTGCATGGCTGTAAGCTCCGCCGATCGTGGCGACCTGCGCCCAGCCGGAAGCAACGAGCGCATGAAGACTCCGCCGAACGGCCGCTCCAAAGAGATTGACGAGTTGTTCAATAGCGCGCGCAAAGGCTGCGTTAGTCCCCTCCGCGGCGGCTGCACGTGCGCCCGCCCGCCTGTCCAGCGCGCGCCGTAGGGACGGCGCTTATGGCTGGGGCGTCACCGAAATGCCGCCGATCCCGGCAAAATGGTGGAATGGTTCATGGTCGAATCCTGGGCCGAGCATCTGCGCCAGCACAAGCGCGTGTCGAAGGCGGACGCCGACATCCAGGAAGAGGTAAGGCGATTCCATCAAGGGCCGGAGCCCCCGGTTGTCCGCCACTTGCTGTCAATCAACCGTCCTGCCCAGGGCATCGCCTGACTAAAGTGTCTGGCCTGACTGATCGAATGACCGGGGTTAAAGAGGTCCCCACCTTTTTTAAAAAGATCGCTCGGAGAGCATTGGTCTTAGCGACAACCCGAACTGCGGGCCTCGACCATCGCCCCTCAATTCGCCTTCGCCTTGCTGTCGCTGTGAAAACGCCGCAGTAGCCTTTTCACCGGACACCTTTATCGGCTTTCCTCGCAAACAAGTGCCCGCTTTTGTCGTGGCGCTGCGGTAAGTGAGACGCGTCGATGGGATTCGTATGCGCGGCATAGGTCCGAACTTTCTTCAGGACGAAAGGAGCGCGAATTGCTCGGCTTAAGGGGCATAGCGTGGCTGCGGCTAAATGGCGTGAAAGATCTGCGGAGCCAGGTTAGGCTCCGTTGGCGGTACGGGCGGTGCTGTCCCGGACGATGAGTTCTACAGGCAGGACCGTTGCCACCGGAATCATCGCCTTGTCATCGGAATTCAGGAGCCGCAGGAGAATATTGGCTGCCGCTTTTCCCGCGCCGAATTGCTGAATACGGATCGTGGTAAGCTTGGGCTGAATGAGGTTCAGAAAGGGCATGTCATTGAAACCGGTAACTGAAATCTGCTCTGGGCAGGCAATATTTCGTTCCCTCATTGCCTCAATGGCTCCCAGAGCCAATCGGTCGTTGGCGCAAAGCACGGCCGTAAACGGTCTACCCGTGGTCAGCAATGTCGCAAGGCATCGTGCGCCTTCCGCCTCGTCGAACCGCGCAGCAACGGCGATCAAATCATCCGCGACGTTGATGTTCATGTCCTCTGCCGCCCTGCGGAAGGCTGTCAAACGAAGTTGGCCCGTCGACAGATCCTGCGGGCCGGCGATATGGGCAATGCGCGTATGACCAAGGCTCCGCAGATGTCGCAGCATCTGACAAATGCCGGAATCCTCATCGTTGACGACCGAAGGAATGGGCGAGCCATCGACCTTTCTGTTTAGCGTGACAACGGGCAATCCGTCTTGAGCAGCCTTTGCGATCGCCGGGTCACTTCGGAGTACCGCGGCATGGATGATCCCGTCCACGCCGCGGTCGCGCAATACGTCGATCAGCCGCTCTTCCCGTTCGGCGTCGCTATCCGTATTGACGATGATGGAGGCGTAGCCAAACGGCTCGAGAACACATTCGATTCCGCGAAGGATCGGCGGAAAAATGACGTTGGTGATATCAGGGATCATGACCCCGACGGTCATTGTCCTGTTGGTGCGAAGACCAGCGGCAATTCTGTTCGGACGATAGCCGAGCGTGTTCGCCGCCGCCTGGATGCGATTGGCGACTTCCTCGGTGATGTTCTTGCGTTCGACAGGATCGAGCGCGCGTGAGA
This sequence comes from Rhizobium sp. T1470, assembly GCF_042140505.1. Lineage (NCBI taxonomy): Bacteria > Pseudomonadati > Pseudomonadota > Alphaproteobacteria > Hyphomicrobiales > Rhizobiaceae > Rhizobium > Rhizobium sp. T1470. The sequence goes on from NZ_CP148094.1 coordinate 691,766, forward strand.
CGGTCGAGACATGAACTCCTGTCTCGCGCGCTATGTCCTTCAATGTAATTCGTTTTTTTAGCATATACATGCTCCAGAAGCACGATCTAGCATATCGATTGCATACAGTCAGCGGCTGCCTTGGAAGACGGAGGAGTTTCCAGATGGCATCGGTGGGCGGAATTTCGGCATTTTGTGCAATCGATTGCACGTAGATTTCGTGGTGGAACGGTGGAGGAGCATCGATGAGGCTTTCAGGACTTTTTGCGGCAACGGTCGCCTTTGCGCTAATCGGAGCGAACGCGCACGCGGGGAATATCAAGATCGGTGCGTCGTTGCCGATTACTGGCAGCCTGTCGGTCAGTGGCGAAAAGCACAAGCGCGGATATGAACTCTGCACGAAGCTGATTAACGACGCCGGCGGCATTCTCGGGCGGCAAGTCGATCTCGTCGTCAGCGACAATCGTTCGGATCCGGCAACCGCGATCAATCAGTACGAGCGCTTCATCAACGTCGACAAGGTGGATGCGGTTTACGGCACCTTTTCAAGCCGCCTCACTTATCCGGTGGCAAGCATTCTGTCCAAATACAACATGGTCCACCCGGTTCCATCAGGCGGCGCACTGCGCATCTACGAGCAGGGCTACAAGAACCTCTTCTACTTCCAGGTCGGCGCGGCAGAATATACCGGCAAGGATGTGGTCAATGTCATCAAGGATCTGATCCCGGCAGGGCAGGGACCGAAGACCGCCGCGATCGTGCATGCCGACGACTTCTTCGCCAACGCCATCGCTTCAGGCTTACTTGGCGAAAAGGTCGTCGATGCGGCAACCAACAAGCAGATCGCCGACCTTGCGCCTGGTTTCCTGAAAGACGCCGGCATCGACGTGGTCATGCAGGAGAAATGGCCCGACGACGGCTTCAATGACTGGCTGAACCTTGCCAACTCGATTAAGCGTTCGGGTGCCGAGTTGATCATCGGCCTGACGGCATCGGAAGAGGAAGCCGTCCAGCTGACCCGGGCACTCAAAACGGTCGGTGCCAAGCCGAAGTTTGTCTACCTGAGCCAGGGCGCACAGCACGAGTTCATCGACGGCGTAGGTGCAAGCGCAGCCGAAGGCGTGATGGTTCATGCCAACTGGCACAAGGACGCGCCTTTCGAAAGCACGCTCGCGCGCAAGCCGTTTACCAATGCCGACTTCGTCAAGGCCTTCAAGGCAGCCTACGGCGTCGATCCGGATGAGGACAGCGCCATCCCGTTTGCTGTCTGCCAGGGCATCGAACAGGCGATCGCCGGAGCGGGCTCGACCGACAACGCCAAGATGGGCGAATGGCTCCGCCAACGTACTAAGGACAATCCAGTGCGCACTGTACTCGGCCGCTTCTCATGGGACGATCGGGGCCTTGCCAAGGACAAGTCCTACATCATGACGCAATGGCAAGGGGGCGAGTTGAAGTTCGTCTATCCGAAGGATGAGTTCAAGGGCGTTTCGCCGCTCAGCTACCCCAAGGCAGGTTTCTGACGAAACCGTCAGCGGGGCTGCCACAGGTCGCCCCGCGTTCAAAAAGCCAGCATACGATAATGGAGGCCGGGCAAATGCTCGAAGTCAGGAATCTCTGCAAGCACTACGGAGGGGTAAAGGCCGTCGATGGTGCTTCCTTCACCGTCGAGAAGGGGTCGATCACGGCTCTGATCGGACCCAACGGGGCCGGCAAGACCACCGCGTTCAACTGTATCAGCCGTACCGCCACGCCCAGCGGCGGCGAAGTATGGCTCGACGGCGAGCGGATCGACAATCTGCGCCCGCATAAGATCACCGCCAAGGGTCTCAGCCGCACCTTCCAGATCTCGCGCAACCTCTCTGACATGACAGTGATCGAGAACGTCATCGTCCAGTCGAAGGTTCACGGATTTGGCGGGCTCTTCCGCCCGGCGATGAGCCGGGATGAGAAGGACAAGGCAATGTCGATCCTCGATTTTCTCGGGATCACGAGGATCGCCTTCGAGGATGGTCATAACCTCTCCTACGGCCAGAAGAAGCTGATGGATCTCGCGGCTCTCCTGATGTCCGACCCGAAGGTCATCCTGCTCGACGAGCCGGCCGGTGGCGTCAATCCATCGCTGATGGAAGAGATCGTGGATCGTATTCGCGCGCTAAACGAGAAGGGGATGACGGTCCTTATTGTCGAGCACAACATGGATCTCATCATGCGGCTTTCACACAAGGTCGTCGTCATGGCACAGGGCCGCGTCATCTGCACGGGCACGCCTGATATTGTGCGCAAGGACGCACAGGTGCTCGACGCCTATCTCGGCGGCGTTCTGGAAGAGGAGGAAGCGTGATGGCCGAACTCCTACACGTTTCCGATATCACCGCCGGCTACGGCGACGGACCGGCCATCCTTGATGGCGCCCATCTGACAGTCGAGCCGGGCAAGGTGCACTGTATCATCGGGCCCAACGGGGCCGGCAAGTCGACGCTGCTGAAGTCCATCTGCGGGATGCTCACAATCCGTGACGTGATCTTCAGGAGCAAGCGGTTGAACGGCATGCGCCCGGATCAGATCCTGAGGGAAGGCATCTGCTTCGTGCCGCAGGAGCGCGCCCTCTTTCCGAAGATGACGGTGCGCGAGAACTTGCGCATGGGCGGCTTCATCATCGACGATCACAAGGAGCTCCATCGCCGCGTCGAGGAAGTCCTCGAACGCTTCCCGATGCTGAAGGCAAAGGCGGACGAGTTTGCCGGCACCATGTCCGGCGGGCAGCAGCAGACACTTGCCATGGCGCGCACGCTGATCATCAAGCCGAGCATCGTCATGCTGGACGAGCCGTCGCTCGGTCTCGCGCCGAAGGTGATCCAGGAGATGTTCGACATCATGAAGACCATGTCGGCGGAGGGCATCACTGTTCTTCTCGTCGAGCAGAACGCCCTCATGGGCCTGAAGAATTCCGACTGGGGCGTCGTGCTCGATCTCGGCAGCACGCTCTTCGAAGGGCCGGCCAAGGAGATCCTCGCCGATCCACGCATCCAGGAACTCTACCTTGGTGGCAAGAAGGCCGCCGCCTGAAGGGAACACAAATGGCTGAAATCATCCAGATACTGATACTGGGACTGGCGCTCGGCGGCGTCATCGCTTTGATGGGGTCGGGCCTGTCGCTCGTCTTCGGTGTGATGCGCATCGTCAACCTGGCCCATCCGGTGCTCATCATCGGTGGCGCCTATGTCGCCTACTGGGCCTTCGCGCTGTTCGGTCTCGATCCGATCCTCATGCTGCCGGTTGCGGCCGTCGTCATGGCGGCCGTGGGCGTCGTGCTTTACCGGCTGCTGTTCGAGCGCGAGGCAAAGAGTGCCAAATACTCCGAGATGACCGTGCTTCTGACCTTCGCGCTGGCAATGATGGTGGAAGGTCTGCTCGGCAGCCTGTTCAGCAACACGCAGCGGATCACTTCGCCAGCCTACGCAACCGATGCGATCTTCATCGGAGATATCTTCATTCCGAAGGGCCAACTATATGCCGGTCTCGTCTCGCTGGTTATCATCGGCGGGCTGACGCTGTTCCTGAAATACTCGCGGCTGGGTTATGCCATTCGTGCCACCACCCAGAACCGTGAGGCTGCAGAGCTGCTCGGCGTCAATGTCAACGCAATCAGCATTCTTGCCTTCGCGATCGGCATCGGCCTCGCAGGTGCGGCTGGCTCGCTCGTCAGCTTCGTCTTCAGTTTTTTCCCTGCCAAGCATTGGGAATGGGTAGCGATGCTGATGTCGGTCGTCGTCCTTGGCGGCATGGGTAGCATCCTCGGTACCGTCGTCGCTGCACTCGGCCTTTCCATCATTGCCGCCTTCGTCGGAACCTGGATCGGAGCCACGTGGTCGACGATGACCTTCTTCCTCGCTCTTTTCGTTATCCTGCTCGTCCGGCCCCAGGGCCTGTTCGGCGAAAAACCGGAGATGGCATAATGACTGTCACGTTTCCCCAATCCAGCGCTAGCACGGTGCGAGAGGCGCGGCGCGCCCACAACGAGAAACTGGCGCTCAAAGCCGATCAGACCCGGGCGACCTGGTTTCCCCTTGTATTGCTTGCAGCTCTCGCAGCCCTGCCGCTCCTGCAGTTTACTGGCAACTACAACTATCTGCTGCATCTGGTTCTTTTCACCGCCTGCTCGGTCGCCATGGCATCGGGCTGGAACATTCTCGGCGGATTTGCCGGCTATGTCTCGCTTGGCCACAGCGTTTTCTTCGGCATTGGCGGTTATGTCGCCGGCATGCTGTTTGCCCGCTACGGCATCTCGACCATCGTCACCGCTCCGCTTGCCGGTCTGGTGGCCGCTGCTGCCGGCTATCTCGTCGGGCTCGTTACGCTGAAGGTTCGAGGGCCAAGCTTCATCATCTCCTCGATCGCACTCCTGATGATCGCCCGCATCCTTTTCGACAACTGGGCATTTATCGGCGGGACCAACGGTCTGACGTTGCCGACCAATAGCTTGACGGTGCAGTGGACGAAGCTTCCCTATTATTACGCCTTCCTCGCGATCGCCGCTTTCACCGTTTGGGCGACCTACAGGATCAAGCATTCCAAGTTCGGCCTCGGCCTGAGGGCCATTTCCAAAGATGAGATCAAGGCGGAAAGTGCAGGCATCAACACTAGGCTCTACAAGGTACTCGCCTTCGCGCTCTCTGCTTTTTTCGTCGGCATGGCCGGCGCCGTCTGGGGCGAATACCTGACCTACCTGCGCCCGAATATCTTCCTACTCATCAATATCTCTGCGAACCTCGTGCTGATGTGCATCCTCGGGGGCAAGGGAACGATTGCAGGTCCTGTCATCGGGGCAGTCGCGATCGTGGCGCTCAACGAATTCTTCGTAGCGACGATGGGTGCCTCGGAAATCAACATCCTCGGAACCGGTCTGGTGATGGCGCTCGGGCTCGTCTTCTTTCCTCTCGGCCTGGTGGGCACGCTCGCAAAGAAGGGCAAGCTCCCCAGGATTCTGAACTGGGACTGATCGCAGGGCAGAAGCCTGCCACGCAACGTTCAACGATGGAACTCGCCCAAGTGGCACGGGGAGGAAGTCATGCCCGAATACGTGCTCTATAACGCACCGCAATCGACCTGCAGCCAGCGTGTCCGCTACACCCTTCACCTGAAGGGAAAGACCTTCGAGGAGCACAAACTGGATCTCTTCAAAGGCGACCAGCTGAAGCCGGACTATCTCGCGATCAACCCCAATGGCGTCGTGCCGGCGCTCGTTCACAATGACGTGCCTGTGATCGATTCCGCTGTGATCATGGAATATCTGGAAGATATTCTCGGCGACGTCGCGCCGCTTCGGCCGCACGATCCGCTCGAGGCGGCACGGATGCGGACGATGATGCGCTTCATCGACGAAGTCCCGACGCCTGCCGTGCGCGTGCCGTCGTACAACCTGGCGTTCCTGCCACACTACCAGGCAATGACCGAGGATGCGTTCCTGGCGGTCTGCGAAAGCAAGCCATTGCGCCGGGAATTCTTGCTGAAAATGGGGCGCACCGGCTTTCCCCAGTCCGAAATGGACGAGGCGATCGGGCGCCTCAGGCGCGGGATCGATCGGATGGCACATTGGTTGCGCGATTCAGGCGGGCCATGGCTGCTCGGGGCTGACATGACGCTGGCCGACATCGCCATCATGCCGGTGATCGTGCGCATGGACGACATCAACCTTGGCTACCTGTGGGCCGATGCGCCTCAGATTGCCTCCTGGCTGGAGAACATCCGAGCAACCGAAGCATTCGCGAAGACCTACTATCACGGCTCACTGCTGACCGAAAAATACCCGCATCTGCAGACCCTGAAACAGACATCGGCACATGTTGCCGCATGACCAGCTTGGTCCGTTAGAAGGAGATAAAGACAATGCAACACATCACCATAGAGCCGAAGCTCATCGCCAAGGTAGAAGATGTCACGCCCACCGTGCTCGCGGCGATGGCCAAGACCACCAACCCGCGCCTCAAAGCTGTGATGGATAGGCTGATTCACCATCTTCACCAGTTCACTATCGAGACGCGCCCGACCGAGGAAGAGTTCGAATACGGGTTGCGCTGGATCGCGGCGCTCGGCCACCACACGCACGAGACCAACAACGAGGTGGTCCTTGCCGCCGACGTGCTCGGCGCTTCGACGCTGATCGATCTCATCAACAATGACGGCATGCAGGGCGAGACGATGTCGGCCCTCCTCGGCCCCTTCTATCGCGGCCACGCGCCGGACTGCGCGAACGGCGATTGCATCGCCCGCTCCGAAACACCGGGGCCCGCATTGTTCTTCAAGGGCCGGGTGATCGGGCTCGATGGTGCGCCCGTCGCAGGCGCCAAGCTGGATATCTGGCAGGCCTCGCCCGTCGGCCTTTATGAGAACCAGGACGCGGATCAGGATGATTTCAACTTGCGCGGCGTCTTTCACACGGATGAGGCAGGCAGTTTCCATTTCACATCGGTGAAGCCGGCGGGCTACCCGGTCCCAACGGACGGACCTGTCGGCGTCCTTCTTCACGCCCAGCACCGCCACCCGATGCGTCCGGCCCACATCCATTTCATCGTCTCTGCGCCCGGCCACAAGACGCTGATCACGCAGATTTTCTCTGACACGCCGCAGGCACTCGCGACCGATGTCGTGTTCGGGGCGAAGGTGCAGATCGTCGGCGATTTCGTCGAGCATACCGAGCCGCACGCGGAATACCCAGGCGCGCAGCTTCCTTTCTATAGCTGCGAATACACCTTCAGGCTTCTCGAAGGCGAGCCGACTTATCCGGTGCCGCCGATATCGGGAACGAAGGCATGATGGTGACCGCTATGACTTTCTCCGAACTGCTGAAGGGCAAGGTCGCAATCGTTGCCGGCGGCTCCGGTGGCATCGGTCGCGAAACCTGCCGCCTGCTCGCCGAGGCCGGTGCTAGGGTCGTCATCGGCTACCGCGCCGGCAAGGACAGGGCCGAGGCGCTTGCGGAGGCACTGCCGGGCACCGGCCATGTGGCCCTTCCGGTATCGATCGAGGACACGTCGTCCGTCGAGGCCTTCCGCACCGCAGCGCTTGCGGCCTGCGGTCATGCCGACATACTGATCAATGCCGCCGGCGTCACCAGACCGGTGCCACATGCCGATCTCGAGGCGCTGACCGACGAACTGATCGATCAAGTCTTCGCCAACAATTGGCGTGGTGTCTTCGCGACTGTCCGCGCCTTTGCGCCGGCACTGCGCGACAGCGGCAACGGGCTTATCGTCAATGTTTCCTCGATCGCGGCCTTTACCGGCGTCGGCTCGAACATCGCCTATTGCGGTGCGAAGGCGGGCCTCGACATCATGACCAATTCTCTCGCCAGGGCTCTCGCTCCGGCGATCCGTGTCATGGCCGTCTCGCCTGGTGTCGTCGACACCGAGTTCGTTCCCGGCCGCGACCAGGAATTCAAGGACAAGGCGGCGGCCGCAACGCCATTAAAGCGCATCACGACGCCGACCGATGTGGCTGAAGCCATCCTTGCCTGTGCGACGCATCTGAAATTCTCGACGGGCACTCGCATCGTCGTCGACGGAGGGAGGCATCTCTGATGCAGCAGAACGTCATCATTACCTGCGCCGTGACCGGCAATCTCACGACGCGGGAAAATCATCCCGGCCTGCCGGTGACGCCGCAGGAAATTGCCGCCTCCTGTCTGGAAGCAGCGGATGTCGGCGCGGCGGTCGTCCATATCCATGTGCGCGATCCTCAAACGGCAAAGCCGTCGATGGACATCAAGTACTATCGCGAGGTCATCGAGCGGATCCGGGCAAAGAATGATGCCGTAATCCTCAACGTCACCACCGGGCCGGGTGGCCGCTATCATCCCAGCGACGAAAACCCGGCGGTGGCTGGTCCGCGCACGACACTGATGCGGCCCGAGCGCCGCGTTGAGCACATATTGGCACTGAAGCCCGATATTGCGACGCTCGATCTCAACACCATGACCTTCGGCGCCGAAGTGGTGATCAACACCCCCGGCAACGTCAAGATCATGGCGGAGATCATCGAAAGCGTAGGCTCAAAGCCGGAACTGGAGGTCTTCGACACCGGAGACATCCAGCTCGCCCATGATCTCCTCAAGGCCGGCGTGCTGAAATCGCCCGCCATGTTCACGATCGTCACCGGCGTCAAATACGGCCTGCCATCGACCACCGATGCGATGGCGATGGCCGCGCGCATGCTGCCGCGCGACGCGGTCTGGACCGGGTTCGGCGTCGGACGGATGTCGTTTCCGATGGCCGCGCAGGCCTATCTCCTGGGCGGGCACGTGCGTGTCGGGCTGGAAGACAATTCGTACATCGCCAAGGGTGTGCTCGCAAAGGGCAACGGCGAACTCGTGGAGCGCGCGCGCGACATCATCGAGAAGATGGGCGGCCAGATCGCAAGCGCTGCGCAAGCGCGCGAAATTCTCAAACTGAAGTCTTGAACTGCCGTCGGCTCAACTCAGCCTTAGAAAGGGGATAAGACCATGAATATTCAGATCGATACCAAGGCAGGCAAGGCGTTGCGGGTGACCAGCGCCTCGCCGGATCTCGATAATCTTCAAATCGAAGTTGTCGACGTCAGCGTGCCAAGGCCAGGCCCCGGGCAGGTCCTCGTCGAGATCGTAGCCGCTGGTGTCAACCCGAGCGACGTCAAGGCCTCGCTCGGTCACATGCCGCACGCCATCTGGCCGCGCATACCCGGTCGCGATTTCGGCGGCATCGTGCGGGAGGGGCCGAAGCACATGATTGGCCTGGAAATCTGGGGCGGCGGCGGCGAGCTTGGCATTACCCAGGACGGCAGCCACGCCAGGTGGATGGTGCTCGACCAGAAAGCAGTGCGCGAAAAGCCTGCCAATTTTACCATGGAACAGGCAGGCTCAATCGGTGTCCCCTTCATCACCGCCTATGAGGGATTGCGCGAAGCCGGCGGCGTTCAGCCGACCGACGTCGTGCTCGTCTGCGGCGGGAACGGCAAGGTTGGGCAGGCAGCGATCCAGCTTGCCACCATGGCCGGCGCCAGGGTCTTTGCCGTCGAATACAACGATCAGCCGCTGATGGGCCACGCAAACCGCCCTGTCGAGATGCTGAACAGCAGCAAGGACGACGTGGCGGCCATCGTTCGCGAGAAGACCGGCGGCCACGGTGCCGATATCGTCTTCAACACGGTCGGCAGCCCCTATTTCGAGATCGCCAACAAGGCGATGGCGAAGCAGGCGCGACAGATCTTCATCTCGACGTTCGATCGCGCCGTACCCTTCGACATTTTCAACTTCTTCCGCGGCCGGCACAAATACATCGGCATCGACACGCTGGCACTATCTTCGGTCGAAGGTGCCCGCATCTTCGACAAGCTGAAGGCGAAGTTCGAGGAAGGTCTGCTCAAACCGTTCCCGATCAGCCCCGCCACGTGCTACCGCCTTGACGAGGCCGCCGAGGCCTACGCATCGGTGCTGCGCGGCACGCCGGACCGCGTGCTCCTGAAGCCTTGAGGCGCGCGATGCAGGTAACCCGCTATAGCGAAGCTCAGTCGTACGAGGCGGCGGAGCACTATGACATGCGCTGCCTTCGCCTTCAGGGCAAGGAGGCGACTGCGACCGACACGATTTGGATCGGCCTCTCGCATCTCCTGCCGGGCGGGCACACCTCTTTGAAGGACGCCCCGGTGGAGAAGATCTATATCGTCGTCGCTGGCTCAGTGACGATCGAGACGCCAAACGGCGAGGTGACGCTCGGTTGCCTCGACAGCTGCCGGCTGGCGCCGGGCGAAGCACGTGCTCTTTTTAATCGCACGAATTCTCCAGCGACCGTTCTGCTCGCGATGCCTGTCTAGGCCGCTAGCGGCGAGGAACTAAAGGCGAGGGCGATGATGACAACTGCTGAGCCGCGTTTTTTCCGCTTAGGGACGCGCAGTCCAACTGTGCCACAGAACGGTCATTACTATGTGGCGCCCGGAGCCAAAATCATCGGGGATGTCCATCTAGGCCATGACGTTAGTATATGGTTCAATGCCGTTCTGAGAGGCGACAACGAGCCAATCGAGGTGGGGAGTGGAAGCAATGTCCAGGACGGCTGCATTGTCCACACCGATCCGGGGTTTCCGGTGCGGATCGGAGAGAATGTGACCATTGGTCATAATGCGGCCGTCCACGGTTGTTCGATCGGCGCAGGCAGTCTTATAGGGATCGGCGCGACCGTACTAAACGGTGCGGTCGTTGGAAGGTTCTGTTTGGTGGCCGCAGGTGCGCTCATACGCGAAAACATGGTAATCCCCGACCGTTCGCTTGTGGTCGGCATTCCCGCGCGCATCGTAGGCAACTTGACGGCGGAACAGACAGAACGAATGGCAGAAGGGAGTGCCCGTTACCGCGGCAAGATCCAAACCTACGCCGGCTCGCTCAGTCCCCTGGCACAGGCATCGATACGGCAGCCCTGATGGCGACGAGGACAAGAACCAAGACGGCAGCGAGGCAAGGCTTTCGATCGTGGAGGGGCGTGCGCCCGATAGAGCCTTGGCCGCCGCAAGGAGGGACGACCCTCGTGGCATCGCACAGTCCACCTCCCTCGATGCCGCTTGTGACAAACAACTCCCCAACGACCTTGAGCCGTGAGAGCTCTGCGCTGGCAGAGTTTTGCAGTATGTCTTGAACAACGTATCTTGCCTTTGACAGTCACTCCCGCAGGCCAGTCGTAACTCGTGATTGCATCACAGCGTCAAGGCGAGCTGCGGCTGGTCTGCATCGTCGACAGCATCGAGAGACGAAAGCGTAACTCCCAGCAATCGAATGCCTTTCGCTACTGGAAAAATAGGCGAGAGCAGCAGCTTTACGATCTCGGAGATCTCAGCCGCGCTCGCCACCGGCGCGAGGGCCGTCTTGCTCCGCGTGATCTGCGTGAAATCCGACCACTTCACCTTCAGCGTCACGGTCTTGCCACGGATGGCGCTGGCCTCGCAATAGCGCCAGACTTTATCGACCAACGGCTGCAGGCCGGCGCGGGCGCTCTCGAGATCATGGATGTCTTCCCGAAACGTATCCTCCGCGCCGACCGATTTCCGGATGCGATCGGGCTTGACCTGGCGCTCGTCGATGCCGCGGGCGATCCAGTAGAAATACGGCCCGGACTTGCCGAAATGCTGCTGCAGGAAAGTGAGATCACGCGCTTTGAGATCGGCGCCGGTCTCGATCCCGAGCTTCAGCATCTTTTCCGCTGTCGCTGGCCCAACGCCATGGAACTTCTTGACGGGGAGCGCCTCGACGAAGGCCGGCCCGTGCTTCGGCCTAATGACGAACAGGCCATCGGGCTTGCGCTGGTCAGAGGCCATCTTTGCGAGAAACTTGTTATAGGAAACGCCGGCAGATGCAGTGAGCCTTGTCTCAGCCTTGATCCTGGCGCGGATCTCCTCGGCAATCTCCGTTGCGAGCTCCACGCCCTTCAGGTTATCGGTAACGTCGAGATAGGCTTCATCGAGCGATAGGGGTTCAATAAGCGGCGTGTATTCGGCAAAGATCGCATGGATCTGCTGCGAAACGGCTCGATATACATCGAAACGATGCGGCACGAAAATCAGCTCTGGACACTTGCGTTTGGCCGTCACCGACGGCATCGCCGAGTGGACACCGAATTTGCGCGCCTCGTAACTGGCAGCTGCGACCACGCCGCGTGCCTGCGGATAGCCGACGGCGACCGGTTTGCCTCGAAGTTCCGGATTGTCGCGCTGCTCGACCGAAGCATAAAACGCGTCCATGTCGATATGGATGATTTTGCGCACGCGGCTGCGAGGGGAGGGGACCTCGTCCATACCGCTCTTGCCGTCATCGTCCGGTTTTCGCGTCCCCAGCATCCATTTCCTTTTATTTGTCGCTGTAGATCTTATCAGAACCGGTGTCAGGAATAAGCAGCAGTGTTTTGGCATCGGGAGTAATCGTTCATCTGAACTGCCACAAATTTCGCTTGGTGCGTCTCCATCGTTGTCTTCAAGCTATCCCGCTGCATTTCATCAGCAAATCGGCAAGTCCGCCAAGTCCAGCGAGCCATTCGTCCAAAGCAGTCGCTTGGTGGTTGATTGACTCCTCTTTCATTTAAGAACAAATAGGGAACATATCAGCAGTTTCTGCCGTTTCAAGCCTGAAGGAGGTGCCATTTCGCATGCGTGACTACGTTGTCAATCCTGTTGTCGCCGAGCTGCGCGAACGCATCGAGCGGCTTGAAGGCGGGATGACACGCAGTCGCGCGGTGCTTCCTTTCGGCGTACCCGCAATTGACGACCGTCTTCCCGGTGGTGGGCTGGCTCTTGGTGCGCTCCATGAAGTCGCTGGTGGCGGCAACGGTGCGATTGACGGCGCCGCCGCAGCGCTGTTTGCCGCAGCCGTCGGCGCCCGTAACCGGGGCAAAGTTCTGTGGTGCGTGACGCGGCCGGATCTCTTCGCGCCGGCGCTGGCCCAGGTGGGCCTGCTGCCGGGTCGTGTCATCTATGTGGAGGCCGGCGACGAAAAGGCGCTTCTTTCCTGCATGGAGGAGGGACTGCGGCATGGCGGGCTGGGTGTTGTCGTTGGAGAGCTTGCGCGGCTATCGATGACCGCCTCGCGCCGACTGCAGTTGGCCGCCGAAAGCTCAGGCACGATCGGGATTGCCGTCCGCCGCTGGCGCCGGCAGACCGAAGCGTCCGATTTCGGGCAACCGACAGCGTCGCTCACGCGCTGGCGGGTCTCGGTGCTGCCGTCCTCTCCCTTGCCGGTTCCAGGGATCGGCCGGGCGCGCTGGCTGCTCGAGCTGATCCGCTGTCGCGCCGGCGAAAGTGCAGATTTCGAAGTGGAGGCTCCAGATGCCAAGGGTCGTATCGCTCTTCCTTCCGAACTGGTCCACGGATCGCCTCAGGAGGAAACTGGGCGACGCCGCGCCTCCGCCTGAGACGCCACTCGTCCTCGTTGGCCGCCAGCAGCGCCGGCGTGTCGTCCTGGCGGCGAACGCGGCTGCGATCGCCGGCGGCCTGAGGGTGGGCATGCCGGCAACCAAGGCGCAGGCGCTGGTTTCCGGTCTCACCCTTATGGACGCCGATCCCGCCGCCGACGCCGAGGCGCTTGATCGTCTGGCACTTTGGGCGCTGCAGCGCTATGCGCCGATCGTTGCCGCCGATCCGCCCGACGGGCTGGTGATCGACACGACAGGTGCCGATCATCTGCATGGCGGCGAGGAACTGATGCTGTCGGGCATGGTCAACCGCTTTTTCGCCTCCGGCATTGCCGCGCGCGCGGCAGTCGCCGACACCTGGGGTGCAGCCCATGCCTGTGCCCGGTTTCTGGCCCATCCGACACGTGTCGTTCCGCCGGGCGGCCAGGCCGACGCCGTCCAGGGTCTTGCGATCGCCGCGCTGCGGCTCGATGCCGCCATCGTCAACGGTCTTCGCGTTCTGGGCTTCAATACGATCGGTCAGGCGGCCAGCGCTTCCCGTGCACCGTTGACGCTGCGCTTCGGGCCGGAGCTTGGCCGCCGCCTCGATCAGGCGATGGGCAGGATCGCCGAGCCGATCGATCCGGTGCGCACCCCGGATCTCATCGAGGTTCGCCGCGCCTTCGGCGAGCCGATTGCGGCGGCCGAGACGATCGCGCGCTATACCGCCAGGCTCGTGGACCAACTCTGTCGGGCGCTTGAGGAGAAGGGGCTCGGCGCTCGGCGCGTCGATCTTCTCTTCCACCGCGTCGACAACTCTTATCAGGCAATCCGCGCCGGAACCGCGACACCGGTTCGCGACGTCAAGCGGCTGACACGGTTGCTGACCGACCGGATCGAGACCATCGATCCCGGTTTCGGCATCGAGATCATGTCATTGACGGCAACCCAAGCCGAGCCGCTCATTGCTCGACAGGTGATTTCCTCGTTGATCGGGGAACCGGAAGCCGACGTATCCGGGCTGATCGACATTCTCTGCAACCGCATTGGCGAGCGGCGGCTCTATCGCTTCGCGCCGGTCGCAAGCGACGTCCCCGAACGCTCGGTTTCCCGCGTTGCACCGATGGCCCCGGACAACGGCGAGACCTGGCCCGATCATTGGCCACGGCCGACGCGACTGCTGGCACATCCCGAGCTGATCGAGACCATGGCGCTGCTGCCTGATCATCCCCCCGTCAGCTTCACCTGGCGCGGCATCCGACGACGGGTCAGGCGTGCCGACGGGCCGGAGCGCGTCTTCGGCGAGTGGTGGAAACGCGATGCCGAACTGGCAGCCGTTCGCGATTATTTCCAGGTCGAGGATGATGCCGGCGAGCGCTATTGGATCTTTCGTTCCGGTGATGGCGAGCACGGTGACAGCGGCAGTCACCAATGGTTTCTACATGGGATATTCGCATGACGAAGACGCCACGCTATGCCGAGCTGCAGGTGACGTCGCACTTTTCCTTCCTGCGCGGCGCTTCGTCCTGCGAGGAATTGTTTGCGCAGGCGGCGGTGCTCGGTATCGAGGCCTTGGCGATTGTCGACCGCAACAGTCTCGCCGGCATCGTGCGCGCCCATCAGGCGGCCAGGGACACGGGAGTGCGGCTGATCGTCGGTTGTCGCCTGGATCTCACCGATGACGTGTCGGTCCTCGTCTATCCGACGGATCGGCCTGCCTATGCGCGCCTCTGCAGGTTGCTGTCGCTTGGCAAGAAACGGGCCGGCAAGGCAAAATGCCGGCTCGACTGGACCGACCTCGTGGCCTATGGCGAAGGCCTGATCGCCGTTCTTATCCCCGATCAAGCCGATCAAACCTGCCAGTTGCATCTGCGCCGCTTGAAGGAGGCTTTTGGCGATCGCGCCTATGTGGCGCTCACACTGCGCCGCCGACCGAATGATCAACTGCGGCTTCACCAGCTCTCCAACCTGGCGGCGGCCATGGATGTCGAGACGGTCGTCACCAATGACGCGTTGTTTCATGTGCCGGAGCGACGCGTCCTGCAGGACGTCGTCACCTGCATTCGCCACAACGTCACCATTGACGATGCCGGTTTCCGGCGGGAACGGCACGCCGACCGTTATCTGAAGCCGCCGGAAGAAATGGCACGGCTCTTTCCGCGCTACCCCGAAGCGCTCGCCCGCACCACCGAGATCATGGAGCGATGCCGCTTTTCACTCGATGAACTCGCCTATCAATACCCGGAGGAGCGATCCCACCCGGAAATGACGGCGCAGCAGACATTGGAACAACTGACCTGGGAGGGTGCGGCCTGGCGCTATCCGGAAGGGTTGCCGCAAAAGGTCAAGAAGAACCTCGAGCATGAACTGCAGCTGATCGAGAGGCTCCAATATGCTCCTTACTTCCTGACAGTGAACTCCATTGTCCGCTTTGCCAGATCAAAGGACATTCTCTGTCAGGGCAGGGGATCGGCTGCCAATTCATCCGTCTGCTATGTACTCGGCATCACCTCGATCGATCCCGACATAAATGACCTGCTCTTCGAGCGCTTCGTCTCCGAGGAGCGTCGTGAGCCGCCGGATATCGACGTCGATTTCGAGCACGAGCGGCGCGAAATCGTCATGCAATGGGTATTCGAGACGTATGGCCGCGACCATGCCGCCCTCTGCTCCACCGTCATCCGATACCGTTCGAAGGGCGCCATTCGCGATGTCGGCAAGGCGCTCGGCCTACCGGAGGACATGACAAAGATGCTCTCGTCGCAGGTTTGGGGTTGGGGCGAGGACGTTGGCGAGAAACACGCCGAAGAGCTCAATCTCAATCTTGGTGACCGGCGCCTTCGCCTGACGCTGGAGCTTGCCCGGCAATTGATGGGTGCGCCGCGTCATCTGTCGCAGCACCCCGGCGGCTTCGTTTTGACCCGCGATCGTCTGGACGAACTGGTTCCGATCGAGCCGGCGGCGATGGTCGACCGGCAGGTGATCGAATGGGACAAGGACGATATCGACATCTTGACGTTCATGAAGGTCGATTGCCTGGCGCTTGGCATGCTTTCCTGCATGAAGCGTGGCTTCGATCTGCTGGCCAGCCACAAGGGCATTAATCTCGATCTTACGACCATTCCGGCCGAAGATCCGCGCACCTATGCGATGATCAGGAAGGCCGACACGCTCGGCACCTTCCAGATCGAAAGCCGGGCGCAGATGTCGATGCTGCCCAGGATCAAGCCGCGCACCTTCTATGACCTCGTCATCGAAGTGGCAATCGTCCGACCGGGCCCGATCCAGGGCGACATGGTGCACCCGTACCTGAGGCGCCGGGAGGGAAAGGAAGCGGTCGTCTATCCGAAGCCGGAACTGGAAAAGGTGCTCGGCAAGACGCTCGGCGTGCCGCTCTTCCAGGAGCAGGCGATGCGGGTGGCGATCGAATGCGCCGGTTTCACGCCAGGTGAGGCCGATCAGCTGCGCCGCGCCATGGCGACCTTCAAACATACCGGTGGTGTCTCGAGGTTCGGCGAGAAGCTGATCGCCGGCATGGTGGCGAATGGCTACGCACCGGAGTTCGCGGAGAGGACCTTCGAGCAGCTCGAAGGCTTCGGCAGCTACGGCTTCCCCGAAAGCCATGCGGCTTCCTTTGCGCTGATTGCCTACGCCTCGTCCTGGCTGAAATGCTGGCATCCGGATGTCTTCTGCGCGGCTCTCCTCAATGCGCAGCCAATGGGCTTTTATGCACCCGCCCAGATCGTGCGCGACGCGCGTGATCATGGCGTTGACGTCCGTCCCGTCTGCGTCAATGCCAGCCGCTGGGACTGCACGCTCGAGGCCACGGAAGACGAAAACCGGTTTGCCGTGCGCCTCGGCCTGCGTATGGTCAAGGGGCTTGCCAATAACGATGCGGCGGCGATCGTCGCGGCGCGCGCAGAATTGCCCTTCAGCTCTATCGATGATCTCTGGCGGCGGGCGGGCGTGCCGGCCGCCTCGCTCGTCGAACTGGCGGAAGCCGATGCCTTCCAGCCATCGCTGAGGCTCGCCCGACGTGAAGCCCTCTGGGCGATCAAGGCGTTGCGCGACGAGCCTTTGCCGCTTTTTGCCGCCGCCTCAGCTCGTAAAGACCGGACGGTATCAGAGCTCAATGAGCCGCTGGTGGCGCTAAGACCCATGACGGCCGGCAGCGAGGTCGTTGAGGATTACGGCCATGTCGGGCTGACCTTGCGCTGCCATCCAGTCTCGTTCCTGCGCGACGATCTTGCCAAGCGTCGCATCGCCACTTGCCGTGATGCGATGCAGGCACGCGACGGCACGTGGCTCGAAGCCGCCGGCCTCGTGCTCGTTCGCCAGCGGCCGGGATCTGCAAAGGGCGTGATGTTCATCACCATCGAGGATGAGACCGGAATTGCCAATCTGGTGGTCTGGGTGAAGACCTTCGAGACGTACCGACGCATCGTGCTCGGCGCCGGCATGGTCGGCGTTTATGGCCGCATCCAGCGGGAAGGCGACGTGGTGCATCTCGTTGCCCACCGGCTGAGCGATCTTTCCGACGACCTTGCAAGCGTCGGCGATCGAGAGGCCGTCTTTCCGCTTCCGCACGGGCGAGGCGACGAGTTTCACCATGGATCGCCGGCGCCCGATCCGCGCGGGCTGCCGAAGGGGCCGCGCCCGCGCGACATCGTCGATCGCTATCTGCATCTCGAGGCGATCAAGGTGAAAACACGGGATTTCAGGTGAGGAAGACAGCGTCATGGACCGCGGGCGTGGGGAGGCTGCGTGCCATGCACCTTTGAATTCCTCGATCTGGGCGATCAGCGGCAGGATCTCAGGCGTGAGACGCGATTTCGATAGGTCGAGCGTAGTCATCCATTATCCCATCCGTTTCCATCCAATGGGCAGTGGCGCAGCGCGATCCATTTTCATCCACTGCCGGAAAGTGTGCAGCGTAAGTTACGGGGTTTGGACTGGAGGCTTCCTGGAAGTAAAAACATTCGGCCCGAAGCAGGTTGATCGGGAGTTGCAAAAAGATGTGCTTGCCTGCGAGACATGAGGACCACACATTGCCTAACCATTACAAAGACAGGACAAAACGATGAGTGGCACTTTCTTTCAACCGGTCGATGCTGCTGAAGTGCCACGCTTTGCCGGCCATTCCACCTTTATGCGCCTGCCTGCCGTGCATACCGCAGCCGGGCTTGATATCGCACTGGTCGGCATTCCCTGGGATGGCGGTACAACAAACAGGGCAGGCGCCCGGCACGGGCCGCGGGAGGTTCGCAATCAGTCGAGCCTCATGCGCCGCGTGCACCATGTTTCGGGCACCGAGCCGTTCAGCATCGCCAATGTCGCCGATGTCGGCGATCTCTCCGTCAACCCGATCGATCTTATCGACGGCCTTAGTCGCATCGAAACGGGCATGGATCAGATTGTCGCTGCTGGTGCCATTCCTCTCTCGGTCGGCGGCGACCATCTGACGACTTTGCCTGTGCTGCGTGCCGTGGCAAGGCACCGACCAGTCGGGCTGATCCATTTCGATGCTCATTCCGATACCAACGACCGCTATTTCGGCGACAATCCCTACACGCATGGAACGCCCTTCCGTCGCGCGATCGAAGAGGGACTGCTGGATCCCAAGCGGATCGTCCAGATCGGAATTCGCGGCTCGATTTACGATCCGGGGGAGCACGACTGGGCCAAGCAGCAGGGCGTGCGCATCATCTACATGGAGGAGTTTGTCAGTCGCGGCGCCGAGGACGTGATGCGCGAGGCGCGAAGCATCGCTGGCGACCTGCCGACATACGTTACCTTTGATATCGACAGCATCGATCCCTCCATGGCGCCTGGAACGGGAACGCCGGAGGCGGGCGGCTTCACGACCCGCGAGGCCCAGCAGATGATCAGGCTGCTCGCCGGCGTCCAGATCGTTGGTGCCGACGTCGTTGAAGTCTCGCCACCGTTTGACCTTGCCGGCATGACGGCGCTTGCCGGCGCCACAATGATGTTCGAACTTCTGTGCGTCATCGCCAAACAGGTCGGGGATCGACGCAACGCGGCCAATGCCTGATGCCGAGCGATTGTCCGGAATTATGCAACTGCCAAGACTCCTAGCCGCTGAACTCGTAGGACAGTCACGATCCTATTCTATGGGATGGTTGCATATGGGTTGTTAGCGACCCTCGACTGGCATCCGGTTGGACATGACGTGGGCGGCAGAACGCGGTCTTCGACCGACCGTCACTGTCCGTTACAGCGGAGCGTCCGTCAGCGGCCACGAGGCGCAGGACCGCGTTAGGCTGATGATCCTTTCCGCCGTTGGAGCGGAGATGGAACTTCTCGGTAAAATATGCGATCGGCAACTAGCACTAGAGTCGTCCGCCGACTTGCAATCGTCTATCGCTCAAATATTTGGTTGCCAAAGTGAACCTTATACGGTTCAAGTCAAATGAAGCGCATTGTAGCGAAATTCTTCGTTACGGACGAGGGGGCGGAACCTGTTAAGGAATGGCTTAAATCGCTCGACAAGGCAGATCGCCACACGGTTGGATCTGACATTGGGGCGGTTGAGTTCGGCTGGCCATTCGGAATGCCTATCTGCAGGCCGATCAGGGAGGGCGTCCGCGAAGTAAGGTCTAGCATTAAAGACGGAAGCGTTGAAGCCAGAACTTACTTCGGAATTGATAACGGCATAATGCTCTTGCTTCACGGCGAAGAAGGCAAGGATGGTCAACGGGACGCGATCAAACTGGCAGTCAAGCGCTCGAAAGAGCATCAGGAACGATCAAAACGGCTAAGGAAGATAGACAAGAGGAAAAAGAAATGAGTGACTTACATTCTTCTATCGGCGGTACCCTTGAAGACTTCCTCGATGAGCTTGGCGAAAAAGAGGAAATCTATGGCGAGGCGATCAAGCGGGTTTTGACGTGGCAGATTGAGGAGGCCCGGAAGAAGCAATTGATCACCAAGTCTGACATGGCTACGAGAATGGGCACAAGCCGGACTCAGGTGAAAAGAGTGCTTGATCCTCACAATGTGGCAGTTTCACTCGATACACTCGACCGAGCAGCCCGTTCGGTAGGTAAAAGGCTAAAGGTTGAACTGATCGACGCTTGAACGGTTCGACCAGCTTAACCTTCGGGCTGCGGCCGCAAACGGACGCTGACCTGTGTCGTGCGTAGCGAAGAGCCTACGAGTTCAGAGGCGCAAGGCTGATGGCAGTGCTTGTATTCCGCGATTGTCCTGTCAGGGGCAGATGACTGCCTCTCCGGACAGGCGTCGGTAGCCGCCCCGCCAGTAGAGAAGCGGTTCGACATCCTCGCGCGTCTCGATCGCGCAGACGCGGCCGATGAGGATCGCGTGCGAATGGTGATTGAGGACCGTTTCAAGCTCACAATCGAGGACCGTCAGAGCATCCTTCAGGGCCGCAGTCCCGGTTGAAAGACGATACCATTGCGCGTCTTCGTAACGCTCAGCACCTTGCCGTCCGTCGAACCCTGCAAAGGACTGCGCGACGTGCCGCTGGTTAGCGGTGAGCACATTGACGCAGAAGCGACGATACCGCTCGACCACCGGCCACGAGGACGACCCGCGGTTGAGGCTGACGATGATCGAAGGCGCTTCTGCAGACAGCGAGGAAACCGAGGTCGCAGTAAAGCCTGTCCGCTCGTCGCCTTCGCCAACAGTGATGACGCTCACCGCACCGGCAAGCTGGCGCATCGAAAGCTTGAACGCGGATTGATCGACAATGGATCTGGTTGCTAACTCTTCCATCGACTTGCCCCTTCGTCAGCCTTTGGCTCGTGCCGTCGCGAAGCGATTGACCGGCATTGATAGGCCAAGGTTCTCGCGAAGCGTCTTGCCTTTGTATTCTTCGCGGAAAAGCCCACGACGGCGCAATTCCGGCAGGACGAGCTTTACGAAATCCTCAAGGCTCGACGGCAGCGTCGGGAACATCAAAATGAAGCCATCTGCCGCACGGGTCTCGAACCATTCTTCCATGAAGTCTGCAATCTGGGTCGGCGTGCCGGTAATGCCGTTGCCGGTGTGCTTCTCGGCATAGTGGCGCACGAGCTCACCGACGGTACGCCCTCCCTTGACGAAATCGACCAGTTCGTCGAACAGGGCGCGTGAACCCTTCGGTGTCGGCGGCAACCGATCCATGGGAAAGGGCCTGTCCAGCGGTACACCGCGCAGGTCAGCCTCGAGAAACTCCGAAAGCATCAACCGCCCGACATCCGGATGCATCTTGTCGATGAGATAGTCGACCTTTGCCTTCGCTTCGGCTTCCGTTTCGCCAACGTTCATTACGACGCCGGGCATGATCTTGAGGTCGTCGGGATTGCGCCCGTAGGCTGGCATGCGGCCCTTGACGTTCTCATAGAATGCGCGGTTCCGATCGATGTTTGAGGCAAGGCTGAAAACGATCTCGGCCGTCCGCGCCGCCATGTCCATGCCGGGTTCAGAACCGCCGGCCTGCGCGATGATGGGCCGGCCCTGCGGTGACCGGGCAATGTTGAGCGGTCCGCGCACCTGGAAGTGCTTACCCTTGTGATTGAGCGTGTGATGCTTGGTCTTGTCATAATAGACACCGCTCTCGCGATCGAGAAGCAATGCGTCGTCCTCGAAACTGTCCCACAGGCCGAAGACGACATCCACGAACTCGTTGCCGCGCTCGTAGCGTAGCGCATGCGGGTCGAGGCCTTCGCGATTGAAGTTATAGCCGGTCTCGTCGTGGTCGGAGGTCACGACATTCCAGCAGGCGCGGCCGCCGCTCAAATGGTCGATAGAGGCAAAGAGACGCGCGACATTGTAGGGCTCGTAGTAGCTGGTTGAAACAGTAGCCACGAGGCCGAGATCCTTCGTTGTCACCGACAGGGCTGACAGCAACGACAAGGGCTCGAAGCGATTCATCTTCGTCGGGATACGGGCGAGCGCGTCCGGATCGCCAACGGCTGCGGCCGGTGAATCGGCCATGAACATGAAGTCGAACTTCGCCGCCTCCGAGCGTTTGGCGACGTCGAGAAGATGGCTGAATTCATTGGCGCCGTGAACGTCACTTGCCGGATGCAGCCAGGACGCGGGATGAAAGCCGAACGTGTAGACGAAGGTGCCGAGTTTCATCTTGTCGGTGCGGGCCATCGTATTCTCCCCAGGCGCTTTGAACGACGATTGCCTAAGGTAACGTCACGCGACTTTTCACATCAATATCGCAACACTGATTTCCTTTTTAGTTTTTCTAAAGAGTCATGGTGCTGAGTCCTAAAAACCTTTGGGAGCGGAAATACGCTCAAATCTCGCACTTTCCATGCCAAAGGTGGGGTTGGAGATCAAAACATGGGAGGCAGATTGGATATCTGACCAAGTCGATGTCGCAGGCCTGTGAAGTGTGTACTCCAATCCGAGGCTTGCCCCCTCTGCGAAGTATCACGATGACTTGCGCGGTTCAAAAAACGCAACTGCAACGGCCTGCTTGTCCCTTGAAAGTTCTGGAAGCCTGCGGTCTTGCGGGATCTACCAGTTGCCTGGATCTACAGTGTGATCGATGCTTGCGAACTCATCCGCCCTTGCTTGATCGAGCATCACCTCTGTGGTCCTGTTAGTTTCATCAATTACGTGAAAGCTAAGTGGCGGCGGGCCTACTACGAGCTGCTGGTAAAAGAGCAAAGCGGCTTCTTCGACTGTGTCTGCTTGCAGCTTTGACGTGACGGCTACGGTGAACGTATGCATGCCATCGATCTCCGTTCTTGGTTACGTGCCGGGCCCCCATCAACAGCCCAGAAGCTGTATTAAGATGTCTTAGGGCTCGGAATTGACGTAACAGTAAAACATGCGTGGAGAAAGTGCGTTCCGTCGCCGATCTCGTCGAGTCGCCCATGCGTAACCAAGCCTGGCTGTTTGCGAAAGTTCAATGTAGGAGGGGTCGGAGAAGAGAGGCTTGTACTGCTGCATTCCTGCCTGCAGAGGAGCGTGGTATCGTTATGCGGCGCACGCATTCAATGCGAGTGAAATTAATGCCTTTGGAAAGGCAGAAGCCTTGTTATTGCTGGATCAGGCGTCCCACGATGACATAGGCAACCTCTTTTTTGTTCGTCTGACTTCCTGGAAGATAGCGGCGAGTGGCAATCTGCAACTATTGAGCATGCTTGAGAGCGAGTTGTTTTCAAGATACGCGCTTTGTCATAAACCTGTGATCGAAGCAAATTCCTTGCTGCTGGCGTTCGTGCATTGCATCACGGTTGCGTGGCGTGGCTGCGGTGTAAGGATGGCGTTCCAATCCGGTAATTCCTGTAAAGCTGCCCGTTGCCAACGAGAGGTCGGCATGTCTATCGCTTCCTTGCCTGCACCACCCTACTACGTGGTCTGCTTCTCATCGCAACGAACCGATGTCGAAGACGGTTATGGTGAAATCGGCGTTGCGATGGTGGAACTGGCAAAGCAGCAGCCTGGCTTTCTGGGTTTCGAAAGCGCCCGCCGTGCTGATGGTTTCGGCATAATCAACTCTTATTGGAGGAACGAGGAAAGCATCCGAGCATGGAAAGCCGTTGTCGATCACGTTGAGGCGCAACGCCGGGGCCGGACAGACTGGTACACGCGTTATGAAATCCGCGTCGCCCTTGTTCAGAGAGCCTACGGATTTGAAGCTGATGTTGTCGAAGTGGGATGATTTCCGCCACAGACCGGCCCCGGCCAAACATGACCGATCCTCATGTTCAAACTTTTGTTGCTATTATTCTTGTTGAGCACATCAAACTCGAACCGTCTGCTCCGGGGGAGAACGCAGAGATGATGCTGGAAGACCTTTGCCGCCTGTTGAGAAGCGGGCATGTCTGGCACCAGGCGTCGTCGATACGATGACCCAGCCAATCGTCGTCCGGAGAATAGCCCTAGCTGCTGCCGTTCGGGAATGCTATTCGACGGCCGCCTTCCGCTCTCGGCCCAGAGCCGCCATTCGATTGCCGCAAAAGTCGGTATGGAACCGCCGATTTTTCCTACGCATAGCTGCGCCATGCGAGCAGTCAAGCGTGGTAGGCACGAACATTCGCGAAGCGTTCGTCAATCGGATGGGTCCAGTCCGCGTTGATGACAAAAGAAATGGTGGACCTTATTTCTTCAAAACGATGTGAGTAGCTTTCTCCGTCGCCTCATGGGCGGCGACCCGAAAGCCGAGCGAAGGCAGGTCGATGCCGGCAAACATTGCTTCGCCTCTCCCGAGCACAACTGGCGAAATGGCAAAGTGTATCTCGTCGACCAAGCCAGCCTGAAGATATTGGCGCACCGTGCTGACACCGCCGCCGATCTTGATATCCCTGCCACCGGCGGCGGCCTTGGCCTGCATAAGCGCCTCCTCGACCCCGCCGGAGACAAAATGGAAGGTCGTGCCGCCTTCCATGACTATTGGCGCGCGGGGATAGTGCGTCAGGATGAACGTCGGTGCATGATAGGGCGGATTGTCGCCCCACCAGCCTTTCCAGTTTTCATCGGGCCATTCGCCGCGCATAGGGCCGAACATGTTGCGGCCGAGGATGAAGGCACCAAAACCGGTATTTCCCGACGATGCGTATTTCGCGTCGGCACCTTCCGATTCGCCCTCTTTACCGAACATCGCCTGGAACGTCCGGGTCGGGAAAAACCACTCAAACAATTCCGCACCGCGCTTGCCCAGGGGGTCGTTCAGGCTTTGCTCCAGTCCGGCCCCGAAGCCATCGACCGAGAGAGAGAATGCTGCAACGCGCACTTTCGACATGATTGCCTCCATCTAATTGCAGA
Source organism: Rhizobium sp. T1470 (assembly GCF_042140505.1). NCBI lineage: Bacteria > Pseudomonadati > Pseudomonadota > Alphaproteobacteria > Hyphomicrobiales > Rhizobiaceae > Rhizobium > Rhizobium sp. T1470. The sequence continues at coordinate 716,398 of NZ_CP148094.1, forward strand.
TTAAAACTGGTTGCATCTTAAACACGACTGGTCCTACATTGCAATTGGCTCATTAAGGGAAGCAAATATGGATATCGAGCGGCGGTCGGGATGCCCGATCAATCTGACGATGGAGGTGTTGGGGGACCGCTGGAGTCTCATCATCATCCGGGACATCATGTTCGGTAATCGCCGGCATTTTCGCGAGTTGCTCAATCGGTCCGACGAAGGGATTGCCTCCAACATACTCGCCGCGCGCCTAAAGCGTCTCGTCTCGCTCGGCTTGGTCACCAAGCTGGACGATCCCACCCACAGCCAGAAGGCGATTTACAGTCTGACAGAACCGGCGATTCAGCTTGTGCCGATGATCGCTGTGATCGGCGCCTGGGGCCGGCGGCATCTGCCTGTCAGCGAAGACTTGAGCATCCGCGCTATAGCGCGACGATCAGGATGAGACGCCGTATTGCCTCGCCTGTGAATGTTCCTGATGCACTTGATCATTGCCTCACAAGATTGCTCCTTTCTGCTGCGAGCGTTCAAGTCGCGGAGAGTTGAGCTGTTTCGGAATTTGCGCCGAAGATCATGGCATGGGCTTTATTTCGACGCCACTCTTTGACGCGCCGTTGCACTGTTCGCAGGAGTCCGTCGGGGTACTCATTCGGATAACGCTCTTGAAGCCGCTCGAGCAACTCGCGGCCTGTCCGCCAAGGTTCCTCCTCAAACCAAGAGCGGAGATCGTCGGTCACGCGGATGAGCGGGTCTGGTCTACGTCGCTCTCGGCGCAGTTTTGGTTTCGCTTTGGCCGTCGGACGGACTTCGCCTTCCGTCCAGGCGTGGCGCAGGTTCTGCAAGAACGTTTCGATATCCGGCGTGGCTGTTGACAGCGAGGCATTGCTGGCAACCTCGACAAGACGCTGCTGCGCTGTTCGAATATCGCGCAATAGTTTCACAGGATCCAACTGATCGCCGATGTGCGATAGCCGATTTCGGACTTCGGTCGGTGTTCTCGGATCTGCCAAGAGCCTCTGATAGGGTGTCGCAGGAGGATGATAGATCTTTTTGACCACCGCGCCATCGCGACGCTTCTCCCGCAGCTTAAAGGATGGCTGAAAGAAGTTTATGAACAAGCGCACCGATCGGTATAGATCGGCCAGGGTCGCAGCGGCCTCGACCCCCTCATAGCGATGATAACCAACAATGCGGCGAACGATCGACCCATTCTTCTGCTCGACGAAAGCCTGATCATTCTTGCGGTAGGGACGGCAACGCGTGAACTCGATATTGGAATCAAGGCAGTAATCCCTGATCGTTTCGTTGATGAACACGCTGTCATTGTCCGTATCGAAGCCGAGCAGCGGAAACGGCATCAGACGCCGCAACTCACTCAACACTTCCGTCAGAAGCTTCTGCTCACGCACAAGCAGAGGCGCACATTCCGTCCAGCCACTGGCAATATCGGTGAGGACTAGCGTTTGGACGAAGCTGCCCCGCGCAACGGGGCCGGAGTGGGAGACAAGATCTGCTTCAACAAACCCAGGCGCGGGATCATCCCAGTCAGAGAATGTCCGGACGGGGACGCTACGCCTTAACGCAGACGAAGCCACCGAATGCCGGCGTCGCCGGCCGCCCGCTGTTTCGCGAATGTCTTTCAGAGCGCGATCAATCGTCGCGGCGCTCATCTGCAATAACAGAGCCCGAACCCGGTCATCCAGGTTGAGGTGTCCGTGCCGCTCCATGGAGATGACCAGCGTCGGGAGCAGCGCCTTTAGCCGCTTTCCACAAACACGGTCGGACGACTCCCACAACACGATAAGCGCTTGGCGGGCGGCTTCGTCATAGATCCGAGGACGTGGTCGAGACGCGACTTGATTATGTGTGCCGCGGAGTAACCGCATCGCATGTTTCCGGTGCATGCCGCTGATCGCAACGAACTGATCGAGAATGCGCGATTTTTCCTCTCGGCTGCCTTGGAGGTAGCGCTTTGCTAAAGCTGCAATCAATTCTTTCTTGGTCGTCACGCTGATGTGCCTCATCTGATTTGCTCCGCACCCACAAATGCTGGGAGCAAATCAGATGAGGCAACGGCCAATAATCAAGGAGCATTTTTGGCGAGGCAATGCGAGTCTCACCTTGTTTGTCGCCGCGCATCCGCGCCGAACTTCTTGAGACTGGCGGATCGGCCCTTTGGGACGACTTCATGAACGATCTTAGAAACATTCACATTGCGGACCCGATCGGCGGAGCAAATGGAAGTGTCACATCGCCTGTCTTGATAGGTCTTACCAACGCCTTTCTCGACGTCCGCGCAAAAATGGAACGCAAAGAGTGAGATTGTTTTGTGCCGACGACAACGGGAATGCTTCGATTTGGTGACAGCGTTCCAAATACCTTGGATTAGGCAAGATCATGTCCGGAAAAACAAAGAAGTACCGGAGCAAGTTCATAGATTTGGCAATGCCTTGGCCACGACATCAACAGCAAACATTCAATGCGTCTCAAGTGGTCTGGCGACAACCGCAATGTCCGGTAATGGCCCCTTTCCGGAATGACCGCTCAACCGCTCTGGGCCCCTTAAGCGGTCGCTATCACGCTCGAAAGATATCGCAAACTCTGGAGAGACAGCTCGCCCAACCCGTCATATAGCTGTCAATCCGCCTTCTCCTCTCCGGGAAGCCATCCGTAAGCACTCAGAATTGCCATAGCGAGACCTGGAAAGCGTTCATCCAATTCCGAGCAGCGCGAATGGTTATGCATTTCGACGCCCTGACGCTCGCAGCGGATAAGGCCGGCCTCGCGCAGCACTTTGATGTGGTTCGATAGCGATGACTTGGGGATCACGCGCTCGCGCATGTTGGCAAACGCAGCGCACGTCCCGCCGGAGCCGCTGCCCGCAATTTGCGCGAATATCGCCGCGCGCTCCGGATCGGAGAGGGCATGCAAGATCGCCTCAGGCCGTACGTCCTCTATTGCTGGATGAAAGAGCGGTCTCATGACTTTTTGTATATGGGGGCTTGAAACCAAGATCAACAGTTCCGAATTTCCGAACTATGGAACAATGCCGCCAATTCCGACGGCACTCCGAGTTGAAAGGAATGCGCCATGGGTAAGCTCGCTGGAAAAGTCGCCGTCGTGACGGGGGGCTCCAAAGGGATCGGTGCCGCGATTGCCAAGGCACTCGCAGCGGAAGGTGCACAGGTGGTGGTGAACTACGCTTCGAGCAAGGCGGGAGCGGACGCGGTGGTCCAGACGATCACGGCGGCTGGTGGCAAAGCCATCGCGGTCCAGGGCGACGTTTCGAAGGCCGAACAGGCGCATGGACTGGTGGACGCTGCAGTGAAGGAATTCGGCCAGCTCGACGTGCTGGTCAACAACTCGGGGGTATACGAATTCGCGCCGATCGAGCAGGTGACCGAGGAACAGTATCGTCGCATGTTCGACGTGAACGTTCTGGGCGTTCTGCTGAGCACCCAAGCAGCGCTCAAGCATCTCGGCGAGGGTGGCAGCGTCATCAACATCTCGTCGGCGGCGACCAGTCTCGCTCCGCCAGCCTCCAGCGTCTACACCGGGACCAAGGGCGCATTGGACAGCATCACCAGCGTGCTTGCCAATGAGCTAGGCCCGCGCAAAATTCGGGTCAACGCGATCCTCCCGGGCATCGTCGAAACCGAGGGTACCCACACCGCGGGGTTCATCGGCTCGGACTTCGAGCGCAGCGCAGTGACCCAGACTCCGCTCGGCCGTATCGGCCAGCCGGACGACATCGCTGGGGTCGCTGTCTTCCTCGCTTCCGACGATGCCCGTTGGCTGACCGGCGAGCGATTAGTGGCCAGCGGCGGTTTTCGCTAATGATCAGTTGATGTTGTGCGTGCTCCTTCACGGGGGCACGCACCGCCTCGCAGCTGAAACGCGATGGCTTCGACGCGGGCTCGCTGCGCTCTCTGCAGCTAATGGTTCCCGATAGCCCCTCCTTTGAGGATAGATGGCAACGGTCTTTGGTAAATGGGAATGGCACCATGTCCGCATTTGGCGGCTTGCAGCCATTGCAACTGGCCGAATTCAAAAATTCCGGAAGTCCGTGTCAAAATTCCGAAATTTCGCATCCGGCTACAGCCGCTTTCAGGCCGCAAAGCGTCGGATAAAGCGAGACAGCCGCAGAGGCACATTCGTTTCTACGGCACTTTCCAACATTCAGCCTTTTAGTCAAACCTCTTTGAGTTTGGTTGAGCCATCAAGACGTCCGATCAATGTTGCGCTTGCCTCGTTCAGGCCGCTGACTTGGGTCACGATTCCATGCGCTTTAAAGCGTTCAACGACTTTATCGAGCGCTGCCGCGGCGGTAATGTCCCAGAAGTGCGCTTGGGATACGTCGATATGAACCAACTTCCCTATCGCTTCCTCAATATCAAACGCATCAACGAAGACATCAGCCGACGCGAAAAACACCTGACCTGCTACTTTGTAGGTTAGGCGGTCTACACCAACGGCCGTCTCTATCCGCAAGAGGCGGGCCACCTTAAAGGTGAAAAATACACCGCTCAGGAGTACGCCTACGGTCACGCCCAGCGCAAGATTCGAGCTGGAAACCGTGACAATAACGGTCACTGCCATGACAGCGCTCGACATCTTGGGATGAACAACAAGCGTCTTCAATGACGACCAGTCAAACGTGTCGATGGACACCATGACCATAATCGCCACCAGTGCTGCGACAGGAACTTGCGAAACCCAGGGCTTGAGCAGGACCATTAGGACAAGCAGAAAAGCACCTGCGAATAGCGTTGAAAGTCGACCGCGTCCGCCGTACTTCACGTTGCTGACAGTCTGGCCGATCATCCCGCAGCCCGCGATTCCGCCGAAGAGGCTTGCCGCCGTATTAGCGATGCCGAGGCCAATACATTCCCTGTTCTTTGAACTCGGAGTGCCCGTAAGATCGTCTACGACACTCGCCGTCATCATGGATTCCATCAGGCCAACCATGGCTATGGCGAGCGCCGGTCCGGCGATGATCGTTAGGGTTTCCAGCGTTATGGGAACGGAGGGCCAGCTAAAGATTGGCAGGGAGTCAGGCAGCCTACCGAGATCGGCAATTGTCATGACCGGGAGTTGCAGAGATATTGATGCTGCGGTCAGAACGAGAATACAGATCAAGGGACTTGGGATAGCCGTCGTGATCCTCGGAACCAGGTAGATGACCGCAAGTCCACCGGCGAGCATGCCGTACGCCAACCAGTCTCTCCCAATGATGTGTGGAAGCTGGGCTGCAAAGATGAGGATCGCGAGCGCATTGACGAAGCCTGTGCGGACAGACTTCGAAACGAACCGCATCAATACGCCGAGACGAAGAAGTCCGAAGGCGATCTGGAACATGCCCGCGAGTAGTCCAGCGGCAAAGAGGTAAGGTAGTTCATGGGTGTGAACCAGCGGTGCTGCCACAAGTGCTACTGATCCCGCAGCGGCAGAAATCATGGCGGGACGGCCGCCCGTGAAGGCAATGACGATCCCGATCACGAAAGACGCGAAAAGTCCGATCTGAGGATCGACGCCCGCGACGAATGAGAATGCTATAACCTCGGGGATAAGAGCGAAAGTGGCGACGGCTCCAGCGAGCATTTCGCGCATAGGATTGGCGGACCAATCCCGACGAATGGATGAAAATTGCATGTTATAAGTTCTCGCAAAGCATGGCGAACGCGCTCTGATTGAGCGGTCGATTAAAATGGCATGCTGGTTTTGCGTGGTCTGGCGGATCGGCGGCCAGAAGAGCCACCCGGAGTTTCACCGGGTCCGTGGTGAGTGATTTCTTACTATCGTCTTTATTTCGCGACGCAACAAAAAAACTTCCTATGGCCGCTATTGGGGCGATGCGGCCACTGCCGCTCAAATGCAGATTGGCCAGAATGAGACATGGAGCGAACTGAAATCCAGATACGTCCTGCGGAGACTGGCGATTTAGCCACCATCGAAAAGATCGTCGTCTTATCCTGGCGGCGTACCTTTGATCGGCTGATATCCTCCGATTTCCTCAGCTCGATGCTCGGATGCTCTCAACTCCTGGCGCGGTCTACCGTGTCGCCACGACGGAAGATGGCGGCGTGATCGGATGTGCGTCGGGCGGGCCAAGCCGCTCGGGCTACTTCGCTGAAAACAAGCTATATGCCATCTACCTGATGCCCGGTTTTGAACGTCGGGGCATAGGACGAAGGTTGTTCGGGAGCGTAGTGCGTGCGCTTATTGCATCGGGGCGCAAGCAGATCTGCCTACAATCGTCGATAACGGCGGTTCCGAGCCGCAGTAAACGCTCATGGGTGCATTGCCGCTGCCGGCCTAATGGGCACCGCCAGGGCTAGAACTCCATCATCCTTGTCTCTCGACCTTTGTTGGATTGAAGCATCATCCACTTCCCGCGGGGCGGGGGTTCGCCGGTGGCTCCCCATCATGAAATATCGCTTGAAGACGGGTTTATTTTTGGCTCGGACAAAATGGACGGCGCGGAGATCTGCGCCTGCCGTCGGGAGATGGCAATAACCCAGTTGCGAAACTCCGGGCCATAAGGCTTTTGTAGCGCGGAGCGGTCCCAGGCGAGGAAATAGCTCTCGCGCAACGGCATTCTGATATCGACCGGAATGACTAGTGTCTGCGCTTCCAGTTCGTCGGCAATCATCGACATCTGCGCAAGCACGATGCCACGCTTGTTGACGGCAGCGTCGATGGCGCTGCTCGATAAGGTGAATGACAAGCCGGAAGGCGGCCCCTTGAATCCGGTACCGATCTTCGCGGCGAATTCCGTCCAGCTGGGGTAGGGCGTGAAGTGTCGCTCCCATTCGACATGCAGCAGCGGGTAGGACAGCAACTCGACGGCCGAAAGGCTGCGGCCGTCGATCAGCGCGGGGGAGCAGGCAGGCACGACCCAATCGCGAAACAGCTCTGCATAGTGGTCGTGCTGCAAGACGTCGGATCCGTAGCTGACGCGGAAATCGACCTCGTCGAAGCCCATTCGCGGCTCCTTGTCGCGGCCGGTGATCCTTACATGTGCATCGGGATGCAGCGCTTGCCAGTCAAAGATGCGCCTGCCGATCCATTTGTTGACGACGGAGGACAATGCGCTCAAGACGAGCGCATTCTCGTTGCGTGCGCGCTCCAACACCTGCTCGGCCAGCGCAAATTGTTCAAAGCCCTTCGATATCTCGCGGTGGTAGAGCCGTCCCCATTGCGTCAATTCGACGGTTCGGCCACTGCGTTCCAAAAGGGTCACACCAAGAAAGCTTTCGATTTTGCGGATCTGCTGGCTGATCGCGCCAGGAGAGACGTTCAGCTCCGCGGCAGCAGCCGTCACGCTGCCGCAGCGCCCGACGGCTTCGAACGCCTGTAGGCCTTTGAGAGGAATTCCCCGGAATATCTGCTCGTCGCTCACCGCGCTCCCTTTATGGTTACCGGCGTGACGCCCGCTTCTCGGCAGGATGAAAGACGCCCGCAAATTGGAAGCGGTCGCCAGGATGCGTGATCTCGACATAGGTCACCATGCGGTCATTCTGCCAAGTCTGTCGAATGAGACTGAGGCAGGGCTCACCACGCTCGATTTGCAGAATGCGTGCAGTCGTAGCGTCGGCCGAGACTGCCCGTATCACATGCTTGGCCCTGGACCAGGGCACTTGCGACAGAAGCCACTTCGCCGGTGGCACGGTCGCGAAGCTCTCGTTCCTCGCAAGCGGCACCGTATCCAGCAGAATGATCCGCCGCTCGATTGCCGTGGGCTTCCCGTCGACGATATGCAGACACTGAATCCGTAAAATTTCGGCACCCGTCGTGCCATGCAGCTGGGCGGCCTCAACTGGGCCCAGGGTCTCGACTTTTCGCGTCAGGATCTCATACCGATGCTCATAGCCCGCCAAAGTTGCCTCGGTGCCGATATCCTGGATATCCATGACCGTGCGGTCGATCTGCGGCGAGGCGACAAATGACCCGGTTTTCCGCTTTCGTACGACGAGACCCCGCTCGACGAGCGCGGTTAACGCCTTGCTGACAGTCATGCGCGAACAGCCATAGTCGTTGACCAGATCGTGCTCTTTCGGAATGCGAGCGCCCGGGCGCCAGTCGCCGCTCAGGATCTTGGTCTCGATATCCTTGAATATCCTGAGATAAATTGGCTCCAATACGCGACCTCATCACCCTGCAGGCGAAACGATGCAAACGCGAAATTCGCGCCCCCAAGCAGCCGTTCGGCATAAAAATTGCGTTCGCTGACTTTGACGTTGACACCTTAGGCTAGCCTATATCTATTTGTATAGTCAAAAGCGGAGCAGAGAAGTCCGCACACGGGACTGAAATCGGGAACTCGAACCCACCCTGGCGGGTGTGGAAACTGGAGAGATGACAATCATGATCGCACGTTCATTGCTTAAGGGCCTCGTCGGCGCCGCGTTTCTGGTGGGGGCGACACTGTCTGCGCATGCCGCAGATACGCTCGCCGCCGTCAAGGCCGCCGGCACCCTCAAGGTCGGCACGGAAACCGCCTTTGCGCCCTTTGATTTTATCGATGCCGGCGAGCATGCTGGTCTAAACGTTGATCTTTTTGCCGAAATCGGCAAGGAGCTCGGTGTTAAGATCGAGTGGGTGGCGCTTCCTTGGGATGGCGTCTTCCCGGCACTCGAAGCCGGCAAGTTCGATGTCGTCGCCGGCCCCGCCACCATCACCAAGAAGCGCATGGAGCGTTACCGTTTCACGCCACCGATTGCTGAAGCGACGATCGCGATCCTCAAGAAGGCGGGCGACACGACCATCAGCAAGCCGGACGATATCGCCGGCAAGACGATCGGCGTCGGCAAGGCCACCTCGCAGCTCGACCAGCTGAAGGAATTCTCGGCAACGCTGCCTTCGAAGGTCGATATCCGCGAATACCCGGCCTTCACTGAATCCTATGCCGACCTCGCTGCTGGCCGCATTGCCGGTGTTGCCAACTCGCTCCCGAATATCGCCTTCGTTGCAAAGCAGCGCGAGGGAACGTTTGAAGTCGTGCTGCCGCCGTTCGGCAAGAAGTCCTATTTCGGCTTCATTGGCCTGAAAGACACCGATCATGCGCCGCTGATGAATGCGATCGATGCAGCGCTGCTGAAGATCAAGGCTGACGGCCGCATGGCCGAGTTGCAGAAGAAGTGGTTCGGCGCGACCTTCGAGACGCCTGATGCCGTCAAGGATCCCGCATTCTAATAACAAGCCGATCGCCGATTGCGCCCCGCCCAGGGGCGCAATCGAAGACGCCATCGGTCTCCATGACAGCCAAGCGGGCAAAAGCGGGACATGTCGATCAAACTCTTTGAATTGCTACTTTACGCATCGATCTACACGGTGGCGATCAGCGTCGTCTCGATTTTGATCGGTTTTGCGATCGCGATCCTTCTTTCGGGCATGCTGCTGTCGAAGCAGGGGCTCTTCGTTGTTCCTGCGCAAATTTTCATCAGTTTCTTCCGCGGCGTGCCTCTGCTTGTGCAGTTGCTTTTGATTTACAACATGTTGCCTGCGATCGGGTTGAACGTGCCGAGCATCGTTGCCGCAATCGTCGGCCTTTCGCTTTGCACGGCGGCTTACCAGGCAGAGAACATGCGCGGTGGTTTTGCCAGCGTCCCGACCGGTCTCGTGGAATCGGCCGAGATGGTGGGCCTGACGCCGGGCCAGATCTTCCGCCGCATCAAGGCGCCGATCGCGCTGAGGCTGACTTTCCCGGCACTGGTCAATGAGGCCATCCTCATCCTCAAGGCGTCGTCGCTGGTGTCCGTCGTTGGCGTCATCGAATTGACCCGCATGGCGCAGGACCTCGCAGGCAGCACCTTCCTGCCGCTGCAGATATTTGCTGCTGCAGGCCTCATCTATCTCGTCATCAACTGGATCGTGGCGCTTGCCGGTAATCTCATAGAGCGCTCTCTTCCGGGAGTGCCGCGATGACTTTCGATATCAACATCATACTTGACCAGCTGCCGGCAATCATAAGCGGCGCCGGTGTCACGGTTCTGATCTGGATCGTCGGGACGATCGTCGCCGCCATCCTCGGATTTTTCGTCGCTGTCGGCCGGCGGTTCGGCGGCGTCCTGCTCGACAAGGCGCTTGGTCTGATCGTCGCCGTGCTGCGCGGCACGCCGTTTCTCATCCAGATATTCTTGGTCTACTACGGCGGTCCGTTCATCGGCCTGTCACTCGATCCGCTGCCTGCGGGCCTGATCGGCATTTCGATCTATGGTGCAGCCTACTATAGCGAAATCTTTCGGTCCGGCTTCATGGCCGTTCCAAAGGGTCACATCGAGGCAGGTGAGTGCGTGGGCCTGACGCAGGGACAGATCATTCGGCGCATCCTGTTGCCCGAGATGACCATGCTGGTGCTGCCGCCATCGCTCAACATGGCGGTTCTCCTGATGAAGGAGACCGCCGTCCTTTCGATCATCACCGTTCCGGAGCTGACGGCAACACTGAGCGCCATTGGCGCCCAGCAATACGCCTTCGTTGAAGCCCTCTCCGTGCTGGCGCTCTTCTATTGGGTGCTTGTGGAAATCACGGGGCGGCTTGGCCATCTCGTAGAAACGAAACTTACCAGATTCAGGTTTTTTAACGCATGAGCCTCCCCGCGATCGCAGTCAAAAATCTCGTCAAGAAGTTTGGGGACACGACGGTGCTCCAAAACATCGATCTCGAGATACCGCAGGGGCAGGTCTCCTGCCTGATCGGCCCGTCAGGCTCGGGCAAGAGCACGCTTCTTCGTTGCATGGCGTTTCTTGAGGAAGCAACCTCCGGAACGATCACGTCAACGGCGAGGTCTTGGGTTTCACCGAAAATGCACAGGGCGTGCGGGAGCGCATTGCGCCTGCGGCCAACCGTGCGATCCGTGCGCAGATCGGTATGGTGTTTCAGCAATTCAACCTCTGGCCGCACATGACGGCGCTCGGAAATGTCAGCGAGGCGCTGAAGACCGTTCACAAGATGAGCCGCAAGGATGCCGAAGAACGGGCAATGTCTCAGCTCGTAAAAGTCGGCCTGGAAGGCCGGGCAGGGCACTATCCGTCGCAGCTTTCCGGCGGGCAGCAACAGCGCGTGGCGATCGCCCGTGCGCTTGCCCTCAAGCCAAAGATCATGCTCTTTGACGAACCGACCTCCTCTCTCGATCCGGAGCTGACGGGCGAGGTGCTGAACGTCATGCGCGATCTCGCGGCCGAAGGCATGACGATGGTCGTCGTGTCGCACGAAATCGGCTTTGCGGCCACGGTCGGGCAGCAGATCGCGTTCCTTGACCACGGGAAGATCGTCTTCACCGGCCCTCCGAAAGAGGTGTTTAGAAAGCCGAGAAATGCGCGGCTAGAACAGTTCCTCGACACCTACCTCGATCGCGGAGCATCGATGTTGCTCTGAGGAGCGGCTAGAAAAGCCCGGGTGCTCGCTCGGCGATGTTGTCGAGGAGTACTCGAAGCGTTTGAGGAAGACCGGCCGAGAACTGCCGCAAGCCTTTACGGACCGGTGTCGGCAACTCTGCTTGGCGAACGACGATCGGCTGTCGGGCAAATCGGATTTCAAGCTAACGGCTCTGCCACCTGTTCGGCGGCACGTATCCCGCTTTGCCAGGCGCCATGTGCGGTAGAGAAGTCCGAAGGATGCGTCGCCTCTCCCGCGAAGAACAATCTATCGTCAATGGGGCTGGCCAGGATCTTGCGGGCGCCGGCGTATCCTGGCAGCGCATGGCTGTAGGAACCGCGTATCCAGTCGGTGTGGCACCAGGACGAGGCCGTCAGCGGCCGCAGGTGGCGGCAAATGTTGCTGCCCAATAGGGATGACAATTCATCCATGGCAAAGGCGAACGCATCCAAGAGCCCGCTGCGCGCAATGGCGACAGCGCCAGTTCCCCCGAAGAACGCCTCAATCACGGGTCGGCCGAGCGGTCGAATATAATAACTACCGGTATCGCTACTGCGGGGATTTCCGAGGAGGTGCGTTTCGGGCTCAAGCCCATGGTTGCCATGCAGTTCGAAGAATAGCTTGTCAGCCAGGCCGAGCGGTAAGTTGCTTGCGGCATGCAGGTGATCGTCGGCATCCGCGTCGAACGCGATCGCCCCGCTTGCTAGCACAGCGGTCGATACGGTGATCACAGCCGTGCGAGTGGTGATAGGGCCGCGGTCGGTATCCAGCCGGACGCCTCGATCAGTCAGGGCGATGCGGCGCACAGGAGACGACAGCCGCAGCGTCACGTCCGGAACGCTCGCCGCGATTAGATGGCCATAGCCTTCGCGCACCCGCCAGTTGCTGTCGGTCGCCGCATCGTCATAAGCCAGGAAGTCGGCAATCGACAGGCGCTCGAGGGGGGCGCCGTTCATATATCCGCTCAGCGACTGGAAATAGGCATTCCATTCGCCGTTAGGCTCGAGCGCGTCAGCGGCACGGTCGCTTATCGGCGGATCGCTTCGCATGCGACTTTCAAGTGCATTCCATGCAGTCGCCGCGGCCGCCTGATCGTCCGGCGTGAAGCCGAGATCATGCCATTGCTTTTGCCATGCTGTGGGTCCGCGTACGATCGTGAACCCGGCTGTGCGACCGAGGGCAATGAGCGGATTGCGCTCGGCCGAATGCAGCCAGCCACAACCCATATCCAGCGGGATTCCACCCAGTTCGATCGTCCAGGCGCGGCCTCCGACGCGGCCGCTGGCTTCCAGCATAATCACCGAACGGCCGGCCGCCGCCAGTGCGCGTGCCGTAGCAATCCCAGCCGCGCCGGCGCCGACAATCGCAACCCCGTAATCCACAGTCGCCGCTCCGTTGTGAGGGCTCCATCGCTATCACGGCATAGGTTTATAGAGGAACCGTTACTGCTTCAACGCTGGCGAAAGGCTGCTACTATGAGATGATGACTTTCTTTGAGACCCTCGTTGCGTTGCTTGCAGTCGCCATCTTGCTTTTGCAGGTAACCCGACGCATGCAGCTGCCTTATCCCGGCATCCTTGCCGCTGCAGGCGTCGCCGTGGCGATGTTGCCCGGCGCGCCAAGCATCCCGATCGATCCGCCGACCGCGCTTGCGTTGTTCATCGCGCCCGTCCTGATCGATTCGGCCTACGATTTCCCGGTAGGTGCGGCGCGACGCATGCTCCTGCCACTGTTCTTCTACGCCGTGTTGGCTGTACTGGTCACGACCGGTGTGGTCGTCTCGATCAGTGCGCTGACCGTCAGGCTACCCATCGCGGTGGCGATTACGCTGGGCGCAATCGTTGCGCCGCCCGATGCTGCCGCGGCCACTGCGGTCCTGTCCAATTTACCGGTCTCCCGTCGCGTCGATGCCCTGCTTAAGGGCGAAAGCCTGTTTAACGATGCAACCGCACTGCTGCTCTTCAGCGCCGCGCTGACCGTCCAGGCGCGCGGTGGGGTCGATGCAGGAACCGTGCTGCAACTTGTGTCTGCCGCACCCGGCGGGATTCTGTTCGGCATCGCCTTCGGGTTGCTCGTCTCGCGGCTGCGGCCGGTCACCGAAAACACCGTCGGCGGCACACTGTTTCAGTTCGTCTACGCGTTTGCGACATGGCTGATCGCGGAGCGTCTGCATCTATCGGCCGTTCTGGCGACGGTGGCGAGCGCGATGACGATCGCCACGCTTGCCTCGGTCGAGGATTCCCCACGCATGCGGGTGCATTCGTTTGCGGTCTGGACGACGGTCGTCTTCTTGCTGAACGTAGTGGCGTTCCTGCTGATGGGATTGCAGGCTCGTCGCATCGTCGAAGCGATGTCCGCGCCCGAGTTGGAGCGGGCGATTGGATTTGCCGCGGTCGTCGTTGCCGGCGTCATCGCAACACGCGTAGCGATGGCGTTCCTGTTCCACACTATTGTGGTTTATCGGCATCGGCGCGGCCATGATCTTGTACCCTTCGCGCCGGGCGAAACCTTGCTTGTAGGATGGGCCGGCATGCGCGGGCTCGTCACCCTCGCCACGGCGTTCGCGCTGCCTGCGAACTTTCCCGAACGAGATCTCGTTGTCTTGACGGCTTTTGCGGTCGTGCTGGCGACATTGGTTATCCAGGGTGCCACACTGGCGCCCATGATCGGTTTCTTCAAACTTGAGAGACGGGCTGAGGCGCGTCAGGAGCTTGAAGCGGCACGAAGATCGCTGGCCGAGGCCGCGCTCAAGCGACTGGACAAGGAGGAGGGTGTGGAGGCGGAAGCCGTACGGCTGGCTTATCGGCAGCTTTGTGAAGGCAGTGATCAGATCCAGACTTTGCCGCTCGGTCGCCGCCGCGGCCTGTCACTGGCCGCGGTGCTGGCGCAACGCCAATGCCTTGAAGAGCTGCGCGATGCCGACCGCGTCGGCCCTGGCCAATATCTCGAACTGCAGGAGGATTTGGACTGGAAACAACTTGCGGCCGGGTCCGATGAAGATCGGCGTATCACTGAAACCTAGAAATTAGCGCGATAGTGAGGGGCATCCGACGGGGTGTTCATGCCAGGTTGACAAAATTCCGTCTCAGCCATGACCAAGATGGGCCGCCATGAATGCACAAATCAGGATACCGAGCCAGGAGCACTGCGGCGCAACCAGTGTGGACGAACCATCCGCAGCAAAAGTGCTGAAAGCATTCGGGCCGAACACCAGCGTCTGCTGAGCCGCCTGCGTCGCACTCTTCGGCTGCGGTATTGGCCATTGCGATTGGATGTCACAGAAAACTTTTCAAGGCATTCAGCAGTTGGTCCGGTGCTTCCTCTTGCGGACTATGCCCGCAATCAATGGCGTGGCCGCGCACGTCGATGGCTTTATCGGCCCAGGTTTCCAGCACATCGTAAAGCGCACCGACAGTTCCCTTTGCGCCCCACAATATCAAGAGAGGCACCTGGATGCGCTTGTCTTTGTCAATCGCATCATGAATGAGATCGATGCTCGCCGCCGCGCGATAGTCCTCGCAGATTGCATGACGCGTGGCTGGGTTGGCAAAACAGCGTCGATACTCCTGAAGGACAAGCGGATCGACCGCGTCCGAGTTCTTAAATCTGTCTTTCGATATGCTGATCGAGAAAGAAATCCGGATCACCTGCGATAAGGCGCTCGGGCAGGGGTATGGCTGAATGAGAAAAAACCACCAGAAATACCGGCGAGCAAATTCCATGTCGGTTCGTGCGTACATGGTCGCCGTCGGAGCGATGTCGAGAAGGGCAAGGCTATCGACCGCGTCGGGATGATCAAGCGCCATTCGATGGGCGACACGCGCGCCGCGGTCGTGGCCAACAATTGAGAAATGTCCAAACCCCAACGCTTTCATGACTTGTATCTGGTCTAACGCCATCGTCCGCTTGGAATAATTGATGTGACCGGGCCCTCCATCGGGTTTCGAACTGTCGCCGTAGCCGCGCAGATCAGGTGCGATGACGGTGAATTTTTTGGCAAGGACGGGTGCCACCTTGTGCCATGTCAGATGCGTCTGTGGGTGACCGTGTAAGAGGAGCAGCGGTGGCCCATATCCTCCAATTGCTGTTCTGATCGAACAGTCCTCAAGAGGAATGTCATACCATCTGAAACCCGGTAAAATTTCAGGGTGACCTCGTACCTGTTCCATGAATATTTACCTTGGCCAATGTTCAGGCTGAAGTTAGCAGCTTTAACGGCGATGGACCCTGCGTGATCGCATGGGATCTAGCGGGTTGAATCCGTAACGCAATATTCAAGGGCTAAGATATTTGAAACTTCATTTTGAACTTGATGGTCTCGTGGTCAGCGTCAGAACTCAAGCTCGCAGCAGCTCCCAGCACGCAGCCAGAACTGCAGTTAAAATTTCAGCCGCATCTCGCGAGCGATCTCGAAACCGAGACAACGATAGAGCGCCTCGCCTGCCTCGGAAGAGTGGAGCACGATCCCGGTGCAGCCTACGTCCCGCAAATAGTCCAATATCATGCACATCAGTTTCTTCGAAACTCCCTGTCGCCGATAAGCTGGCTCCACGAAGAGGCTCCAGACGTATCCCTGGAGCAAGTGTTCCGATTTCAATGCCGCGGGATAGGGCATCTGGTGAAGCTGACATGAGGCCGATCCCGCAGCGATTTCGCCGTCAAACGCGATGAAGCTCGCCAGCGCACGATCCCGACGCCCTTCCTCGAGGAACTGGCGTGTGACGGCTTCGGCATCCGCTCGAAAATGGTCGGCAGGTGTCCCATAGCTCTCCCAAATCAAGAGATAATGTCGAACAACGACATCGTCGTCCTCAGGCGTGGCTTTCCTGTACTGCATACCTCTACAACGCTTGAGATTTCAAAAGGATGCATTGGCGATCGCGTCGCCATGGGCCTGTCGGGACGCGCCACGACGTCAGATACATCGCCCCGAAGGCGTCCCGGGCTCCAGTTTGGGTGTCGACTTCGTCGACCAAAATGGCCGCCGGCAAGCCAAAGGTTGAGCCGCTGCCTACGCTGCCGGTGGACGATACCGAATTGACTTCGCCTTTTCCAAGGCGTCGATCGTATCCTCGACGGTGAGGAGGACAGTGGTCTCAATAGAGCTGAGCGCGCCTCCTGCGCCGATAGCAAGCGCGACAGCCGCCATCGATACGTTATTAGGCGCCTCCCACAGATTCCAACCATCATGCTCGCCAAAGGCGTACCAGAACCCATGGAGCTTTCCGCCCACAGACTCGATGTAGGTCCGTGCCGCCTCTCGGCGATCCTCGGGGTTCTCGATCATGCGAGCCCACGTCTCGGGCGTGTAGCTGAAGCGCGTAAGATACATGGCCATGGTTTGGTTCCTCCGTCAGAACAACACAGCTAACGCTCAAGCCGGAAAGAACGCGAGTCATTTCCAATGTGCGGATCGGGCCTCCCTTCCTGTGTCGGTCGCAAAGAGGCAAAGACTTATGGCAGGCGTCGCGCGAATGAGGGCAGGATGTCGCGGCACGGCGCCCTACATTCATTGAGGACGTGATAGCGACTGGAGGAGCGGTAGCGGACGCCTACCGTATGGCCGCCGAAGAAAGGGCTCAAGTTCTTGCTGTTGTCTGTGCCATTTGGCGCGGTGAAGTGCCCTCAGATCAGTGATGTGCCCGAAATTCCCGCGTTCTCAGCATTCGGCATGCCGACTTGGAAAATGCGTAAGGCTTGGTGTCCGTCAGCGACATAGCTTGACCGACGGACGTGACAGTGACTGCTCTTGGGGCGCATTGCGGACCTACAATACACAAGTTGTACGGCAGACCCTTTGGCGCTCATTTCACCATCGGAACTACCGCATAACAGAGAAATGCTTCGTTTCTCTACGCCCAACGCCGGTATCTATTGCTTGAAGTCAGCAACAGAAACTTATTAATCAGTTCAGTTAGTTCAACCTAACGGCATCGAAAGATAGCATTCTCAATCGACTGCGGATTGCCCGTGGCGGTCATGATATTGCCGAAGTCGGAACCGATCTTCCTCGAAGAGGAGGCCGGAGCCGATGAACGCTGACGACAATCGCTATGTCGAAATCACAACACGACTTCGCTCGGTTAAGTCATTCTGCGATTTCCTTTCTCGCGGTGGAATTGTTCGCATCGCCCAGTCCGATAGCGGACCGTATCAGGACGTGACTGCGGCTCTTCTTCAACGACATTGCCGGGAGGCGGAGGCACTAGAGCGAACGCGGAGACACCTCTTCCCCGACCGGGCCGACGAGGACGTCCAGCCGAGCCTTTACAGCCGACACGATCGCCGGCACTAACGGTTGGATGGCCAGGAAGGCCTCATACGCTCTGGTGAGACATCTCTTAGAGGCTGCCTCAAAAAGAAGTGGGTGATTTCAACAGGTTGTGATTCCTTCGGATTTGCGAAGATTCGATGGAGTTCACGATGGCCTGGACCGAAACCACCCGTCGGCAATATGCCCGGCGAGCAGCACGCTATGCAAGCGATATGACGGATAGAGAATGGCGAATTGTCGAGCCGCTCCTACCTGCGCCCCGTCGACTTGGGCGACCGCGAACAACGGTGCTGCGTGAGGTCATGAATGCGCTTTTGTATATCGCCTCGACCGGCTGCCAATGGCGGATGCTGCCAAAGGACTTTCCGCCGTGCTCGACGGTTCAGCGATACTTCTATGCGTGGCGGGGTATTGGGCTTTGGGCCCGCATCAACCACCATCTAGTGATGGCGGCGCGCGAACTGGAAGGCAAAGAGGCCAGTCCTACGGCAGGCGTGATCGACAGCCAAAGCGTCAAAACCACCGAAAGCGGCGGCATTCGAGGTTACGACGCCGGCAAAAAGATCAAGGGCCGCAAGCGCCATATCGTCGTCGACACACTCGGCCTGCTGGTTGGCCTCATGGTTCACAGCGCCGATATCCAGGACCGCGATGGCGCTCCCGATTTACTGAAATCCATTTGTCACAGATGGCCATGGTTGCTGCATGTTTTCGCCGACGGTGGCTATGCGGGCGACAAATTGAAACGGAAGCTGAAGAAGGTCGGTCGCTTCACGGTCGAAATCATCAAGCGCAGCGACAAGACCAAAGGCTTCGAAGTGCTACCACGCCGTTGGGTCGTCGAGCGAACATTTGCATGGCTTGGAAGGTGCCGGAGATTGGCGAAGGACGTCGAAAAATCCATCGCTTCAGCCGAGGCATGGATCATGATCGCCCATATCCGCCTCATCACTAGACGTCTCGCAAGGTATTGTTACCATTGAACTCTTTTCGAGTCCGACTCTTAGGTAAAGCCCGGGAGGGGCCAGGTGCGAGAAAATGTGCATATCTTATGCATAGGGCTTTGGTGGGAGTGAAATGGTCGAGGCTCGTATGGCGCACACAACGGTAGTCTCTGAGTTTGTCGATAGCGTGCAGGAACTGCGCACGCCCTAAATTTCCCCCAATCGCCTGTCCAAAGCTCTCGGTGTGCCCATTGCCGGCTTGGCGGAACCGACAGGCGTCCATCGCAGCACTCTACGCAATCCTTCTTCCGAAAGGCTGCAAGGACGCATGCGGGAAATGATCGAGGTGATCTCGGCCGCGGCTGAACTGACTGGAGCACTTGATAAGGCAATCGACTGGTATCGAAACTAGCGTCACAAGACGGCCGCGGAACTCGTCGCTGAAAGACATGTCGAAGCCATTCTGGCCTATATCTGTGATCTTGGTAACGGCGCGCGCGGGTGAGGCTTTATGCGTCTAGATCCGCTGAGCGAGATTTTTCACCGTTTCCTCGCCCCAATGGGGCGCGCGTCTTCCCACCAGTGGGCAGGGGCTGTGGTCGCAGCCCGTCAACGAACGCCTCGATGAAGCATACCGGATTGTCAGGACCGACATACTCCTCGACCGCTTCCGGCAGAAGCAACATCTGGGAGCGATCAATTCCTGATAAATGTGCCATGGAAAAATCTACGATGGCCCGCTACTTTGAGGAATCCCCGACGGCGGCCTTGGAGACAATTGCGTGTTTGAAGACCAGTCATTTAGCATCCCGGTTGATCAGATCGAATGCCGCGTTTTCGGAAATTTTCAGCTTTCTGAAGCTGTGGAAGAGACGAGGAAAGCAAATTGGGAAGCTCTCCTCATAAAGAATTCCGCCGCCTTCGACGGGGCTTTGCTCCGCATGGCAGATCATCGGATTGAAGATGGCCGCTTAATTGTTGGTGCAAATAGCACGTCGTTTTCTGCATATGTGGCAACACGCCATCCCAGATTCGGTGATAGGCATCCGCACGCGGCACGAGCTGATCCGCTCGGAATGACTGCTGTTGTCTTGACAGCAGACGACGGTGTCATCGTCACGAAGAGAAGCCTTTCGGCGGATCAGAACCCTGGCGGGCTCTATCTTATCGGAGGCTATGCTGAACCCGGTAAAGGCTCTGATACGGTCGATCTTTTTCAGGAAGTTGCTCGCGAGATCGCAGAGGAAATTGCTGTCTCTGATCTTACCCGCTCTGCATCGTTTGCAATTGGACTTGCTTACGATCCTGTCTTCTGCCACCCGGAACTATTCCTGTTGACAGTCAGCAAAACGTCAGCGGCCGATATTTTAAAAGGCGCTCAAAATGCGCCAGATCGAAACGAAGCCGCTCAACTCCTCGCGTATCCACTGCGCGACGTTCTTGATGAGGGCGGCCCACTGGCGAATGCGCCAAAAACATGGAGCTTCGTCAAAGCCAGAGATTTTCTTCGACAGCACTTGCTGGCGAGTGGCTCCATTTAGAGTTTTCGCGCAGTCGCCATCAGTTTTGGGACAACGATAGGCTGCCTTTAGAACCGGAAGCTGTTTCAGTCGCACCTTTAGGCCCGCGGACGATCGCTCTTGGCGAAAGGGGTCTTACCTCAGATCAGACGGCGCTTTGCGACTTCGCTCACTTCGAGGGTGAGACCAGCCAGGCGGTCAGCGGCAAGACGGTTGATTTGCCAGTATAGCGGAATGTCGAGGGGCGTTTCCGGTATCAGCTCTATCAGACGTCCGGCGAGAAGATGCTCACGCGTCAGCTCGACTGGGTTCATGCCCCAACCCATGCCAGAGAGGCTGGCTTCGATGAAGCTATTGGTCGACGGAAGCCAATGGCTCGGGAAATTTACTGAGTGCCCCAGCGTGCGGCGTACCCAGTCGCTTTGAAGCTTGTCCTTCTGGTTGAAGGTAAGCGCCGGGGCGTTGGCGATAGCCTTGGGAGTTACCCCTTCGGGAAAATAGCGAGATACGAATTCTGGGCTCGCCGTTGCATGGTATCGAAGAGAGCCAAGAAAAAAGCGTCTGCACCCCGATATCGGCTTTTCCGCGCTCGTCACGGCGGCAACGACGCGGCCGCGCTGCAGCCATTCCGCAGTATGGTCTTGGTCATCAACTGAAATACTGACCAAGTAGCTGGAGGATTTCGAGAAGTTCGAGATGGCCTCCAGGAACCATGTTCCGAGGCTATCGGCGTTGGTAGCAATCTGGAGCATAACCCTGTGCTCGGGATCGGCAGGATCGACCAGCGACGGCAGATGCTCAAACAGCTCGTTTTCGAGCATGCCGACATTGTCCATATGCCGACAAAGCCATTCGCCCTTCTCGGTTGCCGTGCACGGATTGCCGCGGACGATCAGGGCAACGCCCAGACGCTCCTCCAGCTGTTTAACCCGCTGCGAAACGGCTGACGGCGTGACGTTGAGAAGAGCAGCCGCTTTTTCGAAGCTGCCCGATTGGACGACGGCCAGGACGACGCGGAGAGCAGAATAGTCGAGCATAAATTAGAACCGCTTCATTTGCTTTAGCAGATTTAAGTAGCCTAAATTGCTCTCTGGGCATACCGGGTCCAGAGTTTGTGCAAGGCGGGCATCAGAAATTGGATATCTCGGTCTACTTCACTGGCATGATGATGGGCCTCAGCCTCATCGTCGCCATCGGCGCACAGAATGCGTTTGTTCTTCGCCAAGGTCTTCGAGGTGAATATGTATTTGCCGTTTGCCTCGCCTGTGCCCTGTCCGACGCCGTCCTGATCGTGCTTGGGGTGACCAGCCTCAAGCAAATCGTGGAGCTATTGCCCTGGCTCAATCCCGTCATGCGGTACGGTGGAGCAGCCTTTCTCGCCTGGTATGGAGCCAAGAGCCTCTGGTCCGCATTCTTGTCTTCGGGAACGTTGACCGTTGGAGCAGGAAGTCCTTCAAGTTTAAAGAAGACTTTGGCCACCTGTCTGGCTCTCACCTGGCTCAATCCGCACGTCTATCTCGACACCGTCGTCCTGCTTGGCACGATCTCGACGCGATTTGCCGGCTATCAGTTGTCCTTTGCGGCAGGTGCAACCACAGGGTCATTCCTCTTTTTCTTTTTGCTGGGTTATGGCGCGACACGACTGCGGCCGATCTTTTCCCGACCCGCGTCCTGGCGCATACTGGAAATGGTTATTGCATTCGTCATGTGGCTGATCGCGTTCAACCTTCTGGGGGGCGTCTAAAAAATCGAAAGGTCGACATATTGTCAGCGGACTTCCACCAGCTTCTCATCGTTTTTACAGCCTATGTAATCGCCGCGGGTAGTCCAGGCCCGAGCAACATGCGGATCATGGGCGTCGCCATGAACCAGGGCAGGCGAGCGGCGCGCGTTCTCGCAGCGGGAGTTGCCAGCGGGTCGATTTGCTGGGGGATCATGGCCGCAACCGGTGTTTCGGCAGTTCTGAGCAGATACGCGCAGGCGCTGATTGTGCTCAAGATACTTGGAGGTCTCTACCTACTCTGTATTGCCCTTAAGGCTGGCAGAGCCGCGCTCACTCCTGATCACCGAATTTCGCAGCACACAGGGGACCAACCTGCGTCCGTCGCAGCCATCTATAAACGTGGACTGCTGATGCACCTCACCAATCCTAGGGCGATACTTGCCTGGATAGCGCTGATGACACTCGGTCTTGGCTCGGAAGCTTCTCCCCGTACCGTTGTCACGGTCCCCGCAGGCTGCGCCATGCTTGGAGTGTCCATCTTTTGCGGTTACCCACTCGTCTTCTCGACGGCGCCGATGGTTGGAATGTATCGCCGTGCCCGACGCTGGATCGAAGGAACATTGACCCTGTGTTTTGGCTTTGCAGGGCTGAAACTCTTGTTATCCCGCACCTGAACATAGGATTTTCCTCGTGCCGCTCTTCCACGGTTTATCAGCTTTTCCCATTACCCCCGCTGACGCTTTCGGCTCGGTCGACACGGCCGCACTTGCGCGCCTGCTGAACCGAATCCAGATCGCCGGCGCAGACGCCATCGGGCTGTTGGGTAGCACAGGAGGCTACGCGTTTTTGTCCCGGACAGAACGGCAACGCGCGGTGAATACAGCAATGTCCACGGTCGGTGGAAAGATACCGGTCATCGTGGGTGTTGGAGCCCTTCGCACTGACGAGGCTCAAGCCTTGGCGCGTGACGCCAGGATGGCAGGCGCTGATGGTCTGCTCCTCGCGCCGATGTCGTACACGCCACTATTCGAAGACGAGGTCTACGAGCATTTTGCCACCGTCGCGGATGCCGGAGAACTTCCGTTATGCATCTATAATAATCCCAGCACCACGAAGTTCACATTCAGCAGAACACTGATCGCGCGCCTAGCAAAGGTGGCAAACATCCAGGCCGTGAAGATGCCGCTGCCGGCTGACGGCGACTTCGGAGCCGAGTTGACAGCTCTCCGTACCGAGACGCCAGCGAACTTTGCTATCGGCTATAGCGGTGACTGGGGCGCGGGATCGGCAATCCTTGCAGGTGCTGACGCCTGGTATAGCGTCGTTGGAGGTCTACTGCCCGTAGAGGCCCTCGCCCTAACGCGAGGCGCTCAAGCTGGCGACATCGCCGAAGTGGAACGGTTCGACCGATTATTCCAGCCTTTGTTCAGCCTCTTCAAGGAGTTCGGCAGCTTTCGGGTCATGTACGCCATTGCGGCTGCCTTGGACCTCGGCAGATATGATCCGCCACGTCCGATCATGCCATTACCAGAAGCTGCTGCGTCCAGGGTGCAACGGGCTCTCGACCATCTCTCCGTGCGGTCCTAAGGCTTCTGCCTGCCAGAGCAAGATGCGCCTTGAGGTGACGACCGCGCATTGCGGGAGGCTCATCAACGATGACGCTCGATACGGGCGTCATCGGGATGTTGGAGGCATGCAGTCTTTGGACTCTGGGCGCCGTCTCTGCTAATTTTGTCCAGCAAGCGGAGGAGGAGACCTTCGTATATCTGGTTTCGAACCGGCCACGGTTCTAAATAAAAGACTTGCAGGGCTCAATTTACGCAGGAGGACGTCTCATGCGCGGGTGTGCTATTGCTTGCATATGCGCCGCATTGATGGCGCTACCGGCGGTCGCCGCTGACAAACCGCATAACGCCAAGGTCCCACCGTCTTCGCCCACAAGCTGCCGAACGTGCCTGGAAAGAGCATGCGCGGCGTTTTGGTTGAATACGGTCCCGGCGGATCCAACCCTTCGCATACGCATGCGAAGAGCGCCTTCATCTATGCAACCGTGATCGAAGGGCGCATCAAAAGCCAGGTCAACGATGGCCCGATCAAGGTCTTCAATACCGGCGACAACTGGATCGAGGTGCCTGGCGATCATCACCGCGTGAGTGCCAATGCCAGCGAGACTGCACCAGCGAAAATCCTCGCAGTCTTCGTGGTGGATACCGACGAAACGACGCTGACGATCCCCGATAAATGATCGAGGCCTTCGGCTTGATGTCTGCGAAAGCCAATTCGCTGCCGCATCTCTTGCGATCGCCTGCGCGAGCTGTGTGTATGCATCCGGGGGAGGCCGCCTTGCTGAGAAGTGAGCGGAATTGGATGATCTGTCTATATGGACGTCAATATAGACGGTGTAATAGCGATGGACGTAACGATAGAGGGCCGGCCGCAAGTCAGCCGGATGGAGATTGTCGACAGTGGGCGGCGTCGCCGTTTCAGTAACGAGGCCAAACTTGCGATCGTTGCGGAGAGTTATTCCGCTCCCCAGCAGGTCACGGCAACGGCACGGCGACATGGCATCACGCGCTTTCAGTTGAACGATTGGCGTAAGGCAGCACGTGAGGGACGGCTTGGCAGTGGCCGTGGCATTGAGGGGTTTATTCCTGCCCTGTTGGTTCCGGAGCCAGGCATCCCGGTCGCTGCGACCAAGCCTTCGATGGCACAAAGTGGCCTTATGGAGGTGCTGAGCGCGAACGGCCGCCGTGTGATCGTGGACCGCGATGTCGACGTTGAGGCTCTGCTGCGGATTGTCCGAGGACTGGAGACATTGCGATGAACCCGTTTCCGATGGGAACAGGGGTCAAAGTCTGGCTTTCGACGGGGTATACGGACATGCGCTGTGGCTTTCCCTCTCTGGCGCTTCGGGTGCAGGAGGTCTTGAAGCATGACCCGCTCGGCGGTCATTTGTTTTGCTTCAGGGGCCGGCGCGGTGACCTGATAAAATTGGTTTGGCATGACGGCCAGGGCAGTTGCTTGTTCACAAAAAGATTGGAACGCGGGAAGTTCATATGGCCTTCTGCCGAAGGTGGTGCGGTTGCAATATCACCTGCACAGCTCAGCTATCTCCTGTCTGGCATAGACTGGCGCCATCCGCAGGAAACATGGCGTCCAACGAGGGTTGGATAGCATTATTCCATTGAAAATACAGTGAGAATCTGATCGAATGACTTCATGACTGTGAAGCCTGACGATCTTCCTGCGGACCTTGCCGGCGCCTATATGGCGCTGCTGGCCGAGCGCGAGGTATTGCAGGCTGAACGTGATGTGGCGGTTGCCGAAGCTGCTAATGCGCAAGCCCTGCTGTCCGACCGCGACGCCCTGATCGCCAGTCTTGAATTGAGGATCGACAAGCTCAAGCGCGAACTGCGCGGTCAGAGCAGCGAGCGCACGGCGCGCCTGATCGACCAGTTGGAATTGCAGCTTGAGGAACTGGTCACGGCAGCTACGGAAGATGAGATTGCAGCGCAGGCTGCCGCCGCCCGGACCTCGTCCGTGCGTCCGTTTGTGCGCAAACGGCCGGTGCGAAAGCCCTGGCCGGAGGATATCGAGCGCGAGCGCGTGGTGATCGATCCTCCGATCAATTGTGTATGCTGCGGTGGCTCGCGCCTGTCTAAACTGGGTGAGGACGTCACCGAAACGCTGGAAGAGATCCCGCGCCGGTTCAAAGTGATCGAAACAGTGCGGGAAAAGTTCTCTTGCCGTGATTGTGAGGCGATCAGCCAGCCGCCAGCGCCTTTCCATGCCACGCCGCGCGGCTTTATCGGCCCTCATCTCCTGACGACGATCCTGTTTGACAAGTTCGGCATGCACAGCCCGCTCAACCGCCAGAGCACCCGGTTCAAATGCGAAGGGATCGATCTTTCGACTTCGACGCTAGCCGATCAGGTTGGTTTTGGAACATCCGCTCTCATGCCGGTTGTTGATCTGATCGAGAAGCATGTCTTTGCGGCTGAGCGGCTTTTTGGCGACGACACCACCATTCCCATCCGGGCCAAAAGCAAATGCACGACCGGGCGCATATGGACCTACGTGTGTGATGATAGGCCCTATGGCGGCGGGGCCGCGCCGGCGGCGATCTACTATGCTTCAAGCGACCGTCGGGGCGAGCATCCGCAAAAACATCTGGCCGGATATGGCGGCATTCTACAGACGGATTGTTACAACGGGTTCGAACCGATATCGGTTGCCGAAAAGAAAGAAGTGCCGATCACGTTTGCTTTTTGCCATGCCCATGCGCGGCGGAAATTCTTTGAGCTGGCCGATATCGAGAAAAGCGCCCGCGATAGCAAACGCAACGGCAGGCCGATCTCCCCGATCGCGCTGGAGGCGGTCAAACGATTTGACGCCCTGTTTGAAATCGAACGACAGATCAACGGCTTGAGTGCAGCAGAACGACTGGCCGTGCGGCAGGAAAAGAGCAAGCCTCTGTTCGACGACATGCACGAGTGGCTGAAACGCGAACGTGCCGCGCTCAGCAGATCCTCCGACCTCATCAAAGCCATGGACTACATGCTGAAACGTTGGGATGGTTTTGCCCGCTTCCTCGAAGACGGAAGAGTTTGTCTCACGAATAATGCCGCCGAGCGCGCGCTGAGAGGTATTGCATTGGGAAGGCGGAATTGGACCTTCGCCGGTTCCCCGCGCGGGGCCGATCGTGCCGCCGTCATGCTGACGCTCATTACGACCTGCCGCCTCAACGACATCGACCCGAAAGCCTGGCTCGCCGACGTCCTGGCCCGCATCGCTGATCTTCCCGCCTCTCGCCTGCACGAACTGCTTCCATGGAACTGGAAAAGTGCGTCGGCGACAGCTCATATGCTGGCGGCCTGAAGATGGCTGCCTCCGTCGTCCGCCTGAAGGTCACCCTCGATCAAGTCGATCCAATGGTGATGCGGCGTGTTGTCGTGCCATTCCGTATCAGGCTCAGTCGGCTGCACGAGGTGTTGCAGGCGGCGATGGGCTGGACCAACAGCCATCTTTATGAATTCCGCATGCGTGACGTCGGTTTTGGATTGCCTGACGAGGAATGGGGGGATGGTCCCATCGACGCTCGCAAAGTCTCGCTGCTGTCGGCAGTCCAGGACACCGGCGCGAAATCGTTCAAATACCTTTACGACTTTGGCGACGGCTGGACGCACAGCATCAAGATCGAGCGCACCTTCCCGGCAATCGGCACGGAAGGCCCGATGCTCCTCGAAGCGGCAGGACACTGCCCACCCGAGGACGTCGGTGGCCCATGGGGGTATCAGGAGTTCCGCGAGGCGCTTGTCGATCCGGCACACGAGCGACATGCCGAACTCGTCGAATGGTGGGGCGGCAGCGATTACGATCCTGGCAATGCCAACCTCAGCCAACTCAACAAAGCCGTCGACGATCTGGCTGCCAAATGGGCCCGAAGAGCGCGCCGAAAAATCTGAAGGCATGCAAAAGGACCCAACTTGAACCGTATCACTCGATCATAACCCGGCTGAAGTTCACGCGCGAGCCTTCATCCCGCGTGATTGCTCGGATGCATACAGCTGTGCGAATGCGCGCAAGGATAGGTCGACCGGCGCAGTGCCGCAGCAGCTGCCGGGATGCTATCGACGATGCGAGGAACTGCTGCTTTGAAAGACCTGAAAGGAGAGGAGTAGGACTCATGAGGATTGTTATCATTGGCGGCTCCGGCCTCATCGGGACCAAGGTTGCGGAGCGTTTGAGAAGCCAAGGACACGACGTCCTGCGGGCCTCGCCCTCAACCGGCATCAATTCTGTCACAGGTGAGGGGCTCGCCGAAGCGCTTGCTGGGAGCTGCGGTCGTCGTTGACGTGGCGAATTCCCCTTCGTTTGAAACCGACGCAGTTCTTGCGTTTTTCGAGTGCTCAACGATGAATCTGCTCGAAGCCAAACGGGACGCAGGCGTTCGCCATCACGTGGCGCTTTCAATCGTTGGTATAGAGCGTTCGCCCGATAACGGGTATTTTCGGGCGAAGCTTGCTCAGGAGGGCCTTATCAAAAACGCATTCCATACACGATCGTTCGTTCAACGCAGTTCCTGGAATTCCTTGGCGGCGTTGCCGAGTCTTCGGTTGTCGATGGAACTATTCGCGTGTCGCCCGGCGCGTTCCAACCAATCGCGGCGGATGACGTCGCGAATTTCGTTGCCGAAGCAGCGAGTGCTCGCCCTTTGAGCGGTTCCTTTGACATTGCTGGGCCGCAGCAGAAACCGATGAGTGATTTCTTGTCCCACTATCTCGCCGCGGCCGGAGATGCCCGTAAAGTGTTGCCGATCCTACGGCCAAGTATTTCGGTGCTGCCGTTGATGACGAATCATTGGTGTCCCTTGGGCCCGCCAAATTGGACCAGTTGGACTTCGACACGTGGTTCGCAAAGCGAGGCTAGTCGTTTGCCTAATTGGCCTCCGCCCGGGACGCCACGGGGCAATCTCGTCAGGCAAGGTCCAGGCGGTTTCAGGGGCTACCACAGCAAAGGCGATGGGATTGAGGGTGGGCCAGCGTTAGATTTGCATCCGACTCATCGGGCAGCAGGCACGCCGCGTCCCTTACTGTTCAGGCAAGTCTGAAAAGCTTCTCAGCTTTCAATTGCCCGTATGTACCTTTCCATCGACTGCATAACGGCACGCATGCCATCCTTTTTAATCGTGCGGCCTGCGAAGGCGCCGTAGATTGCCTCAAACGGATAGGGCCGGACTGCTTCTACAATTGCCTCCACCGTTCTGGCGTTGAGCGGGATAAGATTTGGATAGCTGCGCATGAAGCTTACATATTTGCGGTCGAGGGCGATCTGCATTGTGTCGCCCACAAAAAGAGCGCCCCGCCCACCCTCGAGCCAAGGACAGTGAAGCACCGAGCTACCAGGAAAATGACCGCCGCATCGCACAATGGTCGCCTGACCAAGCGGCATTGTGTCATCCTCCCATGAATGCAGCGCTGGATCGGATCTCTGCACCCACTCGCGGTCATCGGCATGAGCGTAGATCGGCACACCGTTAAAGATCGTGCTCCACTCGACCATCGAGGCGTAGAAATGAGGATGCGAGATAACAATCGCCGCCAGTCCGCCTGCTGCCTTGATCCGCGCCACGCATTGCTCGTCAACGAGGCTCAGGCAATCCCAGAGAATGTTGCCTGCTGGTCCATTGACGAAAAAGGCGCGCTGGCCGATCGCGAACGACGGTGAAATTTCGAGGCTGTGTATGCCCTCGGCTTCTTTCTTCCAGATAACTTCATGTGTTCGACCGATGGACGTCATATCCGTGAATTGCTGGCCTGTCTCAGGCACGAACTGCCGCTCATCTTCGCAGATCGGACACCTTTGCGGTGGTTCTTGACGCTCGTCAAACTGGGTGCCGCAAGCGGTACATATAAAGCAGATCATCTTCATATACCTGAGAGTCCAATTTCGTGTGATGTCGTCATAGAGGCGGAGGGGATGAAGATACTGACGACGGCGAAATTCACTCGTCCAACGATCGCGGAACGTTAGTGGTGGCAGGAGGCCGCCTCAGCCCATGTCGATATAGTCCGGATAGCGCTCGGCAATGTCATTGATCATCGAAAGCGTGCCTGACAGATGGATCTTCATCGCTTTTTCTGCGCCTACGGGGTCGCCGGCGGCAATGCCTTCGATGATTGCGTCATGCGCATCGACGACCCGTTGGGTGCCGACATTGAGAAGATTGAGCCGCCGAAGGCGATCGATATGGCCGCTGTGGCGGCGGATGATCGGCCAGATATGCTCAAGCCCGGCTTCTTCATAAATGATGAAATGGAAAGCTCGGTCAAGGACTAGGAAATCCGCATATTCGTTGGATGCGACCAGCGTCTTCAGCTTGGCATTGGCCGAACGCAGGCGATCGGCGACATGGCGCGCGGTTGCGCGCTCGGCGAGATTGAAGACAGCCTCCTGCTCGACGGCGCGCCGCATGAAATGTGTCTGGCGGGCAAGATTGATATCGATCTTGGAAACCAGCGTCGCATATTGCGGATAGACCGTGATGAGGCCTTCCTCCTCCAGTCGCATCAGAGCATCGCGCACCGGCGTCTGGCTGAGACCGAACTGCTTTTGCAGTTCGACGCGCGACAGGGCCGTGCCGGGAGCAAGCTCCAGGGCCAGAATGCGCTCACGAAGATATTCTACGATCTGCGGCGCAATCTGCCTCGTGCGATCAAGCCCACTGCGATGCTTGGCCGTCAGCAAATCCAAGGTCAAAGAACGATCCTTTGTTTTCATCGATCGTGTTAATGCATTAATGTGTTAGTTTAGGTCGCCATGCGCTGCATGTCCATATCGAGAGCATCGCAGAACAAGGAAAAGCTGATGCCGGAGCAGTTTCTTCCCGCAGAAACACGGCCGTCGAGCCATGCCGGCCAGATCCCTGAAGAGACAACCCCACATCCCGACAAGCTCGCGGGCCTTGTTGCGGAGAAGCCAGTGCACTTCGTCAAATACGCGATGGTGCGGCCGAACGCGGCCAACGCTGCCTATCTTAACGTCGGTTCTGCGGTCATCGGAAAGGACTTGGTTGCAAGGGCATCGGTGAATGCCACGTGCAGTTCGGTAAGCGTAAGCTTACGATCTGCACGTCGGGCGTCTGCATTGACCTGCTCGGGCATCGCGATCTGCCATAATCAAGCCTGGATCCGCAGCCGAAGGGGAGCAACTCAACTGCCCGTTGCTGGAGTTCGAGACGGTCCGCGTGCTGCCGCGCCAAAACGTGTGATTGCCGGGCCTTGGCTGAGTTGACAGTCCTGCAGCCGTTGACTAATACATTAGTGCTCTAGTGCGTATAGCCGATGGAGGATCGTAGCGGACCGCAAATCAGCGGTCTGCCGCACAAAGGAATTTTGATTTTTTGTTGAGGAGGAGAGACAATGACCATCGGTTATTCCACTGGCGCAGCAGCGCTGCTTTGCGCAGTTTTGCTTTCCGGTGCGGCGTATGCAGTTGAGGGCGAGGTTAAGATCGTGCTGCCGGAGCAGCCGGCAAACCTCGATCCCTGCCGATCGATCCGCTCCGACATCGGTCGCATCATCAATTCCAACATCACGGAAACGCTGACAGTCATCGAGCCTGAAAAGGGAACGGTCGCGCCTTGGCTCGCCGATAAGTGGGAACGGGTCAACGATCTGACGTGGCGTGTCCATCTGAAGAGAGGCGTCAAGTTCCAGGACGGTGCCGAATTCAATGCCGACGCCGTCGTCAAGTCCATTAACCGTCTCATGAATCCGAAACTCACGTGTGACAGCCGCTCGAAGTTCGGCGACGTCAAGCTGACGCCCAAGGCCGTCGATGCGCAGACCGTCGAGATCGTCTCCGACAGCCCGGTTCCAATCATGCCGACATTGCTTGGCACGGTGCAGATCGTCTCGCCGAACATGCCCTTTGACAAGGAAAGTAACAAGCCAGTCGGGACCGGTCCCTATGTCGTTGAAAGCGCATCGACCGAGGAGATCGTGCTGAAACGCGATGACGGCTATTGGGGCGCCAAACCGGACGTGACGCGTGCCACCTATGTGTGGCGCAACGAGTCGGCAATCCGCGCCGCGATGATCGAATCGGCCGAGGCAGACCTTACCCCGTCGATCGCGGTACAGGACGCCACCAATCCGCAGACCGATTTCGCATACCTCAATTCCGAAACGACGCGCATGCGCATCGATGCGCAGATTCCGCCGCTGGACGACGTGCGCATCCGCAAGGCACTCAACATGGCCATCGACTGGGATGGTATGGGCGAGGCGCTGTTCGGCAAGGACGTACTGCGTGCCTCGCAGATGGTCGTACCGGGCGTGCGCGGCCACAATCCCGACATCAAGGCCTGGACCTACAATCCCGATGAGGCGAAGAAGCTGGTCGAAGAGGCGAAGGCGGCCGGCGCTCCCGTCGACAAAGAGATCGTGCTCATCGGCCGAAACGGCTTCTTCCCCAACTCCTCGGAAAGCCTCGAAGCAATGCGCTCGATGTGGCAAGAGATCGGCCTCAATGTCTCGATCCGCCAGCTCGAGGCCGCCGACTGGGTCCGCTACCTCGACAAGCCGTTCCCGGAAGGCCGTGGCCCGACACTGTTCCAGCAGCAGCATGACAACAATACGGGCGATGCCGGCTTCACGGCACCTGTCATGTATCTGAGCGACGGCCAGTATTCGACGATCGCCGACAAGGATCTTGACGCCAGACTGAAGAAGGCGATGGCCGCGACCGGCGACGATCGTGAAAAGCTCTTCCAGAGCGTATTTGCCAAGGTCCACGACGAGATCGTCGCCGACGTACCGATGTATCATATGATCGGTTATGTCCGTGTCGGGCCGCGCCTCGACTGGAAACCCGATCTGAAGACGAACAGCGAGATCGCGCTCAGCGAAATCCACTTCAAGAACTGACTTCCACAGGGCGTGGCAGGTTTCGCTGCGCCCTTATCATTTCATTCCAGAAGGTAAGGAAACGCGGTGCTCGGCTTCATTCTCAGACGCTCGGCCCAGAGCTTCATTGCAGTGATCGGCCTGCTGATCCTGGTGTTCTTCCTTTCGAGGCTGACGGGCGATCCGGCCTATCTCTATCTGCCGCTCGACTCCTCGCAGGCCCAGCGCCAGGCGTTTTCACAGACGCACGGCTTCAACGACCCGCTGATCGTCCAGTTCGGCCGCTATCTGCTGGAACTCACAAGGCTCGATTTCGGCGAGGCGATGAGCCGCAATCGGCCGGCTATGGAAGTGGCGCTCGAAGCCTTTCCCCAGACGCTGAAGCTGGCAGTTATCGCGGTCGGCCTTTCCCTCTGTCTTGCGATCGTTGTCGGCTCGCTGGCGGCGGCGCGACCGAACAGTCTCTTCGATACGCTGGCCAGCACCGCCTCACTGGCTGGCGCCAGCGCTCCCGATTTCTGGGTCGCGATCGTCGCGATCCTCGTCTTCGCCGTCGGCCTCGGCTGGTTGCCGACGTCAGGCACGGGCACACCACTTCATTGGATCATGCCGATCTTCGTGCTGACGCTCCGTCCTTTCGGCCTGCTGGTGCAGGTGGTGCGCGGCACGATGATCAGCGCGCTCAGCTCCGCCTACGTCAAAACGGCAAGGGCCAAGGGCGTCAAGCGTTCGCAGATCATCTTCAAGCATGCGCTGCGCAATTCGCTGCTGCCGGTCATCACCGTTGCCGGTGACCTGGCCGCAAGCCTCGTCAATGGCGCCGTCGTCGTCGAATCCATCTTCGGCTGGCCGGGTATCGGCAAACTGATGATTGACGCAATCGTGCGTCGCGATTTCGCGCTCATTCAGGCGACGGTGCTGGTCACCGCAGTGGCGATCTTCGTCCTCAATATCGCGATCGACCTGATCTACGCCCGCCTCGATCCCCGCATAAGGTTTCAAACGAGATGAGTATGTCGGCCATGACAACGACCGCCGAGAAAAAACAGCACGATATCGGACGGTTCCACATCCTTCGACTGATTTCGCGCAACCGCCTGGCGCTTGCCGCGGTGATCTTCCTCGTCGTCGTGATCCTCTGCGCCGTGCTCGGACCCTGGTTGATGGGCGACCTCATCGACAAGCCGAATTTCCGCGCTCGCAATATGGCGCCTTTCAGCTTCTCGCAGGGCTGGGCCTATGTGCTCGGCGCCGATACGCTCGGTCGCAGCCTGCTCGCGCGCCTCGTCGTCGGCGCACAGAATACTCTTGGCATCGCCTTTTGCGCCGTCCTCTGCTCGATCGTCATCGGCGGCCTGCTCGGGCTGGTCGCCGGCTATTCCCGCGGCATCGCCAGCGCGATGATCTTGCGCGGCGCCGATATCGTCATGAGTTTCCCGTCGCTGCTGCTTGCGTTGATCGTGCTCTTTAGCCTCGGGCCATCGATCACCAACCTCGTTATCGTTCTCGCCATCACCCGCGTACCGATCTATCTGAGGACAACGCGCGCAGAGGTGCTTGAGGTGCGCGAGCGCATGTTCGTCAGCGCCGCCATGGCGCTCGGTGCCAGCCACAGCCGCATTCTCTTCCGGCATATCGCGCCGATCGTCGTGCCGACGCTTGTCACCATCGGCGCCATCGACTTCGCGACCGTGGTTCTGGCAGAATCCGCGTTGAGCTTCCTTGGCCTCGGCATCCAGGCACCGCAATTCACCTGGGGTGCCATGGTGGCAACTGGACGCGGCTATCTTTCGACCGCGTGGTGGATTGCCTTCTGGCCCGGCCTCGCGATCCTGTTGACCACGCTTTCGCTCAATATCCTTTCGAGCTGGTGGCGAACTTACGCCGATCCGCAGCAGCGCTGGCGCATTGAGCTCGCCCGTTCGAAGAAGGGACTTCAGGAGAAACGCACATGACCGGCACGCATCTGCTTGAGGTCAAGGACCTGACCGTCGACTTCCTGTCGCTTGGCGGCGCCTT
This sequence comes from Rhizobium sp. T1470, assembly GCF_042140505.1. Classification (NCBI taxonomy): domain Bacteria; kingdom Pseudomonadati; phylum Pseudomonadota; class Alphaproteobacteria; order Hyphomicrobiales; family Rhizobiaceae; genus Rhizobium; species Rhizobium sp. T1470. The sequence continues at coordinate 750,654 of NZ_CP148094.1, forward strand.
CCGCGCGGCAAACGGCGTCAGCTTCCACATTGATGCCGGCGAGACGCTGGTCATTCTCGGCGAATCGGGCTCCGGCAAGTCGGTAAGCGCCAGCGCTGTCATGGGGCTCATCGATACTCCGCCGGGCGATATCTGCGCCGGTTCCGTCACATATCGCGGTCGCGATCTTGAAGCGATGAGCGAGGAAGCGCGCCGCGATCTCAATGGACGCAAGATCGCGATGATCTTCCAAGATCCGCTGTCGCACCTCAACCCCGTTTACACGATCGGTTGGCAGCTCGCCGAGGTCTTCAGCGCCCATGGCGTCGCGACGGGGGCGCAGGCGCGCGAAAAGGCAATCGACATCCTGCGCCGCGTCGGCATTCCCGAACCCGAAAAGCGGATCGACCAGTATCCGCACCAGTTTTCAGGAGGCCAGCGCCAGCGCATCATGATCGGCATGGCGATCGCGCTGAGGCCCGAGATCCTGATCGCCGACGAGCCGACGACGGCGCTCGACGTCAGCGTTCAGGGACAGATCCTCGACCTCCTGAAGAAACTGCAGGCCGAGGATGGCCTGGCGATCATCATGATCACCCATGATCTCGAAGTCGCCGCCAGCATGGCGGACCGGGTGATCGTCATGAATTCGGGGCGCATCGTCGAGGAGGGGGAGGCGCGCACCGTCTTCGAGAACCCGAAGCACAGCTATACCAGGACGCTGATCAACGCGCTGCCGCATGGTGATCAGGACGCGCCGCGGCGGCAGGCCGGCAAGCCGGTCGGCAAACCCATTCTCGAAGTCAAAAACCTCGACAAGTTCTACGCGCTCTCGTCAGGGATATTCTCTGCGCCCGCGCAGCTTCACGCCGTCAAGAATCTGAGCTTCGACGTCGCGGCCGGCGAGACGATCGGCATCGTCGGTGAAAGCGGCTCCGGCAAATCGACGGTGGCGCGCGTACTGCTGCGGCTGAACGATGCCTCGAAGGGGGAGGCGCTGTTTCATGGCCGTGACATTCTGAAGATGGATGGCAATACGTTGCTCGCCTTCCGCCGCAAGGTGCAGATGGTGTTCCAGGATCCCTATAGCTCGATGAATCCCCGCATGACCGTTTTCGAGATCGTTTCCGAACCCTGGCGGATCCATAAGGATATTCTCGACAAGCCGCGATGGCGCGACCGCGTGGTCGAACTGCTGGGGCTCGTCGGGCTAAAGCCGGAGCATGCTGCGCGTTATCCCCACCAGTTCTCCGGGGGGCAGCGGCAGCGCATTGCTATTGCTCGCGCGCTTGCCTGCGAGCCGGAGCTCGTTGTCTGCGATGAGGCTGTCTCGGCCCTCGACGTCTCGGTCCAGGTGCAGGTCATCAATCTACTCGCCGACCTGCGCGATCGGCTTGGGCTTGCCTATATCTTCATCACCCACGACCTGCCGATCGTGCGCCATTTCGCAGATCGGATCATCGTCATGAAGAACGGCGAGATCGTCGAGCATGCGACGACGGAGGAGATCTTCCGCAATCCGCAGCACGACTATACGCGACAGCTCATCAATGCGACACCGAAGCCGAAGTGGCAAAGTGCCGTCGAGGCGGCATGAGACGATAGCCCTGCCGGGGCACCGGTGCCCTGTTCATGTCGGTCGCTTATCGCCTTGCTATCCACGCCGCTGCAGGGGGCCGGCGGATGCTGCGCGGCCAGCTCTCATTTGCAGGCGACGAAACTTGCCGACGCATTGCTGCGCCTCATGGTCGATTTCGTGCGGCTGCCGATCGCCCTCGTCCGGCGGGCCGGTCAGGCAAGGGTCTACGCACCCTGGGAATGAAAAGGCCGCGCAGCTGGCGCGGCCTTTCTCGTCGGTCACCTATGTCTAATACCAGCGAGCGCAGAGTGCGACTCACTTGGGATTCCCGAATCGGTGAAAATCTGAATCCATGGGGCAAACGGGAGGTTTGCAATGGGTTCGGCGATTGCATTGCGCGATGATTTTGATGGTCCTGCTCTGCGGCAGTTCGCGAAAGGGACCAAGGATGCCGCTCAAGCGCGGCGGCTTCTGGCGTTGGCGGAAATTTATGACGGCGGCTCGCGTACAGATGCGGCCCGGATCGGGGGCGTGACCTTGCAGATTGTTCGCGACTGGGTCGTTCGTTTCAATGAGCACGGGTCGGCCGGGCTCCTCAACGGCAAGGCTCCCGGCAATCGGCCCAAGCTGAATGATGATCAGCGCCAGGCCTTGGCCAAGATTGTAGAGCGTGGTCCGATCCCGGCTATCCACGGTGTCGTTCGGTGGCGGCGCAAGGATCTGGTCCAATGGATCTTCCAGGAATTCCGGATCTCGATGGACGAGACCACGGTTGGTCGCGAATTGAAGGCTCTCGGCTTTGCCAAGCTGTCTGCCCGGCCGCGCCACTACGCCCAGAATGAACCCGAAGTGGACGCTTTTAAAAAGAGTTCCCTGCCGCATTGGCAGCCATCAGAAGCAGCCTCCCGAAGAATACCGAGATCGAACTCTGGTGGGCCGACGAGGCGCGCATAGGTCAGAAAAACAAGATCACCCGCCGATGGGCTCGCCGTGGCACCCGACCTTCAGCGCCGCTGGATCAACGGACGATGTGGGCGTACATCTTCGGTGCCATCTGCCCCAAGAAAGGTAAGGGCGCGGGCCTCGTATTGCCCTATTGCGATACCGACGCCATGAATCAACATCTGCTGGAAATCAGCCAGGCAGTCGATGACGGCGCTCACGCGGTCCTCATCCTCGATCAAGCCGGATGGCACGTCACGCCGAAGCTCAGCGTCCCTGACAACATCACATTGCTGTTCTTGCCGCCGCGTTCGCCTGAATTGAACCCTGTCGAAAACGTCTGGCAGTTTATGAGGGACAACTGGCTGTCGAACCGCATCTTCACAGACTACGAGGACATCGTCGCTCACTGCTGTGCCGCCTGGAACAAACTCGTCGCGCAACCCTGGAAGATAATGTCCATTGGACTGCGCGAGTGGGCGCATCGGTTTTGATCAATGCATGTTGGTATAACGTGCGCTGAAATGCGTGACCAACGCCTCGACCAGCCTGTCGCCCATCTGCTGGCGCGTCTCCTGGGTGCCGCTACCCATATGCGGCGACAGCACGACCCGCGGATCGTTCCGCAGCGCATCGGGCACGACTGGTTCCTTCTCGAAGACGTCGAGCGCCGCGCCGGCGATGCCGTCTTTCGCTAATGCAGCGATGAGGGCCGGTTCATTGACGATCGTGCCGCGCGAGATGTTGACGAGGAAACCGCGCGGCCCAAGCTTTTCAAGAACGGACGGGCCGATCAGGCCGATGGTTTCGGGGCTTGCTGGACAGGTGACGATCAACAGGTCGGCCCATTCGGCAAGGTCGTCGATGCTGTCGATATAGAGATGGTCGACAGGCTTCCTGCGCGGCCCGAAATAGGCAACGGGCGCGCCCATGGCGCCCATCCTCGCCGCGATCGCCGAGCCGATATGCCCGAGGCCGACGATGCCGGTGTTGAGCGAGCGCAGCGAGCGGCCGAGCGGGAAGCTCTGCCGGCCCCAGTTTCCGTTGCGCACGAAATCGTGGCCACGCATCAGCCCGCGCGTCGCCGAGATGGAAAGCGCGACGGCGAGGTCCGCCACGTCTTGTGCCAGGATCTTCGAGGTGTTGTGGATGGAAACGCCGCGGCTCGCCGCCGCCTCGACGTCGATGCCGTCGAGACCGGCGCTGTAGCTGGAGATGATCTCCAATGCCGGCAGCTTCTCCAGCATGCGCGCGTCGATATGCGCATGGCGGACGGCCATGCCCCTGATGGCCGCGCCGTGTTCGGCCAGAACCCCGGCGGCTTCCGCCTCACCCTTCGGGAGGCCGATGACGGTAAAGGCTTCCTTCAACTCGCGATCCGTCTTCTCGGGCAGCTCGGCTGCCTGAAGGATGGTGATGTGCTTGAACATGGAGACCGCCTATCGTCCATTGGCCAGTCGCCACCTGGCGAAATCGGCCTTCGTCTCTTCGTGGGTCGCCGGATAGAGGCCGATGATCGACCGGCCCTTCCGCACCGCTTCGGTGACGAAATCCTCGAAGGCGGTCATCTCGACTGCCTCGTCGGCGACTTCCTCGGCGAGATGGGCAGGAACGATGATGACGCCCTCGCGGTCGCCGACCACGACGTCTCCCGGCCAGACCGCGACATCGCCGCAGCCGATCGGCACGTTGATGTCCAGCGCCTGGTGCAGCGTGAGGTTCGTCGGCGCGGAAGGACGGTTGTGATAGGCCGGGATGTCGAGGTCGCCGATCTCGGGACTGTCGCGGAAGCCGCCATCGGTAACCACACCTGCAACACCGCGTACCATCAGCCGCGACACGAGGATCGAACCAGCCGAAGCAGCGCGGGGATCCTTGCGGCTGTCCATGACCATGACAAAGCCTGGCGGGCACTGTTCGACGGCGGCGCGCTGCGGATGCGCGGGATTCTGGAACACAGTGAGCTGGTTCAGGTCTTCGCGCGCCGGGATGTAGCGGAGCGTGAACGCCTGGCCGACCATGTTCTTCGCCTTCGGCAGTACCGGATGGACATCCTGCATGAACTGGTTGCGCAATCCGCGCTTAAAGAGGGCGGTGCAGAGCGTGGCGCAGCTCACGCCTTCGTATTTCTTGCGCGTCGCGTCCGAGAGAACGTAGTTCGTCATGGTTCCTCCAATCCTGAAAATAGCGGCAATCAAAAAATGTCGGGCTCGCCGGCGGCCGCACCGAAATCCTTCTCGAGGAAATCGAAATCGCAGCCGTCATTCGCCTGTTTGATGTGCTTTGAGAACATCCAGCCATAGCCGCGTTCATATTTGTCGGCAGGCACCTGCCATTCGGCACGCCGCTTTGCCAGCGTCTCCTCGTCCACCAGCATGTCGATGGAGCGGTTCGGAACGTCGACGCGAATGATGTCGCCGGTGCGCACCAGCGCAAGCGGCCCGCCTATATGGGATTCGGGCGCCACGTGCAGGATGCAGGCACCATAGCTCGTGCCGCTCATGCGGGCGTCGGAAATGCGCAGCATATCGCGATAGCCCTGCTTCAGGATCTTCTTCGGGATTGGCAGCATCCCCCATTCCGGCATGCCGGGACCACCCTTCGGCCCGGCATTGCGCAGGACCAGGACGTGATCGGCGCTCACGTCGAGATCATCGTCGTCGATCGCCGCCTTCATCTCGGGATAACTGTCGAAGACGAGTGCGGGACCTTCATGCACTCGCAGCCGTTCTTCGCAGGCGGAGGGCTTTATCACACAGCCGTCGGGTGCAAGATTGCCCTTGAGGACGGCAAGTGAACCCTCGTGGTAGATTGGGTCCGACAGCGGTCGGATGACATCCGCGTTGTAAACCACCGCACCCTGGAGTGTTTCGCCGAGCGGAAAGCCGCTCACCGTCATCGCATCGAGATGCAGGCGTTGCTTCATTTCTGCCATCAGAGCCCTCAGCCCCCCGGCATAGTAGAAATCCTCCATCAGATACTGCTTGCCGGAGGGTCGGATATTGGCGATGACCGGCGTCTTACGGCCAGCCTTGTCCAGATCGTCAAGGGTCAAGGGCACGCCGGCGCGACGCGCCATCGCGATCAGGTGCACCACCGCATTGGTGGAACAGCCTGTCGCCATCGCGATCGTCGTGGCATTCTCAACCGACTTCTCGGTGATGATCTTGTCCGGCGTCAGATCCTCGAAGATCATCTCGACGATGCGCCGACCGACGCGCGCACTCATGCGGATATGGTTGGCATCGGCTGCGGGAATCGAGCTTGCGCCCGGCAGCGTCAAGCCGAGGGATTCGGCGATCGCCGTCATGGTGCTTGCGGTGCCGAAGGTCATGCAATGACCGTAGGAGCGTGCAATTCCCTCCTCGACGCCGGTCCATTGATCTTCAGTGATGTTGCCGGCGCGGCGTTCGTCCCAATATTTCCATGCGTCCGAGCCGGAGCCGAGATGTTCGCCCTTATAATTGCCGCGCAACATCGGCCCGGCCGGCAGGAAGATCATCGGAAAACCGGCGCTGATCGCGCCCATGATCAGGGCAGGCGTGGTCTTATCGCAGCCGCCCATCAGCACGGCGCCATCGATGGGATGACCGCGAAGAAGCTCTTCCGCCTCCATGGCAAGAAAGTTGCGATAGAGCATCGTCGTGGGCTTCAGAGCAGTCTCTGATAGAGACTGCACCGGCAGTTCCACCGGAAAGCCGCCTGCCTGCAATACACCGCGTTTCACATCCTCGACGCGGTGCTTGAAATGCGCATGGCATGGATTGAGATCCGACCACGTATTCAGGATGGCGATGATCGGTTTCCTGCCCCAATCCTTCGCGTCATACCCCATCTGCATCAGACGGGAGCGATGGCCGGAAGCGCGTAGATCATCTGGTGCGAACCATCGAGCGCTACGGAGCTGATCTGCATTTTTGGGCATGGGGCACATCCGACTTGGGTTTCGTCGCGACCGTATTACCATCGACAGTTTTCGATTTCAATACACTAATGCATTAGTGTTTCTACGGTTGCCTCAGACGGGCCGAGCGACCGGAAGGCGTTCACTTTGAATACCGGCACGCAGCGCCCGATCACTTAAGGAGCCTCTTTCTACCTGCGGTAACCTCGCTGCAGGCCAGGTTATCTCCGCAAGCTCGGATGGGTGAGGAACAAGTCAGCCTCCGCTCGGTTCCTTCGGCATGGGAAAAACCGGTACCATCCGCATCGGCCTGTCAGGCTGGACCTATGCGCCCTGGCGCGGCGTCTTCTATCCGGCAGGACTGCCGCAAAAGCGGGAATTGGCCTATGCCTCGCGCCACTTCTCCTCGATAGAGATCAACGGAACCTTCTATGGTTTGCAGACACCCGAGGCCTTCGCGCACTGGCGTGAGGAGGTTCCTGACGATTTCGTCTTCTCGGTTAAAGGCTCACGCTATATCACGCACATGCTGCGCCTGAGGGAGAGCAAAACGCCGCTTGCCAATTTCTTCGCCTCCGGTCTGTTGCGACTGGGGCCGAAGCTCGGACCGATCCTCTGGCAGTTTCCGCCGAACCTGAAATTCGATGCGGATCTTTTTGCGTCCTTCCTCGCGATGCTTCCAAAAGATACGGAAGAAGCTGCAGACTTCGCCAAGCGCCACGACACCAGGCTCAACGGACGCGACTGGCTGACAAGCGAGGGCAAGCAGCCCTTGCGCCACGCGCTGGAGATCCGCCACGACAGTTTCCGCGACAAGGCCTTCATCGAGCTCCTCAGGGAGCATGGTGTCGGCCTCGTTTGCGCGGATTCGGTCGAATGGCCACGGCTGATGGATGTGACGGCCGACTTCGTCTATTGCCGCCTGCACGGCTCCAAGGAGCTTTATGTCAGCGGTTATGACGACGAGGCACTGGATATCTGGGCGAAGCGCATCGATGCATGGGCGCATGGGAAGGAGCCCGTCAATGCCGAGCGCATCACGCTGCCGCTGCCGGGATCTGAAAAAGGTCGCGACGTCTATGTCTATTTCGACAATGACGTGAAGGTTCGCGCACCGCTCGATGCGCATTCGCTTGCCGAGCGCCTTGGCGCCGCCGTCGAAGCAGACGAATTCAAGCTGCCGAAACGGTCTCGCAAGAAAAAGCGCGTGGTCGAGTTGGCACGGCGACACTGGCCGTTGACGAGCAGTCGTCATTAATACAGCAACGGGATCTGACTGTAGCCGGCAACAAGAACGGGCCTGTTGTGCCGGTATCCTGAATTCTTTCAGGGCCTCCGAAAATTGCAGATCTCGAGCGCGCAAATCCAATTTAACGGACGCGCGCTATCGCTTGAAACGCTTCAACACGTCGAGGTCTTCGCGACCGAAATTTCCCTCTAATAGCGCGAAAGGCTCGAAGACACGGCATTCTTCCGGATTTTTCGCGAACGAGCGCGGCTAAGGCGCAGATGCGCTCCCTATCGCATCCTTTCTTGTGAGTGCGACAAAAGCGGCTTCAACAAGACGGCCGATTTGCCACGTTTTGAGGGAACAAGTTCCGGTGACCTTCCGTTAGACCCAAAACGCTGCGGCAAGGCATTACCCCATGGATACGCGCTCCCAGTTCGATTCCCGACGCTCCCTCTTGCGGCTGCCGCCGCAGATTTATTACGTGCATCCCTTGATGCTGAAGGGGTGCGATGCCTGGAGAGAGGTCTTTGCGCATGCCAAGGATCTTGGTCTCGACACGGTACTCACTGCCCCCGTTTTCGAACGCGGCCAAAATGCTAGTGTCTTTGTCGTCAGGAATTTCGACCGTCTTGACCCTGAACTGGGACTAGGTGAATCCGTCGAGGACGGGCTCACGGCGTTGGTCCAGGCGGCTCGAGAAAAAGACATCAAGCTGATGCTCGACCTTGTCGTCGACCGGGTAGCCCTCGATGACAAAGCTGCCGAGCCAATTCCGGCCGATCCGCGGGTGACACCGCATGAAAGCCGCAGCCGTCGCATCGATTTCATCAGCGAAGCCAAGCACGTCGAGGATTGGCGCAATCGCATGATTTGGCTTGCCGGCCTCGGCATCGCAGGCTTCCGCTGCTTGGGGATCGGGCGCCTGGCGCCGGAAGCATGGTGCGACCTTATCGCCGCGACCCGGAAATCGGCTCCGCAAACGACCTTTCTTGCCTGGACGCCAGGGAGCGCCTTCGAAGACCGCAACGCACTTGAGGGAACCGGATTCGACGGCAGCTTCTCCTCGCTTGCATGGTGGGACCTTGAGGACCGCTGGATCATGGACGAATACCAGATCCAACGGCAGATCGGCTATCAGATTACCTTCCCGGAAGCACCGTTCGGCAAGCGCGTCGCCAACGGTACCGACAGTTGCGAGGTTCTAGAGCGCAAGGCTGTGCGAGCACTGAAACTGGCTTCCACATTTGCCAGTGGCCTGATGATCCCCATGGGCTTCGAATACGGTGTGGGCACGGCCCTCGATCCAATGCATGGCGACGCAACCGGCTTGCCTGGACTTCGTGAAGTCGGCTCTTTCGATCTCTCAGGCGACATTCGCACTGTGAGCGCGCGAACCAACAAGACCGCAGCCGGCTTCGCCCGGCAGCCGCTCAGGTTGGTTTTTGCAAGTCAGACGCCGACGGTCGCCTTGATGCAGACCGAGCAGGAGGACATCCGCACGTCGCAGAAGGCGCGCGTCGTCGTCCTTAATCGCGACCTGCGGCGGGTGGCGCATGCGCCATTTAACGCGGTCCGCGAAGCGGCCTCCGCTTTTCTGCCGCTGCAGGCACTCGATGCGGAAGACGAAACCTTTACCGCTCAGCTTAAATTGAGGCCGGGTGAACTGCGTCTGTTCGAAGGAACATCATCAATTCCGATCGTTGATGCGGTCGCGGTACCTCGTGTCGAGGATGCAGCGGCTTCTGCAAGGCTGGCTATTGAGAACATCGCGCCGGCGGTCGATGAGGGGCGTTTCGTCGTCAAGCGCGTCGTTGGCGAGACGGTGAAAGTCGAAGCAGATATTTTCGGCGATGGCCACGATCCCTTGTCGGCGGCCCTGCTCTGGCGACCGGCCGACGAGGCGAAATGGAACGAGGTCCCCATGCAGTTGATCGAAAATGATCGGTGGCAGGCGGAATTGACGCCGAAGCGCATGGGGCGGCACGAGTTTTTGGTCGAAGGCTGGCGCAATCCATTCGCCATCTTCCGCTACGAGTTCAGCAAGAAGCACGAGGCGCGGCTCGATCTGCGCCTGGAAATCCAGGAGGGCATCAACCACGTGCTCGATGCGCTCGACAATTCATCCGGTCGGATCAAAAACCGGCTGCGGGCAGTCTTCGACAGGCTGACCGAGGTGCAGGACCCCCAGCGGATCGAAATCCTACTCGCCGCCGAGACGGCCGAACTAATGGCTAAGGCCGATCGCCGTCCGTATCGGGTTCGCTCGCAGACCATCCCGCTCGATGCGGAACGCGCCGCCGCTGCGTTTGCGAGCTGGTACCAGATTTTTCCACGCTCCCAGAGCGGCGATCCAAACCGCCACGGCACCTTTGACGATGTCATCAAACGCCTGCCAGCCATCCGCGCGATGGGCTTTGACGTGCTCTATTTCACGCCCATCCATCCGATCGGCCAGACGAACCGCAAAGGCAAGAACAACAGTCTCCAGGCCGCGCCAGCAGATCCCGGCAGCCCCTATGGGATCGGCTCGGAGGCGGGCGGCCACGAAGCGATCCATCCCGAGCTCGGCACGTTCGACGATTTGCGTCGGTTGATCGAAGCGGCTGGCGACACAGGTCTCGAAATCGCGCTCGACCTAGCAATCCAGTGCTCGCCCGACCATCCCTGGTTGAGTAAACATCCCGGCTGGTTCGATTGGCGGCCGGATGGCACGATCCGCTATGCGGAAAATCCGCCGAAGAAATACGAGGACATCGTCAACGTTGATTTCTACGCCCATGACGCGATCCCCGCACTATGGATTGAGTTGCGCGACATCGTACAAAAATGGGTCGACAACGGTGTCAAGCTCTTCCGCGTCGACAATCCGCACACCAAACCGTTTCCGTTCTGGGAATGGCTAATCGCCGATATCCGCTTGCGGCATCCAGAGGTCGTCTTCCTATCGGAGGCCTTCACCAAGCCGAAGGTCATGTATCGGCTCGCCAAGATCGGCTTTTCACAGTCATACACCTATTTTACATGGCGCAACGCCAAGTGGGAGCTCGAGCAGTACATGCGCGAGATCACCACGCAGGAACCGAAGGAATTCTTCCGGCCCCACTTTTTTGTCAACACGCACGACATCAACCCTGATTTCCTGCAGAACGCGCCGCGCCCTGCCTATCTGGTCCGTGCTGCGCTCGCCGCGACACTGTCTGGACTTTGGGGCGTCTATAATGGTTTTGAGCTTTGCGAAGGCCGGCCCGACGCAAAGCGCAAGGAATATGCCGACTCGGAAAAGTATGAGATTCGCGCCTGGGACTACGACCGGCCGGGGAACATCAAATCCGAGATTGCCATGCTCAACCGGATCCGAAACGAGAACCCGGCTCTGCATTCGCATCTCGGCCTTCAGCTTCTCACAGCCTGGAACGACAACATCATGTTCTATGAGAAGGCAAGCACGAGCCGTGAGAACGCTCTGCTGATTGCCGTCAACCTCGATCCATACAATGCACATGAAGCCGATGTGGAAATTCCACTCTGGTCATGGAACCTGCCGGACGACGGCGCGCTCGACCTCGAGGACTTGATCACCGGTTTGAGATCCAGATGGACCGGCAAGATCCAGCGCATTCGGCTCGATCCGCATGCAGGCCTGCCGTTCGCGATCTGGCGCGTGAGATAAGGGAGGAAAAACGAAATGGACACGATGACCGTAAGCCATGGCCCACTCACTGACACCGACGCGCCCGAGCCCGATCCCCTGTGGTACAAGGACGCGGTCATCTATCAACTTCATATCAAATCGTTCTTCGATGCCAATGGCGATGGTATTGGCGACTTCACGGGCTTGCACGAAAAGCTCGATCATATTGAAGCGCTTGGTGCCAATACGATCTGGCTGCTGCCGTTTTTCCCTTCGCCACGTCGTGACGACGGATATGATATCGCCGACTATACCAATATCAGCTCGGACTACGGCACGACGGAAGAATTCAAAGCCTTCGTCGAAGCGGCTCACCAACGCGGTCTTCGCGTGATCATCGAGCTCGTCATCAATCACACGTCCGACCAGCACCCATGGTTCCAGCGAGCCCGCTTGGCCCCTCCTGGCTCTCGGGAGCGGGAGTTCTATGTCTGGTCGGATACGGATCAGAAATTCCCGGAAACGCGCATCATCTTTCTCGACACCGAAAAGTCCAACTGGACCTGGGACGCAGTGGCTGGCGCGTATTATTGGCACCGGTTCTACTCCCACCAGCCCGACCTCAATTTCGATAATCCGCTGGTCCTGGAGGAACTTCTGGGCGTAATGCGGTTCTGGCTTGAAACCGGCATCGATGGCTTCCGGCTCGACGCCATCCCTTATCTGGTCGAGAGAGAAGGCACGATCAACGAGAACCTTCCGGAGACGCACGCGATCCTGAAGAAAATCCGCTCTGCTCTCGATGCGACACATCCAGGCAAGATGCTCCTTGCCGAAGCCAATCAGTGGCCGGAGGATACGCGCGAATATTTCGGCGACGGCGACGAGTGCCATATGGCATTCCACTTCCCGCTCATGCCGCGCATGTATATGGCGATCGCCAAGGAAGATCGCTTCCCTATCACCGACATCATGCGGCAGACGCCGGAAATCCCTGAGAATTGTCAGTGGGCGATCTTTCTTCGCAACCATGACGAGCTGACGCTCGAAATGGTGACTGATGAAGAGCGCGACTATCTCTGGAACATCTATGCCGCCGACCGCCGCGCCCGCATTAATCTCGGCATCCGGCGCCGTCTTTCACCGCTCATGGAGCGCGACCGTCGCCGCGTCGAGTTGATGAACGCCCTGTTGCTCTCCATGCCGGGTACACCGGTGATCTATTATGGCGACGAGATCGGAATGGGCGACAATATCTATCTTGGCGACCGCGATGGTGTGCGCACGCCGATGCAATGGTCTCCGGACCGCAACGGCGGGTTTTCCCGAGCCGACCCGGCACGGCTCGTGCTGCCGCCTATCATGGATCCTCTTTATGGCTACGAGGCGGTGAACGTCGAGGCGCAAGCAGCCGACGCGCACTCGTTGTTCAACTGGACCCGACACATGCTGGCCTTGCGCAATAGGCACATGGCCTTCGGACGCGGCACCTTGAGGTTCCTGGCGCCTGGCAACCGCAAGATCCTGGCATACTTGCGTGAATACGATAACGAGACGATCCTTTGCGTCGGAAACCTTTCCCGGCTGCCGCAGGCCGTCGAACTCGATCTCGCGCAGTTCGACGGCCGTGTGCCGATTGAGCTGACGGGCATGTCTCCATTCCCGCCGATTGGTCAGCTCACCTACCTGCTCACGCTTCCGCCATACGGGTTCTTCTGGTTCAAGCTCGCTCAGGACGCAGATGGACCTGCCTGGCGCACCGAACCTCCCGAGCAGTTGCAGGACATGATGACCGTAGTGGTGCGGCGCAATCTGCAGGAATTGGTCGACGAGCCAACGCTTTCGCGGACGCTCTCGAACGAGGTTCTGCCGGCCTATCTCGCCAAGCGGCGCTGGTTCGGCGGCAAGGGCGAGCCGTTAAGGCGTGCCTGCCTCGTGGCCGCGACGCCACTTCCCTTTGCCGGCAACCTCCTCTTGGGAGAACTGGAGGCAGAGCTTGATGGGCGCGTCGACACCTATCTCCTGCCGCTTGCGGTTTCGTGGGACGACAGTCAGCCGGCTGCGCTTGCGCAGCAACTGGCTTTTGCCCGCCTCCGTCAAAGCCGACGCGTGGGGTTTTTAACCGACGGTTTTGTAATGGAGGGTCTCGCACGCGGCGTCGTCCGCGGGCTCTGTGAACATGCAGTAATCTCCGGCCGCACCGGCAGACTGGAATTCCTCGGCACGAAGCAGCTGGACTGCATGCACGTCAACGATGACGTGCCGGTGCGGTGGATCTCAGCCGAGCAATCCAACAGTTCCTTGATCATCGGTGACATGGCGATGGTAAAGCTCATCCGCCATATCTTCCCAGGCACCCATCCCGAGGTGGAGATGACCCGCCACCTCACCCAAGTTGGGTACAAAAATACGGCGCAGCTGCTCGGCGAAGTCGCGCGCATTGCCCCGGATGGCAGCAGGTACACGTTCATCATCGTGCAGGCGGCCATCCGCAATCAAGGCGATGCCTGGGACTGGATGCTCAGCAATCTTCGCCGCTCGATCGATGAGATACTGGTTATCGGCCTTGACGAGGAAATGATGGACGAGCATTTCAAACCGCTCGTCGACTTTGTCGCTGCAGCCGGCAAACGCCTCGGCGAATTGCATGCGGCGCTGGCGCAGCCAACCGATGATGAGGCTTTCAAACCGGTCAGGATGTCCAACGCGGATGCCGAAGCACTGGGAAACGCCGTCAAGAAGCAAATCAAGGCCAGCCTCGCCATTCTCGAGGAGACCCGCGACAGCCTGGCTCCGGCGATCGCTCAACAGATCGGGCCGCTCATCGAAGAACGCGAGGACCTGTTGAATGCAGCCAGCCATCTTGCCAAGGCTGCAGCTGGTACCCTCATGATCCGCAATCACGGCGACTTTCATCTTGGCCAGATCCTGGTCTCGGAAGGCGATGCCTACATCATCGATTTTGAGGGCGAACCCACCCGAGATCTTGACGAACGTCGCGCCAAGACCAATCCGCTGCGAGACGTCGCAGGGCTACTGAGATCACTCAGTTATTTGGCGGCGTCAGCAGATCTTGACACAGACGTGGTGAGCCAAGTGGATAGCGAGAGGAATGCGGCGCTCGTGGCACGCTTTATCGAAATGGCCGAAGCAGCATTCCTCCAAGCCTATTTCGACGCGATCGACAACGCCCGAGACCTCAGAATTCCAGCACATTCACGCGGTCGCATCATCGATCTGTTCCTGTTGGAGAAGGCGGCCTATGAGATCGCCTATGAGGCCCATAACCGTCCCAATTGGCTGGCCCTACCGGTTGCCGGTTTGTCGGCCATCGCATCCAGGCTCTTGGAGAACGTCGCATGAGATACGAGCGCGCAGACCTGATGATTGGCACTGTCCAGGAGGCTCTTCAGGAAATCGTCGAAGGCCGCCACGGCGATCCGTTTTCAATTCTTGGACCTCATCAGTACGGCGATCTTACCGTAGTAAGAGCGCTGTTGCCGGCTGCGATCTCCGTGGATGTCGTGGAGGTTGGCACCAATCGCGTGCTGACGCGGCTGGAAACGATACACGCGGGTGGGCTCTTTGCTGGGGCGATCTCCAGCCCGACCAGGTACCTCTTTCGCATCAACTGGCCCGATGCCATGCAGGAGACCGAGGACCCTTACGCGCTCGGCCTGCTGCTCGGCGACCTTGACCTGCATCTGATCGCTCAGGGGACCCACTATGATCTCGGCCGCACACTCGGTGCCCTTCCGATGGAAATTGATGGCGTCCAGGGCGTGCGTTTTGCCCTATGGGCACCGAATGCCCGGCGTGTGTCCGTTATCGGCGACTTCAATTCCTGGGATGGAAGACGCCATCCGATGCGGCTGAGGCCCCAGGCAGGCGTGTGGGAGCTTTTCATCCCCCGCCTCACGCATGGCGAGCGCTATAAGTTCGAACTGATAGACGCTCATGGCAATCTCCTGCCGCAAAAGGCAGACCCGGTTGCCCGTGCCAGCGAAGCCGCACCCTCGACGGCCTCGATCGTCGCCTCCGCGAAACCTTTCCGCTGGAGCGACGAGGATTGGATGCGCACGCACCGCGCGGACCGAGCTCTCGACGGTGCTCTCTCGATCTACGAGGTGCACCTCGGGTCCTGGCTCAGGATCACCGAGGAGAAAAACCGACCGCTCGATTGGGTCGAACTTAGCCAAAGGCTGGTTCCCTATGCCCGAGACCTCGGCTTCACGCACATCGAATTGCTGCCGATCATGGAACATCCGTTCGGCGGTTCCTGGGGCTATCAGCCGCTTGGCCTCTTCGCGCCGACCGGTCGACATGGCACGCCAGAAGACTTCGCCTATTTCGTGGATCGCTGCCATGCCGAAGGCATCGGCGTCATTCTCGATTGGGTGCCAGCCCATTTCCCCACCGATGTCTGGGGGCTCGCCCGCTTCGACGGGACCGCACTTTATGAGCACGAAGACTTGCGGGAGGGGTTTCACAAGGACTGGAACACTTTGATCTACAATCTCGGTCGCAACGAGGTGAAAGGTTTCCTGATTGCCAGCGCCCTCGAATGGCTGGAGCACTACCACGTGGATGGGCTGCGCGTCGACGCAGTCGCCTCGATGCTCTACCGTGACTACAGCCGCAACGAGGGCGAATGGATACCGAACGAGTACGGCGGCCGCGAGAACTTCGAAGCAGTCGAATTCTTGAAACACCTGAACAGCATCATCCATCACCGCTGCCCCCATGCCTTCACAGTCGCCGAAGAGTCCACCGCCTGGCCCGGCGTCACGAAGCGGCTGGACGAGGGCGGCCTCGGTTTTGATTTCAAGTGGAACATGGGGTGGATGCACGACACGCTGCATTACATGCAGGACGACCCGGTCTATCGCAAGTATCACCACTCGGCGATGACCTTCGGCATGATCTACGCCTATTCCGAACGCTTCATTCTGCCACTCTCCCATGACGAGGTGGTGCACGGCAAAGGCTCGCTCTTCGGCAAGATGCCGGGCGATCACTGGCAGAAGCTCGCCAACCTACGCTCCTACTACGGCTTCATGTGGGGGCATCCGGGCAAGAAGCTGCTCTTCATGGGCGGAGAAATCGCCCAAGAGGGCGAATGGAGCCATGACGGCTCCGTACATTGGGATCTGCTCGACCGGCCGGATCATGTGGGCATGCAGCGCCTGATCCGCGACCTGAACAGTCTCTACACGCGAGAGCCGGCATTGCAGTTCAGCGACCTGGATGCCACGGGCTTCGAATGGGTGGTTGCGGATGATGTGGAAAATTCGGTCTACGGCATGCTGCGCAGTGCGAAAGACCGTTCCTCGCATGTCCTGATCATATCCAATCTTACGCCGTTGCCAAGGAAGGATTACCGCGTTGGGGTTCCGGCGGGAGGCCGCTGGGAGGTGATGCTCAACACTGATGCCGCTGTCTATGGAGGAGCTGATCTCGGGCAGATCGAAGCACGAGCGGAGCGCCAGCAGACGCATGGCAAGGAGTTCTCAATCCCGCTCACACTCCCACCGCTTGCGACGGTTTTCCTGGGATGGACGGGTTAAGCATTATTTGTCGCTCGACAGCCAAGCGGCGATTCCCTGTCGCTGACGGGCTTCCGGAATGCGCCAACTTAAGACCTGACTGAGATCTCCTGTGCGTGACGGGACTCTCCTACGCGAACCGGATCGCCGTTCTCGCGCGCGCCTTTGCCGCCACTTCCTCGCGATCGCGAGGAGGTTGAGAAGTCTCCAGCGAATCGAGCAGCTCGCGGGCGCATGCCGCGATCGAACCGACCGCGCGCTCGAACGCGATCTCATTGCGTTTCGACGGTTTGCTCGTTCCGCTCACCTTACGCACGAACTGGAGCGCGGCATCATGGATCTCGTCGTCCGTCGCTGGCGGATCGAAATTGAACAGGGGTTTTATATTTCGGCACATGACTTGCTCCCGGTGATCTTCTCTCTGCCACTGAGGGGAGGGTGGCCAGCATAGCAAATAGTCGCGCGAGCGCTAATTGCAACCGGGCCAAGCCGGGCCACGGCGGAAAGCTGTACACCGCAAGGCAGGGCGCAGCTTTCCGCACTTCGGTACGCGACGTCGGCCGTAGCGGGGCTAGACGCTGCCGGCCCCAAATGCAGCAACCCCAGCCAGCGTAAAGTGGCGTGTTCCTACGGAAGGCCACGACTTCGACAATAAAGGCGTTGAGTTCCACCCGGCTGTTAATGTGCTTCTGCCCGTCGTGGACGGCAAGCTTCATGAACTCGAACTCTTTCGAGCGCGCGAGATTACTTCCTCGATCCGGAGCGAAGTCTCGCGGGTTCGTCCCTCGCGTGCGAGCCGTGTTCGAGGGGCCGCTGGAATCGCGGCCCATTTGTGCGCGGCGGGTCGTCATCAAAGGCGGATGTCTCGTTGTGAGCGGATCTCGATCACGGGCTTGGTCGTGTCAACCAGGGATTCCGGGCCGACTGGCCGTGTCACGAGTTCCGGATGACCAGTGATGTCAGCCGTCGAGTGCGCATCGAAATTGAGCTCGGTCTTCCTAGCGAGCTCGGGCAGCGACACCTGGTAGATCCGGAACGGATCGAGATCCAAGGTTTCAAGATCGTCCAGAAGTTTTTCCTGAGAAAGGATGAATGCGGCGCAACGCAAACTATCGTCTTTGCCGAGATAGGCGATCATCTTCCAGAAAGAGCGCGGGATCAGTGCGTTACGATACCCAATGTCCTCGCTTCCGAAAACTGGACCGCCGAATACCGAGAGCTTGAAGTCCTTGAGGTCTGCCTGATCGAAAACGAGGTTCTCCAGTTCACCCCAAAGCCCTTTTCGAGAGGACTGATTGAAGCGTTCGTGCTGGGGAGCGATATTGGTGAAGTAGAATGAATCGCGGTTGGCTTGCTCTGCCTCCGGTACCGGTCCCCAGCAAACGTCCGCCCGCCTGGCGATATGGCCCCGGTCGACGCGGTTGTCGACGTAGAGATCGTCGCCTAACTGGTACTTGGCCTCGATCCTGGGATCGACGGAAAATCCGCGGCGCGGGAGTGCCACCAACCGGGATCCGTCGATGTTCCAGCCGACATAGCGCGCCATTCGGCGTTTTGCGCTGAGGCAGACCGAAAAATGCGTGTATGGGATCGTCTGAGCGCGCTCGAAATTGACAGCATCACGCTTCTGGGCCGTAGACAGGCCGGGCTCGGGAACGGCTGTTCCAAGGAAGCTCGCATCGTAGCCACTACGGGGGACAACGACTTCCATCCCCGCGCTCGCATCAGTTGCCGCGCCCGTTGGCTCGAGAACGAAGTCGAGCTTCTTCTGAATGGAGCCTGGATAGCAGGCGAGCGCGTGCTCGTCGCTCCTCCTGTCGGTTTCACCGGCGAAGTGAAGGCCGGCGAATATGTCGGTCGCCTTGCCCCTGTCGAAGATGAGCCAAGCGGATCCTGAATCCCCGCCCTTGCTTATTTCTCCGTCTGCGGGAAGGTTCTGGGGATCGGGACCGATTTCGAAGCAGCCGATCGCCTGCTCCCCGGACGGAATCCCATAGTTGATCTTCGCCATGACGTCGACGCGGCGCACGATGCCTCTCGTGATCGCCGTCGTTCGTCCCGATTTGATCACTTTGTCGCCAAGTGCAACGCGCGCCATTCGGGTCGGTACGACGTCGAGTTGATAGACCGAGCGGTCGTAGCCACGTTGGCTGATCCTTGCAAGCGCGCAGTCACCAGCCGCGCCGAGATGGCTGCGCAGAAGCGTGCCTGCGACATTGAGCGCAACGTTGTTGTCGTCGTAGGGGCCAGGCTGCACGATGGTGTCGCCAACCTTTCCGGCGTTGCCATTAAGGACATGCCAGTTGGAGAGCACACAAGGGGCACCTGTCGTGCGGTCGAAGACGATCAGGCCGAGCGTGCCGGCGGTCTCGGCGGGATGAGCGATGCTGACGCCCGGCCGGATCGGGTCGATCCTCTTTCGGCGCAGATCAACTTGTTCCTCCGCAACGATTTCGAAGGAAGGGCGATAGTCGCGCTGCAGGACATCGGTGGGGACCATCTCGCCCTCGACCTCGATTGCTTCCGGAATGCGGCGGCTCCCAAGTGCCTCGATTGCGGAGTCACCCTTCGTGCCCACCGTGAATTGCAGGCAGATTGGTCCGTCTCCGTTCTTCAGTCCGATGCCCACGGATGTAATGTTCGGGTCCTGCAGATAATCGGCGCCTTTGGCACGAATATGCCGGCGCAATGCCTCTTCGGAAATTCCCCCGGTGGATTGCCGTGTTCCGCGCGTCGCCTTGCGTGCCATGATTTGCCTCCCAGTGGGTGTTTCAGTTGATATAGCATTCCATCTCGATCACTTCGGATCGCGCAGAACGTCATAGAAGTTGCGTATGACCTTGCAGGAACCGAGTTTTCGCACGATCGCTTCCATCTCGCGGATGTCTTCGCCGTCCTGTTCGTGCCCGGCATGACCGTGGGCGTGTCCGCCCATCGCTTCCCGACGGACTGAAGCAGTGAGGGCTTCAGGTGCACCGTGCGTCCAGCCCTCTTCGAGCTTGCCGGTCCAGGTCCCTATACAGGCAATTTCGCTCACTCTGTTGGCTGCGGCCCAACGGTCGATGCAGGAATCGACCCATCCATGCAGATACCAGAAGATCGGATTGACATGGCTCGAATTGGTGTCGCCTAAATAGTCGTAACTGGTCGCGTCCCATTTGGGATCAATGTCGCGTGTGTCGTCGAAGTTGGGCGAAGGCATGTAGCCGATCGGCACGCTGGCCCAGCGCATATGCAGATTGTTATGGATGGTCATCTCGAGCAGATTGCCCAACGCTCCGAGCGACAGCTGCGCGAGGTTGGCGGGGTTCGTATAAAATGCCTCCCACGTCACGATCGTGTCGCGGAAGTAGGCGTCTGATTTGACGCGCTGAAGCCTCGCAGTCATAGCCGCATTCGTCGCGGCGCTCTCCGAGGGATCGTCATAGCTCCAGGCCGGCGGAAGCGCAAAGTCGGGGTGTCCACCCGGCTTTGGGATGGAGCGCCAGAATGTGAGCGACTGCTCTTCCAACTGATCGAGGAGTTCACTGACTTCCTTGATCATCTGCCGATGCATATAGAGGAAGTCCTCCCCAGAATGATTGTCCAAGATTAGCTTTATCTTGGCATCCAGAGGCACCCGGTCATTGGGTGGGTCCCAACCCTTGTCCCTGATGAAGGCTTTGACCTCATCGGTAAGCTGAGGATTGTTCCAGGCACTGCGCACCGCATGCCATAGGAAATGGCGCAGACGGTGGCGTCTGGAGGCAAGCATCTCGATGATCTGTGAAGGCAAAACCCGAATTGCCATTGGCCCCCCGGTCAAGACATAGGTTAGTGCACGAAAATATTATACTGGTGTGACGGCCAGCCGCTTTATTCGCACGTCGTCGAGCCTGCTCTTGCGAGATTTTGAATGGCGTCGAGCTCGACGATATTCTCGGATTGATCGCGTGAGTTTTCGGCACATTACAACCGAAAGTCAAGTCGCTCGTTTGAAGCGCTGCCAGCCCTTGCGGAATATCATCGCCGGGGAGGCGACTGCCTCCCGTTCGCAGAGATCATTAATGCTCGGTGTGATCGGTCCTGATCCCGCGTTCGTATATTTCGGAAGTTCGCCAATCAGCATCCGAAACGGCACAGACAGGATCGGGACCGTTCAATGTCCAGCTGTTTTGCCGGTTCGCGCAAATAACGCCCGCTGACCAACCACTTGCGTCGCTGCCTCGGCGCTAAGACGTCACATCGCAGCAAACCGCTTCTTTGACGTTTAGGTCTTTAGTCGTTGATCGGATTCGCGTGGGATGGTGTCTCGATCGCCGTATTCGCCTCTTGTTGAAGGCGCATCGCCCTCAGCCGAGCGGTCTTCTCATTCCTGGCTGTCACGAGCGGGTCGATTTTCGAGCTCTCCCGCGTGCGGGTGAGAAATTGTGTCTGCGTCAATCCGAATGCCGCTTCCGCGCGTTCGCGGCTTTTGCTCATCGGTTCCTTCATAGATGGCTTCCTAGTTTTTATGGGGCTCATTTTCATGGCTGTTTTGGTACTGGCAACGGGCTTAACTACACTTCGCTCAGGCAAGGCCGACCTACATTCAACGTCAGAGGCTGTGTCCGTGACGCAGCGATGAAGTGCGTGCTTCCGGCAGACCTGCTCTATTGACTTCAGGACGATCGATCTTTTCGGTGTTCGGGCTCTGTTGGGAAAAGATCCCTCTAGCGTGAAACGCGTGCTGTCCGAGATGACCGGGGTTAGCGCGGTCGATTATTGGCACTTGCATCCTTCGCCTGGGCCGCTTCAAGTTCCTGTGGCGACACTCGCAGGCGCTGCCTGGTGCCAACGCGTGTTGCAATCGCGGGTATCTCAAGTTGGGTGTTGGTTCTCCTGAAGGCGGAGAACGATAGGCCTTCGATCTCTTCCTCATCGATAATCAGCCGATACGTTCCCGCTTCAAGCGGAACCATTAACGAACCGAGAACGAAGGGATGGGCGAAAGTTATTTCAGTTTCTGTCGTACGTTCCATCATGGGCGACTCCAGCAAGCGGCTTTTATGCTGTCCGGCAGCGACGGCACCAACCGAGGCTGATGCGTGTAGGTCAATTTCAAAATGCTCCTACCAGAGGACTCCCTTGAACGTGACATAAACAATGAACGCCACACTGATTGCCGGTGTCGATTTGATCAGAAGCTCCACATAGCGAAACCGCGCGGCGGCTCGCATCAGATTATTCTTAGGGTAGATACTGGTGGAGGCGGAAGACATCTTGTCCTCCTTTGTTGGGGCTGGAACGCTGTTGGCGTCCGCACCCGGCAGCGCCCGTTTCAGATGCTTCCGATACCACACATATGGGGAGTCTGCCTGTGAATTGCAACGTGCTAAATATTGCGACTTCATCCACCCCGCGCCGATGAACCTATTCCGGTTTTGAATTCGCTGGCGGACGCCGGATTGAGCGCTTCAATTGGCTTCACGTTGAAAATGAGTTTGAAGAGCTTTGATCGCCGAACGGCCTATGATGTAAGCACCGCATGAGCATGAATCATTTAAACGCAAGGCCGAATTGTCACCGAAAGCCGCCCATGAGACGCACCAACTCGGTATAGTGGCGCGAACGCTCGACGAACGCCTGGATGCAACTGGACCGCAATGTTCGGTACGCCCGACTGAAGGGCATTGGCGCATCTACTTGAATGACGCGCCCATGGAAAAAACGTTTGAGACATCTCGAAAGGCGTTGGCGGCCGCCCGTCACTACAAGGCGGATATGCATCAGCGAATTGCCGACGAATTCTTCAAGACAACAGGGCTCTCTGCCGATCAGTGGTCGCTGAATGCCCATGCGCTGGTCAACCGGGTCGATCCGGCAGAATTTGTTGTCTTCTATCGTCGGAGCTATATGGCCCACATTGGCTGCCATGCACTACCTTCACGCAAGACCATGCAGGAAGCGATCAAGCTCATCAATACGACGTTCCACCTTCCCGGTCCCATGCTTTTCGCGCTGGAGCAGGTCTATGGCGGGCAAGGCAAGCGCTTCGGTCCAGGAGCCGTCAACTGGTCGCTGTTCAACGTCTTGCAAGAGAAGGGCTTTATCAGCTTCGACGAAGGCGAGGAAGACAGGCACGTCCATTTGACGGCGGCCGGTCGAGCCGCCCTCACTCGTGATCCTCGCGGACTTTCACTTGAGCTTCGGGAAATCATCTTTACGGGGGCGTTGCCCGAAGAGCGGGAGTTGCGGTCTGTGTGGAACAACCTCATCGGATCCTCCATCTCAGGACAAGTGAACGCGCAAGGACTTCGCGCAGCCTTTGCCAATGGCTACGAACTTCGTGTGGAAGATGGCTCTGACGAAGGCAAGGACATCATTCTTCGCGGTAGCGGTACGGAGCCGGACGGGACGCCGATCACCGATCTGATGGTTGCGTCCTTTCCAAGTCAGTGGGAACCATTCAAGGTCGCCTCGAAAGGTTTGGCAGAGGCGATCGTGCGGCAGCAGTCGATGTTGAAACGGCCGCCTTCCGCACCGGGGACAGTAGGCTGATCTTGTCGCTTCACGATATCCCTCCTTTGGCGGTGGTCGTGATAGCCCTATAGTTCTAGGCATTCATCCGCTAGGTGCGTGCTACGTCATTGTAGTTGGGAGACGGGGCCCAATGTTCGACTGGCCACGTTGACGCCGCAGTCGTAGTTTCTAGATTTCTCTGGACGGAGGCATCTATGACCAAACAGCAGGATTCTGAATTCAGATTGATGTCGGAAGCAGTCCAGGCCTGGTACCGCTTCTACGAAGCGCCACCTGACGATAGAGCCTCCCGCGTCCTCCGCATCGCGGCGATCGACTTGTACAATGAAGGATACAAGACAGCGGAAGACATCGCCTTCGTTCTCATCGGAACATATGTCGGCATCTGTTCGACGAAGATAAACGCCCCGACTTCGGCATCGGTACACTAGCAGTCCCATCGGTAGGCTATCTGTACCTCTACAGCTGGCGCGTCGTGCTGAAGACGAGTTGGCGGCCTACAGGACATTCCGGCGGATGATCCTAAGCCTGGAACGGGGAGAGATGAGGGCTGTTATTTAGGAGTCCCCACCAATCCAAGAATTGAGGCGTGTGTGCCACGAGTACGCGGTTTTCGAGGCGAGGGTTCGAGCACCGGTCGGCGGCAATGGTGCGAAAAGGCCTTCTTTGGTAATCATCGGCGGCGGCGTTTCCAAATTTGCACCACCCTCCCGCAGCATGTTTCCCCACATTGAACCTGGATAGTACAACCAATCTGGATGGGGCTCGCTGAAAAGCCAGCTTAGCGCACGGCTGGCCGCATTTCCAACCGCTGCGGCGTCGGTCAGAATTTTCTTCAACCGGTCGTCCGGCTTGAACTCCTTGCTTTTCACGATGCCGATTACTGCCAATTGCCCAGCAAGCTCAGGATTGTAGGAATCGGCGGCCTCGTCCTGAACATTGGCGTTGATCAGCCCGAAGTTCCTCCGGAAGATCTGACCCCAAAGCGCTGCGCCGGCTTGCTTGCCTCCTTCGGATATCGCCTTGGTACCGGCGCAGAGATCTCGAAGCTGACTGCCGAGAGACGGACCAGTCCTGCTTGCTTCGCCGTGACTTTGGCGGATCTTTCGAAGGCGCTGGATGTCGGCTTCTGATGCAATCACGCTACGGTAGCGCATCGCGAAACATGATGGGCTGCTGGTCGCGCGGAATGCGGTGCCGGCCACGTGACATCGGGTGCTTGGGCGAGCCGTCCCTGTTCGTGCCGAGGCAGATCAGGGCGACGGCGTGAAGGCGGGCGCGCGTAATGAACCATTCGTCGCGACCGAGGTGGTCGCCGCCATTGCCCCACGCGACGAGTAACGGCGTACCCTGATGGCAGGCAAAGGCGAATGCGGCCTCAATGAATTCGCTATTCTTCGGGCCGACGCACGCGGTCTGCGCCATCATCTCGCCAGGATGCGCGGCGCGGAGAGCATTGAGGTTGACGACGCTCAGACCGCCATAGCCCCAGAGCTTCGCGAAGTAGATCAGTTCGTGCAGTGTCGGATCGTCCGTCTCGTCGTCGGCGGTGGACGGATTGAGCATGCAGACGACCAGGAGGCGCTTTCGAGCATCCCAGATGCGGCGCAGCTCATAGCGGTAGCACCTGCAGTCGGAGATGACGGCGCTCTTGTGTACGGAAGGTCCAAGAAGATCGGTCTGCATCAGCATATCCCCATCGTCATCAGGATATAAAACTCGTCGAGTTCCGTCGTAGGTTCGCCTTGCCGGCGATCTGTATCGCGCCATGCGCCAGGGGCTGCAGGTCACCGTAGAGTGCGCATAAAGACGCGCGGACGGAAGCCGCCGAACAACGAGACGCGACCCACCTGGCCGCACGCATGACGCCGGATCAATTCGCCGAAACCAACGAAGTCGGCATTTCCTCCGTGCGCTTGCATCTGCCACGCTACGGTCTTATCGACGTTCTCAGGTCGCCGCCGCGCGCCCCGCAATCGCATTCGCCTGCAGGACGCACTTTCTCAAAGATGTTGATACCGTCGCTCCGACCAAGGTGTATAGTTTTAGCGCTGCCTAGCAAGGAACTCGCGTACACTTGGTAGGCAACCGGCAGGAGACCGCTAGGCCAGTCCCATCGTGAAAATACGATGTCTAGGGTCTCCTCTGGCGATCGGAGCCATCAATACAGGTGGCTTTTAGACAACATCGAAATTGCTGTCGATCGAGAACGCTCGCTCAGTTGCCATGCCCTGTCTCGCGGTCCCGAACGAACGAAAAATCTGGCGGAAAGCACTGCGCTGCATATTTGCAGCCGCCGTCAGCCCCGCCGGAGCCTCCCCAAAAGGAACCTATTGCCGGTGCGGTTCCCGCAGCAGGAACACTTCAATCTCTCGGCGATATTGGCAACGGGCATACGTTTTCCCAACAGCCGGCCAAGTTCCCACCGATCGATTGGCGTGCTATTCAGGCATGAGGGGCAGGCGGCCGCAAGGACAAACATCTCCGGCAGCGATGCGAGTGTCTCGTTCTCCAGGCTGACGGCATGGTTGGCAACTGACGCCAGATCGATGCTCCGGCGGTGGCGCATGTCTATCTCCGTTCGAGCATAGGCTTCCAGCCGCGTGTCATGCCACGACTCATGGCGCGTTCAGTCAAGACAAGCTGCTGACGCAGATGGCGGATATCCTCCAGCAGCGTAGCGATCGTCGCATTCACGTTATCGTCGTGCCACGCCAGGGCGGCCTGTACTTCAAAATCGACGTCTTCCTTTGTCATTGCAAATCCAGACTTAGTTGCTGGCCCTTCAGTGCGGGCAAGGGGCGACCGATCTCGATCTTTCCGAAAACGCGCTTGCGGCGTTCGGCGTCGCGTTCCCGCTCCGCTCGGCTGGCCGCGACCGCTGCTAAAGCATTCGCAATGACTTGCTCGGTGTGAGTCATGAGAACCTCCTTCGTCTGTTCCTATTTTGTTCTCATTGTTGGGAAAGTCAAGACCACCGTCCATTGCCAAGGAATTCCGCGGAATTAGCACCATCAGACTCCTCTGCGCTGAACTCTCGCGATCGTCGCGATCCTAAGAGACAATGGGTTCAGCAGCGCAACGAATATTGCTTTAGGCTCAACGGAATCTGCCACAAGAATTCATCTCATCGAATAAATACAGAAACTTGACCAGTATCCGGGATACGCCCATATTGCCCAGTACACAGGAGCAACGGCCATGTCCGCCAAAGAGCGCATCAAGAGATATAGGGAGACCGGAGGAGCTGCCGATCTCGTGAGGGTAGAAGTGCTGGTGCCAAGAGCACGTCGAGATGAGATCGTGAGTGTTGCCGCAGAATTTCGCTCCAAGCATCGCATCGAAAAGGATCGCCTCGGGGAATTCATCAGGATGGCGACTGAGCGATATGGCCTGAGGGTGTTCGACAACATAGATATCGACAAGTTAAACGATCTGTCGCAGAAGGCGCGCGTTGTCGCCAACGCTCTCATGGAACGGGGTGATGCGCAAGCTTATGCGATGGGACGCAAAATGGTCTCTGAACTCAGAGATGCACGCTGATGGCACTGACGGAGATCCAAAAGAATATCATGGCGTCCATCGCCGGGAACAGGTCCGACACCAGCTACATTGCTGGCGACTTGGTCTTGAATATGGATTGGCCACGACCGACCGAAC
This sequence comes from Rhizobium sp. T1470, assembly GCF_042140505.1. Classification (NCBI taxonomy): domain Bacteria; kingdom Pseudomonadati; phylum Pseudomonadota; class Alphaproteobacteria; order Hyphomicrobiales; family Rhizobiaceae; genus Rhizobium; species Rhizobium sp. T1470. Next base: position 777,627 of record NZ_CP148094.1, read on the forward strand.
GCGGCTATCCTTTTTGCTCTTGTCACCGGCCATGATATTCTCCTTCTCACGGTCTCGAACATTCGTGACCGTGGCGCGGTTCCCGCGAGCGTGACGCGTGACTTGGAAGAAAATTGCCACACCGACCCGCATCATTGACAAAGTATCAGCGACAGCTGTTGACGTCGGGGAAACCACCGGGGCTACCTTTTCTCTGCTTCACGAACTTGGTGAGGGTAATCAAAGAGAGCACGCATGGAGGAGACCACAACCGCATCGGGCAGCAGTCCCGAGAGCGAAGCGCCCAACGACCCTCTGTCCAACGAGAAGCCACATGCCGGGTTCGATCGTGCGGCGTTCGCGCGGACGGGAACAGCGCTTGCCGAACTTGGCCGAGCACTGCGGGGCGACTTGGCTGCCGCGTCGCGTCTGGCGGCCAAAAAGCTCCGAGCACTCGGCAGCCAGGCCCTGTCGCGGCTACGGGACATTGATTTTCAAGCCGCGAAGATTAGAGCCGCCGAGACCGCGGGGCGCTCTGCGGCAGTTTGGTCGCGGGTGTGGCTTTGGCGTTTGCGCTCGACTGATCAGCGAGCTGTCGGAGAGAAGCGGTCCCGCTGGCGGCAGTTTGGGTTGCGGACCGTTGCGACAGCAGGTGTCGCATGTCTTGTGCTCCTCGGTGTCCTCTTTTCTTGGGCACTAAGCGACGTGCCGTGGGAACAAATTGCGGATGGCTCGCTCAAGCCGGTAGTGTTGCTCGAAACGGCAGATGGCAAACCGCTGGTAAGACAGGGGCCGATCCAGGGACCCTTTGCGGCGAGAGAAGAATTTCCCCGCTATCTAATCGATGCGGTGCTCACCCGTGAGGATCGGCGATTTTACGAGCATTCAGGCATCGATCTCAAGGGCATTCTTCGCGCTCTGTTTAGGAACATCCGCGCCGGCGAGGTCGTCCAGGGCGGCAGCACAATCACCCAGCAGCTTATAAAAATTCTTTATCTCGAGCAGGACCGTACCTGGAAGCGGAAAATCCAGGAGGCGGTGATCGCATTCTGGCTAGAAAAGAAGCTAGGCAAGGACGAAATTCTTACGCGATATCTCAACAATATCTATCTCGGCGCAGGTGCAACCGGCGTTCCGGCGGCGGCCCGCATCTATTTCGACAAGGAGGTGCGCGACCTAGATCTCGGCGAATCCGCGATGCTTGTAGGCATCATTCGAGCGCCATCACAGCTCAATCCAATCAGCAATCCACAGGGCGCTCGTCGACAGGCAAGCCTTGTGCTCGACGCCATGGTCGAACGCGGCAAGACCACCGCCGAGCAGGCAAAGGTTGCGGTTGCAGAGTTGGCTGACCTTCATCCGATCAAGCCCGCGGCAAGGTCGGGAGGTTGGTTTTCGGACTGGGTGATGCAGGAGGCGCGCGAGCTTGCCGGCCCGTATCGAGGCACGATAAAAATCAGAACCACGATGGTGCCGCGGCTGCAGGTAATTGCCGAAAAGGTAGTCGCCGAAGCGCTCAAGCAGGAAGGTGCGGCAGCGGGCGCATCGCAAGCTGCCTTGGTTGCAATGACGCCTGAAGGCGGCGTGGTTGCCATGGTTGGCGGGCGCGACTACGCCAAGAGTCCGTTCAATCGCGCGACGACAGCGATGCGGCAACCCGGCTCAGCCTTCAAGTTGTTCGTCTACTATGCCGCGCTGAAGGCAGGCCTCACGCCTGGCGACTGGATCGAGGATGCCCCGATTGAGCTTAACGGATGGTCTCCCGAAAACTACGGCGGAGGCTATCACGGACGCGTTACCATTGCGGAGGCATTCGCACGGTCGTTGAACGCGGCGACGGTGGCGCTTGCAATAGAGATCGGGATCGACCAGGTTATTGCTGCGGCGCGGGAATTAGGAATCGATTCAAAGCTGGCGCAGACGCCAAGCTTGGCGCTCGGCTCCTCGGAAGTAAACCTGCTCGACCTTACCAGCGCCTATGCATCTATTAGAGCAGGCATGGCACCGGTGGAGCCGTGGGGAGTTGTCTCCTTTCATGCCGACGGCCAGCCGCGCGCCTTCCGCGTCGGGCCGCCCAAGCGGCCCTCGACAGATCTTCGCCAGTTTCAGCCGGACATGATTGGCCTGCTGAGGCTGGTTGTCGAACGAGGGACGGGTCGCGAAGCTGATTTCGGAGCCTTTGCGGCCGGCAAGACCGGGACTAGCCAGAACCATCGCGACGCCTGGTTTGTCGGCTTCACGGAGTCACTGGTGGTGGGAGTATGGGTCGGCAATGACGACGAGACGCCGATGAACGAGGTGACGGGTGGCAAGCTGCCGGCCAGGATCTGGCGGAATTTTATGCGCGCTGCCACCGCCGTGCATGACGGCGGTGCGCTCTACAGTGAGCCCGACGTCGCTGCGGATAGTTCCTCCGACGATAGCGGTCAAGCATCGGTCACCTGCAATTTTCGAGACTGCGCGGGTGCTTATCGCTCGTTCCGCCCCGCCGACTGTACGTTTCAACCCTACCGTGGGCCGCGTAGGCTGTGTGAGAAATAAGGTCAAACTCGCAAGGGGAGCGTTCAAGCCGACTTCGGTAATCTCGGACTGTCCGATAGGATTCGTGCTTGTGCTACCGAAACACCATAGGACGCCATCAGCCATAGGCTGAGTGCAACGGCACGAGGTATCTGCTGATCCGCCGACGCCCACCGACGGCTCGTGAGTTCATCGACGCCAAAAAGCTCTGCGGCGACGCTTGCGGTCAATCCGGTGACAGCCAGCGCCGCCCTGAATTCGGACGGGTGTCATTTGATGCGTTCCCTGCGCGATTCACGCGCGCTTTATTTCGCTATGCCGCGCCTTTAGCTTCCAATCAATTTCAAGATATCTAATATACGGCATTTGCTGGTCATTTTACGACATGCTCCTTTTGCTTAAAGTTCGAGGCTTCGCAGCGGCCAAAAGCTTCAACTGCGCCGGATCCCGCATGCCTCCACGAAAGAGTTCGATAATCATCCTAGCCACCCGCCGGCAAATCCAATGAGATGTCGTTTCAACCAAGTGCAGACGTCGAGGTCTCCTGAAGCTAACCGATTATCGCGGATCGAATTCCAGTCGCGATTTCATGCGTAGCACTGCCCTACAAGCGGCCCTATTGTCACCGCCACGACCACAGCGCGCCCCTGGACTGCGGCGCGACAATCAGGATGAGAATGCGCGTCAATCAAGATGAGAATCTGTCAGCGCTGCTGGAACGTAGGGAGGGCGTAGCCCGACCGGAGTTCCAGCAGCGCTGATGGCGAGATTTTTCGGCTCGTTTGTGTATCGCGGCCGGCCCAGTATCGAGGTGTATTCCTGAGAGGAGCACCGATTGCCGGGTCGCCATGTAAACGATCATCAAATGAGGCTTTTTATGAAGTTGCGTCAGACGCATTCGGTCACTGTTGCGGCCGCCAAATCCTCCATAAGCGTTGCCACAGCCTACCGCCTTGATAGCGATGCCAGGCTACCATCCCAAAAGAAGCCGGCCCGTGAACGGCGGCGTCCCGATCCACTCGTCGACATCTTCGACGCCGAAGTTGTGCCGATCCTGAAGTCCTCGCCAGGTATTCGATCTGTGGCCCTCTACGAGGAGATGCTGCGGCGTCATCCGGAACTCGGACAGGGAATTCGGCGGACTCTGGAGAGGCGGATCAGTGCATGGCGGTCAATACATGGCCAAGAACAGGAGGTTATCTTTCGGCAGGTTCATGAGCCAGGCAGGCTTGGACTATCCGACTTCACCGATATGGGCAGCATTGGCGTTCGCGTCGCCGCTGCGCCGCTTGATCATCTTCTTTATCACTTTCGTCTTGTCTGGTCCGGCTTTGAGCATGCGCACGTCATCTTGGGCGGAGAGAGCTTTGTCGCCCTGGCGGAAGGTTTGCAGAATGCTTTGTGGTCGGTGGGTGGGGCACCATTGAACCACCGAACGGATAGCCTCTCTGCTGCTTTCCGCAATCTCGACAACGACGCAAAGCGGGATTTGACGCAACGCTACGAGCAGCTCTGCGAGCACTACCTGATGACGCCGACGCGCAACAACAAGGGTATCGCCCATGAGAACGGCTCGATCGAAAGCTCCCATGGCCATCTCAAGAGTGCGATTAAAGACGCACTCTTGATGCGAGGTTCAAATGATTTCGACGACCTCGACAGCTATCGCAGCTTCATCGATGAGATTATCGGCCGTCGCAATGCGCTGAAGGGCAAGCGAACCGATGTGGAACGAACGCATCTGCAACGTTTGCCCGAAAGACGAACGACCGATTTCGAGGAGATCGTTCTGCGTGTCGCGCGCACCGGGGGCTTCACACTGCGTAAAGTCTTCTACACAGTTCCTTCCCGACTGATCGGACACACGCTGCGCATTCGCCTTTTCGACGATCGCCTTGATCTGTTTGTCGGCGGAACACCATTGATGACACTGCCCCGAGGGCGCGCTCACTCCAGTGGCAAGCATAGTCAGATCGTCGACTATCGGCATGTCATTCATTCGCTGCGCCGCAAACCCATGGCTCTGCTCGGCCTTGTTTATCGCGATCAGCTCTTTCCACGGCAATCGTATCGGCAGACCTTCGACCTCTTGATTGAACGGATGCCAGAGAAGCAGGCGTGTAAGTTGATGGTCGAGCTCCTCGCACTTGCGCATGACCGCGGCTGCGAGGCTGAACTCGCCGACCAACTTCAGCTCAGTCTCGACGCCGGTAAACTGCCGAACATGCAGCGCCTGAACGCACTGTTCGCTCCCGATCCGGCCGCGATACCCGGTGTCGTCGTCCAACTGGCTCCTCTTTCCAGCTACGAAGTTCTGCTCGCATCGAACGAGATGGGAGATGCAGCATGAAGAATAGCAGCTCCGTCGACGCCGCACGCCTTTCCCTGCTGCTCAATGAACTCCGCCTGCCAGCGATCAAAGTTCTGTGGCCGCAATTTGCTGAACAGGCCGACAAGGAAGGCTGGCCAGCAGCGCGCTTCCTTGCGGCCATCGCCGAGCACGAGCTCTCGGAACGAGACCGGCGCAGGATTGAACGTCATCTCGCTGAGGCAAGACTGCCGCCCGGCAAGACCATTGACAGCTTCGACTTCGATGCCGTGCCAATGATCTCGAAAGCCCAGGTCATGGCGATCACCGCTGGCGACGCATGGATCGCTAAGGGCGCTAATGTCCTGATGTTCGGCCCACCAGGCGGAGGCAAGAGTCATTTGGCGGCCGCCATCGGGCTGGCACTTGTCGAAAATGGTTGGCGGGTTCTCTTCACGCGCACGACGGAACTTGTTCAAAAGCTTCAGGTCGCTCGCCGCGAACTTCAACTGGAATCCGCGATCAACAAGCTCGAAAGATTCGATCTGCTCATTCTCGATGATCTTGCTTACGTCACCAAGGATCAGGCCGAAACAAGCGTTCTGTTTGAACTGATCTCCGCGCGATACGAGCGTAAATCCATGCTGATTACGGCAAACCAGCCGTTTGGAGAATGGAACCGTGTATTCCCGGATCCGGCGATGACGCTCGCCGCGGTGGACCGGCTTGTTCATCACGCAACGATCTTCGAGATGAACGTCGAAAGTTACAGGCGTCGCTCTGCCATGGAGGCAAAACGCCAACGTGGAAGACCGTCCTCCTACGCGACAATCAACAACACAAACGAGATTGTCGCGGAGCGTCAATCAGACCAATGAATGACGCTTGCGAGCGTCAATCAAACAGATAAACTCACCCAGCCAGCGACACACGGGATTCTCATCCAGATTGTCGCGCGCCTCTCATCCAGATCGCCGCGCTATACCTGGACCTCATCAACCAGCGGGTTTTGTCGCAAGGCAACTCTATATTAGGATATTCTTAACTTTGGCGGTGCAGTCTGCTCATGTCGCAGATGTAATCGGTCGCGACAGGCAACATCGACTATATGTGAATTCGGTCCGTCTCTTTGGAGGCGGACCTTTTTCTTTGAGAAGAGCCCACCGAAAGCTCGAGGAGGGGCGCCGCGGAGGCTCGCACCGGCGGCAGCGCTGAAAAGTTCAGCGATCGATTTGCACAAACCGCCCGCGATCCAGCTCGGCAGCAAAAGCCCGGCGGGAGGGACTCGGCGCCGGGCCTTTGAACGGACCTGCATAAGGGCGATGCTGGCCCACAGCGTGTATTTGAAGCGCTGCACTCCAAAAAACTAGCACGTGGCGCAAATGTTCCAGACCGCGGCAAATAATTTATCGCTGGCGGTGGCATCGGCGGATGTCGCCCATACGCCGATTAACTGCTCGATGGCAGGTCCGGCTGCATCGGGTCTGCGCATCCTGATCGCTTCAGGCACATCCTGATGCTTGAGGATCGCCTGCTCATGCGACTGGCTGGCACGGTTCGTCAGCCGGACTCTCGCCAGCAATGCGGCGCGAATGGCGGTCGCACTTGGCGGTTTACCCAACTCCCACCCCGTCGATGATGGCGGTGTGGAACTCCAGGTCGGCCCTCGCCACATAACCGATGGACATCACGCGACGATATGATCGCAGCTGGAACTGCAGAGCTGGTGTCTTGACCCATCATCGGATCAAACGTGTGCCAATCGTGCACAGCAGAGCGTTTGGCGCCAAAATCTCCTTTCAATCTGGCACGGACCGGCAACCGTTCCTGGCCTGGTCTTACAATCGCTCAACGGTCGCATTGTCAGCACGATGCCGTCGGAGACCGAAGTGTCGACATTGGTTCGGCCGTCTCCGAGTCACCCGATACTGTTCACGATCTGATAGGTTAGTGCCGCAATGGCCGCAGTAGCGGGCAGAGTTATCACCCACGCGACGACGATGTTGCCCGCCAATCCCCACCGTACCGCGGAAAGGCGCCGTGCGGCGCCGACGCCGATGATTGCACCTGTGATCGTATGGGTCGTCGAGACGGGGATACCGAGCCATGTCGCGGCAAACAACGTCAGCGCGCCACCTGTCTCCGCGCAGAAGCCCTGCATTGGATTCAGCCGTGTGATCTTGGAGCCCATCGTATGAACGATCCGCCAGCCGCCGAACAATGTTCCGAGCGCCATTGCGGATTGGCAGGACAGGACGACCCAGAAAGGCACGTGGAATTCCCCTCCGCCGTAACCCTGTGAGTAGAGAAGCACGGCGATGATCCCCATTGTCTTCTGGGCGTCGTTACCACCATGGCCGAGCGAATAGAGGGAAGCGGAGACAAACTGCAGGACGCGAAATGTGCTGTCGACGAAAAAGGGCGTCTGCCGGAGGAAGATCCATGTCACGCACAGGACAAGGAAAAGCGCCAGAACGAAGCCCAGAAGCGGAGATAGCACGATAGCGCCGGCCGTTTTCAATAACCCCGACCATACAATGGCGCTCGTACCGGTTTTGGCCAACCCGGAACCGACCAGGCCACCGACCAGCGCATGCGAGGAACTCGACGGTATGCCGAACATCCAGGTGACGATATTCCAGACGATGGCGCCCATCAGCGCGGCGAAGATGACTTGCGGCGTGACGATACCTGGATCGATGATACCGGTGCCCAGTGTTTCTGCCACATGCAGGCCGAAGAACAGGAAGGCGATGAAATTGAAGAAGGCGGCCCACAATACCGCATATTGCGGCCGCAAGACCCGGGTCGAGACGATGGTGGCAATCGAGTTGGCGGCATCGTGCAGTCCGTTCAAAAAATCGAAAAACAACGCGACCGCGATAAGGCCCGCAAGAAGCGGGAATGCGAGGGTGGCCTCCATCAGACGTTCTCGATCACGATGCCGTTGATTTCATTGGCGACGTCTTCGAAGCGGTCGACGACCTTCTCCAACTCGCCATAGATCTCGCTGCCGATAATGTAGGCCATCGGGTTTGTCGCGCCGTGGCGGCGAAACAGATCCTTCAGGCCTTGGTCGTGCAGTTCATCGGAACGACCTTCAACCTTTACCACCTCTTCGGTCAGGACGCCGAGGTGCTGCGCATTGGCGGCCATGCGATCCAGAAGGGGAATTGCTTCGGCCACGAGCTTGGCGGCCTGAACGATGACGCCGCCCATCTCCTGCATGCCGGGATCGAAACTGGTCTGTTCGAACAATCGGATGGTCTTGACCGTCTTGTGCATCATGTCGATGGCGTCGTCCATCGACATGATGAGATCCTTGATATCTCCCCGGTCGAATGGCGTTATGAAACTTTTCCGGACTGCGAGCAGTACCTCGCGCGTAATGTCGTCCGCCTCGTCTTCGAGCGCGATGATGCGTTCACAATGCTGTTGCGTATCCTTTCCGGCAAGCAAGGCGTTCAGCGCTTCTGCCGCGCTGACCGTTGTGCGCGAATGCCTCGCAAAGAGATCAAAGAACCGATCTTCTCGCGGCATCAGTTTACGAAACCATTTCACTATTGGTGCTCCCAATTCCAGCTGTCATAAATCCGTCATAAAAGACCGAGCACGACATGAAAAGGTGACATGCCTTCGAAACGACGTCCTCAACAGGTTCGCAATGGGATTCGAGCCGCCTACCCCGGATCACCTCTGCGTCGCCGGTTTTGATGATATCGAGCAATCGTCATGGTCGTCCTGCCAGTTGACAACGTTCGCACAGCCGGTCACTGCGATTTGATTGGGAGGTACAGAACTCGATGGGCGTTCGGTGGAATTGCATGCGGATCTGATCTGGCGCGACTCAGTGCGGGCAGGGTGAACACGAGCCTCTCATCCCTAATCGACCAAGAAATCGCTTTCATCGTGAGCGGTTCCCCGACAGACGACAGATGATCGTGGCATTATATATGATTGTTTATATGGGATAAAATTGTTTTTATGACAGTTTTGTGACAATGCGTCTTGCAAACACCATCGTCCTGCAGAAGCATAGTCAGCTAATGAACATTGACGGTCTGTCACTCGTGCCAGATATGCGGTGACGATGTCGGATTGTCATCTTGAGGATTGAACGGGGCGAGCTTCTCCAGAGCCGGACCATTAAGCCGGATGGGAGGCCCGTGGTGGAAACGAATGCCTAAGAAGAAGAATAAAACCTATCTCGGGCAACTGGCGGAAGCGGCAGACAAGCTGTTTCATGGCCAGGCGGTCGATCAGTACGCCGCCATTTGCTACAGACGGCGGCCGGATAACCAGGCGATCGAGGTTCTGTTGATCACGTCGCGTGAGACCGGTCGCTGGGTTATTCCGAAGGGCTGGGCCATGGACAAGCGGCTGCCGCATCAGGTTGCTGAGCGGGAGGCTTGGGAAGAGGCTGGTGTTAAGGGCAAGGCGAAGAAGAAGCCATTTGGTTATTACACGTACCTGAAGACGCTGGACACTGGTGGCAAGGTCCCCTCGATCGTGCAGGTCCACTTGGTCGAAGTCGTTGCACTGCAGACGGAGTTTAAGGAGAAAGGCCAGAGGTCGATTGCCTGGTTCCCGCCTCATGAGGCGGCGACGCACGTTCGGGAACCGGAACTCAAGGGACTGTTGGGAAAGGTCGAGAGCTTATTGGGGCGTCAGGCAACCGGTGGAACGGTGGATCGTAAAGCAAGCTGAGATGGCGGCCGGAAACAAGCCCGGCCGCTGCCCTTTTCTTATTGCTGGGCCAGGGGGCTCGCACGTTTCGCCAGTAGGCTGTTCACAGCAGCGGCTACCACGATGTTTGCAGCGAGAGCGAGAAGCCCGGTGTACATCGTGAAACTCGTGTCGCCGATGGAAACCATATGGAGCGGCTTCCAACCGGCATCCCAGACCAGGAACGTGCCGCCGAAGAAACCCACGAACCACCCTGCGAGCAGGCCCGGCGCACGGAACCAGTTGGTGTAGAGGCCGAAGACCAGCGCCGGAAGCGTCTGCAGGACCCAGATGCCCCCGAGAAGCTGAAGGTCGAGCGCAAACTGCGTCGGCAGGAAGATGATGACGAGAAGCGCGCCGACCTTGACGACGAGCGACGTCACCTTCGCGACCTTGGCTTCACCGGCATCCGTCACCTGCGGATTGACATAGGCCTTCCAGAAATTGCGGGTGAAGAGGTTGGCCGCCCCAATGCTCATCACTGCCGCCGGTACCAGCGCGCCGATGGCAATCGCCGAGAAAGCAAAGCCCGCAAACCAGCTGGGAAACAGCGTCTGGAAGAGTGCCGGAACGACGTCGTTGGCGCTGTCGAGCTTCAAGCCGGCGGCGTGTCCCATGTAGCCGAGCAGCGCCAGAAGGCCGAGCAGCAAAGTATAGGCCGGCAGCAGCACTGCGTTCTTGCGGATCGTGTTGCCGCTGTTGGCGGCGAAGACGCCGGTCAGCGTATGGGGATACATGAAGGCCGCAAGCGCCGAACCGAGCGCCAGCGTCGCGTAGGCGACATACTGGTTGGGTGCCAGGAGCAGGCTGCCGGAGCCCTTCGCCTGGAACGCCGCATCGGCGGCGGCAAAGACATTGGCATAACCACCGAGCTTCGAGGGAATGAGCGCCACGGCGGCGATCACGACGATGTAGATCATGATGTCCTTGACGAAGGCGATCAGCGCCGGCGCCCGCAGGCCTGCCGAATAGGTATAGAGCGCAAGCACGATGAAGGCGATCGCCAGCGGCACCTCGCCGTGCAGACCGAGCGCCTTGAGCGCTGCGGTCATGCCGACCAGCTGCAAGGCGATATAGGGCATCGTGGCGATCACACCGGTTGCAGCGACGGCCAGCTCCAGCCCGCGCGAACCATACTGGCCGTGAACCACATCACCTGCGGTCACGTAGCCGAAATCCCTCGCCCGTTTCCACAGCACAGGCATGACCATGAAGACGAAGGGATAGACGACGATGGTGTAAGGCAGCGCAAAGAAGCCGTAAGCGCCGACGGTATAGACCAGCGCCGGGACGGCGATGACCGTATAAGCGGTGTAGAAGTCGCCGCCGACAAGAAACCAGGTGATCCAGGTGCCAAAGCTGCGGCCGCCAAGACCCCATTCGTCGATATGGGCAAGCGTTTTGGGCTTGCGCCAGCGGGAGGCGACGAAGCCCATGACCGTGACGAGCACGAAGAAGAAGATGAAGACGGCGAGCGCCGTGCCGTTGATCTCAGTCGTCATGGCGCGTGCTCCGGTAGGCGATCCAGGTCAGGAAAGCTGTGATCGGCACCCAGGCGAGCTGGTACCAGTAGAAGAAGGGGAAGCCGAAGATAACCGGGTCGTGAAAGTTATAGAAGGGAACCCAGAGGAGCCCGATATATGGAACGATGAGCAGCCAGAGCGCCGCTCTCCTGGTGGAGTTTGTATTCACAATTGTTTCCTCTCGTCTTGAACGCTCAAGTCGCGAGACTTGACCAGACGGAGATGTGCAAGCCTGCTAGAGTCGGCCACACGTTGGCTCCGACCGCTGGCTTTCCTCCTCTGGGCACAGATCCTCCCCTGTGCGCCAAGACTGGCTAGCTCGGCGGCCGGGCGACAGCAAGAGAGGCAGGAGGCTGTCTTGTTTCGTGCTACCCACCAGTGGGTAGGTCAATCAGGAGGTCCGGATGTTCGAGCACGAAACGTACGAGCTCCGCGGTTGATGACAGACCCAGTTTCCGCTTGATGTGCTTGCGATGGGTCTCGACCGTATTCTCACTGATGGCGAGTTCCGTTGCGATCTCTCGATTGCTTTTCCCGGCGGCGATCAAGACAACAATTTCTTGCTCCCGGCCTGTCAGGCTTACGGATTGCCCCCGGCCATCCAGCAGAAGATCACGGACTCCGCTGGAGAAATAGGTGTCGCCACCCGCAACTTTCGTTATCGCCGTAACGATCTCATCGGTGGCAACGTCCTTGAGGATGTAGCCGGCAGCGCCACGCATGATCGAGGAGGAGATGTATTCTCGGCTGTCATGCATCGACAGCATGATGACTTTGGTCTCAGGACTTTCATTCCGGATCAGCGCAATCGCGTCGATCCCGTTGATCTTCGGCATGTTGATGTCAACGAGAGCCACCTGTGGCCGACGTTCGCGGATGAGGGGAAGGGCCGTCGTCACGTCGTGTGCGAAACCGACCACTTCAATATTTTGATATGTATCCAGGACACCTTTGAGCCCCACCACGACGACCGGATGGTTGTCGATCAAGATCACTTTGATCGGCGAAGCGCTCGTCATGCCGCCTTCCCAATCAACGAGGGATCGCCGCCGGCAGATTTTGGAAGCATCACAAGTAAACTCGTTCCATCGTTTCCGCTGTCGATAATCATTAATCCGCCGAAATGGGCAACACGTTCGCGCATGTTTTGGAGACCAAGGCCCTCAGCCTGTCCCGACGGCTTGGGGCCAAGCCCCCGACCGTTGTCCGATATCTGCATGCGTGCTCGTCCCTTCTCGGTCCACAACCTGATTTGCAACCGAGTGGCCTTCGAGTGGCGCTCCACATTGTTTAACGCCTCTTGGGCAACCCGGAAGATCGCGGTACGCGCGGCAGGTACCAGATCATCGATGAATTGCTGCATGCCCAGCGATAATTCAACACCCGTGCGTGCAGCGAATTTCTCCGCCAGGTTCTTGATCGCGGCCGTCAGCCCCATGTCGTCCAGAGCTCTTGGCCTCAGATCGTGTGATATGCTCCGGATCTCGCGGATCGTGTTGCTCAGAGCTTTCACACTTTCGTCAATTGCCGACTTGAGATCTGCCGTGGCGTCCGTTGTTCGACGTCCAGCCAGTTCCATCGCAAATCGTACGCCGAGCAGTTCCTGCGAGATCCCGTCATGCAATTCGCGAGCGAGGCGGGATCGCTCGGTCTCCTGCGTATCGATGACGCGTTGAGTGAGCTTCTTTAGCAAACCGTCCGCCATCTTCCGCTCGTCGAAGGTGACATAAAGACACGTTGAGAAGACAACCAAGACTGCAGGAACAGCGACCAGTGCGACGATAGCGAAGCTTTCCCGCGTTCGCTCCTGCATGGCAATATTTGCAGCTTTGGTCTGAGCGTAGACATCGTCGAGATACGCGCCGGTCCCAAGGATCCAATTCCATTTGGGAAGAGCCAGAACATAAGAAATCTTGTCTGCAGTCGCCCCCGTTGAGGGCTTTTGCCATTTATATTGATGGAGCCCGCCGCCATCGCGAGCCGTCCTAATCAGCTCGCTGATGACCCGGTCGCCATCGGAGTCGACCAGTTCGAGCCAGTTTTTTCCGTGCCGGAACAATTGTCGTGGGTGAACGACATTGTTGCCATCATAATCGTAAACAAAAAAGTACCCGTCCTTGCCGTAGTCGAGTGAGGCCAATATCTGCGCGACGCGGCTTTTTGCGAGTTCGTCGTCAGAGGAAGCCTGGTCGTAGATCGACTGGATGGATGACAGCGCAACACTTGTCAGATTTGCGATCTCCGCTTCCTTCGATTTCAGCATGTTTTCCTGGAAAGCATCGATATTGCTTTGGGCAAGCCTGGTGGATTGCCATGTCAGAAACAACGTGACGCAGACGGTGACGACGATCAGGGGCACAACTGCAAGCACCAAAAGCTTTTGCCGAAATGTCATCAAACTCCTGTCCTTTCCAATCGCTCCGCCCTGTATAGCCTGAATGCTTCGGCGTTCGATCGTTCGCCGATGGTAATCGCGAGCCCGACCGCCGACCTCTTCTGGAGGCTGTTGTCTAAAAGCATGCGGCAACGGCTAAGTCTCGCTTATCGCGCTCATTGCTCAAGGCACGCAGTTAGCCGTTCGATGCTCAGCCGCAGAGAAACCCTACCCAGTTCTGATCGTGACTCTGCAAGGAAACGGAACCCGTAGCGTTCAAAGTTCTTAGTGCATGAGGGTGGCGCATTGGTCCAGCCCTTTTTCATTCAGACAAGGGCCTGCGCCAGTCGCTCGGCGGCAGCTGCTATTGCCACCAAGATTTCAAACCGTCGATAAAGAGCGCGGTTGCGGCTGTTTCTCCATGACCTTGGTGCGATCGATCCGCAGTGATCCGGTCACAGTGATGGGAGCGAAATGCGCCGCGCCAATTTGAAGCGCAGCAAGATCTGCAATTCAGCCTTGCACCGGGCCGCGCTCTGTACCCTTTGCCAAAGGTAAGATCGCCGTCGAAGAGCGACTTGCCAGCTGGCGATTTGACCGCACAACCGTGCTCAGATGAAGCTTGCCCCGAACAATTCGCGGGCATAGGCGTGGTGGGTCACCCCTGTCTGCAGATCCGCCTTGGTGAGTTCGTCGACGAAGCGGCCGTCCTTCATGATCAAAACGCGATCGCACATATGCGCGATGACGGCGAGATCGTGACTGACAAGCACATAGGTCAGACCTCGCTCGTCACGCTGATCGGCCAGCAGGTTCAGAATTTCCGCTTGTATCGAAACATCGAGCGCCGAGGTTGGTTCATCGAGCAGGAGGATGGGCGGGGACAGTATCAGGGCCCTGGCGATGGCAACGCGCTGGCGCTGCCCACCGGAAAGCTCGTGGGGGAAGCGGTTTGCAAAGCCTGCCGGCAGACCGACCTGACGCAGGGCCTTGTCCACCTTCTGCCAGATATCGACATGGTTCATGGCCTTCAAAGGTTCGGCGAGCGCTGTTCCGATCCGGTGGCGCGGGTGAAGGGAACCGTAGGGATCCTGGAAAACCATCTGCGCACATTTGAGATCTTCGCGGCTGCGCGTCGTGCTGACGACCCTGCCGGCGAGCGCAATCTCTCCCGACCACCCCCGTTCCATGCCGGCAAGGCAGCGCAGCAAGGTGGACTTGCCGCAACCAGACTCGCCGACGATGCCCAGGGTCTCACCGCGTGCCACCTTGAAGCTCACCTCCTTGACCACGTGATTTTCCTGCTTGCCCGAAGCAAACACGACATCAAGATCGCGTACTTCAATCATCATGCATTCTCCAGATCGAGCTTCGTCCGGTCGAGAACAGCAAGGCGCCGCACCGGGTTTTTCGGGTCCGGCATCGCCGCCATAAGTCCTCGCGTATAGGGATGGCGCGCGTCTTCAAGCCGGGTCAGCGTTTCGATCACGCGCCCGGAATACATGACGATAATCCGCTCGCAAAACGCTGCGACCATGCGGATGTCGTGGCTGATCAACAGCAGACCGGAATTATTCTCCCGGACGAGCTCATCGAGCAGCGTCAGCACATCCTTCCTGACGCTGACATCGAGGGCCGACGTCGGCTCGTCGGCAATGACCAGTTTCGGCTTCGCAAGAAGCATCATGGCAATCATCACGCGTTGCCCCATGCCGCCGGAAATCTGATGCGGATAAAGCGTCATCACGCGTTCCGGGTCGTTGATCCGCACGCGCTCGAGTGCTGCTCTTGCGGCCGCAAGTGCGGCCGGGCCGCGCAGATCAAGATGCAGGCGGGGGGCCTCGGCGATCTGCTTGCCGACCGTCAGCACCGGATTAAGCGAGTAGCGAGGATCCTGCATGATCAACGCGATGTCCTTGCCCCGTATCTTGCCCATCTGCCGCTCGGGCAGCGACAGAAGGGGGCGCCCGTCAAGGTCGAGACGGGCCGCCGTGACGTTCGCACTCGGCGGCAGAAGGCGCATGATCGCGCGTCCCGTCGTCGATTTGCCGGAGCCGGACTCGCCGACGATCCCGACGCGCTCACGCCCGACGTCGAAGCTTACATCGGATACGGCTCGAACCGCGCTCCTGCCAAAACTCACGTTCAATTCCTGGATGGAAAGTACGGGTTTCATCTCATGATCTTGCATGGCGAGGATCCAGAATGTCGCGAAGCGCATCGCCCGCGATATTGAAGGCAAGACTGGAAATCAGGATAGCCAAGCCAGGCATGACGGCAACCCACCAGTAGTCCAGCATGAACTTGCGTCCGTTCGAGATCATTGCACCCCACTCCGGCGCCGGAGGTTGCGCACCCAGTCCAAGAAAGCCGAGTGAGGCTGCCGTCAAGATGATCCCGGCCATGTTTAATGTCAGGCGAACGATCACCGAGGGGATGCACATGGGCGCGATGTAGACGAACAGGATGCGCGGCGGCGAGGCGCCGTAAAGCTGCGCAGCGGCGACGTAGTCGGCGTTTCTGACGACCAGAGCCTCGGCGCGCGCCAGCCGGGCAATCGGGGGCCAGGCCGTCAGGGAAATGGCGATGATCGCCGTCGTCAGACCGGCGCCAAGGGCAGCGGCAAATGCGAGCGCCAGGATCAGCGAAGGAAACGAAAGAACGATGTCTGTCGCTCGCATCAGCAGCGCATCCGTGCGGCCACCGAAGAAGCCGGCAACCACGCCGATCAGGAGACCGATGGGACCAACAATCAGAGAAATCGAGAGTACCGTCTGGACGGTGATCCGCGTTCCGTAAATCAGCCGGCTAAGAATATCGCGCCCGAACTCGTCGGTGCCGGCCAAATGCGCAGCGCTCGGCGGCTGCAAGGCGTCGGAAAGAACTTGGATATTCGGCTCGTAGGGCGCAAGCCAGGGGGCAATAATCGCAACGATGCAGAGCAGCCCGAGAATAACGAAGCCTGCAAGACCGAGCGGCTCCTGCACAAGCTTCGAGACGATACGCGCCGAAGATGTTGTAATCCGTACTGGAAGGCTCGGTGGACGTACAGGAAGATTGGTGTCAATTGCCTCGCTCATCGCGCTGCCTCTCTCGTGCGCGGATCGAAGATCGCATAAGCGATATCCGCGAGGAAATTTAGAAACATGAAGATGAAACCGATAATGATCGTGCCTGCAACGACGGCATTCATGTCGCCGATCATCAGTGCGTTCGTCATGTATTGGCCGATGCCGGGCCATGAAAAGACGATCTCGGTCACGACCGCGCCTTCAAGAAGCCCACCGTAGGAAATCGCCAAAATGGTGATGAGCTGTACGGCAATGTTGGGAAGAACGTGGCTGATGACGGTCCTTGCCGGGCCTACGCCTTTTGCGCGCGCGGCAATCACATAGTCCTGGCTTAGCTGTTCCAGCGTGAAGCTGCGTGTCATCCTGGTAATGTAGGCCATGGCCGCATAGGCAAGGATGACAGCTGGAAGAATGATGTGGCCGAGTGCGTTCCAGAAGATTTCGGTCTCGCCCTGCAAAAGGCTGTCGACCAGCAAGAGGCCCGTCTGCGGCGTGACCAGGCCCTCGTAAAAAACATCGATACGTCCCGGGCCACCAACCCAGTTCAAACCCGCATAGAAGATGACCAGGCCGACAATTCCGAACCAGAAAACCGGGATCGAATGACCGACAAGCGCGATCACGCGCGCAATCTTGTCGATGAAACTGTCGCGAAAAAGGGCTGCAGTCAGACCAAGCGGTACACCAACGAATGTCGAGATCAGGATTGCCAGGGTGGCAAGTTCGAATGTTGCAGGAAATGCCTGGGCGAGATCGGCCGATACCGGATTGCCGGTCAGAACCGCCGTCCCGAAATCGCCTTGAGCCAGCCCCTTCAGATAGATCAGAAATTGCTGGTAGATCGGCAGGTCAAGGCCAAGCTTCTGGCGCATGGCGGCGTAGGCAGCCGGATCTGCAAGCTCGCCGACGATTGCCCCGACAGGGTCGGCCGGCAAGACGCGGCCGATCACGAAAGTGACGCACAGCAGGATCAACAGGCTGAGAGCGAGATGCCAAAGCCGCCGTCCCAGTTCGGTTACGGACAGTTCTTTCATGATCGGCGACCTTGTTTATTCGGTCTCGGCCTTGGTCACGCCTTCAAGGCGCGTAATCAGATTGGGATGGCCGACATAGCCCTGAACCTTGCTGTTCAGGACGATCGGTTCGAAACGCTCGAACATCGGCAGCACCGCGGGCTTTTGGTCGATGAACATCTTCTGCATCTCAACGTAAAGCTCGCCGCGTTTTTTGGGGTCAGGCTCCATCGACGCCTTTGCCGTCACTGCGGTCAATTCCGGAATGTCCCAGGCCGAGCGCCACACGAAGTTGCCGGCATTGTTGGCTTCAAGCGAATTGTCCGGATTGGATGCAAACTGCTCCATCGAGCCAAGGACGTTCGGCATGTAGGCACCCGTCTGCGGGATCAGGAGATCAAAGTTTCTCGCCCGGTGCGCCGAAATAATGTCGGAGCCATTTCCCTGCTGGACATCGACCTTGATGCCGATCTGGCCGAGTGAGGCCTGAATCGCGGTTGCCAGATCGACACGGGGTGTTTGAGCAATCGTCTTCAGCGTCAGCGAAAAACCATCCTTGAAACCTGCGTCGGCCAACAGCTGCTTTGCCTTGGCCACATCGAGGTGCCAGTCCGGGCTCGGTACTGCATCCTCATAATTCTCTGGTACCGGGACCGTCCTGACCCGGCCGTACGGCCCCATGATCGTCTTTTCGATACCCTGATAATCGATGCCGTACGCGATTGCTTCGCGCACCTTCGGATTGGCGAGATACTTGTTGCCCGCGTTCATCGCCAAAACATAGAAACCGCCCGTGGGGACGCGCTGAACCTCAAAGCCCTTTTTGCCGTTGAAAATCGCCAGATCAGATGCGGTCAGGGCGCTGGCGAGATCGATGTCGCCGCGCTCCAGCATCAGGCGTTCGACCTGGCTTTCAGGCACATGCCGGACAATCACACGACGCATCTTCGGCGCACCAGCGACATAGCCCTTATTGGCGTCAAGAATGACGAGCTCGTTCGGCGACCAGCGATTGAGCGTGAACGGTCCGGAACCCGCAGAATGGGTTCTAAGCCAGGCGTTTCCATAGTCGTCGTTGACGACGTGCTTCTGCACCTCGACGCTGTCGACGACACTCGCAATCGCCATGGCGAGCCGGTAAAGCAGAAGTTCCGACGTTACCGCATCGGAAAGATCGATGCGCACGGTCTTGTCGTCGATCGCTTTGACCAGCTCGTCGACATTGTCTTTCGTGTAGCCGACACGCTTCAGGTTTGCTGCCGCAGCCTGGTCGAGCTTTAGAAGCCGCCCTAAAGAATAGACAACGTCCTTCGACGTGATCGGATTGCCTGAGGCAAAGGCTGCGTCACGCAGCTTGAAGGTGATCCCCTTGTCATCGACCTGCCAGCTTTCTGCAAGCTGCGGCACGATCTTTCCGTCCGGCGTCGTCGCCACCAGCCGATCGTAGAGGTTTGACATGATCTCGACGGCCTTGCCTTCCGTCGCCTGCTGCGGGTCGAGCGACAACACCTGGGCCAGCGATGTCCCGATCACAAGCTGGTCAGCGGGCGTGGCCGCCTTGAGCTCCTGGGCCGCCATGGTCAGTGCGCTTAAGGCGACGCTTACAAACAGACTTCTGGAAAAATACTTCATTGCAACTCCTCCCTGAGTTACTATACGAGACATAATATGTCGTCCGTATGTCGTATTATGATTTATCGAAGATCAGAGCGCTTTGCAAGCGTCATGCGGACGAGGCCGGATGGAAATTGGGGACGGGCACGATGGTAACGATCAATCGCGGCAGACAGCGGCTGGCACAGCAGGTCATCGATCAACTGCGCTTGCAGATCGAGACGGGTAAGCTGCGAGAGGGGGATCAACTGCCAACCGAGCCGCAGCTTGAGGCTGCCTTCGGCGTCAGCAGGACTGTCGTCAGGGAGGCAATTGCCGACCTGCGCGCGGCAGGCTTTGTCCAACCGGTTCAAGGCAAGGGCGTCTTTGTCGCCGATCCGAAAACCAAGACGGGTCTGTCGCTCACGCCGATCGAAGTAAAAAGCATCCCGGAAACCCTTGAATTGCTGGAATTTCGAATGGCTGCCGAAGGCGAGGCCGCGGCCATCGCAGCCTATCGCAGGACAGCCGAGCAAGAGGCTGCCATTCGCGCGGCCAACAGGAAAATGGCGAATTTGATCGAGGCGGGACTGCCGACCGTCGAGGCCGACTACGAGTTTCACATGGCCATCGCTGCTGCTACGAACAACCGGTTTTACGTCGACGTTCTCCGCCACTTCGGTCCTCGTGCGATACCGCGTGGACAGTTTCCAACCTTGCCTGAAGCCAATGACCGCGCCTACCTCGAAAAGGTTCATGCCGAGCATGGGGAGATTCTGTCGGCCATCGCAGATCAGGATCCGGATCGGGCCCGCCAGGCCATGCGCGCCCACATGATGGCAAGCCAGCGGCGCTACCGAATGCTCGCAGAGCAGCAATAGTGCTCGACAGTCTCCAAAATTCATATTATGTCATATGATACGGTTGAATCATTCGGGAGGATGAGCGTGTATTTGGGAACGCAGGTCGCAGTGCGCGACGATGACGATTTTCGTGTTTTTGCTCAGCTGGGGGTGAAGCACATTTCGGCCGATCCGCCAGGCGCCCCGTCGAGCTGGACGCTGGATGATCTCGAGCGTCATCGCGATCATGTGGAAAGCTTCGGGCTTGTGCTCGACATGATCCAGCTTCCTCTGCCGTCGAAACCGATCGAGAAAGCATCCTATCCCGATATCCTCTTGGCCGGGCCCGAGCGCGACCGGCAGATCGATGCTGTCTGCCAGATGATCGAGAACTGCGCCAAGGCGGGCATACCTGCGACCAAATACAATCTCAATTTGATCGGCATCCCACGCACCGAGCTCGAAAAAGGCCGCGGCGGATCGCTCAACGAAGCATTCCGCTGGGAAAAGGCAGACCAGGAGGCGGCACCAGGGCTCGCGGGAGTGTTGCGTGAGGACGAAAACTGGGAGCGCATCGACTATTTTCTCGAACGCGTCGTTCCCGTTGCCGAAAGCAACCGCATCCGCCTTGCCTGCCATCCCCACGATCCCTACACGCCGCCCGGTTATCGTGGCGTCACCCGCGTGCTTGGGACGGTCGACGGGCTCAAGACGTTCGTCCAGATGCGGGAAAGCCCCTATCACGGTTTGAACTTCTGCCAAGGGTCGATCGGCGAGATGCTCGATAATCCGCGCGAGGAGATCGACGACATCATTCGCTGGTTCGGCACACGCGGCAAGATCTTCAACCTGCACTTCCGCAACATTCGCGGCGGCGCGCTCTCCTTCATGGAAACCTTCCCCGACGAGGGTGACATGGACATGGTCCGGTCGCTGAAAGTGTATAAGGAGGTCGGCTACAAATACATGGTCATGCCGGATCATGTACCGGCCATCAGCGGCCGCGATGCCAACGGTGTCGCCTTCAGCTTTTGCTATGGCTATATCGCCGCGCTGCTTGAGGCCATGGAAGCCGGGCATCTGTGATCGCCCCCAAATCCTTCGATAGCGCAATAACTCAAGGACATTGACATGGAACCCGATGCCATCAAGAAAGCCGTCGGCGACGGCTTGCTTTCCTTTCCCGTCACGCATTTCGACAGCGACAACAAGTTCGACGAGGCGGCATACCGCAAACACGTCGACTGGCTGGCCGGCTTTGGGGCAAGCGCTCTTTTTGCTGCCGGCGGCACCGGCGAATTCTTCTCGCTCAATCCTGCGGAAGTGCCGCTGGTGGTGCGTGCCGCAAAGAACGCAGCCGCCAAGACGCCGATCATTTCGGGAACAGGATACGGGACCTCTCTTGCGGTCGAGATTGCACGATCAGCCGAAAGGGCGGGCGCCGATGGGCTGCTCCTCCTGCCACCATATCTGATGTTTTCGGAACAGGCCGGCCTGGTTGCGCATGTAAAGGCAGTCTGTAACGCAGTCGGAATCGGGGTGATCGTCTATAACCGTGATAACGCCATCCTGTCGGCAGATAGCCTCGCGCAGCTGTGCGACGAATGCCCCAACCTGATCGGCTTCAAGGATGGGGTCGGGGATGTCGACCGCGTCATCGAGATCACCACCAAGATCGGTGACCGCCTGGTCTATGTTGGCGGCATGCCAACCCACGAAGTCTATGCTCAGGCCTATTTCGCGGCAGGGGTTACGACCTATTCGTCAGCCGTCTTCAACTTTGTCCCGGAACTGGCACAACGTTTTTATCAAGCGCTGCGAAGCGGCGACCAGAAGACCGTCGACCGCATCTTAAAGGATTTCTTCTTCCCATTCGTTGCCTTGCGCAATCGAAGAAGAGGCTATGCCGTCTCGATCATCAAGGCGGGACTAAAGGTCATTGGCCGCGATCCCGGCTCGGTCCGGGCTCCGCTCACAGATTTGACGGACGAGGAAATTGCCGTGCTGGAGAACATCGTAGCGGCTGCCGATACCGCAAATCTCACACTTGTACCTGCTTAGAAACGCTTTGCTTCAGGGCGTGGATCGCAAGCCACAGAAGTGCAATGTCAAAACGAGCAGAGTGCCCCTTATATCGGATATCGGCTATGTCGGCTATATCGGCGCGACGCCCGAGCAGGGCGGGTCGAACCCGTCTTGCGCCCGCTCTCCTCTGGTTACGCGGGGGCGACAAGCTCGAGGGAACGTCGGTTCCATAGCACACGATCGCAACAAAAAAGCCGCCCCGTTGAAAGACGGGGCGAAGTGGGGTCGTGTGTCTTGCCTTGGAAAATGGGATAGTTCCCAAGACATTCGAATAACACGCCGCGCGCGTATTTGTTCCGCTTCGCCAGAATTTCCGACGGTGTCGGTATTTAGCGCGACTCGTGAACATCCGAGATTGCGCTGTTGTGCGTCTGGTTGCGCATAAAGGTAAGATCGCTGCCTTCGCGGCGTTCGAGGTCGTCCAGGATGATTGCGTCCACGACGACTGGAAGGCCGGTGAAGATGTCGGTTACAGCCCGACGATCCGCCTACTTTTCGCTTGCTTCTACTGGAGACCTAACATGCAGACGCACAGCGGTCAAAAAGATGAGGCTCTGCGGTGGGCGCGCAGAGCCTCGGGGATTTTCGGGCAGACGTCGAGGGCGACAAACACGATGGGAGCGCGGTCATCCGGTAATAGTTCCGCTCAAAAAAACCCCCGCAAATTTGCGGGGGCAATTCCAGGAGAGATATATACTGGAAACGCCGTCGATCGGGTTTGGTTCCGCAAAGCGCAGCACTACCCGGTAGATAGGGTGAACCGGATGTGGGCCTCTGTAAGAGCAAGCAAAAATACACCTAGTACCGCGCCACAGAGATTATGACGGGTTGGGTTATCGTAGAATGGGCAAGTCTTCTGGTGGGATGAGAAGTTGGATGCTGCGTGCTGCGCCTGGCACGCGGGATATAAATCCTGCCTTCTCGAGGGTCAGCACCATCTGGTGAACAGACGGAGCCGTAACGGCGAAGTGGCGACGCATGTCGGCTTCGGCCGGAGGCTGTTTGAAGATGCGGCTGTAGGCGTAGATGAAGGCCAGGTACTGGCCTTGGACTTGCGTAAGGCCATGTCTTGCCGTTGCGGCTTGCGGGTCAAGTGAGGGACTCATTTTCGGATTCATCTGCGTCTCCGCGCTGAAGGAGGTGTCGATGAATATAAAGTTTCACGTAGAGCTTAGCCAATCGGAACGTGATCAACTGGCCGTTTTGTTGAGCGGGGGACGCCATGCGTCGCGCAAGATCAAGCGCGCCCAGATCCTGGTGGCGGCGGACGAAGGCTTCAGCGACGAGGTGATCGCGGCAACCTTGAACGTCAGCGGATCGACGATTTACCGGACCAAGCGCCGGTTTGTGGAAGCCAATCTGGAAGGCGCGCTCAGTGAAGAACCGCGCCCGGGTGTTGAGCGCAAGCTATCGAGCAAGGAGGAGGCGCTGTTGGTGGCGACCGCCTGCTCAAAGCCGCCGCCCGGGCGAGCCCGCTGGACCCTGGAGCTTCTGGCCGATGAGATGGTCCGACTCACCGATCATGACGAGTTGTCCTCGGAGACCGTACGTCGCCGGCTGGCTGAGAATCATCTCAAACCTTGGCGCAAAGACATGTGGTGCATCCCAAAGCTCGATGGGGAATACGTCGCGCGCATGGAGGATGTTCTCGACCTCTACGCAGAGACGCCTGATCCACAAAGGCCCGTGGTCTGCTTCGACGAGAGCCCGACCCAACTCATCGGCGAAGTGCGCGAGCCCATTGCGGCCAAGCCTGGCCAGCTTGAACGCTACGACTGCGAGTATCGCCGAAACGGCACGGTCAATCTGTTTGTCTTCATGGACGCCCACCAGCCCTGGCGCAGGGTGAAGGTCACCGATCGGCGAACCAACCAAGACTTCGCCCAGTGCATGCGCGAACTGGTCGACGTCGATTATCCCGACGCCCCGATCATCCGCGTGGTGATGGACAACCTCTCCACCCATTCCGCCGGGGCGCTTTACGACGCATTTCCAGCCCCGGAGGCTCGAAGGGTGCTGAAGCGACTGGAGTTCCACCACACGCCCAAGCACGCCAGTTGGCTCAACATGGTCGAGATCGAGATCGGTGTCCTGCGCAGCCAATGCCTCGACCGTCGTATCGACAATAAAGACACCATAATCGCCGAAGTCGCAGCCTGGGAGCAGCAACGCAACGCTAATGGCGCAAAGATCCAATGGATGTTCACAACCGAAAAAGCCCGCCAAAAGCTCCGCAAAGCTTACCCCGTCAAAGAGTCATAATCTCTGTGGCGCGGCACTAGGGCGTCGTTTTCCTCCACGGTTCTGGCCTCAACGCCTTGGCAGGCTTCCAGGGCGGAGATATAGGCCCTTCCGTCGGAGGTGGGCCAGCGCTTCGTCAAGAGTTCGAACGCCTGTCGCGACGATTTGACGGTATGGGAACGCCGCCCCAGTCGGATCGTCACCGTTGAGTCCCACACGACGCATGCCTTCCACAGCTTATGAAAAAGCGTCTCCACCAAGTAGTACCGGCATCTCATTGCGATAACATGGCTTCCCGGCTGGCGTGATGCTTAAACAACGCATCAGCAAGAAGGTTCCCCATCCTTGTTTGCCGACATTTTCAGGGACAGCGCCTTCAGCAACCCCTCGCAAGACGCGGACGGGTCACGGCTGAGAAGATCAATCGCAACAGCCGTTGCAGCACGGGCGCATTCACTTTCCGCGTCAACACCGTTTAATCCACACCATGCCTTAACGGCCTCGGTAATGGCGTCAACCTGGCTATCGGAATAATCAAAGATATTGAAGAAATTGAGCGGCACAGTCGTTGCTCCACTTCACGCAGGAACGCATCCCATCTCCCACTCAGGCCTTGCGCAATACTCGATCGCCAGCTGCAGAAGAGGATACACCTTGCTGTCAAAGCCTCCACTACTTTTCACAGTGGACGCCTTCCTGGTCAAACAGGCTCGTCGTCCGCGTTGTCACGCGATTGATGAAATGATTTCGGTGGTTGAAATCT